>NZ_JAUOEO010000001.1:3175000-3793181 GCF_030540825.1 Flavivirga spongiicola
AATCAGAAGTGGCATTTACCATTCCTAAAACTTTTACAACTCTTTTTACCTTATTTAAATTTCCAAGTGTTGATTTAAGTACCGATAGTTGATTTATAGCTGTGATTCTTGCTGCTTCATACCCTTGTTCAATAGTAAGGTCAGCACCGATTTTTCCAGTAATATTTTTTCCATTGTCCTGTAGTGGACCTTTACCAGATAGGAATAACAAATTTCCCGTACGAACTACATTTACGTAATTAGCAACTGGGGTAGATGGAGCCCTTAAGGTTATTTTTAGCTTTTTCAGATTGGCTTCAGGATCGTAGTCATTTGTAACTACACTTGTTGTGTTTGTATGCTCCTTTTGTGTTGCTTTTTGCGTACAACTTATTAAGAGCAACGCAAGGATACATATCCAAGATATTTTCATATTTTTTATATTGTTAAATGTTTGATAATACTTCTCTAAGTCGTTGGGCAACCAATCTTTCTTGACCGGGCTCCATCATCCAAGTGGTTATGCCTATTTCTTTATCGTTTCCCACGGTCTCGATAGATGGATGACCATTTTTCAATTCAGACCTAACGTCATTCGGAGTCATTTTAACAATGTCCTGGTCCCATCTAACTTTTAAAGAAGGAACATGATTAGCATATTTTGGGATATGAATCTCTGTTTCAACACCTTTAACAGACAATACACTATCACTAATTAACTTTATTTGTGATTCCCACATTTTCCATTCCTTTATATGGTCTTTTTGTAAATACAATTCTAAGGCTACCAACATGCCTAGAACCTCTTCTTTGTTAACTTTCATACCTCGAGCAATGGTATGTCCGCGCGGTGGTGTATGAAGTCGAGCAGCCTTGATAAGATTTTTGTTACCCAATAGTAGTCCAGCACTTTGTGGACCTCTCAAGCCCTTTCCTCCCGAAAATGCGACCAGATCAAACCCCATTTTAGTGAATTTATATAGGTTTTCTACTGGAGGGACATCAGCTGCACAGTCAATAAATGTTGGGATACCGTGTTTTTTACCTAGTTTAACAAAGGCTTCTTGTTTAATTTCACCCTCATCTGTATTGGCGTTTAAAAACCATAACATAGCAGTATTTTTATTGATGGCTTTTTCCAGTTCTTTAGCGGTTTTTACAGTGATTATTTTTACTCCAACATTTGTTAAGGCATGGGTATAAACAATATTATGTGATTCTTGAAGGATGACCTCATTTTTAAGCCCCGTTGTATCAGGAAGCTGTGCCACTTTTTTTTCGTCCATTCCAGAAATGACTCCGGCAAGACCTATGGTCATAGCTCCAAATGCTCCTGATGATACAGTAGCGTACTCACATTCTAATAGCTCAGCGATCCTTTCTCCTACTTTGTCCTGTAGTTCATCCAAATTAACGTATTCTGTTGCACCGTAACTAATAGCAGAAGTAACTTCCTTAGACATTAACGAGCCAGTCATAGAAGTATAGGTCCCTGCCGCATTAATAAATGTTCTAAGCCCTAATTCTTTAAAAAAATTACGTGTAGCAGGTTCTAATAGTACTTTATTGATTGGCTGTCCGTGGAGCCATTCAGACCCCAGTAAACCACCAGCTAATGGTAGCATGGATAGGGTTTTTAATAATTCTCTTCGTGATGCCATGTTCTAAGTTTTAATGGTTATTTAATTAACTGCGGCAATACAATCCATCTCAACGAGTGACTTTCCGGGTACACCACCATATGTAGCAACCGTAGTTCTAACAGGAGGCTTTTTTCCAAAGCGACCCCTGAAGACTTCATTCATTCCTTTATAATCTTCCAAATCGTGGAGATACACATTCACTTTTAAGACTTGTTCCATAGAGGAACCATTTTTTTCCAGTTCTTTTTGAAGTTCTTTTAATACATGGTCTGTGTGTGCCTTAATATCTCCTTCAAAATGAGCGCCTTTTCCAGCTATGTATAGCGTATTGCCATGCTTTACTGCACCAGAAAACAAAGGGATTTCTTGACTATCTTTTGATAGATCAAGTACTTCTTTTTTAGGATTTGATTCCTTGGCCATTGCTTTTGTTATGCCTAAACCGAAGACACCAATAATAGCCATTCCCATTCTTTTTAGAGAGGATCTTCTTGTGGTTTTATTTTCCATGTTGTTCATACGTAATAGATTTATTGATTATTTTATGGTATAAGTGATAAAGCAGTATCAGAATAATACTACCACGTTCTCTTTTTTAATAGTTCTTGTATTTGTTCTTTTGGTACGGGTAATTCATCTATATGATCATTAAGCCATTTCGAAAAATCTTTTTCAATAGCATCGGACCATTTGTTATCTATTTGTCCAGGGCTGTAAACGCCTTCCTTGAGTCTAGTAATTCCAAATAAATCTCGTAGTCTTACAATTTCTGAGGTAATCACAATTTTCTCTGCTAAGTGTGCAGGAATGAATATAACACCTTCCTTTTTCGCCAATACGACATCTCCTGGTAAAACTGTTACCGCTCCTATTCTAATAGGTGTGTTTAAACTTAAAAGCATCACTTCGGTAAGAAATGAAGGATGCCAATCCCGTACGTAGGCATTAAAGCCTTCAATTTGGGAAAGCCCTTCCATATCGCGACTTGAAGCATTAAAAACAACACCTGTTTTAGATTTGGCATAAATGGCATTTCCCAAATTATCCCCGATTAAAGTACCGTCGACAATTTTTCCAAAACAATCGGCGACATAAACATCACCAGTAATAAGCATATCTATGGGCCAGGAATTGGTGTTTCCAACACGACCATCTCTTTCTCCTTTCTTTTTAATTTGATCAGCAACATCCGGACGGTTAGGCATGTATTGAGCAGTGAGTGCCCGACCTACAAAAGGAGCATCATCATGTAATGGTTTCCAGCCTCCTTCAAATTGATTGTGGTATCCCTCGTTTCTTAGTACACCCCAGGCTTCTTCTATAGCAACACTTTTCATTCTTTCAAGAATATCATCCGGAACTTTTGGGCGGCCATCAGGAAACCTTTCACCTTCCCATAATGGCGTAAGAAATATAGTCTGTTCTTTTGTGATGGTTTGTGCCAGTGTTACATTGAACATAAGCAGGCATATTCCAATTAAAGTTATTGATTTGATGTGTTTCATACTTTTTTGTTTTTTCTGGTTATTCAGAATGTCTTTTTTTATTTAGTTGCATTTTCGTCAGCAGTTTCTTTTTTCTCTGCGTTATTCGAGCCGGAATTCTTTGCTGCGTCTTTATCTCTCCACCATGTTGCCAATGACGAACCAGAAATATTCATCCAAGGGCCGAAAACAGCCGGAGCCAGACCAATGGTTGCAACTTTACCCATTTCGAGTGCTATTCCTGAAGCCAACCCGCCATTTTGCATGCCAACTTCTAAGGCTATAGTACGACAATCTTGTTCGCTCATTTTTAATGCGCGACTGCCCCAATACCCAAGAAAATATCCAGCGATATTGTGGATGATAGCGGCTAATACCAATAATAATCCAATGGTGAGTAAACTATCCCTTCCAGCTGCTGTAATAATGGTAATAATGAGGGCTATTCCCACCATAGAAACTATAGGCATTAACTTATCTAACCATTTGGCTTTGCCATGGAAAAAATGATTAAAAATCAAGCCTACTATTATTGGCAAAATCACAATCTTCAATATACTGAGCATCATGGACCAAAAATCGATTGGCACAAATTGACCAGCAAATACTTTCATCAATAAGGGAGTCATTAATGGTGCTAAGACCGTTGAAACGGCTGTAAGTGTAACAGAAAGGGCCAGATTAGCTTTTGCAAGGTATGCCATGACGTTAGATGCTAATCCACTAGGCGATGAACCAACTAATACGACGCCCGCGGCAACTTCGGCCGGGAACCCAAAAAGACTTGCAATACTAAATCCTAATAGGGGCATTATTGTAAATTGGCAAGTAAGCCCGACTAAAACACCTTTTGGCATTTTAACAACATTGCCAAAGTCTTTAATACTCATTGCGGTACCCATTCCAAACATGATTATCTGAAGTAAGGGAACGATTAACTTTTTTAGATTAAAACTTCCTATACTCGTGAAATAAGATGGATAATACATGGATACGGTAACCGCCGCAAAGATCAATATGGTAAATGAAAATCCTTTAAATTTTTGCGTACCTCTTACAGCGAGAGCCAAGAGAAAGAAAAATAACATGAGAGGGAATCCAGCATTTGAACCTTGCCCCATGATTAACATTATAAGTGTAATTAACAGACAGGTAATTGAGCCGAATAGTAAAAATTTAAAAATGGATTTCATATAGGTTGTTTTATTACTTGTTTTTAATGGCATATTTATTCATTCCATAAAGTGGATGAGATGCCGTTTAAATCCCAGACGATGGCACCTTTTCTTATGGTTAATTCACAAATTATTTTTTGCGACCCAGACATTCTTAAACCTTTCGTATCTACAAAACCAAAATCGCCTTCAACTAACTTTAAAAGGGTAACATCTGCAACTGCACCAACAGACAAATGTCCTAAGTCGGTTCTCTTAATATATTGCGCTGGGTTCCAGGTGACACTCTCAAGTATTTTGTTAACAGGCATGCCCATATTTAAAAATTTGGACATAATGTTTGTGAGATCCTTCATGCCTCCATTCATACTACCAGTATGTAGATCAGTGCTAATGGAATTTGGCCAAAAACCTTGTTGCGTGGCCGGAATAGCTTGGCTAAATATAAAACTACCTCCGCCATGACCTACATCAAATATAACTCCTTTGTTTTGTGCCTCAAAAACATAGGGTCTAACCTTTCCATGTTCATCAACCAATGCTGTTCTTCCTTTTATATGTGCATAACAATGAGTGAAAATATCACCAGGTCTTAGTTTTTCCATGAGTAAGGTTTTCATATTCAATTCTGGTTCGCTACCACCAAAATCGATCATAACTGGTATGTTTGCAAGTGTTCCTGCTCTCACTGCCAGATCTGTTGGTTCCCAGAACGGGCCAGAATAATGTGCCAGTTTTACACCAACAATGATCCCGGGATATTGTTTAGCCTTATTAGCTGTGGCTATAGGGTCCATATCCGTAATGTTTTGTTCGATAGCACCTCCTTTCATGCCTGAACCTATAATATTTAAAAAGGACAATACTCGTGTCTTTGACCGGTCGATGGTTTGTTCTTTAAAGGTCTCGAAATTTTTCCAGCCCGCACCACCAACATCAACAATGGTTGTCACGCCACTTCTAAAGGTGAAACCATCAGGAGGGAGACTACTAAAACTATTACTTAAATAGGCTTTAGGTTGTGTTCCGAAAAAATTATGACCATGTATGTCCAGAAGCCCTGATGATACTAGAAGTCCAGAGGCATCTATAGTTTTTTTTGCACGATCTTTCGAAATATTAGTACTTATCTGAGCTATTTTTCCATCGACGATGGCAATATCCATAATACTATTTATATTGTTTTTAGCATCAATTAGCTGTCCTCCTTTTATTAGAATATCATAGTCTTGACTTAACGCCAGAGAACTAATAAGACTTATTACACAGACACTTAACAAGTTTTTTTTATTTAATCTAATCATAGTAAACGGTATTTATTCATGATTTTGATCATTTAGATATTTCCCCGAGTAATTTATGGCTCAATTATCCTTAGTTATGATTATGTTCCTTTTTTAATTTTTTTCTAATCCGACTTACTTCTTTTGTTTCTATTGTGGAAGCTTCATTACCAAAATTGGTACGGATATAAGTTAAAACTTCTGCTATTTCATCGTCGGTTAAAAAACTGTGCTGGGGCATTAAACCACTAAAAGACTCACCATTAACTTCGATGGTTCCTTCCAGTCCCTGAAGAATGACTTTTATCAATCGTGATTTATCTCCTGTAACCCAATCAGTATGAACCAATGTTGGAAATCTACCACCTGCTCCATGTCCATCGTCTTGATGGCAGGCACTACAATATCTGAAGTATAGCTTGTGTCCTCCTAATAATAGTTCATCTTTCATTAAGTTGTCTTTTTCCTTGTCTGGTGTTTTTATATGGGTAACTAATTTTCGTTGTTCCATGGCTGCCAGTTCCTTTTCTCCAAAACTAGCTTTATGGCCTTTATACATAACCCGCCATATTTTCCCTTGATTAGAATCACTAATGTATATGGATCCGTCTGGACCGGTTGTAACACCCATCGGTCTGTTAACAGCTCTATATACGCTTACGATGGGATCCTTTTTAGCAAAACCGTCTGCAAAAACTTCCCAATCTCCTGTTGCCTTTCCATCTTTAAAGGGAACAAAACCAACAAAATACCCAGACTGAGGGTAGGGACCTCTATTGGTAGAACCATGAAAGGTAATAAACGCCCCATTTTTATAGCGTTCGGGAAGCTGGTTACCTGTATAGAACATAAGATCGTTAGGAGCCCAATGTCCTGGAAAGCCTATAACGGGATCATCACAGGACTCACACCGTCCTACGATTTTACCATCTCCGCCGTATTCGGGTGCTAATACTTTTTTGTTTTGAAGCTGATCATAATAACAGTAGGGCCATCCGAAATCTGAGCCTTCAGTCACTCTGATAAATTCTTCCGCAGGTAACATAGCGCTTTCCCATGGGGTAAATTGGTTAGGGAATAAACGATATAGATCGTCCCTACCATGTACTACGGCGTAAAGGGTTTCATCAACCGGATTCCAATCTAATCCTACCACACTTCGAATTCCGGTTGCAAATTTATAACCATCTTTTTGGGTCTGCCCTGTTTTATTTACATCGAATCTCCAGATACCTCCATGGTGTTCTAGTTGGGGGCAAGGATCTATTCCAGGAGATTCGGGTGTTCTCCCTTCTACTTGGCAAGCATTAGATGGACCTCCAAAAGGCACATACATATAGCCTTTATTATCAAAAGCTATTGGTTTTGCAATATGTTGATGTTGTCCATGTTCATGATCGTCCGTCATGATAATTTCAGGGTCACCAGGAACAATTTGACCTTTTTTATCCAGTTTATAACGATACACAACCAATTCTGTACTAAAATAAACATAACCGTTATGTATTTTCATAGCTGTGGAATAACCACCTCTTGATTCTGAAGAGTCTTTTTTTATGTTGCCATACCTCTCAATGATGTCTGCTTTTCCATTTTGAGTTGTATCTCGTAATATCACTATGGCTTCTCCATTTTTGGAATACCTTAAATTGACATAGATGGTTCCGAATTTATCAACGGTAAGGTGTCTTGCTTTACCTTCAATGCTATCTGTTACTATTAAAGCTTCAAAATCATCAGGAATAAAGAGCCCTCCATTATCGGGGTCTCCTGGTGGTAATATTGATTTTTGAGTACATTGAATAAAACTTACTATTATACAAAGAGCGAATAATATAGATCTTGATCGAAAATTCATAAATATCATTTAATACATGCTTTTATAAGTAGATCTTAGACAAATGTCAATTTCAATTCAATATTCTTTGAGGCTATTAATGTTTATTCAGTCAGAACTTTCACGAAAGATTTTAGTTAAAAATGGTATAATTTACTTATAATGATTACATTATGGTTTTTATAAATATAGTAAAAAATGAAAAGAGTATTAAATTTTTTATAAGTGAAGCATTTATTAAGACTCTTTTTTTATTTTGAATATGGATGTGGGATGTATTTAGAATAATTATTATTCAATTTTCATTCACGCGCTTTTAAATGAATTTTGAAATTAAAGGAGGCTGGCTGGATGTGTAATACTTAACATAATACGGAAAATGTCATTTTTATGGTTATTTAACTTAAATTAATAGCTACTCTTAAATTTTACTAATCTTAAAAATACCTTTATCTGTAACATTCTTATTTAATATAATACTTATATTTAGTAATAAATTTTTTAACACATAACCTTATGGGGCTTTTTGACAAAATAAAAGAAAAACTAAGTCACGAATTTATTGATATTATTGAGTGGCTAGACTATACCGATGATACTATTGTACACCGTTTTGAACGCTATCAAAACGAAATAAAAAACGAAGCAAAACTGATTGTTAGGGAAGGGCAAGTCGCGGTTTTTATTAATGAAGGGCAACTCGCCGATGTATTTACACCGGGAACTTATACTTTAAATACACAAAATCTACCGATACTAGCTACACTTAAAGGTTGGAAATATGGATTTAACAGCCCTTTTAAGGCAGAAGTTTATTTTGTAAACACCCACCTTTTTACAGACGAGAAATGGGGTACTAAAAACCCAATTACTTTAAATGATGAACGTTTTGGGCTTGTTGAAATTAGAGCTTTTGGAACCTATGCTTTTAAAATTAACGATCCAGGTAAATTTATTATAGATATTGTAGGAACAGACAATAATTTTACCAATTTTGAAATAAACGAACATTTAAAAAGTTTAATTGCAACGCGTTTTACTGATACTGTAGGCGAGGCAAATTTACCTATTGAGTTATACGCTGCCAATACTTCAGAACTATCGGAAACCTGTAAAGAAGTCATGCAGCCTGAGTTTAATAGTGTGGGGATCTCTCTCGAAAAGTTCTTTATTGAAAATGTATCTATGCCCGAGGATCTTAAAAAAGAAATTTTTGAGTATAGTCGTATAGACAAATTAGACCTTGAGAAACTCACCAAATTTAAAACAGCCAAAGCCATTGAAGCTGCCGCTACAAACGAAGGAGGTACTGCGGGTGCGGGAATGGGAATGGGAATGGGCTTTGTCTTGGCTCAGCAAATGAGTGGTATGATGACAGGAGGAACGCAACAGACAACTACAAGTCCTATGGTGGCACAGCAACAAGTAGCTGTACCACCTCCAATGCCAATAGCCGTACAGTACTTTTACGCATTAAATGGACAACAAGCTGGTCCTGTTAACTTTGAGCAGTTAAGAGTATTATTTGCCAATAGAACGGTAAACAAAGAAACCTTGGTGTGGAAGCAAGGCATGCAAAATTGGACAGTATTACAAGAAGTGGAAGAACTAAAAGCCTTTTTAGGAGGAAGTACTCCACCACCTCTTCCTGCGTAAAAATAATATGCAAGAAACATTCACTCAAAAATCTGAGCTTAAAAAATCCTGTATCAACTGTGGTGCGGAGCTTACTTATGCTCCGGGCACTACTTCACTTACATGTGATTATTGTAACTATGAGCAGGAAATTCCTGTTTCAGAAAATAGTTTTGAAGAGCTAGAACTTGTAAAATACCTTAATAAAATGGGAGGGCAGTCGCATAGTGAGCAAATTACCATGCTACAATGTAAAAACTGCGGTGCCAATCAACATGTTGAAGAAAACTACAAGTCGTTGCATTGTGTTTATTGTAGTATGCCTCTTATTATTGAAGACGCTTATAAAGAAGATTGGATTTTGCCGGGGGCTGTTGTTCCTTTTCAGATAACGCAAGAAAAAGCGCATCAAATTTTTAAAAATTGGGTCGCTAGCCTATGGTTTGCTCCCAACAATTTAAAAAAGGCTGCTTTAGATCCACAACATACTAAAGGACTGTACGCTCCCTATTGGACATTTGATGCCCAACTTTTTGCAACCTATATAGGGCAAAGGGGTGAGTACTATTATGTAACAAAAACAGTAGGTTCTGGAAAAAATAGGCGTACTGTACAAGAGCGTAGAACACGTTGGTATCCTGCTTCTGGCAATGTAAGCGGATTTGTGGATGATACCTTGATTAAAGCTTCCAAACAAAAAACCGGTGTCATACCCTCAAAAGTGTCTCGATGGAACTTAAAACAACTACAACCTTTTAACAGTAGTTTTTTAGCTGGTTTTGTTACCGAAAAATATACCATCCCCCTAAAAGAAGGGCATTTAGTTGCTACAAATGAAGCCAAGACGATTGCCACCCGATGGGCTAAAAATGATATTGGCGGAGATACGCAACGCGTCTCTTCCATTAATATGCAGTTAAGCGAAGAGACTTTTAAACATATTTTATTACCTGTTTACATAAGCGCATACCAATTTAAAGGAAAACGATATAATTTCTTTGTAAATGGGCAAACAGGGGTATTGTCTGGGCAACGACCGTACTCATTCTGGAAGATTTTCTTTTTGGTACTAGGTATTCTAATTGTTATTGGAGTTATTGTGTTTTTTACAAACTAAAATCAATGAAAACTATTTGTAGTAGGTGATATTTTAGAAGGGTTAAAAGCCTTACAAGAGGATTTGGAAAAGTTCCTTTTTTTACAAACGACAAATTTATTTTTTATAGGTGATAGTTTTGATGGTTGCAGTTAAAAGGATACCGCTCAAAAAAGTAGGTCTGTATATAAAACAATCATCTCAACTTATAAATGAGAATAGTAAGGTAAAAAGCTTATCCAAATTATTTAATTTTTTTAGTGTAAAACTCGTAGTTGGTTTCTTATCTTTAATGCGTTTTTATAATAAACATAATGATAGAAAATAAAGAACTGGATTTAGCTTGGGACTTTGTTAATAATACGGATAGAAATGTATTTTTAACAGGGAAAGCAGGTACTGGGAAGACGACATTTTTGCATAAGTTGAAAATGAAATCTTTAAAGCGTATGGTAGTGGTTGCACCTACTGGTGTGGCGGCTATTAATGCAAAGGGAGTGACCATACATTCGTTTTTTCAGATGCCTTTTGGTCCGCTTTTGCCAGATACAGACTTAAATAATACATCTTCTGGTTTTAATCGTAAGTTTAGCAAGACCAAAATAAACATCATTAAGTCTCTGGATTTGTTGGTCATTGATGAGATTAGTATGGTTCGTGCCGATTTATTGGATGGTATTGATCGCGTTTTGAGACGTTTTAAGAGTAGAAATAAAGTATTTGGAGGTGTTCAATTATTAATGATAGGCGATTTACAACAGTTATCTCCTATTATAAAAGAAAATGAATGGGAATTACTAAAACCCTATTATAGAAACGGGTTCTTTTTTAGTAGTCAGGCGTATCTACAATGTCAAGCTATTACTATAGAATTGAGTCATATTTTTAGGCAAGATAATCCTAAATTTATTAGCATTCTTAATGAGATCCGAACCAATACACTAACACAAGCCTCAGCTGATGAATTAAACAAACGCTACCAACCCGATTTTGTGCCAGATGAAAAAGAAGGTTATATATCCTTAACAACGCATAATAATAAGGCAGAACAGACCAATAATAGAGAACTGGATAAACTAAAGAGTAAGACGTATACTTATGATGCTAGTGTTGAAGGTAAGTTTCCGGAATATGCCTACCCTAATAAAGAGAAACTAACTTTAAAGGTTGGTGCGCAAGTCATGTTTATAAAAAATGACAGTTCACCCGAAAAGCGCTATTTCAATGGAAAGATAGGAAAAGTGATTCACCTAGACAGAGATGAAGTGATCGTACATTGTCAGGAAGATGATTTTAATATAGTGACCACACCAGAAATCTGGGAGAATATTAATTATACTGTTGATGCAGAAACCAAAGCCATTACCGAAAATAAAATAGGTGCTTATACGCAGATGCCTTTACGACTAGCATGGTCTATAACCATACATAAAAGCCAGGGACTAACCTTTGAAAAAGCTATTATCGATGCTCAAGGTGCTTTTGCACATGGACAAACTTATGTGGCATTAAGCAGATGTAAATCTTTAGAAGGTTTGGTGCTAAATAGTAAAATAAATTCCAGTCAGATTATTAGTGATAGTAATGTATTGTCTTTTAATAAAATGGCTGAAGAGAATCAACCAGACAAAGGTATATTACAAGCTTCTAAATCGGAATTTCAGTTGAATTTAATAGCAGAATTATTCGATTTTTATAAGTTTCTCCATCCTATAGGACGTATACTTGATATTTATTATAAGAATAAAACCAGTATAGAGGGACAAGTAGAAGATCCTTTAGATACTATGAAATCTTGTGTTACAGAACTGTTAAAAGTAGCCAATGCATTTAAGGCACAACTAACCGCCCTATCTGAAACTTCTGAAGCGCCTGAATCGAGTGAAGCGCTTCAAGAACGGTTTATTAAAGCGATCAACTATTTCAGTGTCCAGACAAAAGAGCGTATAAGCCCCGCTATAAAATCCTTTGGTTTTACTACGGACAACAAGACGATTGAAAAAGATATGCTTAAACAGTTTGACACTCTAGAAGAATTGTTGACGAGCAAGCTCTTGTATTTTGAAGGTTTAACAACTGGTTTTAATGTGATCACCTTTTTAGAATTACGTGCTAAATCCGTTTTTCTTGCTAAAGACAAACCTAAGAAACCTAGAAAAACAATTATTGATGGGACGACCAATATTGAGTTATTTGAGTTATTACGTGAGCTACGAAACAGTATAGCTAAACGAGAAGATTTGGTGCATTTTCAGGTGTTTACACAGAAAGCTTTATACGACATGTGCGAAACCTTACCAACGAATAAGCAAGAACTAAAACAAGTTAACGGTATGGGGAAGGTGCGGGTTGAAAAATATGGAACCGCCATTTTAGAAGTGATTAGAACCTATTGTGACGAGAACGATATTGAAACTTCTGATGCTAGTGAGATAGATCTTTTTGAGAAACCAAAACCAAAGCGAAAAAAAGGCGATACTAAAAAGATTTCCTTAGACTTATTTAAAATGGGAAAATCTGCTGAAGCAATCGCTTTAGAACGTGACTTGAATGTGAATACCATTACAGGGCATTTGGCAAGCTTTATATCTTCAGGCGAAGTAAAAATAACCGATTTGATCTCCGAAGTTCATTATGAAGAACTAAAAAACATTATCCCCAAAACAAAGTTTGAAAATCTCTCTGATTTAAAACACCAAGTAGATGCTAAGTATAGTTATGGAGAATTGCGTTTGGTGCTTGACGATTTGTATAAGTAATAAGCGTTTAAGGGGGGAATTATACTTTAAAATGTGCTTTAGTATATATGTGTAAATCTATATACACATTTTAAGTGCTTCTTTATATAAAAGGTGTACTTGCGAATACCTGTGTTCATGTAAGTATGCGAGAGCATATTTACGCTCAAATGTCATCGTTTGAAATTTCAAAAGGTTCTAACCTAGTCACAAAAAAAATCTCAAAGCTAGGCGCAAAAGAATAATCCGAATCTTTAAGATAAATACAAGTAGACTTACTATATTTTAGCCATAATTGCCACTGCAAATTTTTGATTTGTTTCTAAAGTTACATTGCTTTGCCACCTAACTAATTTGGAATTATTGCAAATAATATTTATAATGCAAGTGAAGATGTTTAATTAATTTGTTTTATTTAGATTTGTTCACGTTGAAATTAGAAGTTTAGGTTAATTAGTTTTTCGGCTAATTTGGTATAGCTATCAATATTTAATAAAGTTCCTTTTAGATTCTATTGAAGAAATATTTTTTAAAAAAAATATAAAGAACTATGCATGCTGTCCTAAGTTATTATTTATAGGATATTAATGAGGCAAAGGATACAGTTCAGGATGTTTTTGTAAAAATAATTGAACAAAACAAACTGAAAGAATTAAAAAATAGTGAAAGTTATTTTAAAAAAGCAGTACATAACAATATTAAAGAAGACTCTTTTTGGATTCTATTGAAGAAATATTTAGAAAAAACTATAAAGAACTGTGCATTCTGTCCTATTATTATTTAAAGGACATTAATGAGGCAAAAGATGTCGTTCAGGATGTTTTTGTAAAAATAATAGAGCAAAACAAACTGAAGGAATTAAAAAATAGTGAAAGTTATTTTAAAACAGCTGTGCGTAACACCAGTTTAAAAAGAATCCAAAAGAGGAAGAAAACGGATACGCTCTCTAACCACAATCTTTTTTATAATCCAGCCAATACAGAAGAACAAGAAGCCATAGCGCTTAAGAATAAAATAGAATTATATAAACAAATAGATTTACTACCAGAACAATGTAAAAATGTATTTTTATTATGTGTGTTAAACGACCTTAAGTATAAAGAAGCGGCAGAGGTCTTAAAAATATCGATTAACACGGTAAAAACTCAAATGAAAAAAGCATTTAAAATTTTAAGATCTTCATTAAAAGATACGCATTTACTACTCTTTTTATTTTCTCAAGAAAAGATTTATTCTAAAAAAATAAAATTAAGTTAAAAAAACATCACCCTAAATTTAAGTTATGGGTCTTATTAGTATAACAATAAGATCATTTAGATTAGGTTGAGGTGAGAAATATAGATGTCATATTTAAAAAGTTAAGAAATAATCTAACTCCAGAGGAAGAGATTATATTCCAAGAGTGGCTTAAAAGTTCTAATGTAAACGAAAGACTATACAAGCGGTTGCTTCAATTAAAAAATGAAGGAAGCGGGGCTTACGATATTTCAGAATTAGATGTAAATGCTGCTTGGAAAGCAATCCAAGAAAATGTTAAGCCAAAACAAAAAAGCAAGGTTATTCCCTTTTATAAAAGAAAAGTGGTACAATATGCAGCAGCCGTGTTGGTAGGTATTCTTGCCACTAGTTATATATTCAAGGGGGATTTATTTAGTAAACCTATTGAGGATTCGCCAATAATTGTAAAGACAAATATAATAGAAACCGGTACAGACAAAGCGGTGTTAACTTTAGGGGATGGTTCTGTAGTCGCATTAGAAAAAGGGCAAACATTCCAAAGTAATAATATAAAGAGTACAGGGGAAGAATTAGTTTATAATGCTGCGAACACTACAAAAGAAGAAATCACATACAATTATTTAACGATCCCGCGTGGAGGGGAATGGTTAATTAAGCTTTCAGATGGCACACAAGTTTGGTTAAATTCAGAATCGCAGCTTAAATACCCTACAAGTTTTGTTAAGGGAGAAAGTCGTAAAGTGGAATTGGTGTATGGTGAGGCTTATTTTGATGTGAGCCCAAGTACAGCACATAATGGTTCAAAATTTATAGTCCACAATCAAAATCAGGACATCGAAGTGCTAGGTACAGAATTCAATATTAAAGCTTATAAAGACGAAACGAATATTTATACAACTTTAGTAGAAGGTCTAGTGTTGATAAATCAAGAAGGTACAAAGCAAAAGTTATTACCTAACCAACAGTCGGTTTTAGATAAGAATACAAATACTATAGAGGTTGCTAATGTAGATGTCTATAATGAGATCTCTTGGAAAGAAGGCATATTTAGTTTTGATGGTAAAACATTGAAAGAGATTATGAAAGTCATGTCCAGATGGTACGATATGGAAGTTGTTTTTATGAACAAAGACATTGAGGACGAAGAATTTGTTGGCGTATTAAGAAGAAATCGAGATATAAATAAAGTATTATCTGGTATTAAAAGTTTTGGAACAATTAAAGATTATACCATTAGTGGTAAGAATGTCGTATTAAAATAAGAACAGAATTAATCTAATTTTTTAAATCAAAAAAGATTTAGATAAAGGAATGTTCGAACAAGAAAGGAAGCGAAGTAGAGAAATTTTCCGGTATCAAAACTTCGCCCCTATACTATGTATTAATTAATGTTTAACTAACACAAAGCAAATTTATGAAAATTAAATTAACCACTGTCCGTTCCAATATTAGGAAACGGGTCTTATCTACAATTATGAAGACGTTCATCTTTTTATTTTGTACTACTGTTTTTAGTTTCAATACAGAGAATGTGTTTTCTCAAGAGAAAGTGAAAATCGATCAAGATCAATTGGCTACAATCGATCAAGTATTTAAAATCATTCAAAACCAAACCGATTATGATTTTATTTACCCCAAAAGGCTATTTAAGAACAAGCCAAAGATTCAATTAAAAAAAGGTGAAGTTCTTATAACAGAGTTATTGAAAAAAAGCCTATTAAATAATAATATGGATTTTGAATTATCCAATGGTAATATTGTGATAATTAAAAATGATGCGAAATTTAATAGTGTTAATTCTAAAGAAAATCAGGGCATTCAGGTATCAGGTATTGTTTCAGATATGTCTGGAGTACCCCTGCCTGGAGCCAATATTATAGAAAAAGGGACCAGCAATGGTACTCAAGCCGATTTTGATGGTAAATTCTCATTAAATGTAACGGATGCAAATGCGATACTTGTTGTTTCTTTTTTAGGGTTTGTTACTCAGGAAATTGCAGTCAACAACCAAACAAATGTTTCTATAATACTTGAAGAATCTACAAGCCATCTAGAAGAAGTTGTGATAATTGGCTATGGTCAGCGTACTAGAAAAACAACCACAGGAGCAGTTGGACAAATTTCGGGAGAGGTGTTAGAGGAAAGACCTATAACAAATGTGATTAATGGTTTGCAGGGTGCAGTCCCAGGTCTAACAATCAATAGGTCAAGTGGAAGACCAGGAGGAGAAGGCTACTCTATAAATATAAGAGGTACTAACTCTATAAATGATGGTGGGAATTCACCTCTTATATTAATTGATGGTGTAGAAGGAGATATTAACTTATTAAACCCTAACGATGTTAAGTCTACTACCGTTTTAAAAGATGCTTCGGCAGCAATTTATGGAGCTAGAGCAGCTGGAGGGGTTATACTTATTACTACAAAAACCGGAAGAAAAAATCAAGCTCCACAAGTTACTTTAACTACCAATTATTCTACGAATGTTAGATCTAATTTAACAGAACGAGTAAACTTAAGACAATGGGTAGAAATGGACTGGGAAGCAAAAACGGCTGCTGGTGCATCTCCCCAGTTTGCAGGCGGAGGAACTTTAGATGAAGTTTTAGCAAAAATTGATGCTGGGGCTGAACCTGATGATATTGGCGGAAACGCTTTTTTGTTTTATAAACTAGAAGATTGGGACAAAGCCCTTTTTGATGATGGGACACAAAAAAGTCACAATGTTACTATAAGCGGTGGTGGAGAACGTTCAGATTATTTAGCATCTGCTGGATTTACTAGAACGGACGGAATATTAAGTAATGCCTGGGATTCTAATGAGCGTATTAATTTCCGTTTTAATCATGGTTACAATCTTACAGATCGTTTGCGATTAGAAACTAAGATTAGTTACGACCGTAATAGAAATTTAGAAGGTGCTGCTACTTCCAATAACATTTTTGCATTGAGAAATAGAGTTTTTACCTGGCTTCCTATATTTAGTCAATCTGGAGAGAACTATGTAACCCAATGGGGTTTTGGAAATCCTAGGCAACGAGCTAACAGAGATCAAGGTAAAAGAACTAGAATTTCGGAAGTATTAAGAGGGAATTTTTTACTAAACTATAAGATTACTGATGGTTTGAAGATTTACACTCAGGCTGCTATAAATAGAGGTGTTAACACTGGTAAAGATTTTAATGCGATTAGTTTAAGATGGAATTATAATGATACCTCTTCTGGAAGTACAAGGTCAAGGAATAGTTTAACGCAATCATCATCAGAGTCTACTTATAAAAACTTCACAGCATATTTAGATTATCATAAGCAATTCGGGAATAAACATGATATAGGTTTAACAGCTGGAGCAAGTCATGAAGAAAATGAAAATAGTGGTTTTTGGGCAAGTAGACAGGATTTTTCACAAACAGAAGTATTGAGCTTAAACTTAGGTGATACCGAAAACATGGAGAATGGAGCAAATGCTAGTCATTGGGCTATAAGATCATTTTTTGGAAGATTAACATATACTTTTAACTCAAAATATATTGCGGAAATAAATTATCGTAGAGATGGAACCTCCGTATTTTCTCCGGACAAAAGATGGGGTGATTTTGGAGGCGTAAGTCTAGCTTGGTTAGCCTCAGAAGAAAAGTTTATTAAAAACCTAAATATTTTTGATCATTTAAAAATTAGGGCATCACAAGGAACGACTGGAAATCAAAACTTAAGTACTGGAAACCTTTACGATTATATTGCACTTATCAATATTGGTGGCCAATACCCGTTTGGTGATGGAGAACAAGCTCAAAGTGCCTCAGAAGCAGGTATCGTATCACAGAACAGAACATGGGAAGATATAAAAACAACTAATATTGGAATTGACTTCTCTTTTTTAAACTCTAAGTTGTCAGGTTCATTCGATATTTTTAAAAAGGAAAACGACAACATGTTATTAGGGGTTAACTTACCTTCCGTTTTAGGAGGAGCTGCTCCAGCTCAAAACATAGGGAGTTTAGAAACCAAAGGTTTTGAATTAAGCTTAAATTGGAAGGATACAGTTTCCGAAGATTTTTCATATAGTATTGGTGTGATTTTAAGTGACAATACCAATAAGTTAATAGATTTAGATGGAAGAGATCGTGTAAGTGATACAAGAGAAGGGTATCCGTTAGGCACTATTTTTGGTTGGGCCTGGGATGGTATTATCCAAAATCAAGTCGAACTAAACGAGTATAAAAAGCTTGAAAACATCCCGGCCGATATAGCTATTGGTGATGCGCGATATAAAGATTTAAATGGAGACGGTAGAATTTCTACTTATGATGATGATGGTAATGATGCCGATATTATAAATTTAGGAACCAATACATCACGATATAACTTTGGTATCAATTTAGCAGCAAATTATAAAAATTTCGATTTTAGCACCTTTGTTCAAGGTGTTGGAAAAAGATCAATCTTTTATAGTGGTAGTTTTTCTATTCCTTTTCAACAGCCTTGGTGGCAGCCGTTAAGAAGATTTTATCAAAATACATGGCAACCAGAGAATCCAACAGCAAAATATCCAAGACTTACAACCGGAGGTACGAGGGAGTGGAATTATAGAACATCTGAGAATACTAGAGTAAGTGGCGCCTACGCTAGATTTAAAAATATTACCCTAGGTTACTCCATACCTACAGATGTCTTAGAAAAAGTAGGAATAAGTAGCTTGAGATTTTATTTAAGTGGAGAGGATTTATTTACTATAGATGCTGTAGATGGCGGATATGATGCAGAAAATACAAATGGGTCAGCCGATTTTTATCCTTATACCAAACGCTATTCTTTAGGTTTAACTTTAACATTCTAAAAAATGAAAAAAAATAATATAAAAATCTTAGGGCTATTTGCTATGATAGCTTTAATACTAAGTTGTGAAAAGGAATTAGATTTAGCACCTTTAGATCAAGTATCGGATGCTTCATTTTGGAAATCTGCAAGTGATTTTGAAAAGGCAGCTAATGCTTTTTATTTTTCATTAAGGAGTGCTGCTAATGGTACTTATGATCAAAATTCAGATATTACTGTAGGGCATTCAAGAAACGGTACCAGTGCTGGTCAACTACTTTTAGACGATGGTCCTGGTTGGGGTGGAGCTTATGGTAGCATTAGAGCAGCCACTAGAATAACTGAAAATTACGAACTGGCTGAAGCGATACAATCAGAAACTAAAAGATACGCAGCCGAAGCACGCTTTTTCAGAGCGCAAACTTATCATAATTTAGTGCGTACTTTTGGAGGTGTTCCATTAATTAGAACTGTTTTAACTTTAGATTCTGAAGAATTAGATGCTCCAAGAGCTTCTAGAGAAGAAGTCGTAGCTTATATTTTAGAAGATATAGACTGGGCTATTGCTAATTTGCCTTTAGAAAGCGAACTAGCCAGTAATGAAAAAGGACGGGTAACGCAAGGCGCCGCTTTGGCTTTAAAATCAAGAATGTTTTTATATGAAGGAACCTGGGCTAAATATCATGCAACAGGAGCCGATGCCAATTCATATTTTACACATTCTATAAACGCCTCGCAAGCTCTAATAGATTCTGGTGAGTACGAAATTTATATGGGTGGTTCAACAGATGCTGCCTATAGACATCTATTTATTGAGGAAGGTGAAGGGAGTAAGGAGTCTATTTTGGCAAGACGTTATAATGAAGAACGGGAAATATTTCATAACACTTCCAGATGGGTTTCTACAAATCATAATTCCCCAACCAAAATGTTGGCAGATATGTATGTATGTACGGATGGTTTACCTATTAGTATTTCTCCATTATTTCAAGGCTATGATACTATGGCCTCAGAATTTCAAAACAGAGACCCAAGAATGTCACAAACGATGATAATTCCTGGCTCCGTAGTTCTCAATCTTGGAGATGATATTTCCATACCTAATATTGGTGGAAGCTCTGGAAGTACCAGATCGGGTTATTTACCCTATAAATTTTTCTCAGATAACGAAGAGTCTCAATTGGGTAGATGTTATTATGATTATATGGTTATCCGTTATGCAGAGGTGTTATTAAATCATGCAGAGGCTTTATATGAGAAAAACGGAAGCATTTCTGACTCAGAATTGGATTTAACCATAAATCAATTGAGAGATCGTGTTGGGTTAACACATTTAACCAATGGTTTAGCTACTGGAAATGCTTTAAATATGCTTTGGCAGATTAGAAATGAAAGAACTGTAGAGTTAGCTTACGAAGGCTTTAGATATGATGATTTAAGACGATGGAAAGAATCAGAAAATTTTCTTCCTGTTAATTTACTAGGTGTGAAATATGACGGTACTGATTTTCCTGTTGATGGCAATGGTTTTATTATTGCCGATGATGAAGGTAGTAGATCTTGGGATCAAAAATTGTACTTATATCCAATCCCTGTCGAGCAAATTAAACTTAATCCGAACCTAACACAAAACCCAGGGTGGTAATGTTAGGTAACATATTAACTAAAATATACAAAATGAAAAACAACATATTATACTTAATAATTTTGTGTTTAGTATGCACAAATTGTGATATCCCATTAGACTATCAATATAGAGTAGATAATAGATTAGAAGGAAAGGATGAGTTAACGCTTACTCATTCTAACCCTGCAACAGGTCTTGCATACACGGAAGCTGAATTAGCAGCATTAAATTATGATCCAACCCTGGAGGACTTTTTTATTGACAATGTAGATTTAACATTAACCATACAAGCACAACCCTTAACTGTTGAGGTGATAAATACTAGTACATCAAATGTTATAGCCACTTTAGATGTTACGGAAAATAATGGAAGTTATATAGCCAATTTTTCCTCAACAGTTGCAGAAATGGGAGTAGGTATTGGTGATAATGTCAAAATAGCTTTTAAAGTTACTTATGACAATAAAGGTGAAGAAGGATTTGACTATAATGCCGTACTATCTTATGATTTTATAATTAGAGATAAATCACCTAACCTAGCACTAAATAAACCTGCAACCGCCTCTGCTGAAGCTTGGGGAACAGTTGCAGCCAGTGCAGTTGATGGTGTTCAAAACGGAGGTTACCCAAATATTATTCATACCAATGAAGCAGACGGAGAAGATTCTTGGTTTGAAGTAGATTTAGGAGCTGTTGTTAATGTTAGACAGGTTAATATATGGAATAGAGCTGATTGTTGTGCAGATCGTTTAACCAATTACCACATATTTATTTCTGAAACACCATTTACAGCTTCAACAGTGCAAGGAATACAAGCACAAGCAGGTGTAACTGATGTTCACGAAGAAGGTACAGCAGGTTTTCCTTCCAAGCATGAAGGTATTAATGTAAATGGAAGGTATGTACGCCTTCAACTCGACTCGACTTCTGGTAGCAGATCCATAAATATGGCTGAGTTTGAGGTGTATTAAAAAACAGTTAGTTTTTGAGTTATTATACTGGCTTTTTTAAGGAGGTTGTTTGAAAAGACAACCTCTTTTTATATTTTATCCCCTTTTAAATCAAGATGTTAGAATGGGCTGTATGAATGCAACTAATCGTAATTACTTAGGTCGAACACACGTTGGTAGATAAAATTAAACTAATTGATAATATAGTATGTTTATGGCTTTTCCTCTTGTAGATGTCTGTCAATTCTATACCAAGGGGATTGATGAAAGAGGATCATTTCCAGGAAGAGTTTTAGGGCCAATAAATAATGAAACAATAGAGCAATTGATCTTGCGCCTTACACGAATCGATTATATAATGGTATCACCAGATCTAGCAAAAAAATGTACAAGAGCAAAGTTTGTAATGGGGAGGAACATTGGTTTCTTTCTGATCATTATCCGGTAATTGCCGAATTTGTATTTTAGAAATAGTAATTTGCAATTGCAATTTTTGGAATAAAATTTCAATATCAAAAGAATTTTATTTTTGTTAAAACCGATTAATAATATTGTATACATCTCGATACAAGAGATTATGTGTTTTCTAAGGTGTTTTTATTGAATTAATAGTGTTTGGATGAATAGAAGGGAAAATACATATGGTATAAATAAATGTAGTGATTTACAGTGTAAAAGAGCATGTAAAAAAGTAATTCAGATATTCAGTAAGTTATTATTTTAAAAAGAAAAGCGATTTATAGGGAGTCTCGCTGTAGTTCAGGGATGGCATTCAATACCACTCTTAGGTACTAAACGAAAAGCCCTTGAAAACAATATGATAATCAAATATTTATAAACTTTGAAAGTGGTTCCTCCAGTAGTTCACCATATTACACTTCACTTCTATATAACTATAACTGTGTGCATCTGTATGCACATTTTGAGTACTTCATTATTTTGTAAATATATTTGTGTGTTTCTTTATACTAGTGAGTATACGAGAGTATATTTGTGAGCAACCATGATATTGATGAGCTTTCATTTAAGATGGAAATAAAAACAACTCTACTTTTAACCTTATAAATATTTGATGTTTTTAATTAGAAATGGTATTAATCAACTTGAAGAGAAATATGCTATCAAGAATCATGGTTTCCAATAATACTAAACCTGCTTTTATAATAATATAACTTCCACTTAGTAGAGAATTGACGAATATGTATGTAAATTGTGATTAATATGAAACCTTTTTTTTATAAGTAAAAAAGTATATTGTGCTACGTTATTTACAAATTTTAAGAATACAATTTTAGGCTTAACAGAGTGACAAGTATTTTAATACTTACTACGTTGTTGCTCGTTTTATTGATGTTACCCACAGTAAATAACACAGTCTCTCAAACTTAATAGAATAGTCCAAGGGCTATATATTGAAAATTTTTGTTTAAAATATTTTAAACCCAAATATCTATCTATTATGGATAATTGTATACAAGCGACTAAAAAAATATTGACTTCACATGATATAAAACATACCTCAAAATATTTAAAAGATAGTATTCTGTCTCATCCAGATTACCCCAGTTTATTATCTATATCGGATACTCTAGAAAAGTACTATATCGAAACTTTAGCAGTAAAATTAGATTTCGAAAAACTTTTAGAAATGCCATTGCCTTCTATTGTTCAAGTGAAAGTTAAAAGGCAACATTTGTTTTTTGTGTTAAAAAGTGTGTTCGATAACAAAGTTTCCTATTACGATAATAAGAATAAATTAATAGAATCTTCTAAAGAAGACTTTTTAAAAATATGGACAGGTATTTGTTTATTAGTTGAAACAACTGAAGATTCTAAGGAAAAAGACATAGAAAAAAAGATTACTTCAAGACGAACATTAAACATTTTAATAGGAAGTATTGCTTTGTTATTGTTGAGTTGGACTGTGATTGTTTTTTTTAATTCTGAAGTGAGAATCAATACATCTTCCACATTTTACACTATTACCTACACTTTTTTAAAATTCATAGGAATAACCGTAGGTGTGTTTTTGTTATGGTTTGATGTAGACCAATACAATCCTACCTTGCAAAGTTTTTGTATGGGTGATAGCAAAAAAACTAATTGTAATGCCGTGTTGGGTTCAAAACACGCCAAGTTATTAGATGGAACACTTAGCTTAAGTCTTTTAAGCTTTTCTTATTTTTTTGGAACATTATCTTTTTTACTAGTTTATGATTTTTTACCAACTGCATTAGCCATATTAGAAGTATTGAGTTTTATAAGCATACCAATTCTAATCATTTCAATCTATTATCAGGCAGTAGTTATAAAACAATGGTGTAAGTTCTGCATCATTATTCAAGGGGTGCTTATTGCTGAAATTGTAATTTCTTTTTTCAGTAAGTTTTATAAAATTCCAATAGAAAATGAAACACTTCCTTTACTATGGGCTCTATTATTAATTCCAATACTAGGTTGGAAAGTTATAAAACCGCTGTTAGAACAAGAAAAAGAAACCAATGTATATAAACGCTTGCTAAAAAAAATAAAAAACAATCCAGATGTTTTAGAAGGCTTATTAATAAAATCCAGAAAAATAGAAGGAACTACAGAAGGTTTGGGAATTTCAATTAACCAAGAAAAAAAAGTTAAATACCATGTTGTAAAAGTATGTAATCCTTATTGTGGACCCTGTGCCAAAGCACACCCAATTTTAGAAGATTTGGTGAACGCAGGTAAAATAAATTTACAAATATTATTTACAGCTAGGTCTAGTAAGGATACCAAGGGTAAACCAGTAAGTCATTTTTTAGCTATAGATGAACAAGGAAATAAAACTAAAACCCAACAAGCCCTAGACGATTGGTATCATGCTGAAGAAAAAGATTATGAAGTATTTGCAAGTAAATATCCCATGAACGGAGAACTTGAGAAACAAAACAATAAAATAGAAGCGATGAGAAACTGGTGCGAAGCAGAACATATTACACATACACCTACCATATTTATTAATGAGTATGAGTTGCCTAAAGAATATAGTGTAGAAGATTTAAAAGAAGTATTACAGTAAAAAAACTCAAAGTAAAAACTTTGGGCGCAAACAATATCCTTTCGCGAAGGGCAGACACAAACCTTGAGTGTCTTTAACTGTTCAAGGCAAAAATAAATATTTAAATTTTAATAAAATGAAAAAATTAAGTTTAAAAAACCTGAAATTAGAAGAAGGCTCTATGCTTAAAACGAACCAACTTAAAACTATCTTTGGTGGTTATGTTGGTTACAGTACCCCTGGTGAGGTTCGGATTTGTGAAACAGATGCTCATTGCGATCAAGGTGAGTATTGTCATGAGCCAATAAATGTAGAACCAGGTCAAGATAATAAATTTTGCTGGGCTTACTAACTAACTTCTAAGAAGTATTGCTTTAAAGAGGCTATTTAAATAATTAAAAAGCCTCTTTTTAATATTACTTTCAGGTAAATATTACTTAAACAAAGAAAAGACGCTTTTCTAAGAGAAGTAAATAACTCACTAGAGTATGCTTTGATAAGCTCTAAACCTTCATCTTTTATATAAATGAATCAAAAAAATAGGGGGTTATATCTGGTATAAAGCAATAAGGTTTAAAATAAATAAAAATAAAGTGGTATATAAATTTAGAATTGAAGCATGGTATGCATCTCAAATACTTGTACCGTTTGAACCTGTAGAATTCAATAATTTACCAGGTTTAATATTAGAATTGAAAGATACTTATTAACAGATTAATGTTTTAAAATTATTTTGAAAAAACCTTTTCCTTTTTACAAACAACCAGATGGTAAAGACTGTGGTCCTACTTGTTTGCGAATTATAGCAAAGCACTATGGTAAATTAATTTCATTGCAAGATGTAAGAGATTTATCAGAGACTACAAGAGCAGGAAGTAATCTTTTAAAACTTAGTGATGCATCAGAAGCCATCGGGTTTAAATCGTTGGGTGTTAAGTTAGATTTCAATAAGCTTAAAGAAGCTCCTTTACCTCTTATTGTACATTGGAACAAAAACCATTTTGTGGTCGTCTATAAAATAAAAAAAGATGTGGTATATATATCGGACCCTTCTTATGGTTTGATTACCTATCCCAAAGCCGAGTTTATTCCCCGTTGGATGGGGAATAATGCTACAGAGGATACCAAAGAAGGAATTGCATTGTTGTTAGAAGTTACTCCTAAATTTAAAGAATTGGACTGGGAAGAGACCGACAAAAAGTCGTTTCGTTTTCTGTTTCAATATTTGTTTAAATACAAAAATCTGTTGTTGCAATTGGTTATAGGTTTGTTGGTAGGAAGTATGCTCCAATTAATCTTTCCTTTTTTAACCCAAAGTATTGTAGATGTTGGGATCCAAAACCAAGATATTGATTTTATCTATATGGTTTTAATTGCTCAAATCATGTTGTTTTTGGGACAAACCAGTGTCGGTATTTTTAGAAGTTGGATTTTATTGCACCTAAGTACTCGAATTAATATTTCGTTAGTCTCTGATTTTTTTATAAAATTGATGAATCTTCCCATTGCATATTTCGATTCTAGAATGACAGGAGATATCATGCAACGAATTAACGATCACAGTCGTATAGAAAGTTTATTAACAGGGTCTACATTAAACACCCTGTTTTCCATGGTGAATTTATTTGTTTTTGGAGCAGTTCTTCTTTATTACAGCACCTCTATTTTTTTCATATTTGCTATTGGAAGCATCGTTTATGTTCTGTGGATTTTATTCTTTTTAAAACGTAGAAAAGAATTGGATTACAAACGTTTTTCTCAAATGAGTCAAGAGCAAAGTACCGTTATAGAGCTTATTAATGGGATGCAAGAAATAAAAATGAACAATGCAGAAAAACAAAAACGTTGGAAATGGGAATACGTCCAAGCTCGTTTGTTTAAAGTTTCCATGCAAAGTTTGACATTGGAACAAACTCAAGGAGTCGGTTCTTCATTTATAAACCAAGCTAAAAATATTCTCATAACTTTTACTTCAGCGTTGTTGGTTATCGAAGGGAATATCACATTGGGTATGATGTTATCCATTCAATATATTATTGGGCAGTTAAACGGTCCTATTGGGCAATTGGTGAGTTTCGTACAAATCATACAAGATGCTAAAATAAGTTTAGAACGCCTAGGAGAAATACATGATAAAGAAGATGAAGAAAGTAAACAGAAACATTTAATTTCTGACATAAAACCCGATCAGGATTTAAAACTCAAGAATGCTACCTATAGATACATGGGGAATGACGAAAATGTTATTAAGGGAATTAGTATGCAAATTCCTTCCAATAAAATTACCGCTATAGTTGGAGCTAGTGGGAGTGGTAAAACCACCTTAATGAAAATTCTTTTAAAATTTTATAATATCGAAAAAGGAAATATTATGTATGGCGAGCATTATTTAAAAGCACTATCATACAAAGCGTGGCGTGCCAATTGCGGCGTGGTGATGCAAGAAGGCTATGTGTTTAACGATACCATTGCCTATAACATTGCTGTAGGCGAAGATATCATAGACGAAGAACGTTTAATACAAGCTACAAAAGTGGCTAACATTTATGATTTTATACAATCTCTCCCTTTGGGTTTTAACACTAAAATAGGGAATGAAGGCGTAGGTGTAAGTACCGGGCAAAAACAGCGTTTATTTATTGCTAGGGCTGTTTATAAAAATCCTAATTTGTTGTTTTTTGATGAAGCAACGTCTGCTTTAGATGCGAAAAATGAACGTATCATCATGGAGAATTTAAATAAGTTCTTTAAAGATAAAACAGTTGTTATTATTGCTCATCGTTTAAGTACTGTTAAAAATGCAGATCAAATTATAGTTCTTGATGATGGCAAGATAAAAGAATCTGGTAAGCACAGAGAATTGATAGAACAACGAGGATTCTATTACAATTTAGTAAAAAATCAATTAGAATTAGAAAAATTAAGTAGCGAGACAGCAGATGCCTAAAAAAGAAAAACAAGATAATTTAAATTTAAGATCAGAAGAAGTTCAAGAAATTTTGACCAACCCACCTATATGGATTGTACGTTGGGGTATCACACTGATTTTTATGTTCACATGTATTATTTTGACGCTATCTTTTATAATTAAATACCCAGATTTTGTAACGGCAAAAATATTGGTTACCACTAAACAACCAGCAGAAAAAATAATCTCTAGATATTCAGGACAATTAGACAAAGTTTTTATAAAGAATAGAGATACGGTTAAAGCCGATCAAAAATTAGCGATTATAAAAAATACAGCCAGTTTTGAAGATGTTTATTTGTTAAAAGAAATTACAGATACCATTCCTTTAAATTTAAAAAACTTTCAATTTCCTTTTGAAAAAACATCTCACCTTATATTAGGCGATATAAGTGCAGCCTATCTAGGTTTTGAAAAAAGTTATACAGATTACTTTTTGCTAAAAGATTTAGATCCTTATACGAATCAATTAGGCGGAAATAAAGCCTCGTTACAAGAAATAAAGAATAGACTTCGAAATCAGATTACTCAAAAAAAACTTTTAGAACAGGAATTTGTTTTAAAACAAACAGACTTAGATAGAAATAAACATTTATTTAAAAAAGGGGTAATTTCCGAGCAAACTTATGAGTCCAAACAGTTAGAATTTATACAGATGCAAAAAAGCATAAGTTCGATGGCTATTTCTATATCTCAAATGAGAGAAGCTATTTCATCTGCTAACAGAACTTTAAAGAGTACACATATAAGCGAACAAGAGGACAACACGCGATTTCTAAATAATTTAAGTCAATCTTATGATTTACTTAAAGAAGCCATTAGAAAGTGGGAATATGATTATGTGTTGAAATCTTCTATAAATGGTGTTATTAGTTTTCAAGATTATTGGGGGGTTAATCAATTTGTTAACTCAGGAAATATTGTTTTTTCTATTTTGCCTACAGATACTTCCAATCTAGTTGGTAAGTTGGTAATTCCTGCCCAAAATGCTGGTAAAGTAAGTATAGGACAGAAAGTATTTATAAAATTAGATAATTATCCTTATCAACAGTACGGGATGCTTATTGGTAAAGTAATGAATTTCTCCATATCCCCTAATAATGAAGGTAACTATACGGTTTTTATTTCCTTACCTAAAGGGACAAAAACATCTTATAATAAAACCTTTAAGTTTACTCAAGAGCTTCTTGGTAATGCCGAAATTATTACAGAAAACCTAAGTGTTGCCGAACGGATGTTCTATAAGTTTAGAGAGGTTATAACTTATAATTGATTCAATGTATGATTAAAAATAAAATGATTTGGTTTTTTGGATTATCAGGAGCTGGTAAAACGACTCTAGCTAAAGAAGTTTTGCAAGAGTATAAAGAAAGAAATATACCAACAATTCTATTGGATGGAGATGTTTTAAGAAATGGAATAAATAAAAACTTGGGATTTAGTAAAGATGATAGGTCTGAAAACGTTAGAAGAATTGCAGAAATATGCAAATTAATGCTTCAGGCTAATGTTGTTCCTATTGTTGCCGCAATAACACCTTATGAATCAGATAGAACAGCTGTTGAAAACATAATTGGTAAAAACAATATTTTGTTAGTACATGTAAAGTGTCCAATTAACATCTGTGAAGAAAGAGACCCGAAAGGATTATATGCTTTGGCTCGAAAAGGAAAAATAAAAAACTTCACAGGTATTTCGGATGCATATGAAGAAACAAAAATGGCATCAATAACAATTGATACAGAAAAGAATAATATTAATAATTCTATTAGCAAGCTTTTGAACTTTTTATCAACCACAACCCTAATTAATATATGAGACTTAAAAAAGATGAAAAAGTAGAGTCCCCTTTTTTCGGTAATTATTATTGTATGATCCCAAATACAAATTATGCATTTGTTGTAATTAGCAAGAATGCTTGCACTTTTTTGAAAAAGGTAGCCATTTATAACAATGAAAAAAAATGGACTCCAGATATTCCCAATGTGTGGGAGGCGCATCGAAAAGTTGGTTCTTACCCTAAACGATCAGAGTATTTATTTACTGCTAAACAACTTAAAAAGATTGAAAAACAGCAGAATAAAAAAATACACAAGTTTGCTGTTTGGAGAGACCCAATCGATAGGGTTATTTCAACCTACAAACTATTTGTCCTAGAAAGAGAATATAGAGCCTATTTTTCAATTCTAAATTTATACGAAGATGATTCTTTTAGTAGGTTCATGGAGTTTATAGAGTTTGAATTAAAAAAATCTGATCCATTGCACATTGATGAACATATTAGAAAACAAGTTGACTATTATAGCATGAAGCATATTGATGACGTGGTTCATATAAATGATTTGTACAGCTATCTTGAAGCTCACAAAATCTCATTTATTAAAGAAGTTTCAAATAAAACGAAAGTAAATTTTAAAATTAAAAATATTGATTATCTAAATAAAATAAAAGCGTTTTACAAAGAAGATTATCTTATAAAAACAACATGGAGAACCTAAATTAAAACCTCACAACAAACAAGTTTTATGAAAACAATCATCCAAATTTTTGAATAATAATAACGTGGAAAATAATAATAAAGTACTTTTTATATGTGGACTACATAGAAGTGGTACCTCCATTTTGAGTGATATTGTTTCAAACTCAGAAAATATAAGTTCATTTAAAAATACTGGGGTTCCAGAAAATGAAGGACAGCACCTACAGTCTGTTTTTAAAGCGGCGCATGCATATGGAGGGCCTGGTAAATTTGCTTTTGATAAAAATGCTAGATTAACAGAAAGGAGCGCTTTAATAACTAATAAAAATAAAGATATTCTTTTTCGAGAATGGTCAAATTACTGGGATTTAACTAAAGAGGTTTTATTAGAAAAATCTCCTCCTAATATAATACGAACCAGATTTCTTCAAGAAATTTTTCCTAACGCATATTTTATTACAATCATTAGAAACCCTATTGTTGTTTCCCTTTCTACACAAAAATGGTCTAGAACATCTATTGAGAGTCTTTTGGAACATTGGATTAAAGCACATGAAATTTACTTTAATGATAGATTACTTCTAACAAATAGTATGTTGATCAGTTATGAAGAGCTAATTAAAAATCCAAAAAAAGTTTTAAGAAACATCAATGATTTTGCAGGAGTAGAGATTGATTATAAAAATCAGCTTTTGAATAAAAATTCAGAATATTTAGCCAAATGGAATTCGAATTATTTAATAAAGGATGACCAAGAAAAACTAATAAAAAAATATGAAGAGAAAATCAACTTTTTTGGATATAGCTTAGTAGATATAAATAGATTTCCAACTATGGACAACTTAAATAATAAATAAAAGCAAATCACAAAAAAGCATAGATAAATTTGAAATTATCGATACATAATATTGCACAGCTTTTATTAATTAATTCTGAAGTATTTAAAAGTAATGGCTTAAATGGCAAAATGCCACTCGTATACTTTTTTTTTAATTATGGAGCTAAATATTCAAAACAACAGTATTCAGAACTAGCTTTTGAAATTCTAGAAGATGTATTGATGGAAGAGTTATCTGCCATTGAAAAACATACGGGCGAAGCTAATTCTAAAATAGCAAGTATAGGTTGGTCTTTGATACAATTTATTGAAAACGGCTATTTTGAATCTGATGATTTAGAGGATATTTTAGAACTCATAGATAATTCAGCACAGGCAGATTTTGAAATTTTAATAGAAAAGGATATAGATATTAATAATTTAAGTGATTTCATTATTCATGGACATTATATATTGGAAAGAGTCAAATTGTTAAAAAACAACAACCCCTTTTTGTTAAAATTAAATGAAGCCCTGCAAAGTGTTTTATTAAAGTTGGATGAAAATTATAACTTGATTATTAATAGTGGTTATTTAAATCACTTACTATATATAGATTTTTTAAAAAAGAGTAAACCAGATAGTTATAAAGAATTTAATCATATTAAAGCGCCTAAAGTAAAAGAAACTAAAGAAAATACTTTTTCGTCTCTTATAAATAATAAATCATACGAAGTGGGAATTATTTTTAATGAACTATACTTCCGCGATACAGAGTTGTATAAAAAAAACAAGTTAATAGTATTAAAACAAATAGAAAATGATATAAATAAACTAATGAAAAGTTTGCTAAATAAAACTAATGATTATAGCCTACTATTCTCCAAATTAATAATACAAGCTATTTTTTTATGCAGAGATAATGAGTCGAAGGATCAAAATCTTTTTTTGCTGGGGTTATTTAATAATCTAAAATAACAATTTTCAATATTTGAATTGTATGAAAAAGAAAAGAATTTTTATTGTAAATCAGGCAGATGACTCTCAAAAATATGGTGTTGGCAAATATATAGATGAAATACTAGAAGAAGCTAAAGTGAGGAATAAATATTTTGATCTAGTTTCTGTTTTTATCGGTGAATCTAATAGCATTACTGTTGAGAAGAATGAAATAACTAATATTACCTATTTAAAAATTCCTAAACCAATTTTTCATAAAGAAAAAATTCAAAGTTTATCTTATCTGTACTCAAAAGCTGTATTTATCATATTACATGAGTTTTATAAATTTAATAAAAACGATGTATTTCATTTTAATAGTAATATGCAATATTTTTTAATGAACTGTATTAAAGAACACACTAATGCTAAAATAATATATACCATTCACGTCTCATTATGGAAAACACACTATAATAATAACTTTAATAAATTTATTTCAGAATTTAAAGACCCAAAAGAAGACTCTTTTCATAAAAAGAATATACAAGCAGAAATTAAAAATTGTGAGCTTTCAGATCAAGTTATATGTTTATCTGAAACTATGAAGAAGGATGTTTTTGAAATTTATAAAATTCCTAAACATAAAGTTCACAAAATTCCTAATGGAATAAGAGAACAAAAATTTAATACTAATGATAGTTATGAAATCAAACAGATTAGAAAAGAATTACAGATTACTAAAAAAGACTTTATTTTCCTTTATTTAGGGCGGTTAAATGCTCAAAAAGGAGTTGTCCAGCTTATTGAAGTTTTTAAGAGTGTTTTGCAAGAGGGGTGCGAAAATGCAAAACTGCTTATAGTTGGTGGAGGAGAGATGAAAGAAGATCTAATAAAAGCATGTTGTGGTTTTGATCAAAAAATAATTTTTATAGGATATGTACAACCTTTTAGAGTTAAACTATATTACAAACTTGCAAATGCATTAATCTTTCCTTCTTTAAATGAACAGAGTAGTTACGTTATGTTAGAAGCCATGTCTTATAAAGTGCCTATGATTGTAACTGAGTCAGATATTTTTAAAATGCTTAAAAATGAATATTCCTGTTTAAAAATTGAGTTAAATGAAAAAAAAGGACTAGATAGAGATTCTTTTAAAGAAAAGATAAAAATTATCATACAGAATAAGGAACTAAGGGATGGTATAATTAAAAATGCATACAATTTATATATTGAAAAGTATTCCTCTAAAATGATGTTTGATAAAACTTATTTGCAAAAGGTTAATTAAAATGGTTTTGGAAGAATAGATTATATCATTGAAATACAAACGAACAAAAATGATTTACGGGAAGTCTTACTACCGTTAACTTGGGATGATATTCAAGAGCATTAATGAAAAAACCCTTGAAAATCATCTGATAATCAAGGGTTTATAAACTTTAAAAGTGGTACCTCCAGGAATCGAACCAGGGACACAAGGATTTTCAGTCCTTTGCTCTACCAACTGAGCTAAGGTACCTCGCCAAAGCGGTTGCAAATATATATTCATTTTTATTATTACCCAAACGAAATTCATAAAAAATCACTCAACTTTATTTATTTTTAATCAAAATAGCTTTAATACCAATTAAACCTAAAAGCGACGCATATAATTTGTTTACCCAATCAAGTTGAGTACAGGTCTTTTTTACTTATAATTCTTTAAAAAACATGTGCTCAGTTTGACTGGGTATAGAACCATAGCTTTGGCTATGCTTAGGTTTTTTGATTCATCTAAGAAAAAAAATTTCAAAATTATTTATGCATCATTTTGAAGTTCAATTGGTATAACTGATTTGTAATTAATATTATATGTTAAATGAATAATTATTTGGCACTCGTTTTGTAAATTTAAACTTTTTAAAAAGAAGGATGAATTTAATAATAGATGTAGGGAATTCTTTTGTGAAACTTGCTGTTTTTGAGGGAGGTACGCTTAATCACAAAGAAGTTGTGAAGCTAAATCTTGTTTTAGAAGGTATCAATAGTTTAAAAGAGAAGTACACTTCAATAAAAAAGGCAATTATTTCTTCGGTTGGAAAACTAAATAAAGCAGATATTAAGGCAATTAGTAAATCTTTCGATGTTATGATTTTAGATGCCAATGTAAAATTACCGTTTAAAAACCTTTACACGACACCAAATACTTTAGGAGTAGATAGAATCGCATTAGTATGTGCCTCAGTTGAACAATTTCCAAATAATAATGTGCTTATTATTGATGCAGGCACCTGTGTTACTTATGATTTTGTAACAGCAAAGAATGAATATATGGGAGGGGCCATTTCTCCAGGGCTTAGAATGCGTTATAAATCATTAAATAATTTAACTGTAAATTTGCCGTTATTAGAATCAGAAATCCCAAAAAATATCATTGGAAATTCGACAAATGGGTCTATACATTCTGGAGTGGTATATGGTATTTTAAAGGAAATTGAAGGCATTATTGATGAATATCATCGAAAATATTCAGATTTAACAGTAATTTTAACAGGAGGCGACGCTAATTTTTTGTCAAAACAATTAAAAAGTAGCATATTTGCCAATTCTAATTTTCTTTTAGAGGGATTGAACTATATTTTACAATTTAACTCAAACGAATGATAAAAAAACTTGTATTAGTTTTTATTGCAGTTTTTGCAATTCACAGTTACGGCCAAGAAGGAACGGCTTCTCCTTATTCTTTTTATGGTATTGGAAGTCTTAAATTTAAAGGCACCGTAGAAAATAGAAGTATGGGTGGTTTAAGTATTTATAGCGATAGTATTCATATTAATTTGCGTAATCCTGCTTCTTATGCAGGAAAAAATATACAATTTTTTAATAATGAAAGTAGGCCTATAAAGTTTACGGTAGGAGGAAGTTATTCCAGTATAAACTTAAAAAGTGATTCTGGAACAGATAATACGTCATCGACTACTTTTGATTACCTAGCTTTATCTATACCAATGGGTAAATTTGGCTTTGGTTTTGGATTATTACCGTATACATCAGTTGGGTACAAGTTAGAGTCTTTAAACAGTAACGGGGATGTTGAAAATAGATTTAGAGGGCAAGGTGGCCTTAACAAAGCATTTTTTAGTTTAGGATACCAAATAATGGATGGGTTAAGTGTTGGTGTTGATGCTCAATATAACTTTGGAAATATTCAAAATAGTACGGTTGAATACTTATATGATAGTGATGGCACTCAGCTTCAGTATCAGTCGCGGGAAAATAACAGATCTGATTTAAGTGGTTTAAACTTTAGTTTGGGGTTATCTTATAAAAAGATGATAACTGAGAGTTTAGAGCTTTCTTCTGGCTTAACGTATACACCAGAAAGTGATTTAGTATCTAAAAACGTAAGATCATTTTCTGCTATAACAACTAATACATCCGGCCAAGAGTTTGAAGTTCCTGGTAGTAGAATAGAAACTGATTTAGAAGCTCTAGGGTTGTTAGAAACTGATTTGGTGTTGCCATCGAAGTTTTCGATAGGGGCTGGGATAGGAAAGCCAAGAAATTGGTTTGTTGGTGCTGAATACAGCTCTCAAAAGACTAGTGATTTTTCAAATGAATTATATAGTAGTACAAGTGTTTCTACAACATATGAAGATGCTTCAACTTTTTCTTTAGGAGGATTCTATATTCCGCAATATAATTCTTATACTAGTTACTTTAAAAGGGTTGTTTATAGAGCAGGAATACGCTATGAAAAAACAGGATTAAATATAAATAACGAATCAATAAATGAGTTTGGCATATCTTTTGGAGTAGGATTACCAGTAGGGAATCTTTTTTCTAACGCGAATTTAGGTTTTGAAGTCGGTAAACGAGGAACAACCAATAGTTCTTTAATTCAAGAGGATTTTGTTAATTTCCGAATAAGTTTATCTCTAAACGATAGATGGTTTCAGAAAAGAAAGTATGACTAACAGCATAAAATTATAATTATGAAAACAAAAACTACATTATTATTCACATTATTATTTGTTGGCTTAAATATAGGTTTTGCACAACAAGATGAAGAGTGTATGACTAAGCTTTCTATTTTTCATGAGTATGTGAAAGCTAAAAATTATGATGCAGCTTATGAGCCGTGGATGGTAGTACGAAATAAATGTCCAAAATTTAATAATGCCATTTATATTGATGGTGAGAAAATTTTAAACCATAAAATTAAAAAGGCATCAGCTGTAGATAAAATAAATTATATTAATGATTTATTAAAATTATGGGAAGAAAGAACGATACATTTTGCAAGTAAGACCAAAAAAGGGGAGTATGCTGCTAAAGCGTGTCAATTGATGTATGACAATAGAAAAATATTAAATAAAACAGATGAAGAGCTTTACGAGTGCTATGATGCTGCTTTTAAATTGGATAGAGCCACTTTTACTCATCCTAAAAGTTTATACACGTATTTTTCTTTAATGGTTGATTTGTATGATGCAAAAAAGAAACCGGCTAAAGATTTATTTAATAAGTATGACGATGTTGTAGAGAAAGTTGAAGAGGAAGTAAAAAACTATTCAGAAAAACTTAATAAGCTTATTGAAAAAGAAGATGCCGGTACTGAATTAACTAAAAAAGATGGTAAGTATAAAAAGTTTTATGAAAGTTATTTGAAAAATTACGACCTAATTTCTGGAAGTATTGACCAAAAACTAGGAGATAGAGCTAATTGTGAAAATTTAATTCCTTTATATAAGAAAGATTTTGAAGAGAATAAAAATAATGCAGTTTGGTTGCAAAGAGCAGCAGGAAAAATGTCTGAAAAGGAATGTACAGGTGATCCATTATTCTTTCAATTGGTTAATGCATACCATGAGTTAAGCCCATCGGCTAATTCTGCTTATTACTTAGGGATATTAAAAGACAAGCAGAAAAAATCTAATGAAGCTATTAAGTTTTACGAGCAAGCCATTCGTTTAGAAACAGATAACTTTAAAAAAGCAAAACTATATAATAGAATAGCTTTAAAACTAAAAGCAAAACGTAGTTATGGCAAAGCCAGAAATTATTTCAGACAAGCATTAAAGTTAAACCCATCAAACGGCCGTCCATATTTATCAATAGCTGCTATGTATGCTGCTAGTGCAAATAACTGCGGAACTACTAACTTTGATAAAAGAGCTGTATATTGGTTAGCTGCAGACGAAGCAAGAAAAGCGGCGCGTGTAGATCCTACACAAAAGAAAAATTCTGCTAAATCGGTTGCTAATTATTTGGCAAAAGCACCACAAAAAGCTGAGATTTTTAGTTCAGGTAGATCTGGGCAAGTCATAAAAATAGCTTGTTGGATTGGGGCTTCGGTTACAGTGCCAAAAATTTAATGAACAAAGCACGTACATATAATATATTGAACATAGTCACAGTAATTATTACTGTGACTATGTTTTTTTCATGTAATGACAATTTTAATCAGGTACAAAAAATTGGTGTTTCGGAAAATGAACCTATTGGAATTGCTGAAAATATTAATTTAAAATATACAGACTCAGGTAGAGTGACAGCAAATCTTTTAAGCGCTAAAATGTTTGATTATTCGAATAGTGACTTTCCTTTTAACGAATTTACAGGGGGGATTACATTATATGTGTTCGATAAGGAAAATAAAAAAAGTACTGTGGTTTCAGATTATGCGATAGTATATGATAAGACCGACCTTATAGATTTGCAGGGACATGTTGTTATTACCACGCATGATGGAAATGTTTTAAAGACAGAACAGTTATATTATGACCAAAAAAGAGAATGGTTGTTTACTAATGTTCCCGTAGCGTTTACAACAAAACAAGATGTTATTAATGGCAACGGTTTTGACTCTAATTCAAAATTTACAAATGCCGAAGTACTAGAGGTAACTGGAATTATTTCGCTTGACGATTAACGTTCTCTTACCAGAATTTCTTTTTCGATTTTACTATCTTTGTTTAATTAATTAACGATTCATAATCTATGAAATATTCTAAGATTTTTCAATACGCCTATATCGTATTTGCAGCTTTGTTTATATACGATGCTATTGCAAAATATATAAATACAGGTGAAATTGTATATCCTTCAATATTGCTAGCAGCCTTGGCAATTTTTATGTTTTTCTTTAGAAGCCGATTTAGCAAAAAGTTTGAAAATAAAGATAACTCAAAATAAATGAGCATTTATGCTATTATTATAATTGCATCATTAATTCTTTCTGCCTTTTTCTCAGGTATGGAGATTGCTTATGTGTCTTCAAATAAAATTCATATTGAAATTGAAAAAAAACAAGCAGGTATATTTGCTAAAGTTTTAAGAAAACTTACTGCTAAACCTTCAAAGTTTATAGCCACCATGCTTATAGGTAATAATATAGCATTGGTTATATATGGGTTTTTTATGGGAGACTTGTTGGTAAATTGGTTTCAAACGATACTACCGACATCATATGGTTTTTTAAACTATATGTTAACCGATTTAAACTTACTAACACAAACCGTAATATCTACAATTATTATTTTAATAACTGCAGAGTTTTTGCCTAAAGTATTTTTTCAAATTTACTCGAACACATTAATTAAAATCTTGGCAATTCCAGCCTATGTGTTCTATGTCTTATTCTCTTTTATATCAGATTTTGTTATTTGGATATCAGATTTTGTGCTTAAATATTTTTTTAAAACAGAAGGCGATCAAATACAATTAGCGTTTACAAAAGTAGAACTTGGTAATTATATAAGCGAACAAATGGAATCTGTTGAAGCACACGAGGAAGTTGATACAGAAATTCAAATTTTTCAAAATGCACTTGAATTTTCCGAAGTAAAAGCAAGAGAAGTCATGGTACCTCGTACCGAAATTATAGCTGTAGAAATTAATGATTCTATTAAATCGCTTAACACGCTATTTACCGAAACAGGATGTACTAAAATATTGGTCTACAAAGAAACTATGGATGATATTTTGGGATATGTGCACTCTTTTGAATTATTTAAAAAACCCAAGGATATTAAGTCCATGATGCTACCTGTTGAATTTGTACCTGAAACAGTACTTATAAAAGATGTATTGGGCGTGCTTACAAAAAAACGAAGAAGTATTGCGATTGTTTTAGATGAATATGGAGGCACATCGGGTATTATGACTGTTGAAGATATTGTTGAAGAACTGTTTGGTGAAATTGAAGATGAGCACGATACAGTAGATTTAATCGAAGAAGTTGTAGATGATGTTACGCATAAGTTTTCTGCACGTTTAGAGGTTGATTATATTAACGAAACTTATAAAATAAATTTACCTGAAAGTGAAAATTACGAAACACTTGGAGGTCTTATTGTTAATCATACCGAAGAGATTCCAGCTCAAAATGATATTGTAAAAATTGAGGCGTTTCAATTTACAATTTTAGAAGTATCAAATACTAAAATTGATATGGTAGAACTTAAACGTTTAGAAGAAGATTGATTTGAAAAGAATCGTTCAAAGCTATCTACTGGAGTTTCATTTATAGTGTCTTTCCTATTAAAGTGAAAATCTGGAAGTTTAATACAATTAATGCACCTTTCTGCTTTTATTATTAAATAGAAAATGGTATTTTCGCGCACGATATTTTGTCAATTATATCATTTCTATTTTGAAATCACCGTAAAAGAAAATGATGATTTTTTATTTATTTAAAATAGAAAACTAAAGCATAGCCTTAGCTATGGTTTCTTTTTATATTGAAGAAGAAAGGAAAAAAGGCGTTTTATTACGGTAATTTTAATGTGGAAATGATATTATAGTTATATTGACAACTAACTTAACAAGCTAAACCCTAGCAAGGGGTTTTAAAAATTTAAATTACAAATGGCAGTTTTAAATAAGATTAGACAACGCTCACTATTTTTAATATTAATAATAGCAATGGCGTTATTTTCTTTTGTATTAGCAGATTTATTTAAAAACAGTGATGCACTTACTTCAAAATCACAAAATATTGTTGCTACTATAAATGGTAAAGATATTACACGTGAAGATTTCATGCAAAAAGTAGAAGCTGCACAAAGACAAGCTGGACCAAATGCGACAAATACTCAAGTAATGAATAGAGTATGGGAGCAGGAAGTTAGAAAAGCGATCATGCAAACTCAATATGATGAGTTAGGTATTTCTGTTGAAAAAGATCAAATGAGAGATTTGTTAAAAACATCTTTGGCTACAAGTCCTGAGTTTTTAAACGAGGCAGGTCTTTTTGATGAGAATAAATTAAACGAATACATTGCCAATTTAAAAGAAACTTCTCAACAAGCTTATGCTAGCTGGATTAATTACGAAAAATCTGTTGCGGCAAGTGGACTACAACAGAATTATTTTAATTTAGTTAAAGCCGGTTTAACAGGTACTTTAGCTGAGGGCGAATTAGAACATAAATTAGAAGGTAATAAAGTTGATATCAAGTTTGTTCAAGTAGCTTATGCAGCTATTAAAGACAGTTTAGTTGAAGTTTCTAAATCTGATATTTCTAACTATATCAATAAAAATAAAAAAGAATACGAAGTTGATGCATCTAGAGATATTAAATTTATACAATTTAATGAAGTAGCATCTGTTGAAGATGAAAATGCTATTAAAGCAGAACTTAATGTTTATTTAAATGGCAGGTTTGTTGATGAGACTGGGAGAAAGGATACCATAGTTGCTTTTTCTAAAGTTAAGGATAACGAAGATTATATTAACACAAATTCAGATACTAAATTCGACAATCGCTTTGTGTTTAAGTCAGGATTGCCAACAGCTGTTGCAGATACTATTTATAATCTTGAAGTAGGAGGTGTTTACGGACCATATAAAGATAATGGTCATTTTAAAATATCTAAAGTAGTTGCTGTTAAACAAATTCCGGATTCAGTAAAAGTAAGGCACATTTTAATTCCTTTTATAGGATCTCAAAGTGCGGCTCCTGAGGTTACACAAACTGAAGCAGAAGCAAAAGTAACTGCCGATAGTTTATTAACGGTTATTAAATCTAATCGTTCTAAATTTCCAGAGTTAGTAAAGGAATTTTCTTCAGACAAAGGAAGTGTAGAAAAAGAAGGCCGTTACGATTGGCATCCTTATAACACCATGGTTTCGGAATTTAATGATTTTGAGTTTGAAGGTAAAACGGGAGATTTAGGTGTTGTTAAAACAGTTTTTGGATTTCACATTATAGAAATTGAAGGTCAGACAGATAAAATCAAAGCAGTACAAGTAGGAACCATAACTAGAAAGATAGAGCCATCTGAAGCAACGACTGCAAAAGTATTTAGAGATGCCTCAAACTTTGAAATTAAAGCAAGAGAAGGAGATTTTGAAGCATTAGCAAAAGAAGGGAGTTATACTGTACGTCCTGTAAACGGTATTAAAGTTTTAGATGAGAGTATTCCGGGTGTTGGAAATCAAAGACCCATTGTGCGTTGGGCTTTTGAAGAAGATTTAGAAATTGGAGCTGTTAAACGTTTTAATATTCCTAATGGTTATGTGATTGCGCAGTTAGTTGCCCAGCACGAAGAAGGCTTAATGTCTGTTGAAGATGCTACAGCTAAAGTATTGCCTCTTGTTAGAAAAGAAAAGAAGGCTAAAATGATTAGAGATAGAGTATCTGCTAAAACGCTTGAAGATTTAGCAACTGCTGAAAATACAACCGTGAGATCTGCATCTGCAATAAACATGAAAAGCCCAACTATTTCGGGAGCAGGAAGAGAGCCTTTAGTTGTTGGAACTGCTTTTGGACTAAATGAAGGAGAAACGTCAAAATTAATTGATGGAGAAAACGGTGTTTACATGATTCAAGTTACTAAAGTAACGCCAGCTGTAGAACTTGATAGTTACCAAGCTGCTGCAAATAGGGTAGAGCAACAAAAGATAAATGTTGTTAACTCGAAACTGTATAATGCTTTAAAAGAAGCTGCAGAAATTGAAGATAACAGAGCAAAAACGCAAGTTCAATAAGAACTAAGAAATAAAGTTTAAAAAAGGTCTCGTTTTACGAGGCCTTTTTTGTTTTTTACAAACCTTTTTTTTGGGTAATAGCTTGAATTTAAATCATTTATGATTATTGTTGTTGTATGCGAAAGTTAATTAGGTGTCACCTTGAGCGCAGTCGAAAGGTCTTTAAGCCGTAAGTAATGATGAGGTTTTGACTTAACCTGTCATGATTGCTTCGCTCAGTATAAGTTAAAACCGAAAGGCTCGACCAGATTAGATATGATTAATATGTTGAATAGAATAGATTAAAATGAAAATCTACTCAGGATTATAATACCATATCCGTATAACGAATTACAGTTTCAAAACCTTTTTGATTGAAATAAAGACTTGGGTTTTCTTTAGAAGTGGCTAAGATAAAATCACCTCCCCAAGCGCCAAGGCTTTTAATACTCCCTTTAAAATCGTTAAATAAAAGTGTTTTAATTGCTTTCTGCTTAGTTAGTTTGGATATTATTTCTTCGTGTTGTATTAATAAGGTTTCAAAATCTTCTAAAGAGTTAGAGGTCATTATTTGTGAAGTGATATTGTTAATGTCCTCAATAACAGTTTTTAAATGCGCTTTATTGGCATTATAATGTTTAATACCTTCTCTGCTATTTTGTTTTTTATTCAAATACACAAAATATAAATGATCTTTAAAAGGAGGATTGAAGTCTATGGGTTTACCGAATGGTCTACCATGTATTAATTGATAAGTAATAGGAGTGTTATGCTGCGCGCATGCAATATCATAACCACTACCCCCAAAAGTCATTTCTAATAACTTATATGCATCAACACCTGCCCATTGTGCTATATTATTTATTAATGTAGAAGAAGTCCCTAATCCCCAATGTCGAGGGAAGTCCAATTTAGTAGTAATTCTGAACCCGTTTTTAGTGTTTAAAAAATTAGGATTAAGTCGTTTTGCTGCATTTAAAATTTGAATAAGCCTTTCAGAAACGGTATTGTCATTTCGAACCTTTCGGCTTCGCTCAAGATAAACTCCGTGAGAAATCTCATTATTTGTAATTTTAAAAGTTGTTTCAAACCAAACGGTCTCATTGTCATCTAAACTTGTCCACCCAAGTATAGGTTCGGTAATGATTTCAATTTGCATAGATTGTCCGTATTTTGTTGGAACAGCTAATGAAAGTGCACCGTCAAGAACTGTATATTCCCCAGTAAGTAAAAGTTTTCCGTTACTGTAGTAAGACTTCATTTAATTTTTTACTCTTAGCTTATTAATCGCTTCAACAACCGCACTGTGGGTTACAACGTTTGTTTTGAAATATTCAGTTATCGTTTGCTTCTCCTCATTGTTAGCTTCAAACTGATTAAGAATATTCATTAAATGCATTTTCATATGGCCTTGTTGAATGCCAGTAGTGGTAAGTGAGCGGAGTGCTGCGAAGTTTTGAGCTAAACCAGCTACAGCCACAATTTGCATAAGTTCTTTAGCCGATGGTTTATGTAACAATTCTAATGCTAATTTTACTAAGGGATGTAAGCCTGTAAGTCCGCCAACTGTTCCTAATGCTAATGGAATTTCCATCCAAAAAGTAAATATGCCATTTTCAATTTTAGCATGTGTTAAACTACTATATTTTCCATGTCTAGATGCATATGCATGCACACCGGCTTCCACTGCTCTAAAATCGTTCCCTGTTGCTAAAACAACAGCGTCAATGCCGTTCATAATACCTTTGTTGTGCGTAACGGCACGATAAGGCTCCACTTCGGCGATATTAACAGCTTGTATAAACTTATTAGCAAGAGCTTCACCAGATACAGCATTATTTTCACTTAGATCTTCAACTTTGCAACTTACTTCGACACGTACTAAACAATTAGGAACATAGTTAGATAAAATACTCATAACGATGTCTATTTGCTTTTCTTCCACAGAGAAAGCATCAAACATTAATGCTTCGTTCTTAAAGGTCGTAGCAAACTGTTCTAAGCAAGAATTTATAAAATTGGCACCCATCGCATCAAGCGTTTCAAAAGAAGCATGGAGCTGATAATAATTGTTTATATCATCTGTTTTATCACGTAGCTCAATATCAATAATACCACCACCGCGTTTTTCCATGTTCGCTGTAATAGACTTAGAATCTTGTATAAGCTTAGGCTTTGTTTTACTAAAGAATTGTTTTAATTTTTCAAAATCACCTTTATAAATAAAGTGAACCTGACCAATTTTAGTTGTAGAAATAACACGCGTTTTAAATCCACCTCGCTCTAACCAAAATTTGGCCGCTTTACTGGCCGCTGCTACTACTGAGCTCTCTTCAATAGCCATAGGTATAGTATACAACTTGTCGTTTATTAAAAAATTAGGAGCTACACCAAGCGGTAAATAATAATTGGTTATAGTGTTTTCAATAAATTCGTCATGAAGCTGTTGTAGTTTTTCGTCGGTATTCCAATATTGTTTTAAAATACGTTTCGCATCTTCTGTGTTAGAAAAATAAGTCTCAACAATCCAATCGATTTTTTTAGATTTAGATAGCTTAGAAAAACCAGCAATAGATTTACTCATAAAATGTTAATTTGCAATGCAAAGATACTACTCTTGATACGAATATTGATTACCTTGATTTATGCGAGGTTATTTAAGTGTTAATAATGACGGTTTTTTGCAGAATTTTTAGTAAACTTGACATCATTTTATGAAATAAATATTTTTTTTGATGAAATTCTCAAGATTGTCTTTTTGCATTTGTTTTTTTACAACACTTTTTTTATCAGCTCAAACAAAAGAAATTACCCTCGAATCCATTTGGAATGGTTCCTTTAGAACGGAAAGAATGGACGTTTTGCATTCTATGGCAAACGGACAACAATATTCTGTTTTAAACTTTGATAGACAATCACGAACAACAACTATTGATATTTACGATTATAAAACTTTGAAAAAAGTTAAAACTTTAGTGAATTCAGGTTCACTGGAGGCTGTACAGTTTTTTTCTGATTATACCTTTAGTGGTGATGAAAATAAAGTGATTCTAGCAACCAATGAAACAGCCATTTTTCGTCGTTCTACCTTAGGAAATTATTATGTTTATAATGTAAATGATGGAGCCATAACTTTGATTGACGAAGATAAAATTCAAGAGCCAGCATTTTCACCAGACGGAAATAAGGTTGCTTTTGCAAAAGCTAATAATTTATATGTAAAAGATTTGCAATCTGGTGAGACGACTCAAATAACTTTCGATGGTAAAAAGAATGCTGTAATTAATGGGATTACAGATTGGGTTTACGAAGAAGAGTTTGCGTTTGTTCGTGCTTTCGAGTGGAATGCTGCAAGTAATAAAATAGCATTTATACGATTTGATGAAGCCAATGTGCCAGAATTCTCAATGGATGTTTATGGTGAAGGCCTTTACCAAACGCAACAAGTGTTTAAATATCCAAAAGCCGGGGAAGCAAATTCGACAGTGTCATTACACATTCATGATCTAAACAAGAAAGAAACCAAAGAAGTTAAATTAAACAAAGCCTACAGCGATTTTTATATTCCGCGTATAGAATGGACTAACGATTCGGATATTTTAAGTGCACATTATATGAATAGGCACCAAAACGAATTGGACCTATGGATGATAAACGCCAAAAATAATACATCAAACTTAGTTTTAGCTGAAAAAGATACTGCCTACATAGACGTTACAGATAACCTAACCTTTTTAAAGGACAATAGCTTTATCTGGACCAGTGAAAAAGATGGGTTTAATCATATTTATCATTATGATAAAAATGGGAAACTAATTAATCAAATAACCAAAGGAAATTGGGAAGTCACTAATTATTATGGTTATGATGAAAAGACAAATAAAATTTTCTATCAATCGGTTGAAAATGGTTCCATTAATCGAGATGTATATGCCATTAAATTGAATGGACGCAATAAAACAAGATTAACAAAAAGCGAAGGCACCAATAATGCTTCTTTTAGTGCTGATTTTTCTTATTTCATTAATACCTTTTCAAGTGCTTCTACACCACCAGAATATACTTTAAATAGTGCCGCTTCAGGAAATTTAATTAAAAGTATAAAAGATAATGATGTATTATCACAAAACCTTTCAGACTATAAAACATCTAAGAAAGTATTCAGTACCATTCATGTTAATGGAAATGATCTTAATATGTGGATGATTAAACCAGCTGATTTTGACGCATCAAAGCAATATCCATTATTTATGACTCAATATTCCGGACCAGGTTCGCAATCTGTTTCAAATAGTTGGAATAGCGCGAATGATTATTGGTTTCAGCATTTAGCACAGCAAGGTTATGTTATTGTATGTGTTGATGGTCGTGGAACAGGATTAAAAGGTGCTGCGTTTAAAAAGGTGACTCAAAATGAACTTGGAAAGTACGAAGTAGAAGACCAAATAGCAGCTGCAAAACAATTGGGCGAACTACCATATATTGATGCATCCAGGATAGGAATTTGGGGATGGAGCTATGGTGGTTTTATGAGTAGTAATTGTTTGTTTAAAGGGAATGATGTTTTTAAAATGGCTATTGCAGTGGCGCCTGTAAGTAGTTGGCGTTTTTATGACTCTATCTATACTGAGAGGTATATGACGACCCCTCAGGAAAATGCTAGTGGATATGATGATAATTCTCCTATAAATCATGTCGATAAGTTAAAAGGGGACTTTTTATTAGTTCATGGGTCTGGTGATGATAATGTGCATTTACAAAATACCATGCGTTTAGCAGAAGCATTAATTCAGGCAGATAAGCAATTTGATTGGGCGGTATATCCAGATAAAAACCATGGGATTTACGGTGGTAATACCAGATTGCATTTGTTTAAAAAAATGACACATTTTATCAATGATAAACTTGGTGATAAAATAGAAAAGCAAAAAGAAAACGAAGTAAAAGAAATAAAGATTAAAGGATAAACTAATTATAAATTTATGTCAAATTCAACTACAATAAAGCAAAAGGAATTATTTGGGCACCCAATAGGATTATATGTGCTGTTTTTTACCGAAATGTGGGAACGCTTTTCATACTATGGAATGCGAGCCATATTGGTGCTATATCTAGTAGCACAAACGCAAGCAGAAAATGCAGGATTAGGATGGACAAATGGAGATGCCTTATCGCTTTATGGAACTTATACCATGTTGGTTTATGTTATGTCTATACCTGGAGGATGGATTGCAGATAAATTTTTAGGTCAGAAAAAATCTGTTCTTTATGGAGGCTTACTTCTTGTCGCCGGACATAGTATATTGGCTGTAGAAGAAATGTGGGCATTTTATACAGGTTTAGGTTTAATCATTGCAGGAGTAGGGATGCTAAAGCCAAATATTTCAACCATGGTTGGAGGTTTATATCAGCAAGGAGATATAAGAAGAGATAAAGGATTTACCATTTTTTATATTGGTATTAATGTTGGCGCTTTTTTATCAAGTTTAATTGTTGGTTATGTAGGAGAAGTGCATGGTTGGCATTATGGTTTTGGATTAGCAGGAATAGGTATGGCTTTAGGATTAATACAATATGTTGTGGGGCAAAAACATTTAAAACATGTCGGAAATTTTTTAGGAACTTCTGAAAATAAGGAAGAGAAAGAAGCTATGAAAAAACCTTTAACCAAAATAGAAAAAGATAGAATTGTGGTGCTATTTATATCTTTTTTATTAGTTATTGTATTTTGGGGAGCCTTTGAACAGGCTGGTGGTTTAATGAATATATATGCAAAGGAAAATACCAATAGAATGTTAATGGGATGGGAAGTACCAGCGTCTTGGTTTCAGTCTTTAAATGCTATGTTTATTATCTTTTTAGGAACTTCAGTAGCATTATATTGGGCAAGTAGAAAATTAAAAGGAAAAGTATCTAGCTCTTTATTTAAAATGATAGTTGGGTTAATCATCATGGGTACAGGCTTCTTTTTTATGTCTGCTGCAGCTTCAGAATTTAATAGTACAGGAGCTTCTGCTATGTATTGGTTAGTTTTAGCCTATTTGTTTCATACAGTCGGAGAGTTATGTATTTCACCAGTTGCATTGTCATATATCACAAAACTCGCTCCAGTTAAATATGCGTCGTTAATGATGGGGGTTTATTTTGCAATGACTGGTTTTGGTAATAAGTTAGCTGGGCTTTTGGGAGAATCTGCCGAAGGTTTAGGCGAGTTTACTGTATTTACAGGAATTGCTGTTTTTTGCGTTTTATTTGGAGGCTTAGTTATGGTATTCCGTAAAAAATTAGAAAAACTTACACATGGAGCTGAAGATAATGAACATGTAATTCATGATGAAGCTGAAGGTTTTGAATTAGCAGATGTTTAAAAATATATAAACCCTCTTTTGGAGGGTTTTTTCTTTAACTAACTATTTTTTTTATGAATACAGACATTGAAAACCTATTTAAGGACAAAGTTATTGGACACCCTGCGGGGTTGTTTGTGTTATTCTTTACTGAAATGTGGGAACGCTTTTCATTTTATGGGATGCGTATACTCTTGGTATTATTTTTAACTGCTCCTATTTTGAGCGATAATCCAGGTTGGGAATGGCCCAGAGAGCATGCTTTGGCTTTAATAGGGACTTATGCATCATTATTATATTTAACTCCAATCATAGGGGGGTGGATCGCCGATAAGATTACAGGGTACCGTATAGCAGTGGTTGTAGGCTGTTTAATAATGACACTAGGCCATGCAGCAATGGCATTAGAAACTACGATGACATTTTATTTAGGTTTAGCCTTGTTAGTTATAGGTACAGGCTTTTTTAAACCTAATATTACTTCAATAATCTCTGAAATGTACAAAGGTAAAGAGTCCAAAAAAGATGGGGCTTATACTATTTTTTATATGGGTGTAAATGCAGGTGCTTTTTTTGGAATGATGTTATGTGGTTATTTGGCCGAAAATTATGGGTGGTCATGGGGATTTGGTCTCGCAGGAATATTTATGTTCTTGGGGATGTTACAATTTTGGTTAGCTGGAAGTCTGTTTGGGAATATTGGAGCTAAACCTAGTAAGATTCACGAAGTTGAATTACCTCAAAACATTAATGAAACTAGTCCTGTTGAAAATAAAGAAGAGCTTATTGATGAAAAATTAAATCCATTTACATTATTTGATAAAGTTTTAATTGTTTTATCCTCATTAGGAGGATTACTTTACTTATTCAATGACCCACTAGAAAAGATTGAAGGTACAAGTTTGGCTCCTTTTGAAATAAATGGTCTTAGTGGATCAAACGTAATTGTATTAGGAGCATTGGTTTTGTTTTTAATTTTACTTGTTACCAGAATAGCTAGATATATTCCAATAGTTAGAGATAGAATTATTGCAGTATCTATTTTTGGGTTATTTACTGTATTTTTCTTTGCCTTTTTTGAACAATCATTGGGTTCTATGACTTTGTTTGCAAGAGATTATACTAATAGGAGTTTGGTTGGAAATTCTGCAATGATATTCAAAATTGTTGATGCATTATTAACCACTATTCCGTTAATAATCATCACATGGGTTTTAGTTTTATTATCAAAGAAAACATTTTCAAAAATTGGGTTGTCTAATATAATTTTAGGTATCGCATTTGCTGGAATTTGGTTTTTAGTAATTTTTAGATTGGTTAATAAATTCTCAGAACCCGGAAATGAAATTGAAGCTACATGGTTTGGTATTTTAAATTCGTTCTTTATTATCACATTAGCGCCATTTTTTTCAAGGTGGTGGGAAAGTAAATATAATCCTAGTGCTGCCATGAAATATGGTTTAGGTTTGATTTTGTTAGGACTTGGTTTTGCAATACTTTCTTATGGAGCAACAGATATTCCTTCTGGAGCGAAAACCGCGTCTATTAGTATGGTGTTTTTAATTTTGGCATATCTTTTCCATACCATGGGTGAATTATGTTTATCGCCTGTAGGTTTGTCATATTTGAGTAAATTAGTACCACCTAGAATGATTGGTTTTATGTTTGGAGTTTGGTATTTAGCAATTGCCGTTGGACAAAAAGCTGCCGGAACGATGGGTGGTATGATTGATAAAATTTCTGAACAATACTCATTAGGCACCTTTTTTTTAATATTTACATTGATCCCAATTGGTGTAGGTTTGATTTCTATACTGCTTAATCCAGTATTAAAAAGGCTAATGCATGGCGTCCGTTAGTCGAAAAAATCATTAAATAATATTCAAAATGCTCCTGTTTAGGAGCATTTTTTGTAAGTTCGGTATACGTTTTGCAACAAATATGACTATGAAGAAAACAATTTATATACTTTTAGTAAGCATTTTTACAGCGGCATTAGTTAGTGCTCAAGAATTAACTTGGCATACAGATATGAGTAAAGCATCAGAATTTGCCGTTAAAGAAAAAAAACCACTGTTAATGTTTTTTACAGGGTCAGATTGGTGTGGCTGGTGTATACGTTTACAAAAAGAAGTCTTTCAAACTAACGAGTTTAAAAAATGGGCGCTTGAAAATGTCGTACTTGTTGAATTAGATTTTCCAAAAAGGACACCTCAAGATGATAGTATTAGAACTCAAAATAGGCAATTGCAAAGTATGTTTAAGGTAAGAGGGTACCCTACCATATGGTTTGTTAATCCAGAAATTAATTCTGAAAAACAAATAAATTTAAGAAGCCTTGGAAGTACAGGGTATGTGGCTGGAGGTCCAACTAAATGGATAGGCAAAGCGGCATCAATGTTGTAGCTGAAAGTAAAAAAACTTAAAACATTATGAAAAAGATATGGTTATTATTAGCTGTTTTTGTAACAGTTTTTACAAATGCGCAGGAGATTAATTGGGTGACTTTTGAAGAAGCTTTAGCACTTCAAAAGAAAGCACCTAAAAAAATTATGATGGATGTTTATACCAATTGGTGTGGACCATGTAAGATCTTAGACAAAAACACATTTCATAATAAAGATGTTGTAGATTATGTTAATGAAAACTATTATGCTGTAAAATTTAATGCAGAGGGTAATGAGCAGGTTAATTATAAAGAAAAAATATTTTCGAACCCTAATTATAATCCAGCGAATGCTAATAGACGAAATTCTGCGCATGAGTTGTCCCGTTATTTTCAAATACAGGCATATCCAACTATTGTGTTTTTAGATGAAAAAGGAGATGTGATAGCCCCAATTAAAGGGTATCAAACGCCTCCGCAATTAGAATTATATTTAAAAATGTTTAGAGAAGACAAACATAAAGAAATAGATACTCAAGAAAAGTTTAATGTTTACTATAAAGCATTTAAGCCAGAGTTTAAAGGTTGAAAAAGAACTTCCTGAAATGATGAAAATATTCCCAGGGCGTCAGGAATCTCCTCAAAAAAATCAATACTCAATAATAAAAGCTCCCTTTTTACTGGTTTGGTGAAAAGGGAGTTCTCTTTTTTTACAAATAATTTCCCATTTTTCCATATAAGATTTGTAATTGCTTCCATCGGCAATAACGTATTTTGGTTTTATAGAATCAATCAATCTATTCAAATTTATTTTTGGTGATTGCCTTAGTAATAGATAATCTGGTTCAAAGGATTTAATATTGTAAACCCCCAGACTATCAATAACCAAAAACCTTTTATTGTTAAGAAGATAAACCGACTGTAACGAGTCTTTTTCAATAATATTAATATGATTACCAACCGCATAATCTCTTACGATATTGTTTTTTGTTTTCGGTAAGGTATCAAAATCATGGGCTACTATCATTTTGTTATGCGTTATATTTCCAATAAGACTATGCTTGTTTTTGTGAAAAATGATAAAGGCATTTGTTTGGATATTATAATTGGTGTAAATAACGATACTTTGAAAAATCACAATAGTAATTAATAAGTATTTGAGATTATAATAATGCCACTTTTTAAGAAGTTTTATGAGATAAATAATGGAGAGATAAGAAGCCAAAGCATACAAAAGATCAAAGGGAATATCTTTTATTAAAAATAATTCTTGTCTTGAAATCCAAGCAATAAAATCATTCATTAAGCCAATAATATGCCCATAAATAGTAGCTATAAACTGTGGCAGTAAATTTAAAACAGCTAAAAGAATGATGAGTATTCCAAGACCTAAAATAAATCCCAAAAAAGGAATGATTACCAAATTAGATATAAAAAACAAACTTGGAAATTGATGAAAATAATAAAGACTTATCGGAATGATTCCTAATTGAGCAGAAAGTGTAACAGTGAATGTATGCCAATAAAAATCGATGATTTTAGATTTTGGTTTCCATCGTTTATATATAACAGGATCCACAATAACAATGGCAAAAACAGCTAAATAACTTAATTGAAAACCGACATCAAATAAAAACATGGGCTTAAAAAGCAATATGGTGAATATCGATATGGCTAAAGTGTTATATATATTAGTTGGTCTTTTTAGGTTTATAGCAATCGCAACTATACTAAACATAGTGACAGCTCTGGTAACTGATGCCGATAACCCAGCAATAAGAGCAAAGCACCATAAAATAACTACCAGCAGAAACGTTTTTATAAGTTTTCCATGTTTAAAGCTTTCAATAGGTTTGAGTACGAAGCTTAAAATAATTAATATTATACCCACATGTAAGCCAGATACGGCCAGAATGTGTATAGCACCTGCATTTGTATAATTAGAGTAAATAGTTTTACTAATGTCTTGTCGTTGGCCTAATAATAGAGCATTAATTATGGCAAGTTCGTCTGGTTTGAAAAGGTGAGATTTTAATTTTAAGTTGATATATTCACGAATGTTACTAGCTAATCCTAAGAGAGAATGTGTTTTCGAACTTACTTTTAAAAGTGATCGATTAGAAATAAATAATTGCTGGTAAATATATTTTTTCTCTAGATAGGTTTTGTAATTAAATTGATGAGGATTTAATGGTTGATTTAAATCTTTGAAGACTGTTTTACTTATAAAAATATCATCAATTTTTAAAGCAATTTGTGTTGAACCTTTTTCAATATTTAAAAGAGATTTTCCTTTTACCTTGCTTCCATCAATTTCTAAAAGGTCTATAACGTATTTGTCATAGAAATTTCCAGATTTTAAAACGTCTCTAATTCTAAACGTCATCGTTTTTAAAGAGTCATTTTTTATTGAAACCTGATTTGTATAATGATTAGAATAGTTTTTTTCGTTATGAAGATTTGTGGTTAATATACCAATGCTAATCATCATTAAAAAAGAGGACAAACCAAACCAACTGGTTTTAATGAATTGCCTTTTTGCGATGAGGTAAAACACTAATAAGATGACAAAAAGGGAAGCTGTTAAGTATAAAGAGACATTCAAAGGAATGCTAAACAAAGTACTAATAGCAATACCTATAATGAAGTAAGTCGTTAATTTAATGATAGTAAAATTCAATAATTGCATAAGTATGCAATATATGAAATATCTTACAAAATTCTACGCGCTTCAACAAACGCTGATTTCCAATAGTTTTCAGAAAGTTTAGAAACAATAACCCCTTTTCTGGTTGTTGCATGTATAAAAGAAATATCACCAGTTTTAGATTTTATAATCAAACCGACATGATTAATACGATGTCTCCTGTTTTTACTAGTTTTAAAGAAAAGTAAATCGCCTTCTTGTGTTTTTTTTAGTGGAATTTTATGACCTTTTTTAGCCATATCTCTAGATATTCTGGGTAATATGACATCATAGGCTCTAAAAGACTCAAAAACTAGCCCGGAACAATCCATTCCTGATTTTGTGGTACCTCCCCATTTGTAGCGAACCCCTTTAAATTGTTTCGAGTAGTCAACAATATTTTCAGCTTTAGATACTTTTTTTGAAGATTTAGCCTTGTAATTAGCTGTTTCTTTTTTGCTTTTTTTAGAGATGATTGTTGTAGAAGTTTGCTTTTTACTTCTAGCTCGCTTTGAGGATTTGCAGCTAGTGAAGCTTACAATTATCAAAAGAATAAAGATTGTTCTTTTCATGTATTTTAAAGTAGGTTTGGGTTACTAGTTGTAAATTTATAATAAAATTAGATACAAATGTTTTTCTTCGGGCTTTGTTTTTTGGTCTTCGGCCTTCCGTCTTTGATTTTCGTTCTCCCGTCTCCCGTCTTCAGGCCTAACAGTATAGCCGTCTTACACCTTTATCCCATCATAAATCAACTTAGCAGTTTTTTCACTGGCCCCCTTGCCGCCTAAAGTTTGTTCCAATTCATAATACTCTAAAAATAATTTGTGGCGAGTATCAGGATTTAAAATTTTGTCTAGTTCTTGCTTAAGTCTTTTTTTATTGAAATCATTTTGAATAAGTTCAGTAATCACTTCTTTGTCCATGACTAAATTAACTAACGAAATAAACTTTAAAGTGATGATTCTTTTTGCTATTTGATAAGAAAGCGCACTTCCTTTATAACAAACTACTTGAGGTACTTTAAACAAAGCCGTTTCTAAAGTTGCCGTTCCAGATGTAACCAACGCAGCAGTTGAAAGACTTAACAAATCATATGTTTTATTGGAAATGAATTTAACATCGTATGATTTTATAAAAGTTTCATAAAAGCTATAGTCTTGACTTGGTGCTCCAGCAATTACAAACTGATAATTTGGATAAAGGTCAACCAGGCTTAACATAACTGAAAGCATTTTTATTATTTCTTGTTTTCGGCTTCCTGGTAATAATGCAATAATTGGTTTGTCTCCCAAGTTATGAGCTTCTCTAAATGTAAATTCATCAATCTGCTCACGATCTGTAATAGCATCAATTAATGGATGTCCAACAAACGTGGCATCATAATCATACTTTTTGTAAAAAGGTTTTACAAAAGGTAGAATAACATACATAGCGTCAATATCACGTTTAATAGCCTTTACTCTACCAGCTCTTGATGCCCAAACTTGAGGGGAAACATAATAATTAGTTCTAAAATGGTGTTGTTTTGCCCATTTGGCTATGCGTAAATTAAAACCGGAGTTATCAATAAAAACAACAACATCAGGATTAAAGGTTTTAATATCGCTTTTACAAAACGAAATAAGTTTAAAAATTTTAAAGAGGTTCATGATAACTTCGGTAAAACCCATGAACGCACGTTCTTTATAGTGTTTTACTAAAGTACCACCGGCGGCTTGCATAAGATCACCACCCCAAAACCTAATGTCGGCGTTAACATCTTCTTTTAGTAAAGCTTTTATTAGGTTAGAACCATGTAAATCACCTGAAGCTTCTCCTGCTAAAATGTAATATTTCATTTTTTTATTGTAAGGTCGAGCGCAGTCGAGACCTTTCTCTTAAATATACCTCTCGACTGCACTCGAGGTGACAAAATGTCGAACTCATTTAAAGTTTATGAATTATAGCGAAAATTAGTCATTTTTATATAGATTAAAGACTTTTTTAATTGCATAGCATCGCTACGGAATTAAAAAAGTCAAAATAATAGGTGAAAAGGGCCATTTTTTAGCCAATTGAAAAACTTTAAATGAGTTCTTTATTAAAAAAGTTTAAATACGAATGTGAAAACAGCAATAAAAACAGTAATCAATAAAACACCTCTGGCTCTATAATCTTGTTTTTTTCTTATAAAAATAAAGAAAGCTATTAAATTTAAAATAGCACCTAAGCTTATTAGTTTTCCTAAAAAGCCTTCATTTGCAGCCGCCTGAATAACTGTTACAAAATCATCTCCATTTCCTAAAAGAGTTGCCGAAAAAAATAAGCCAATAGCATTAGCTATTAAGCCCACAAATATTCCAATAAAAATATCTTTTTTAATCATTTAAATTCCATGTATTTAAATTTTTAATAAATTTATGTGCTGTTAAATCAAATTGTACGGGTACTAGAGAAACATAACCTTGTTCTAAAGCCCACTCATCTGTATCTTCACCTCCATCTAAATTAACAAATTTCCCAGAAAGCCAATAGTAGTCTTTTCCTTGTGGGTTTTTACGTTTGTCAAATTCTTCTACCCAATTTGCTTTTGCCTGTCTACAGATTTTAATACCTTTTATGGCATTTTTTAAAATATTAGGGATATTGACATTTAGTACAATACCGTTTGGTAAACTATTATTTAAAATCTGTTCGGTAATCGTTTTTACATAATCTTTCGATGCCTCAAAATTAGCATTCCAAGTATAATCAAGTAAAGAAAAACCAACTGCAGGAATACCTTCAATACCAGCTTCAATGGCAGCACTCATAGTGCCAGAATAAATAACATTTATAGACGAATTAGAGCCGTGATTAATACCAGAAACACAAAGGTCTGGTTTTCGATCTAACAATTCTCTAATAGCAAGCTTTACACAATCAGCAGGTGTTCCAGAACAACTGTATTCAATTTGTGGACCATCGTCCATATAAACGCGCTCAGCATAAAGTGTCGAGTCTAAAGTGATAGCATGTCCCATACCACTTTGAGGACTGTCAGGAGCAACAACCACAACCTCGCCAATGGCATTCATGATAGAAATTAATGCTCTAATTCCGGGCGCATTTATGCCGTCGTCGTTTGTAACTAGTATAAGAGGTCTTTCTGTCATTTAATGCTTTTATGGCATCGCTAAAATACATAATTTCACCAGTAAACTGTTAATTTCTTTAGTTTAACGAAAAATTAGTGTCATTTCTACATAATGGCATAGTTTTTTCTTTATTTTAGTGAAAATATATTTTGCTTTTAATGAAGTAATTAAACAATGATAGATGAAAAAAAATATGAAAAGGAACTATAAAATTTTGTCGCTTTTATTATTATTAGCTTTTGGATCATGCAGTTTTACCACGAAAAAATTCAGTAACCCAGATAAAGATAAATTACTAATTCAAATTATAACATTTGTTTTAGAGCAGGGTCACTTTGATCCTATAGCTATGAATGACGAATTTTCTGCCGAATTGTTTTCAGATTATATAGAAATTCTAGATCCGGTAAAACGTTATTTCTATGAATCTGATTATAGGGATTTTGAAAAGTATAAATATTTTCTTGATAATCAACTTAAAGCTACAGAGATTACATTCTTTAATGTCGTAAACGAACGCATGCTAAAGCGTATAGAAGAAGCAAAGGGAATTTATAAAGAAGTTTTATCAGAGCCTTTTGATTATTCAATAGATGAAGTATTTGACACAGATTATGATAATAGTTCGTTTGCAAAAAATAAAAAAGAAATGAAGGAGCGTTGGAGGAAACAACTTAAGTTCTCAACGCTTTCTAATTACGACGATTTAATTACACAAGAAAAATTAGCAAAAGAAAAAGATGGATCTTATGTCATGAAGACGGAAAGCCAAATTGAAAAAGAAGCTCGTGAAGCCACTTTAAAATCTATCGATATCTATTTTAATGATAATGTTGAAGATTTACAACGTGAAGATTGGTTCGCTATTTATGTTAATACCATTGTAGAAGAGTTCGATCCACACACCTATTATTTGGCACCTAGAGGTAAAGAAGATTTTGACCAACGTATGTCCGGTAAACTAGAAGGTATCGGAGCCAGGTTGCAAAAAAGGATGGATTACATAAAAATAGTAGGGCTTATTTCTGGAGGTCCGGCTTGGAGAAGTAATGAACTTGAAGTTGAAGATGTTATTTTAAAAGTAAAGCAGGAAGATGAAGAATTTCCTGTGAATATTGTAGGTATGCGTATAAACGATGCCATAAAATATATAAAAGGTCCAAAAGGAACTAAAGTGACATTAACTGTGAAAAAAGTAGACGGAAGTGTTAAGGATATTGTAATCACAAGAGATGTTGTAGAATTAGTTGAAACTTTTGCTAAATCTTCAATAGTAAACAAAGGCAACAAAAAATTTGGAGTGATTAATTTACCTGCTTTTTATGTAGATTTTAAAGATTATAAAAATATAAATGCTGCCAAAGATGTAAAAAATGAAATCGAACGTTTAAAATCTGAAGGAATGGAAGGTTTAGTTTTAGATTTACGTAACAATGGAGGTGGTTCATTGCCAGCGGTTGTAGATATGGCCGGTTTATTTATAAAAGAAGGTCCTGTGGTGCAAGTGCGTTCTACTGGTGAAGCTAAAGAGGTTTTAAAAGATATGGACAAGTCTATTACTTGGGATGGTCCTCTGGTTATTTTGGTTAATGAAATATCAGCATCTGCTTCCGAAATTATGGCTGCTGCCATGCAAGATTATAAGCGTGCTATCATTATAGGAAGTAAACAAACCTATGGAAAAGGAACCGTTCAAAATGTTATTAACTTAAATAACATGCTTAGAAATAATACTAGTGGAGATTTAGGAGCCTTAGCTTTAACAACCCAAAAATATTATAGAATTAATGGAGGTTCAGTGCAACTTGAAGGCGTTAAAAGTGATGTAAAAGTACCGGGGCGTTTTAGTTTTATTGATGTTGGTGAAAAAGATAAAGAAAACCCACTGCCATGGGATGAAATTGATGCTGCGGAATATACGCCTTGGGAATATTATTTTGATTACAATGAAACTGTAAAAAGGAGTAAAGAGCGTATGGTAAATAATGAACAATTAAAGCTTATTGAGGAAAATGCTAAATGGGTAAAGACTAAAATTGATGATAGAATTTTTTCATTAAATTATAAAACATATAGAGCGCAGTTAGATCTAAATGAAGAAGAGGCTAAAAAATTTGATGCCATAGCCGAGTACCAAACAAATTTAACTTTCCAATCTCATAGTTATGAGAAATCACTTTTTAAAGATGATACAACAGACTTGAAAGAAAAGCGCGTACGTTGGCACAAGAGTTTGAGTCAGGATGTTTATATTGAAGAAGCGCTTAATGTGTTAGAAGATTTAAAAATGTCGTACCCTATTAAAAAAGTAGCGTCTACAGTAAGAAAATAAGTTTATTTATGAGTCATAAATCAAGCTCATTAAAACAATTAGCGCTCCAAAAGTTTAAAAAGAACTTTTGGGGCGTTTTTAGTTTTTGCTTTATTGTATTTGTTGGTTTGGTATCTGTATTTGCTTATGTTTTTGCACCCGATGATTCGCAGTTTGCTAACCAAATGCACTTATCAATCCACTCTAAAAAGCCCGGTTTTAAAGTTGAAATGTTGACGATTCCGTCTCAATTAGAAACCAATCAAAGTTGGGCAAATAAAATTTTCTTTGGAAAGAAAAATACCGATACCGAGATTCCCATTTCAGAATATTCAATTAAAGAAGGTTTGCTGATGTACAAAGAATATGCCTCTGATGGATTAGAAGGGGTTGAAAAAACAATTTCATTAAATGCCTTTCCGAATAATAAAGTGGATCATTATATAAAAGAAAAATCCTTTCTTTTTGGTACAGATAAATATGGAAGAGATTTATTAAGTCGTGTATTGGTAGGTGCTAGAATATCTTTTTTTATAGGGTTTGTAGCGGTTTTTATTTCGCTGCTCATAGGTGTTTTTATGGGGAGTATAGCGGGTTATTTTGGAGGAAAAGTAGATGCGGTTATTATGTGGATTATTAACGTCACATGGTCTATTCCAACTTTACTGCTCGTTATTGCTATTACCTTAGCTTTAGGAAAAGGTTTTTGGCAAGTATTCATAGCAGTTGGACTTACCATGTGGGTCGAGGTGGCTAGAATTGTACGCGGACAAATAATTAGTGCTAAAGAAATGCAATATGTAACAGCTGCAAGAGCTTTGGGGTTTAATGATTTTAGAATTATTACCAAGCACATTTTACCCAATATTATGGCACCGGTTATTGTTATTTCGGCAGCTAATTTTGCAGGTGCTATTTTAATAGAAAGCGGACTTAGTTTTTTAGGTATTGGAGCGCAACCGCCTATGGCAAGTTGGGGAGCCATGATTAAAGACCACTACAATTATATTATACTGGGTAAGCCTTATTTGGCCATTATACCGGGGCTTTGTATTATGAGTTTGGTTATGGCGTTTATGCTTATTGGTAATGCGCTTAGGGATGCTTTGGATGTTAAAGGGTAATACAATAATTGTTGTTGTTCATGCAAAATATTTGAAAAAGCTAAAATCCAAAGGTAGTTACGCATCTAGTTTTTGTGCTTTTTAAGAAGTTGTATCTATTACTTTGTAAATGAGTTTATATAATACAGGGTAATGATAAACGACTATTATGCGTCTTTAATCTGTAAAAGAACGTAAGGTTTATTTAATAAAAATTAAAGCTCTTTAATTTTTATATTTTTCCAACTTAGTTTAACATTTCCACCACTATGAATTTGTAAAGCTATGCCCCCTTCTCCTTTACCTATTTTTTCATCATCTAGAGAAATCATTTTTGTGCCATTAAGCCACGAAGTTAATTTTGAGCCTTTGACTATAATTTTCATTGTATTCCATTCGCCTTCTTTAAGTACGTTTTCTTTTTCGGCTTCAGGTTTTATTAACCATCCGCGCCCATAAGATTCGTATACGCCGCCAGTGTGCTTTCCTTTTGGAGCTACTTCTACCTGCCAACCTTTTATTTTTGTGCCATTAAGGGTCGATCTAATAAAGACACCGCTATTGCCGTTACTCCATTGTTTAAATTCTAAGGTTAAAATAAAGTCTTTATAATGCTTTTTTGTGCCTAAATAGCCATAAGCTTTATCTTTTCCGCTTTCACACACCAAATCACCATTTTCAACATACCATTTTTCTGTGCCATAAACTTTCCATCCGTCTAAATTTTTTCCATTAAATAATGAAGTGTTTTGAGCATGAGAATTAACTGTTACTATAAAGCCAATTACAGCTATAATTAATTTTTTTTTCATGAGACTTACTCTTTTAATAATATTTAAATATTGCAATAATGTTGTTTAGCTTAAAAGCTCAGGGGAAGTTATTAATTTTTTTGATAAAGGTGTGTGAAGAATAACTTTAATTTAAATCCATGTTTATGTTTAATTCATGGATGTATTCTAAAATGTCTTTTTTGCCAATGCTTTTCGATGAAGAGGTAATAAAATAATTAGGCATGTCTTCCCAGGTTTCTAAAAGAATAGCTTTATAGGCTTCTACATGATTATCGATCGCTTTTGGTTTTAGCTTATCTGCTTTAGTAAAAATAATAGAAAACGGGATGCCGTTTTCTCCCAGCCACTGCATAAATTCGAGATCTATAGGCTGAGGATTATGTCTAATATCCACTAAAACAAAAGCAGTAACAAGTTGCTCTCTCAAACCAAAATACTGCGTTATAAATTTTTGAAATATTTTTTTAGAACTTTTAGAGACACGTGCATATCCATAGCCCGGTAAATCTACCAAATGCCAGTTTTTATTAATTAAAAAGTGGTTTATTAGTTGTGTTTTTCCGGGTCTGCCAGACGTTTTTGCTAAACTTTTTCGACTGGTTAACATATTAATAAGCGATGATTTACCAACATTACTTCTACCTATAAAGGCATATTCCGGTAGCATGCTTTTAGGACATTTAGCAACATCAGAATTACTCATTATAAATTCGGCAGATTTAATCTTCATATTTATATTCCCTAGAAGTCGGGAATCTTATTAATTGAACTTCGTATTTCGGGTTTCTATTTTACCTCTTTCTTTGGAGGAGCGAAACTGACTTTTTTAGTTTCGGGTAAGGCTTTAAAAACCTTTTTTGTTTAGCCACTCGTCAAGGATGGTATTGAATTCATCAGGATGTTCCATCATAGCGGCATGTCCACACTTATCTATCCAAAATAGATCAGAATCTGGTAGCAATTCGTTAAATTCTTCAGCAACTTCCGGAGGTGTTACAGTATCATTCTTGCCCCAAATAATACAGGTTGGTATTTTCATATTGGGTAAGTCTTTAGCCATATTGTGCCTTATGGCACTCTTTGCAATGGCCAGTGTTTTTATAAGTTTATTACGATCGTTTACAGTTTCGTAAACCTCATCAACAATTTCTTTAGTAGCTACTTCAGGGTCATAAAAAACATCTTGCGCCTTCTTTTTAATAACTTCATAATCACTTCGTTTCGTGTAGCCACCGCCCATAGCGCTTTCGTAAAGTCCCGAACTTCCAGTAATAATAAGAGCTTTTACTTTTTCAGGATAAAGTTTAGTATGGTATAAGCCTATGTGGCCACCAAGGGAATTTCCTAGTAAAATGACTTCATTAAACCCTTTAAATTCGATAAAATCATGTAGATACTTAGCAAAGCTTTTTACATTGGTTTTTAGCAAAGACATGGTGTATACGGGTAATTCCGGAATAATGATTTTATAGCCTTTTGTGCTAAAAAAATCTGAGACAGCATTGAAATTACTTAGCCCCCCCATAAGGCCGTGTAACACCACAATTGGTGTGCCTTCTCCAGCTTCAATATAGCTGTATTCTTTTTCCTTTTTTAAACGATACATCATTGTTTGTTGGTCACTGCATTAAAAACAAATATAGTTAATTCATTCATATTTTAACTATATAAATTATTTGATAAAAATAATACTTTCTGTAAAGGAGTGTTGATAAAATATATGTTATTAAATTTTTGTCTTTAACATCTTGATAGTAAGTGTTAAGTGTTTTTTTTTAAGCAAAAACCGTGTTTAATCTTCATTTAATCGAAAATTTATTAACAAAGTGGTATAAAGTGGTAAAATGTGGTATATTTTTCAATATATTTGAAAATCAAACGTTAAAATTTCAACAAAACCGTTTTGGACTTAATAACAGGGACATACGATTGCAAAGTAGATGCTAAGGGAAGATTGATGATGCCTGCTGCTTTAAAAAAGCAGTTGTCTTCTATTTTGCCTGATGGTTTTGTGTTGCGTCGCTCTGTGTTTCAAAAGTGCTTGGAGTTGTATCCAATGGGTGAGTGGCAAATTTTAATGCAAAAAATGAATAAGCTTAATAAGTTTAAAAAGAAAAACAATGATTTTATTCGCAGGTTTACTGCGGGGGCAAAAATGGTTGAAGTTGATGTTAATGGACGTTTGTTGATTCCAAAAGACTTAACGGTGTTTGCTAGTATTTCGAAAAACATAGTCGTGGCCTCGGCTATAAATATTATCGAAATTTGGGATAAAGATTTATATGAGCAAGCTATTGATGATGCGGCAATTGATTTCGCCGATTTAGCTGAAGAAGTAATGGGACAAGACGACGACGACCATGGAATATCATAACCCTGTACTGTTAAAAGAAACCGTTGACGGTTTAAATATTAAAGCTGATGGCGTGTATGTGGATGTGACATTTGGAGGAGGTGGTCATAGTAAAGAAATATTAAGTAGACTTGGTGAAAAGGGTAAGTTGTTTGCTTTTGATCAGGATGAAGATGCTCTTGAAAATGACATTGAAGATGCTCGATTTACATTGATTCATGAGAATTTTAGATATATAAAACGGTTTTTGCGCTTTCATGGTGTAAAACAAGTTGATGGGATTTTGGCGGACTTTGGGGTGTCTTCGCATCAGTTTGATGTCGCAGAACGAGGGTTTTCTACACGTTTTGAAGCAGATTTGGATATGCGGATGAATCAGCAAAATGAACTATCTGCTTTTCATGTGGTAAATAAATATGAAGAAGCGCAATTAAAACAGGTGTTTTTGCAATATGGAGAATTGCGTGCAGCGCCGGCTATGGCAAGATTAATTGTTGAACATAGAAATACAGCCCCTATAATAACGAGTGAGCAGTTAAAAAGTGTATTGAGGAAGTTTTTGCCACCACGACATGAAAATAAAGTGTTGGCTCAAATTTATCAAGCGATTCGGATAGAGGTGAATCAGGAGATTGAGGTTTTAAAAGAGTTTTTAGAGCAGACGCCGGAAGTTTTGTTTAAAGGAGGGAGGCTAAGTTTTATATCCTATCACTCACTGGAAGATAGATTGGTGAAACGTTTTATTAGAAATGGCATGTTTGAGGGAGAGCCTGAACGAGATATGTTTGGGAATTTTGAAGTGCCATTAAAAAAAGTGAATGGTTTGATTGTTCCTTCTAAAGAAGAGGTAAGTATTAATAGCAGAGCTAGAAGTGCAAAGTTGCGGATTGCAGAAAAACTTTGAAAATTATAAATAAGAACAATTGAGTTCTCTCCTTTGGAGAGATGTCTCAAAGAGACAGAGAGGAATGAAAAAAAATATCTATAACATATTAAAAGGGACTTTCTTAGTTAGTGATGACTCTTTTAAAAATTGGAGGTTCATCCTTTTTATTTCTGTTTTGGCAATTATAATGATTGCTAGTTCTCATAGTGCTGATAAAAAAGTATATGAAATTGGCCGATTAAAAAATGAAGTCAAGGAAATGCGTTCTGCTTTTGTGGATGGGCGTTCCAAACTTATGAGGCTTAAAATGGAGTCGGCAGTTATTAATAAAATGAAAGAAAAAGGCTTGTCACCCTCGGTGATTCCGCCTAAAAAGATAAAAGTTAAATCTCGAAAATAAAGTGAGTTCTTGGCAGTAAACGAAAAAGGCATATTAAACCGATTGTATTTTATAGCAGGATGTATGTTCGTCTTCGGGCTAGCTGTGATGTTTAAATTGTTAAGCATTCAGTTTTTGCAAGGAGATAAGTATCGTGCTCTAGTTGATAAAAGAGATATTCAGGATATTACAATACCTGCAAACAGAGGTAATGTATATGCTAATGATGGTAGTTTGCTGGCAACATCCATTCCGAAATACAATATTGCTATAGATGCTGTAACATCTCAGAATAAAACCTTTGAGGAATTTATAAAGCCATTGTGTGATTCCCTTTCTGGTTATTTGGGAAAATCTTCAAGCTACTATGAGAAGGAAATAAGGAAAGCAAGAGTAAATAAGAATCAATATTACTTGTTAGTAAAAAATATTAATTACACAGACTATGTCCGGTTTAGGAATTTCCCACTTTTAAAGCGAGGTGCTATTTCTGGTGGATTAATTGTTGAGCAAAAAACGAAACGTGAGTTTCCTATGGGGAGTATTGCAAGACGTACGATAGGGTATGAGCATTTTGATGATGAAGGCAATGTAACAAGACCGGGTATTGATGGTGCTTTCGGGTTAAAATACTTAAGAGGAACTGACGGGTTAAGAAAAAAACAGAAAATAGGTAATGGTAAGTGGAAGCCAATGACCGATCATAATCAGGTAGAGCCAAAAGACGGTTATGATGTGTATACCACTATCGATGTTAATATTCAGGATATTGCACATCATGCACTTTTAAAACAGTTGGAGCTATATAAGGCTGAACACGGTTGCGTGGTCGTTATGGAAGTAAAAACTGGGGAGATTAGAGCTATTTCAAATTTGGGTAGAACTAGTAAGGGAAAGTATTACGAAAAACTAAATTATGCTGTAGGAGAGAGCCATGAGCCAGGTTCTACATTTAAGGTGATGGCATTTATGGCAGCTTTAGAGGATGCCGTTATTGATACTTCTACAATTGTTGATACCCAAAAAGGCAGAAAACGGTTTTATGGTAGATATATACATGATTCTCATTATGGGGGATATGGGAAAATTTCGGCAGCTCGTGCGTTAGAGGTTTCCTCAAATATCGGTTTGGCTACTATGATAGATAAGCATTATTCTGATAATCCTAAAAAATTTATAAACAAGCTTAAAGAATGGAAGTTGAATAAGCCTTTAGGTGTTTCAATTATAGGTGAAGGACAACCGGATATTCCCGAGCCAGGTGATAAAAAATGGAGTAGAAATGCACTTCCTTCAATGGCATATGGTTACAATTTAGAATTAACACCGCTACAAACTTTGGCTTTTTACAACGCTATTGCTAATGATGGAGAGCTTATCAAACCAAGGTTTTTAAAAGCTGTAAAAGAATTTGATAAAGAAATTGAGACTTTCGATAAAGAAGTGATTAAGAAGAGGATTTGTTCAGATGAAACTTTAAATAAGGTACGTGAAGTTCTAAAAAATATTGTAGTTCGAGGAACGGGAGAGAAATTATATTCTAAAAATTTCTCAATGGCAGGAAAAACAGGGACAGCAAGAACCGAATATTGGATGAAAGATTGGGAGGAGGATAAAAGATATATATCTTCTTTTTCAGGATATTTTCCAGTAGAAAACCCTAAATATTCATGCATTGTGGTTATTCATAAACCAAGTACAGAGGTCGGTTTTTATGGAGCTGATGTCTCGGGGCCTGTATTTAAAAGAGTAGCACAAAAGATATATACAGATACACCAATGATAGATGAAGTAGGGGCATTAGATGTTAAAGTAGTTTCTGTAGATAAAGAGTATGAGTCCTTTTATCAAACGGCAAGAACTTATAAAACAATCATGCCAAATGTCATTGGTTTACCGGCAATGGATGCTTTGGCACTTCTAGAGAATATGGACGTGGAAATAAAGGTGAAGCTTAATGGAAATGGTGTTATAAAAGAGCAATCTGTTAATAAAAATAAGAAATTAAAAAATAATCAAACAGTAGTTTTAAAAGCCTCATGATGGTATTAAAAGACATATTGTATAGGGTAACTATTAATGCTGTGGTGGGTAGCACTGGTATTGGTATCAATGCTGTTGATTTTGATTCTCGAAAAATTAGTGACGGCCATTTGTTTGTTGCTATTCGGGGACATATTGCTGATGGGCATCATTTTATTGATGTCGCTATAAAGAATGGAGCTCTTGGGGTAGTATGTGAAGTATTACCGGAAAATTTAATTGATGGTATTACTTATGTAGAGGTTGATAATTCTAGCAGAGCTTTAGCTATTATAGGAGCTAATTATTATGGGGCACCATCTGAAAATTTAAAACTTGTTGGTGTTACAGGGACCAATGGGAAAACTACAGTGGCAAGTTTGTTATATCAGTTATTTAAAAAAGCAGGTTATAAAGTTGGGTTGCTGTCAACTGTTAAAATAATGGTTGATAATACGGAGTATGAAGCAACACATACCACACCAGATTCATTAACTATAAATAGGTATTTAAAGGCCATGAATGATGTGGGGGTTGAATTTTGTTTTATGGAGGTAAGCTCTCATGGGATTCACCAATGTAGAACGGAAGGCTTGCATTTTGAAGGAGGCATCTTTACCAATTTATCTCACGATCACTTAGATTACCATAATACGTTTGCTGAATATAGAGATGTTAAGAAGGTGTTTTTTGACGGGCTTTCAGAGAAAGCTTTTGCATTGGTGAATGTAGATGATAAAAATGGGCTTGTTATGTTGCAAAATACGAAGGCTCGAAAGTTTACTTACGCTTTAAAAGGGTATGCGGATTATAAAGCTCAAATTTTAGAAAACCAATTTAGTGGTTTATTGCTTAAGGTAAACGATAGTGAGGTTTGGACGCGGCTTATTGGTGATTTTAATGCATACAACGTTCTGGCTATTTACGCTACTGCGGAATTATTAGGTCTGGAAAAAGTTGAGGTATTACGCTTGGTAAGTGAATTGGATAATGTAAGCGGGCGATTTCAGTATTTAATTTCTGATGAAAAAATTACTGCTATTATAGATTATGCACATACCCCTGACGCTTTAAAGAATGTATTGGAAACTATTAATAGTATTCGAACTAAAAATGAAGAATTAATAACAGTCGTAGGTTGCGGAGGTGATAGAGATAAAACCAAGCGTCCAAAAATGGGGAATATAGCTTCAGCTTTAAGCACTAAAGTCATTTTTACAAGCGATAATCCACGTAGTGAAGTCCCGGAAGATATTCTTAACGATATTGAAAAAGGCGTGGAACCCCTGAACTATAAAAAAACACTAACAATTGTCGATAGAAAGCAAGCTATAAAAACAGCTTGTCAGTTAGCCCGACCTAATGATATTATTTTAATAGCGGGAAAAGGTCATGAAACATACCAAGAAATTAAAGGCAAACGCTTTGATTTTGATGATTATAAAATAGTAAAGGAATTTTTAAAGCAAATACAAAAATAAATGTCATTCTGAGCGCAGTCGAAGAATCTCAATATAAATAAAGATGTTATACTATCTATTTGATTATTTAGAAAAACAGTTTCAATTTCCTGGAGCATCACTTTTTGGTTTTTTAACCTTCAGAGCTGCTTTGGCAATGATTTTGTCGTTGCTTATTTCAACAATATATGGAAAACGAATTATACGTTTTTTGCAAAAGCAACAGGTAGGTGAAACTATTAGAGATTTAGGGTTAGAAGGGCAGCAAGAAAAAGCGGGAACACCAACCATGGGTGGTATTATTATTATTCTAGCAACATTAATTCCTGTGTTGTTATTGTCTAAACTAGAGAATATTTATATCATTTTGCTAATAGTAACGACACTTTGGATGGGTGTTATCGGTTTTATTGATGATTATATTAAAAAGTTTAAAAATGATAAAGAAGGGCTAAAAGGGCGCTTTAAAATTCTTGGACAGGTGGGGTTAGGTATTATTGTCGGTGCTACTTTGTTTTTTCATTCAGATGTTACTATAAAGGAAAAACTCCCCATTGAAGTCCAACAAGAAATGTTGACAGCAGATGCAGATATAGCACCATCAAAACTTTTTAAAGAAGAAGTAAAGTCAACTAAAACAACGATTCCTTTTGTGAAAGGAAATGAGTTTGATTATGCTGGTCTAGTTACATGGATAAGCCCAGACTTAGAAAAATATGCTTGGATCATATTTATTCTATTATCAATTTTAATAATAACTGCGGTTTCTAATGGTGCAAACCTTACGGATGGTATTGATGGATTAGCAGCAGGTACATCTGCAATAATAGTACTCACTTTAGGAATATTTGCATGGGTTTCTGGTAATATCATTTTTTCAGATTATCTCAACATCATGTATATCCCAAGAGTAGAAGAAATTACTATTTATATCGCAGCTTTTGTTGGGGCGTTAATAGGGTTTTTATGGTATAACACATTTCCGGCTCAGGTTTTTATGGGTGATACAGGAAGTTTAACGATTGGAGGTATTATCGCAGTTATAGCCATTGCGGTTCGTAAAGAATGGTTAATTCCATTGCTATGCGGCATTTTTTTAGCGGAAAACGTATCGGTAATTATGCAAGTGAGTTGGTTTAAATATACCAAGAAGAAATATGGAGTAGGGCGTCGCATTTTTAAAATGTCACCGTTACACCACCACTATCAAAAAATAGGATATCACGAAAGTAAAATTGTAACCCGATTTTGGATTGTGGGTATCCTGTTAGCTATTGTTTCAATTGTAACATTGAAAATTAGATAAATTCCTACGGAGGCAGGAATCTCATTATCGTGAAAAAAGAGAAATAGAGTTAAAGGAAGTGAAAAAAGAGATTTATATAAAAACAATTAATAAAAGCAGAGAGGTAAGTCCTTACTCTTTGGGGAAGGATTTAGGGTGGGGCGTTTAGTCATATTAGGAGGTGGAGAGAGCGGTGTAGGTACAGCGCTTTTGGGAAAAGAAAAAGGATATCATGTTTTTGTTTCTGATAAAGGAGCCATTAAAGAAAAATATAAACAAGTTCTTATACATAATGAGATTGAATGGGAAGATGAAAAACATTCTGAAGAGAAAATTCTGAATGCAGATATGATCATGAAGAGTCCTGGGATTCCTGATAAAGTGCCTTTGGTAAAACAGATTCGTGAAAAAGGAATATTAGTAGTGTCCGAAATTGAGTTTGCATCAAAGTTTACTAATGCCACTATTGTAGGAATTACTGGAAGCAATGGTAAAACAACGACAGCCTCTTTGGCGCATCATATTTTAAAACAAGAATTAAATGTGGGCTTAGCGGGCAATATCGGAGATAGTTTTGCTAAACAGGTTTTGGAAGAAGGTTTTGAAAATTACGTGTTAGAAATTAGCAGTTTTCAATTAGATGATATCGTCGATTTTAAGCCACATATAGCAGTAATTACAAATATTACGCCTGATCATTTGAATAGATATGATTATCAATTTGAAAAGTATATCGCTTCAAAATTCAGAATAGCTGTAAATCAAACAAAAGATGATTATTTGATTTACGATGCCGATGATGACGTTATTACAAGTCATCTAAAAAATAATCCAGTTCAATCTACATTACTGCCATTTTCATTAACAAAAAGAATTGAAAATGGCGCGTATTTAGATGATAATAATATTAAAATAACAATAAACAACAACCAAATAATTATGCCAACAAAAAGCTTAACATTAGAAGGGAAACACAATATAAAAAATGCGATGGCTGCGTCAACAGTCTCCCATTTGCTAAAGATTAGAAAACAAACTATAAGAGAGAGTTTAGAGAATTTTCAAGGTGTTGAACATCGTTTAGAACAGGTTTTAAAGATTAATAAAGTTCAATATATAAACGATTCTAAAGCGACTAATGTGAATGCTACATATTATGCTCTAGAAAGTATGGATACGCCTACTGTTTGGATTGTTGGAGGAGAAGATAAAGGGAATAACTATGAAGAACTATTCTCTTTTGTAAACGAAAAAGTAAAAGCTATTATTTGTTTGGGTGTCGATAACGAAAAACTGATGAAAACGTTTGGAGGTATGGTTGATGTTATAGTTGAAACACAATTTATGAGTGAAGCTGTAAAGATAGCTTATAAAATGACTGAAGCAGGAGATAGTGTTTTATTGTCGCCGGCATGTGCAAGTTTTGATTTGTTTCAAAATTATGAAGATAGAGGACGTCAATTTAAAAACGCAGTAAGAAATTTATAATCATTTCATATCTGCGAAAGCAGAAACCTATAAATAATATGAATATTAATTAAATAACAATTTCTTCCCTTTGGGAAGATGTCCGAAAGGACAGATGGGATGCAAACAATATTTAAAAACATAAAAGGAGATCGGTTAATTTGGGCAATAGTGACGTTGTTGGCTATAGCCTCATTTTTGCCTGTTTATAGTGCTGCTAGTGATTTAGCATACGATAAGTATAATGGAAATACATTTATCTCATTTGTAAAGCATTTTATGCATTTGTTTTTAGGATTTGCTATCATGTATGGTGTTCATAAAATTCCATATAGATATTTTAAAGGTTTGTCTTTAGTGATGATTCCAATAGTTTTAGTGTTGTTGGTTATTACTATGTTGCAAGGAACGGTCATGGGAGGTGCCAGTGCTAGCAGATGGATTAAAATACCTATTGTTGGTATGTCTTTTCAAACATCAACTTTTGCCTCAGTGGTGCTTATGGTTTATGTGGCTCGATATATGTCAAAAATTAAAGATATTAATGTCACATTAAAGAAATCTATCTTACCGCTTTGGGTGCCTGTTTTCTTTGTGTTGGCTCTAATCTTACCGTCAAACTTTTCGACAGCAGCTATTATGTTTTTAATGGTTCTGTTTTTGGTTTTTTTAGGAGGGTATCCCGTTCGTTATTTAGGAGTTATACTAGGTTCGGGTTTGGTAGCATTAGTGTTTTTTGTCATGTTTGCTAAATTAACGACAGGGCCATTGCATGTTAAAGTGACTACTTGGGAAAATAGAATTAAAAACTATTCAAATAGTGAGGATACTGAAGCCGATTATCAAATAGAAAAAGCAAAAGTAGCGATAGCATCTGGTAGGATTTTTGGTGTTGGTCCGGGTAAAAGTATTCAAAAACATGCCTTGCCGCAGTCATCATCGGATTTTATTTTTGCGATTATTATAGAAGAGTATGGTTTAATAGGGGGTTTTGTAATCATGATTCTTTATATGTGGTTGTTGTTTAGAATTGTTATTGTATCTCAAAAATCTGATACCATATTTGGTAAACTTTTAGTGCTTGGTGTTGGCTTGCCAATAGTATTTCAAGCATTGATTAATATGGCTGTGGCTGTAGAATTATTTCCAGTAACGGGTCAAACATTGCCATTAGTGAGTAGTGGAGGAACCTCAATATGGATGACTTGTTTGGCTGTAGGCATTATTCTAAGCGTGAGTGCCAAAAGAGAGGAAATTAAAGAACAAGAATTTAAAGAAGATAATCCGTTAGAAATTTTATCGGAAACTATCTGATTTTAGATATACGATTTTTGAATTACGATTTGTGAAATGAAACAAATATTAAAAAATAGAACTAGAAAATATGCAGCGGATTGTTGGAGTTTATGCACGAAATTTCCAGTTTCAAGAGAGTATAATGCATTTTGTAATCAATTAATTAGGTGTTTAAGTTCAGTTGGAGCGAATTATAGAGCAGCATGTAGAGCAAAATCAGATGCAGATTTTATAAATAAATTAAAGATTGTAGAAGAAGAAGCCGATGAAAGTATGTATTTCTTAGAGTTATTGTTAGAAGTAGCTGATAAAGAACATTCTGAAATAAAAAGGTTGCATGCAGAAGGCAATGAATTGTTGTCAATCATAGTAGCATCTATTAAAACTATGCGTAATCGTAAATCGTAAATAGGTAAGTCGTAAATCATAAATCGTGAATCAAAAATATAAGATCATATTATCAGGAGGCGGCACAGGAGGACATATTTATCCTGCCATTGCCATTGCAAATGAGCTGAAGTCTCGTTTTCCAGATGCCGATTTTCTATTTGTGGGAGCGAAAGACAGAATGGAAATGGAAAAAGTACCACAGTCGGGATACGATATTAAGGGACTTTGGATTTCTGGAATTCAGCGTAAGCTAAGTTTAAAAAATCTGGTGTTTCCTTTTAAGTTATTGAGTAGTCTTTGGAATGCACGAAAAATAGTAAAATCGTTTAGACCAGATGTTGCAATTGGAACAGGAGGTTTTGCTAGTGGGCCATTATTATATATGGCAGCATTAAATAAAATTCCAAGTTTGATACAAGAACAGAACTCGTATCCTGGAATTACTAATAAGTTGTTGTCTAAAAAAACACAAAAAATATGTGTGGCCTATGATGGTTTAGAGCGTTTCTTTCCAAATGAAAAAATTATTAAAACAGGAAACCCGGTACGTCAGGATTTATTAGATATAGATAGTAAAACAGTAGAAGCTAAAGAGTTCTTTAATCTAAAGCATGGAAAGTATACACTTTTGGTTTTGGGAGGTAGTTTAGGAGCTAGAAGAGTAAATGAGTTGATCGAGAATAAATTGGATTTTTTGGACACGCAAAACGTTCAAATTATATGGCAATGTGGAAAGCTATATTACCAGCAGTACAAAATTTATAGTAACACAAATAATGTACAGGTTTATGAGTTTCTAAATAATATGGATTTTGCTTACGCGGCGGCGGATATTGTAATATCCAGAGCAGGAGCAAGCTCGGTTTCTGAGTTATGTGTTGTAGGCAAGCCGGTGATTTTCATTCCGTCTCCAAACGTAGCTGAAGATCACCAAACAAAAAATGCGATGGCGATTGTGAATAATGATTCGGCTATGATAATTAAAGAAGCGGATTTAGATGTGGATTTTGAAAACAAGTTCTCGCAACTTATGGCATCGCCTGAAAAGCAAAAAGAACTGGGAACCAACATTAAGAAAATGGCATTGGTAAATGCTACGAATCAAATAGTAGATGAAGTAGAAAAACTTCTGAAGAGTAATAAATAAAAATAGATCCCTGTCGTAGTTTATCTAGAGCGAAGACGAAAGACAGGAATAATAAAATGAATTTAAATAACATACATAATATTTATTTTATTGGTATTGGAGGTATCGGGATGAGTGCTTTAGCTCGTTATTTTCATGCTAATAATAAAAGTGTTGCAGGGTATGATAAAACTCAAACTGAAATAACAGATGGTTTAGTGGCTCTGGGTATTGCCGTTCATTTTGAAGATTCAGTCGATAATATTCCTGCACCTTTTTTGAATATTGAAAAAACTTTAGTTGTATATACGCCAGCAATTCCTAAGGGTCATTTAGAATTAACGTATTTTAATACCAACGCATATCAGGTTTTAAAGCGCTCTCAAGCTTTAGGATTGATAACAGAACACACTTTTTGTTTAGCAGTTGCGGGTACTCACGGAAAAACGACTACAACAAGTATTTTAGGGCATTTGATGAACGAATGTCATGTGCCTTTAACAGCTTTTCTAGGAGGCATCAGTGAAAATTATAATTCTAATTTAATACTAAATGGAACCGAAGTTTCGGTGGTCGAAGCAGATGAGTTTGATCGTTCTTTTTTGACGTTGTCTCCAGATATGGCATGTGTCACATCAATGGATGCAGACCATTTAGACATTTATGGCACCCCTTCGGAGTTAAAAAAATCATTTGAAGATTTTTCAAAAAGGCTAAAATCTAACGGAAAATTATTTGTTAGAAATGGATTACCGTTACAAGGTATTACTTATGGTATAGAAGATGATTCAGATTACGCCATTCATAATATAAAAATAGAAAACGGTACTTATGTTTTTGATGTAAAAACCCCAAAAACAGTACTTAAAGGTTTACAGTTTAACTTACCGGGTAGGCACAATCTGTTGAATGCACTAATAGCTTTGGCGATGGCTATAGAATATGGTTGCTCTTATCAGCAACTTACTAAAGCTTTAGTGAGTTATAAAGGTGTTAAACGGAGGTTTACATATCATATAAAAACGGATAATCTGGTTTTTATTGATGACTATGCACATCATCCAGAAGAAATTAATGCGGTTCATCAAGCTGTTAGGGAAATGTATCCTGATAAAAAAGTATTGGCCATTTTTCAACCGCATTTGTATAGCAGAACACGTGATTTTATAGATGATTTTGCTAAAAGTTTATCACAGTTTGATGAATTGATATTGTTAGATATTTACCCAGCCAGAGAGTTGCCTATTGAAGGGGTGACTTCAGCTTGGCTATTAAATAAAATAAATAATGAAAATAAACAGTTGATAAACAAAGAGGAGTTGTTATCAGCTATACATAATAGTCATGCGCAAATTGTATTAACAATTGGCGCAGGTGACATAGGAGAACAAGTAAAACGTATTAAAAAAGAATTCAGCATTGCGGGTTAATTGGAATTACATAAGAATGTTTGTTTTATTGGTGTTAGTAGGATTTTTATTCGCTTTTGCATCACAAAGAAATGGGGTTAGAAAGATATCAGTCCCTCAAGTACAGTTTATTGGGGAAAATAACCTTTTTGTTACAAATGAGACTGTTAGTAAATTGTTAATACAAAAATATGGTGGCGTTAAAAATGTACCCAAAGAAACTTTAGATTTGAATGAGCTAGAGAATGCCCTAAAATCTAATCCAATGATAAAAGCGGCAGAAGTGTATGTTGCTGTAAACGGGACACTTAATGCTGAAATAGAACAAAAAACACCTATAGCACGAGTGAGTACAAATGCGTCTTATTATATTGATGACGAAGGTTCCTACATGCCATTGTCTACCAATTATTCGGCGAGGGTGCCACTAGTTACTGGTTATGTAGAAAAAAATAATTTAAGGAGTATTTATAAAATTGCAAGTAAAATTACTCATGATGAATTCTTAAAAAAGAATGTTATTGAGATTCATCAAAGTATTGATAAAGCTATTTATTTAAAATTAAGACAATGCAACTTTACGGTACAATTAGGCGATGTGGATTTTTTAGATAAGAAGATTAATAATTTAAAAGCATTCTATCAAAAAAAACTAAAAGAGAAAACACTTAATAATTATAGTAAAATCAATTTGCAGTTTGACAATCAAGTAATATGTACCAAAATATAAGCCATGGAGCATAATTTAGCAGTAGGATTAGACATAGGAACCACAAAGATTGTGGCCATGATTGGTCGTAAAAATGAATATGGAAAAGTAGAAATTTTAGGAATAGGTAAATCTAAAAGTTTAGGTGTGCACCGTGGTGTCGTAAATAATATTACGCAAACAATTCAATCTATACAGCAAGCTGTTCAAGAAGCAGAAGTTTCTGCTGAAATGAAAATTGGTGGTGTTACTGTTGGGATTGCCGGACAACATATTAGAAGTTTACAACACAGTGATTATATAACAAGACCCAATTCAGAGCATGTTATAGACGAAGAAGATATTGACAGATTAATAAACCAAGTGCATAAGCTGGTCATGCTTCCCGGAGAAGAAATTATTCATGTATTGCCTCAAGAATATAAAGTAGATGGTCAAGCTGAAATTAAGGAGCCCATAGGGATGTATGGAGGCCGTTTAGAGGCTAATTTTCATGTAGTTGTTGGTCAGGTATCTTCTATTAGAAATATTGGACGTTGTGTGCAAAGTGCTGGTTTAAATTTAGAAGGTATCACATTGGAGCCATTAGCTTCTGCAAATGCAGTTTTAAGTCAAGAAGAAAAAGAAGCTGGTGTCGCCCTTATTGATATTGGGGGAGGAACAACAGATCTAGCCATTTTTAGAGATGGTATCATTCGTCATACTGCAGTGATTCCTTTTGGAGGTAATGTGATTACGGAAGATATAAAAGAAGGTTGCTCTATTATTGAAAAGCAAGCTGAATTATTAAAGATAAAATTTGGTTCTGCGTGGCCAGGAGAAAATAAGGATAATGAAATAGTATCTATACCAGGTTTAAGAGGTAGAGAGCCCAAAGAAATTACATTAAAGAATCTCTCAAAAATAATTCATGCACGTGTTGTCGAAATTGTAGAACAAGTATATGTTGAAATTAAAAATTACGGGCACGAAGAACAAAAGAAAAAGTTAATTGCAGGTATCGTCTTAACGGGCGGTGGTAGTCAGTTAAAACATTTAAAACAATTAGTAGAGTATATAACAGGAATGGATACTAGAATAGGGTATCCCAATGAACATTTAGCGGGAGATAGTGATGATGATATTACAAGTCCGTTGTATGCAACAGCAGTAGGACTGGTTTTAGATGGTTTAAAACGTCAAGAAAGAAAGAAGTTAGAACAAAATGAGGTGGATCTTGAAAATGAAGAAGAAAACCCAATTGAAGAAACTAAAGAGCAACCAGTAAAGGAACGTCGTTCCTTTTTAGATAAGTTAACCGAACGTGTTAAAGATTTTTTAGATAACGCGGAGTAAGAAGCATAATAAAATTGTCAATAGATAATTTTAGTGAAGTTGCCAGATGGCACAGAGACGATATAATCCATTGAATTAAAAAATAAAGTATAAAACCCTCAATAAATAGAATTTATGAGCAGCAAAGAAGAATTCGAAAGCATTGCATTTGATTTGCCTAAAAATCAGTCAAATGTTATTAAAGTTATTGGTGTTGGAGGAGGAGGCAGCAACGCCATTAATCACATGTTCCAACAAGGTATTAAAGGTGTTGATTTTTACATCTGTAATACCGATGCACAAGCACTTCAAAATAGTGGTGTCCCAAACAAAATCCAATTAGGACTCAACCTAACAGAAGGATTAGGTGCAGGGGCAAATCCAGATATAGGAGAACAATCGGCCGTTGAGAGTTTTGATGATATTTCTCAAATGTTGGATTCCAATACTAAAATGGTGTTTATAACTGCTGGCATGGGTGGTGGTACAGGAACAGGAGCTGCTCCCATTATTGCTAAAATGGCTAAAGAATTAGACATTTTAACAGTAGGTATAGTCACTATGCCATTTCAATTTGAAGGGAGAATGCGTATTGAACAATCTCAAAAGGGGATTGAAAAGTTAAGAGATGTTGTAGATTCTTTAATTGTAATAAATAACAATAAACTTCGTGAGGTTTATGGAAATCTTGGTTTTAAAGCAGGATTCTCTAAAGCAGATGAAGTGTTATCAACCGCTGCTCGTGGTATAGCTGAAGTTATTACACACCACTACACACAAAATATTGATTTACGTGATGCTAAAACAGTATTGAGTAATAGTGGAACTGCTATTATGGGATCTGCTTTGGCTTCAGGTCAAAATCGTGCTCAAGATGCTATTCGAAAAGCTTTAGATTCTCCATTACTAAACGATAATAAAATTACAGGTGCCAAAAATGTATTGTTATTGATCGTTTCGGGCTCTCACGAAATTACTATCGATGAAATAGGGGAAATCAATGATCATATTCAAACTGAAGCCGGTCATGGTGCAAATATTATTATGGGTGTTGGAGAAGATGAAGCGTTAGAAGAATCAATAGCAGTAACTATTATTGCTACTGGTTTTAATCTTGAACAACAAGACGAAATTTCTAATACCGAAACTAAAAAAGTAGTGCACTCGCTTAGCGAAGATCAAGATTTAAATCCAAAAGAAAAAGAACCCGTAATTATTGCTCCGGTAATCGAACTGGAAGAGAAGAAGGAAGTGCCAATTGTTCGTCATACTTTAGATTTAGAAACTGAAGAAGAGGAAAATATTAATTTTGAAAAACGTTCAATTAATAAACAAAAACCAGTTGAGCCAACTGAAAATATAGATTTAATACCAACATCAGAAATTATTAAAAATATCAATGTAGTATATGATGAGGTTGCGGCTAATATTGAAGAAGATGAAGATTTTATTATTAAGCCAGTTACAAGGATGTCTGATGATGTTGAAGATATTACTGATGTAGAAATTATTTCAGATTATATTGAAGAAGAGCAACAAATTACTTTGACCTTTGATTTGCCACTTTCGTCAAATAATGAAGAAACTGAAGAAGATGAAGACGTTATTTCTCATCAGTTAATGGATGATGACATAAAAAAAATACCAGTAAATGATTATGTAGAACTTATTCCGGTTACAGAAACTAATGAAGATGGAGATATTCGTTATGCGCTGGATGATTATGTTGAGCTTGAGTCTTCAATGAATAAAAAGCAACCTGCATCTAATGAAGTTGTGGAAGAAGTGGATAACGATATGGTGTTTGAAAAAAAGATCACGCATGAGGAGTCTACTTTAAAGGAAGAAGCTACTGAAGAAATAGACCCTATGAATAGCCCTATTTCTGAGCTGCTTAAGGAGCGCGCAGAAGAACGCAGACTCAAAATGAAGGACTTTAATTATAAATTCAACAATGCAAAAATCGATGATATAGAAAAGGTGCCTGCATATAAACGTCAAGGTGTTAACTTAGATGAAGCTAAGCATTCTTCAGAAACAGATATGTCTAGAACCAGTATTGGGACAGATGATAATGATGATATACAATTAAGAAGCAATAATTCGTTTTTACACGATAACGTAGATTAATATCAATTTGAGTATAAAATGTCGCATGTCGTCTCGTTTACCCAATCAAGTTGAGCACAGGCTTTTAAAACCTAAATGCCTTGTTCATAAATTCCGTAGTAATGCTATGCAATCTAATCACAGCGTTTTTAGATTTTAAAATAACATTGTCTTTAATACCACATTTTATAATCAAATTGGTATAAACAGTACACTGGCCTTACTTTGTTATGAACCCGAAAAGTTTCCCTCAGCTTTTCGGGTTTTTTAATCAATTGAAAGTTTGTCATTCCCTCGAAGGAGAGAATCTTTTTTTTCTTCGTACTTCCCACTTCCTCCTTCCAACTTTTTTATATCTTCGCACTTAAATAGAATTATAATGAGTTTACAACAAGATGTCATGTCAGCTTTAAAAGAAGCCATGAAAGCTAAAGATCAAACAGCTTTAACGGCTTTACGTGCCGTGAAATCTGCAATTTTGTTAGCACAAACTGAAAGCGGTGCAAAGGAAGATTTAACGGAAGAACAAGAGCTTAAAATACTTCAAAAACAAGTAAAACAGCGAAGAGATAGCGCTGCTATTTATATAGAACAAGGACGCGAAGATTTAGCCGCTCCAGAATTAGCAGAAGCAGAGGTTATTGCACAATTTTTACCAGAAGCTTTAACAGATGAAGAAATTGAGAAAGTAGTTGTTATGACTATTGATCGAATTGGAGCAGAAGGCATGAAAGATATGGGTAAGGTCATGGGTATGGTTAGTAAAGAATTAGCTGGACAAGCGGACGGTAAAACAATTTCTAATATTGTACGACAAAAATTAAGTTAACAATTATAAGATTCCTGCTAGAGTTTATCTTGAGCGAAGTCGAAAGACGGGAATGTAATGGCTGCGTAGTTCAACTGGATAGAATATCAGATTTCGGCTCTGAGGGTTGGGGGTTCGAATCCCTTCGCGGTCACTGAAACTAAATGTTTTTTAGTAGCAAAACCATGTAATTCTTATGAATTGCATGGTTTTCAGGTTTTTAGGAGTACATTAAATATGATAGCAATTGGTCCTGTTGCATCTGTAATATTTTGGATCTATTTTTAGATGATAATAAAAAACTTTAAAAATGTAAGTGCCTGAAAAGCAGTATGATTTTTTTTATTGTCATGGTCAAAATTTATCCTACTTTGAAGATCGGAGTTTTTATATTGACTGTGTTGTTTAGGGTATTATCAGTTGCCTATATTTTTCTTTAAAAGCTGCTCCAAAATTATTCGAGCTTAAAAAAATTGTTGCTAAAATCTATGTCACTATAATAATAGAAAGAAAAGTAAGAGGCGATATGAAAGTATTATGAGAGAAGTTTAGTAAAAAAAATAAAATATTGGAAAAAGCAAATACAAATTTAGATTATACTATATTAAATAGAATCCGTTAGTCTAAATCGCTAGTAAATAATAACAAAATATCTTGATTTTAAGCAAAACGTTAAGTACATTTCGATAACAGATTACAAAAGACTACCATAAACAAAAGATATTAATAAAATTTACTTAATATTGTTTTGTAATAAATGCTACAATTAAAACTTTTTTATATTCTCTTTAATGATATTAAGGTCTTATAGCGATAAAGAACTTCTTGAGCAGATTGCACTTGGTAATTCAAAGGCATTTAAGGAACTACATGAAATGTACGCTAGTAAAATGTTTTTGTACGCTTTTAATGTTATAAAAAACAAAGAAGCCTGTGAAGACATCATCCAAAATATCTTTATTGATTTTTGGTCAAAACGAAAAGAGGCGAAAATAATTAATATCAAAGCCTATTTATTTAGAGCAGTAAAATACCAGATATTTAATTATTTTAGAGATCAAAAGTTTACAAAAGAAGATATTACAAGACTGAATATTGTTGATTTATCGGTTAATACTTCCAAAAAAATGGAGTACGATGAACTTAAAAAAGCTATACATGATTCAGTTAATAAATTGCCTAAACGCTGTAAAGAGATTTTCGAATTAAGTAGATATCAATATAAATCGAATAAAGAAATCTCTGAAGATTTAAAAATCTCAATGCAAGCCGTTAAAAATCAAATCTCAAAAGCATTAAAATTTATAAAGAAAGACCTTCAAGATGAAGAACACCTTTTTTATTTCATTTGTATCTCATCAAATCAAGACCATTTTATTTAATAAACGTGCTATTTGTTATTTGATATAGTATAGGTCTATAATATGAAAATATTCAAAATTCACTAGTTCACATTAAAAAGGATAAGTACAGGGTTTTATGTGCTTTGATGTTTTTTTTATAAAAAAACTGTTTTTAACGTGTACCAAGTAGTAAGTTTTGTTACTTACTATTATCTACCCAAAATTTATTAAAACGTTTATTACAAAAAATAATGAATATAAAACAAGCAAAAAAGCTTTTTACTAAATACATTAATGATGAATGTTCTATTGAAGAAATTCAGTTATTAGAAGCATTTTTAGATTCCTATCAAGATAAAAATAATATTTGGACTGAGTTAAAAATGGGAAAAGAAAACGTGTTCAAAATAGAATCATGGTCAAGAATAGAATCTCAAATTAATAAAGCCCAGAAGAAAAAAGGAAACCTGTTCAGACCTTATTTAAAATATGTAGCAGCGGCAGTTCTTATAGGTATCCTAGCTACCAGCTATTTTATTAGAGATAAATTTGTAAATAATGATATAGAAAACACAACTCCAACAATAGTAAATACTAATATTATAGTACCTGGTACAGACAAGGCTACACTTACCTTAGAAGATGGTTCTCAAGTAGCTTTAGGGAAAGGTTCATCTTTTCAAACACAAAATGCCAGCAGTAATGGAGAGGAAATTATTTATGAAGTAGCGAAACAAAATGCAAAAGAGGTTGTATATAATTATCTAACCATTCCACGAGGTGGTCAGTTTTTTGTAAAACTATCGGATGGTACTAAGGTGTGGCTTAATTCAGAATCGCAATTAAAATTCCCCGTGAGTTTTATTGATGGAGAAACTCGTAATGTTGAATTAGTATATGGAGAAGCATATTTTGATGTGTCATCTAGTTCAGAACACAAAGGGTCAAAATTCAAAGTATTTAACCAATCTCAAGAAATAGAAGTATTCGGAACCGAGTTCAATATAAAAGCATATAAAGATGAGACTAATGTCTATACCACTTTAGTTGAAGGGAAAATAGAAGTTAACACATCAATAGATAAACAATTATTGGTTCCAAATCAGCAGTCAAACGTTGATGTTATAAATAATAAATTATCAGTAGCAGTAGTAGATATAAACACTGAGATTTCTTGGAAAAACGGTGTTTTCATTTTTAAAGAAAAACCATTAAAAAATATAATGAAAGTAATATCTAGATGGTATGATATAGATGTGGTTTTTGTAAATAAAGAACTTGAAGATATTAGATTTAAAGGAGTCTTAGGAAAAGATCAAAACATTGAAGAAATTTTATCAGCAATAAAAACTTTAAGTATAATTAAAGACTATAAAATTAAAGACAAGACAATAATTTTAAAGTAGGACGGAAAGGTTACAGATTGAAAATGTCTTAACATTTTTTATGAAATGGCCAACTTGCACAATGCATGAACTATAGAAAATAAAGTTTAATAATAAACACCAAGAACTATATGAAATAACAACAACTCTAAAAAAAAAGTAAAGGGAACAGAGTTTAGACCGTGGAAAGTATTAGACTTTATCCCCTTTGTAGTCACTAATTAATTAAATGTTTAACTAACTAATAACAAAACAAATTTATGGAAATTAAATTAAAAAATAAATCTCTCTATTTTAGAAAGAAACTACTACTAATTATTATGAGAACCTTTGTTTTCTTATGCTGTATAACAGCCTTTGGCTTTACGCCAAGTGACGTGTTATCACAAAACACTAAAATAAAAATAGATATAGATAATACTTTAACAGTAGATGAAGTCTTTGATCTAATTATGGAACAAACAGACTATAAATTCATTTATCAAGAAGGGATATTTAAAGATTTCCCAAGAGTAAAAGTAAAAAAGGGAATCGTATCAGCAAATAAATTATTACAAAAGAGTTTGTCAAGTGGCAATTTCAATGTTGTACTTTCTTCTAATAATACAGTTGTTGTAAAAGAAAGAAGAAAGCAAAGCATCATTAAGGAGCAAGGCATTCAAGTATCGGGTGTTGTTATTGATGGTAATGGGCAACCACTTCCAGGAGCTAATATTCTTGAAAAAGGAACAAAAAATGGTACGCAATCCAATTTTGACGGTAATTTTTCTTTAAAAATAACGAATGACAATGCTATACTTGTAGTGTCTTATTTAGGTTTTGAAAGACAAGAGGTTACTATTGGTAATCAAACCAACATAACTGTAGTCTTGAAAGAAGATGCTGCAAGTTTGGATGAGGTTGTCGTTGTTGGGTACGGAACTGTTAAAAAAAGTGATCTTACAGGAGCTGTAGGAACTATTAAAGAAGAAGAAATACAAAAACAGCAGGTAACTAGAATAGACCAAGCATTACAAGGTAGGCTTTCGGGAGTTCAAGTATCTTCAATAGGAGGAGCACCAGGATCAGGCACTACGATTAGAATACGTGGAGGAAATTCTATTAACGCGGGCAACGAACCTCTATATGTTGTAGATGGGTTTATTGGCGGAGGAGACTTAAACACCATAAACCCTGCAGATATTAAATCTATCGAAGTTCTAAAAGATGCTAGTTCTACAGCCATTTATGGTTCTAGGGGATCCAACGGGGTGGTATTGATTACCACTAAAAGAGGAAAACTAAATTCTGTGCCTCAAGTGACTTATGATACCAACATAACAATTAGTAACCCTGTAAAAAAATTGGATTTACTTAGTGGTAGAGAATATGCAGAATTTAGAAATGAATATGCTATTTATAATGGGGTAGATCCTGCAAATGTTCCATTTTCTGATCTCAACGATATTGCAGATACTAATTGGCAAGACATAATGTTTACAACTGGAGTTGTTCATAACAATAATCTAAGTGTCACCAATGGAACAGAGACTTCTAATTATTATCTAGGCTTAAATTATTTGAATGACGAAGGGATTATAATTGGCTCTGGATTTAAAAGGTATCAATTACGATTTAATATTGATCAACACTTAGGCAACGCATTTAAAATTGGGGCATCCCTAACGGCGGCACGTACAAATAGAGATAATCGTAACGCATCTGGTTATGGCATATTGCCAACAGCTCCAGTATACAATGACGATGGAAGCTTTTTTAGTGAGAACCAATTGAATGGATTTCCTTTCAACAATCCTCTAGCATTAGAAAAATTGACATTAAATGAAACCACTGGAAATAGAATACTTGGAAATATTTATGCTCAGGTAAACCTTTTAAAGGGATTAACATTTAAATCAACTTTCGGTTTTGATTTATATACAACTAAAAATAATACCTATAGTTCTATAGATTTGCCTTCCAATGCTTTTAATAATACAGGAGGTATTGCAAGTGTAAATACAGGTTTTTCTACAACTATTCAAAATGAAAATACATTAAATTACGATCATACATTTAACGATGACCATAATATAAATGTTTTAGCAGGATACACCTATCAGAATTTTAAATTTGAAGGGCTAAATGCAGGAACCCGTGGCTTCTCTAATGATGTGAGTTTGTTTAACGCTTTAGAAAATGGTGATCAGGCTCAACACTCTATAAATTCTAACGAAAGTAGTTGGACTTTGCTTTCGGCTCTTTTTAGGGTTAACTATTCCTATAAAGGAAAATATTTATTGACCTTATCCGGAAGAAATGATGGATCTTCAAGATTAGCTGAGGGGAATCAATGGCAATTCTTCCCATCAGTAGCCATAGGTTGGAGATTATCTGACGAGGCTTTTATAAAAGATTTAGATGTTTTTGATAACCTAAAATTAAGAGTGTCTTATGGTAAGTCTGGAAGTCAGTCCATTAATCCTTATGCAACTTTAGCTAGCTTACAGTCTGGTTCAACACTTATTGGTGGGAATGAAGTCACCACATTTATCCCTGGAGGTTCAGCCAATTCATCATTAGGATGGGAAGTTACAGATCAATATAATATAGGTTTAGAAGCTAGCTTTTTTAATAGAGGACTTAATGTAGAGATAGATTATTATAGTAAAGAAACCACAGACTTATTACTTGGTAGAGAGTTGCCTTTTCAAACAGGATTTGGATCACGTTTGGAGAATGTTGGGTCACTTGAAAATAAAGGGATTGAGTTTAATATAAATGCAAGAATAATTCGTAACGAAAACTTTAATTGGCAATCTACACTTACCCTTGCTTCAAATAAGAACAAAGTCACCAATTTAGCAGGAAAAGACTTTTTAGGAAATGGGACAGGATCAAGGCTTATTGTTGGTGAATCTGTAGGTACATTTTTTGGAGCCAAATATTTAGGTGTATGGCAAGATGGCGATGCTGGAATAGCAGGACATTTACCAGGAGATCCTAAGTTTGAAGATTTAGATGATAATGGGATAATAAATGTGGAAGATGGTCAAATAATTGGTAATGCTATTCCCGATTTTTATGGAGGAATAAACAATATATTTACTTATAAAGATTTTACTCTAACTATGTTTTTTGACTTTAGTCAAGGAAATGATATTTATGACTTGGCCGGTAGGGAATTTAACACTGGGTTTACTACCAATGTGTATGGTAAATATAGAAACCGTTGGACACCGCAGAATACTGGCTCAAATATTCCGAGAGCAGGAAGTAATTTTACCAATTTTTTTGACAGTTATGCACAGCAGAGTGATTTGGTAGTATCTGATGGTTCTTATTTAAGGTTAAAAACTCTTAACCTGCAATATGATATTCCGCTTGAAAGTAAGATTCTTAAAAGTTTAGCAGTTTACGCTACGGGAACTAATTTATTTACCCTTACTAAGTATGATGGTTTTACACCAGATGTAAACAGTGCAGGTACTAGCGCTACACGTAGAGGCTTCGATAGTAATGTTTATCCGCAAAGCAGATCTTTTACATTAGGACTTAGAGCAACATTTTAATTTAAAGAACATAGAAGTTATGAAAATAAATAATTTAATAATCATATTATTATTTGCATCATTTATTACGGGATGTAGTACTGATATTTTAAAAGAGGAACCAACAGGATTCATTGCGCCATCACAATTTTTTAATACTGAACAAGAGGTTGAAGCAGCACTGTTTGGAGTGTATAATTTCTTGCATAATGAAAATATAAATGATAATTTTTGGTTACTAATAGGAGATTTAGGTACGGACATAGGGGTTACCAGATCTATAGGTCGATTTAATACGGGACAGTTTTATGAAATGGATACTCCAGACGGTCGATTTACTACCTTATATAGAGATCACTACCAGGCTATTGGGGCAGCAAATACAGTTGTGCAAAGAGTTTCAGAATCTGATAACTTCACACAAGGTTTTAAAGATGAGGTTGTAGGTGAAGCCAAATATTTAAGAGCATATTATTACTTTAAACTCACTTTATTATGGGGTGATGTACCGATGTGGTTAAACGAATTAAATTTAGACGAAGTAGAAACCTTGGGGCGTACACCTCTTGAAGAAGTACGTGCTCAAATAATTCAAGACTTAACTGATGCGGCAAATTCCTTACCCCCAACACGTGATGCTGGAAATTTAGGAAGAGTTACAACATGGGCAGCAAAGGCATTACTTGCCAGAGTTTATCTATTTGGAAATGATTGGCAAAATGCTTTGAGTACTGCTAATGATGTTATTTTAAACTCGGGTCATTCATTAATCCCGAGCGTTGAAGATCTTTTCGATTTTAATAACAAGTTTAACAGCGAACTAATACATGTTATTCCAAAGCTAACGGACATAAAAGGATCTAATGTGCATTCGTTCTCATCAGCACGTGGTTTTGATGAGGCCGTTTTAGTAGATTTTAGTAATGGTATAGCTGCAATAAGACCTGATGGTGAAGAAGTACTACAGGCAGGTGGTATAGGCGGACTCTTTCAAGGTTGGGGCATTTACCAGACCATCGCAGAGAATTATGATAGCTATGAGGCTGGTGATACTCGTAAAGCATTATGGTGGCATGATTTTATGCTAACAGATGGTACCACAATCACAATGACTGGAGGAAGCTCTGGTAGTGGAGGGTATTACAATAGGAAATTTTTAGCATTCGATGAAACACCAAATAACGGTAGTAGAGATATTCCTGTTACACGATTAGGTGAAATGTATTTAATAGCAGCAGAAGCAGAAAACGAAATTAATGGACCAACTGCAGCAGCATATGCATCAATTAATGAAATTAGAAGACGTGCCTTTGGTGATAATGCTCATGATGTACCAGCAGCGCTTTCTAAAGAGGCATTTAGCCAGGCTATAATTGATGAGAACAGATTCGAACTTGGCGGAGAAGGTTTAAGAAAATGGTATTTAATTCACTGGGGGTTTGATGCATTAAATGCAGCTGTTCAGTTTGCCTCTGGGTCTAATCCTACAGCAGCAACCAATATTAAATCGCACCACGTATTATTTAGGATACCAGAAGAAGAGATTGTTAAAAACCCCAATTTGGCGCCTAATAATCCAGGATATAATTAATTACTATTGTTCAAATGAAAGTTTTTTTTTGAGTTAGTTTTTTTAAGAACTTGCGGGGAAACATCTCCCTGCAAGTTTATTTTGTTTCAGTTGGAAAACAACAAGCATAATTTTTTGTAAGCTGTTAGTTATTAATAAGTACTTCAGAATAATTAACTCAAAGTTTAAAAAAACATGATTGCATGTAAAAGAATATTTAGGATATCCTTTTAATTATTCTTTGCAGGTAATTTTTATTAAATATATAATTAAAAACATCTTATTTATAAATGTTGGTCTCTAACTTAACTTTCGAATATTATAAAAGATTGCAGTTACATATTATTTTGTTTTTGCTTTTTGGGGTTCTGTTTAGTTGTATATCCAATGATAAAAATTCTAAGAGTAAACTTTCTAATACGAAAAAACAATTCACATTGCTGGATTCGCAAAGTACAGGAATTCATTTTACAAATGAGATTCAAGAAAATGCACAAAATTTCATAGATGTTTTTAATTACGCCTATAATGGAGGCGGGGTAGCTATAGGGGATATTAATAACGATAATCTTCCCGATATCTATTTTACCGGTAATCAAGTTGCTGATAAATTATACTTAAATAAGGGGCATCTTGAATTTGAGGATATCAGTAAAAAATCTGGGATAAATAAAAGTCAAGGTTGGCGAAATGGAGTGTCTATGGTAGACATAAATCATGATGGCTACCTCGATATTTATATTTGCCGAGGAGGATGGAATGATGCTCCAAAAGATAGAAAAAACCTATTGTTTATAAATAATGGGAATCTTGGTTTTACAGAACAGGCATCAAAATATGGCTTAGATGATGATGGGTATTCTACCCAAGCCGCATTTTTTGATTTTGATAATGACAATGATCTCGATCTGTACCTAACAAACAGACCTTCGTCCTTCTTTATACCAATAGATGCTTACCTTAATCAAAAAGAACTATCTCGAGATGTACATCGAGATAAATTGTATATAAATGCCAATGGAAATTTTACTGAAATTGGCAAACAAGCAGGCCTCAAATCCAATTATGGCTATGGGCTGGGTGTCGTTACTGCAGATATAAATAAAGATGGCTATACGGATATCTATGTTACTAACGACTTCGCCGAAAACGATTACCTTTATTTGAATAATGGAGATGGAACAGTAACCGAGAGTATTAAAAAATTTACACAGCATAATTCTTTCTATGCTATGGGCGTTGATATAGCCGATATAAACAATGACGGTTATGAAGATGTTCTGGTCAGTGAAATGTTGCCATCAGACTACAAACGCTCAAAGACTACAATGGCACCTATGAACAGGGCCGGGTACCAATATTTATTAGACAAGGGGTTTCATAGACAGTATATGCACAACACCCTTCAGTTGAATCATCAAGGAAAACATCTTAGTGATATCGCTGAGTATGCAACACTAGATAAAACAGATTGGAGCTGGGCATGTCTTATGGAAGATTTTGACAATGATGGCTATCGTGATGTTTTTGTAGCCAATGGGATAAAAAGAGATGTCTATGATCGAGACGTAAAACCCAAAATGATACAATTGGTAAACGCCAATAAAAAAAAGTATAAAACCCAGCAAGAGTTAACCAATGCCATTGCCAAAGATATAATTAACCTATATGGTTCCAATAAACTTCCTAATCGTATATTCAAAAACACGAACGGGCTTAAATTTAAAAGTGTTAATGAGCCGTGGGGAATAGAGAAACCCTCTTTGTCAAATGGAGCAGCTACTGCCGATTTAGATAATGATGGGGATCTTGATCTGGTTATCAACAATATAGATGATGAGGCACATGTTTATCGCAACAACCAAAATAATACGAATAAATTCATTCAAATAAGTTTAAACGGGCCAAAAAAAAATAAAACAGGATTAGGTGCTAAAATCTCCCTTTTTATTGGAGACGCACTTCAGTTTTTTGAAATGAAAACAACCAGAGGCTTTCTTTCTTCAGTAGAGCCATTGGCTCATTTTGGTCTTGGTGATATACAAAGGGTTGATTCTTTAAAAGTACAATGGACAGATGGTAAGGTCACTACCTTGAGGGATATCAAAGCCAATCAAAGAATTACCATTGCATATTCAGATGCTATAGAATCAATTACCAAAGAAAAGGAGATAAAAACTATTTTTGAAGATCAGACGGCTCAACGTTTCAAGAAACCTTTCATCCATATCGAGAATGAATTTGATGATTATACTATACAGCCGTTGCTGCCCCATAAATTATCACATAAAGGCCCCTTTATTTCTATAGGGGATGTTAATAATGATAAACTCGATGATTTTTTCGTAGGAGGGCCAAAAGGGCAGCCAGGAACTGTTTACATACAAAATATAAAAGGAGAATTTATTCCCGTTTATTCAAAGGCATTATTCAAAGATAAAGAATATGAAGACATGGGCTCAGCATTTTTTGATGCCGATAATGATGGTGATGTGGACTTATATATAGTTAGCGGTGGTTACGAATTTGAGATGAGAAAAGAATTGTATCAAGATCGTTTGTATATAAATGATGGCAAAGGGGGCTTTTCAAAAGGAACCTTACCAAGAATGGATTTTGTGGGAAGCTGTGTAACTCCTTTAGATTATGATCAGGATGGAGATAAAGATCTTTTTGTAGGGGGACACGCTATTCCGGGAGCCTATCCTTTTAGTGAAAACAGTGCATTATTGGAAAATACTAATGGTTCTTTTGAAAATGTCTTTTTCCCTAAGGCGACTGATTTTAAAGAGCTAGGTTTGGTTAATACAGCTTTGGTCATAGATATTGAAAATGATGGGGCAGAAGAACTGGTGGTGGCTGGTGAATGGGCACCTATACATGTGTTTAGCTATGATGGTACTGAAATGCGGAATGTTTCAAATAAATACATACCTGAAAAAACCAATGGATGGTGGAATACCTTGGTGTCAACAGATATAGATAATGATGGTGATATTGATATTATAGCAGGGAATTTAGGTGAGAACTATAAATATAAGGCATCGCAAGAAAAACCATTCCATATTTATGCAGGGGATTATGATCGTAACAATACTATTGATATATTTCTTGCCAAATATGATAAAAACAGGCAGGTGCCTGTACGCGGTAAAGATTGTGCCACCGAACAATTGCCCAGTATATCGAAAAGATTTAAAACCTATGCCGAATTTGCCAATGCCGATATCTTTCAGGTAATTAATGCGCCATTTAATTCTACGCGTAAACACCTTGAAGCCTATATGTTCAACAGTGTGCTTTTTTTGAATAAAAATGGTGAATTCATGGCGCAAACCCTTCCAGCAGAAGCTCAGTTGTCTACCCTTAATGGAATTGCTGTCTATGATTTTGATGCGGATGGATATATGGATGTTATTGGAGGAGGCAATAATTTTGATGTAGAAATAGAAACAACCCGGGCAGATGCATCTATAGGTTTTCTATTACAACATAAAAAGAGAGATACATTACCACATTTCGAATTTTATCCTAGCAGTGGTATTTCATTACCCTATAACATAAAAGATATAAAGCCAATAAAGCTTGGTACACAAGAGGCGTTTGGCTTTTTGGCAAGTAGTAATAACGATACCCTGAGACTATTTTCAGCACATAAATTAAAATAATACATGAACCATTTAAAGAAAACATTGACCTATAGTATAGTCATATTATTAACCTTGATATCATGCAAGGAAAAAACAACAATAAAAAAAGAACCTGTAAGCGAACAAAACCCCAATATCGTTTATATTCTAGCAGACGATTTAGGCTATGGCGAATTGGGATGCTATGGGCAAACCAAAATACATACACCCAATATTGATGCTTTAGCGAAGCATGGTGTAAAATTTACCCAGCATTATTCAGGCTCTCCAGTTTGTGCACCTTCAAGGTATAGCCTGTTGACAGGTTTACATACTGGACATGGATATATAAGAGGAAATGATGAGTGGACACAACGAGGCGACGTTTGGGATTATGAGAAGGCAGTTCACGATACTGGTCTGGAAGGACAGCGCCCTATTCCAGATAGTACATACACGATTGGTAAAATGCTTCAGAATGCAGGCTATAAAACAGCATTGGTAGGGAAATGGGGATTAGGAGCTCCGAATACAGGAGGCGTTGCTACCAAACAGGGTTTTGATTTTTTTTATGGATATAACTGTCAACGACAAGCACATAATCTATATCCAAAACATCTATGGAAAAACGAAGAAAAGATTTGGTTGAACAATGAACTGGTTCCCTCTCATTCTAGCTTAGAAGAAGGAGCAGATCCCAATAAGGAAGAAAGTTATGCCAGATTTTCCCAAAAAGAATATGCTCCAACTCTGATGTTAGATGAAGCTTTAGGATTTATGGATGAAAATAAAGAAAATCCGTTTTTCCTATATTTTGCGTCCCCACTTACCCATGTACCTCTTCAAGCACCCAAAGAATATGTAGACAAGTATCGAAAAGAATTTGGAGAAGAGCTCCCCTATACAGGAGGAGGAAATTATTTTCCAAATCAATACCCAAGAGCTACCTATGCGGCTATGGTTACTTATCTTGATGACCAAGTAGGTCAATTGGTCTCTAGACTTAAAGAATTAGGATTATATGATAACACATTGATTATATTCTCAAGTGATAATGGGCCTACATTTAACGGGGGTTCCGATTCTAATTTCTTTGATAGTGCACGGCCGTTTTCCAGTGAAAACGGAAAAGGGAAATGCTTTGTGTATGAAGGAGGGATTAGAGTGCCCATGATTGCCAGTTGGCCAGATAGAATAAAGCCAGGTACAGTAAACGACCATATTTCCGCCCAATGGGATATATTCCCTACACTTGCTGAAATAGTGGGTAATAAGAATAAAAAAATAGAAACTATAGATGGTATTAGTTTATTACCCTCTTTATTAGGAAAGAAACAGCAAAAAGAGCATAAATATTTATATTGGGAGTTTACAAATTATGGCGGACAACAAGCAATACGTAAAGGGGATTGGAAAGCTATAAGAAAGGATATAAACGATGGAAGTGCGGTTCTAGAACTTTATAATTTAAATGTAGACAATGAAACTGAAAATGTAGCATCTCAACATCCCGAAGTTATAAAAGAAATGGAAGCCTTATTAAAAGAGGCTCATGTAGAGGCCGTTAATGATCGCTTTAAATTTGAGCAATTGGGTGAGAAAAAATTAGCTAAAATGGAAGAAATTAAAGGAGAGATTAAATAATTTACAATGCTACTGTTAGAAGAAATCTTTTGTCTCTAAAAGTATTTATAAGATTATAAAATTAAAACACATATTAAAAGAAAAAGAATGAAAATTTATAGAATTTGGGTTATAGGTCTTTTGTTGAGTATTATTAATGTGTCTGTGGCACAAAACTCCTTAAAACAATCTTACAACCTTTCTGGCGAAGGATGGGAAATTAAATTGAGTGAAAATGGAACTATTTTAGACTTTTACTCAGGCGAAGGAAAGAATAGAACATTGATGCCTTTTAGAAAAGACAAATACTCAGGGCCCGTTTTCAAGAATATTCCATTGGAATGTATCAATTCTAAAGAGCTAATTTTTGAAGGACATAAAGAAGCTATCATTTATAGATTACAGTACATTTCAGAAGGAAAAAAACTAAAAGTTAAAATGGATATTATCAACAAAGGAGAGTCCTTTTACCAACCTAAAAGTGAAGATATTTATTTAGGAATTGATACGTATATGCAATCATATCCAGAATGGGATCATGTATTTTCTCCAACTCTATTACGTTCTGAAAAAACACATTTTTGGGCCTATTTTATGACACCAAAAGGAAAGATTTTAACAGTAACCTCTTCTAACCCTATTGCATCTTGGAATAATGAATATGAGACAAGATCATATACGGTAAAAGAAAAACAGATTAATAATGTAGTTAAAGAAGAAACTTTGCAAGTGGGAGCACATAGAATATATACTTCTTCGCTTAGTTTATTGCATCAATTACCTCTTCCAAATCGTCATCCGCAACAATTAACAGGAATTGCTCCGGGAAAATCTATACATGTTAATTTATATTTTGAAGAAGCTAAAAGCCTGCAAGAAATTAATAGAGTCGCTGCTATAAATACCAAGGCACCTATTATTAAATTTGAAGACTATACCCTTTCAAAAGAACAAACCTTTAAAGGAAAAATTGTTTCAACAACAGCAATAAAAGTTAAAGTAATAGGCCCTAATAATACCGTATATCACTTGAAACCAGAAAAAGAAATAATTACAAATACTTACAGCGTTAATTTTATACCAAATGGAGGAGAAGGTACATACACAGTTATAAGTACGAATAAGGCTGGTAAAATTTCAGAAGCTAAACTATATGTTAGAAAAGATTGGTCTTGGTATTTAAGACAAGCCAGGTCTGAAGCTTTAAGAGTATTACCAACGTATACACATCATGCAGAATCATTTTATCCGTTTTACACGTATTTTTTAGCTAGAAAACATCTACCAGATTCAATTGAAGATCAGCAAGCAGAAAAAGTATTTCAAGAGTTATTTCCAAAACTATACGATAGTGAAAACAAGGAATTGCGCGAGTTGAAATCTAGAATTCAAAACTCTGCAACTATGGCTGGTATTCTGGCAGATAGATACCAAGTAACTGGAGACGAACGTGATTTGGAGTTAGCAGTGAATATGGTGGACTTTTTAATAGAAAAAGCGCAGAAAGAAGATGGGGCATATTATAATTTCGGGCATGGTGTTCATTATACATCTGTAATTTATATAGCTAAATCTATTATGGAAGTTGTAACACAGGAACGTAAACTTGCGTTAAAAAATGAACTATGGAAAGAGAAGTATAATCGTCATTTAGAATCTGTTCAACGTGCTATTGATGATTTGGAACACAGAGGAAGTAATGTACAAACAGAGGGACAACAAACCTTTGAAGATGGTATGATATCGTGTTCGGTAACTCAATTGGCTATGGGAGCACTTAGAGAAAGTGATGCTAACAAACGTAAAAAATATATTGAACGTGCTGTTGAGTTGGATAAAAGCCATCAATGTTTAACACAAATGGTAATACCGGACTCTAGAATGAACGGAGCAACCCTACGTTTTTGGGAAGCACAATACACAGTAAATATGATGCACAATATGATGAACTCTCCATCTGGGTGGTCATTGTGGAAAACTTATGGAACATGGTATCTATATCTTTTAACAGGAGAAACGGAGTACTTTAAACAAACCATGAACTCATTAGGAACTGGAGCACAACTTATAAATATAGATACCGGAAAACTTCGATTTTGCTTTGTTCCTGATCCGTATATCGAAACCCAACAATATCTAGAGTCCCCTTTAGGGTCCGGAATAGCGAAAAGACAAAATATTCTTATTGGAGAACAATATATAGATATGATAAGTGGCTGGCATAAAAGACCTAACCCTACATGGAGAGAAAAATGGGGTATAGATAATTTTGTTCACGAAGTATTTAAATGTATAGAAGAAATAGCTTTAACAAATGCATATGTTGTTGAAAATAAGGATGGCTCGTTTGAAACTTATAACTGTGAACTACAAGTAGCCGATAATGGCACTTTAAACATAACACCCACTGAGCAAATGGTTGAGCACTTGCATGTAAACTTGAGAAACACGTACAATATTAAATTTAACGGAAAGACGCCTAAGTATCATACGGACGTGGCAGGGTTGAGATGGGTTGGAAGCACCCCGGATTTACTTGAAGTTTTTGAAAAAATGAAATAATATCCTTGCTTATGAAACCATCAAAGTCAATTTATTCTAGATTATAACCTTAAAAAATTAGAAATTAATATGATAGAATTAAAAAATGAATAAAGATCCTCCAAAAATAGGTTCAAATAAAAAAGCACTCCTTAGTTTGTACCTAAGGAAGTGCCCAATATAGAATGTTTCACTTTATAAATAAAACAATGCAAAAATATAAAAATGTAATACATAAAGCTAGAACTTTAAGAGGTTTAGTTACGCTCTTTGTCCTGTCATTATTATTTCTTTTAGGATGTCAGGAAGATAAACTAGATGATTTAGTCAAAGAAAATGTGCTTTTTTCTAAGACGTCAGCCTCATTAGCTAGCACTTCAGTAGCACCCATTGCAAGTTGGAGTTTTGATGTAAATGCCAATAGTGATGTAGGTTCTTACAACGGTACTTTGGTGGGCAATGCTGCGGCTGGTGTAAATGACGCTACTAGAGGGAATGTGCTTTCATTGGACGGCTCTGGAGATTATGTAGACCTCCCCTTTGTTATTAATCCTAATACGGCGTTTACCGCTTCCGTTTGGGTCAAAAGAGCCAACACCACTTCGTCAAGCCAATTAATCTTACAACAAGAAGGTAGTAATGGTAGGAACTACTTTATATTGAACACTAGCAATCAAATTACCTCCTGGTTGGGGCAAAGTACTACAACAGGTTCAAGTGTGATTAATGATACGAACTGGCACCACTTAGCTATTGTACACAATGGTAGCGGAAGTGTTACTATCTATGTCGACGGTTCAGCAGGTACGGCAAACACAGGTTTATCGATTACTTCGGAAACAGGAGAATTGTTATTGGGAGTTAATAAAACTAAGAATGGTAGTTATTTTAATGGCCTTATTGATGATCTTGCAATATTCGATCAAGCACTTTCTATAGCAGATATACAACTTTTAGCAGAAACAGGTTCAGGTCTTCCTACTGATTTGCAGAATCAAGGATATGTACTTACATGGTCTGATGAGTTTAATGGTACAGCATTAGACAATACAGTTTGGAGTCCGTATTTAAGGGGTAAAAAAAGAGATTTTATCCATCCAAATGATAATTTTGGTTATTTTTCCGATATGGTAAGTGTTTCAAATGGTAATTTGATAGTGAAATCTAAAACTGAAAATGGAACAGTAAATGAACGAACAGTACCAACCAAGTCGGGTGCTATAAGTACAGCGCATAAATTTACGTATTCTTATGGTTATTTAGAAGCTAGAATTAAATTTGGAGGTACAAATAGAAGTAATGGGGGAGGGTATATTCCAGCATTTTGGTTAGATGGTCTAGGTGATGCAGACAATCGATCCAACCATTCATCTACTTATACAAAATCTGGGATGCCAGGTTGGGGACATGAAGTGGATATTCTGGAGGCTTATCAAAGTAGTAACGATTATGTATTACACCATAATGAAGGTGATGGTCCCTGGACAGGAAATTCTGGTCATATAGCTTATGGATCAGGGATTAACAAATTAAATAATGGAAATGACCCTTTTCATACCATAGGCCTGCTTTGGACTACCTCTGGGTTTACCATGTATTTTGATGGTGTAAAAATAAACGCGACACCTAACGGAAATACGAGTTCTGCAACACCAAAATATATAATGCTAACAGCAGCAGCTCATGCAATACCCTCGGCAGCAAGTGGAGAGATTGATATGGAAGTAGATTATGTAAGACTATATGAAAGCCCAAATAATACAGGTACTATTAATGAATGGACAGAAATTGATAGATCATCTTGGTTTACAAAAGCGAGCTCTACGGATACAGGTAATGGCACACCCACAGGAGGTTATTGGCCAGCCCGTACAGTAAAGGTTCATGGAGTTGGAGGAATATGGTACTGGAGAAGTGCAGAATCTCAGAGTCCTTCTGAAAATCAGTGGTTTAAAGTAGATATGGGGTACGAGCAAGCATTTAAACAATTGCGTATCATTGCACCAGGCTATACAAGCGCTAGTCAGGAAAATGATACCGAGGGTCAATATGCTGCTAATTATGAAATCTATTTATCAAATTCAGAAACAGCTTGGACATCTACAAATGTAGCCAACTGGGGTACCATGATTGCTTCTGGAACGGGTTCTGCGGTAACAGATGAATGTTTCACTACTGCACAATCGGGACGGTTTATTACCATACGCCAAACAGGAACTTCTACTAAAAAATGGTCAATCAGAGACATATATGCCTTTAAGGAAGATGCTTATAGTGGCACAACTTGTAGTAGTACAAGTTTACCAAACCCTTTGGCATCATGGAGTTTTGATGTAAATGCCGATAGTGATGTTGGTTCGTACAATGGTACTTTGGTAGGTAATGCTACGGCTGGTGTAAATGATGCCACTAGAGGCAATGTGCTTTCTTTGGATGGTACAGGAGATTATGTAGACCTCCCCTTTGTTATTAACCCTAATACGGCGTTTACCGCTTCGGTTTGGGTAAAAAGAGCTAACACCACTTCGTCAAGCCAATTGATTTTGCAACAAGAAGGTACTAGCGGTAGGAACTACTTTTTGTTGAACACTAGTAATCAAATAACCTCTTGGTTGGGGCAAAGTACTACAACAGGTTCGAGTGCAGTTAATGATACTAACTGGCACCATTTGGCCATAGTTCACAGCGGTAGCGGAAGTGTTACTATCTATGTTGACGGTTCAGCAGGTACGGCAAACACAGGTTTATCGGTTACATCGGAAACTGGAGAACTGTTATTGGGCGTCAATAAAGCTAAGAATGGGAGTTATTTTAATGGATTGATTGATAATATGAAAATTTATGATTCTGCCTTAAATCAAACTCAAATTAATATATTGGCAAATGAATAACTAGCTGAAATAATTTTACTAGTTTGACACTACTTTCTTCATCTAATTTAAGATCGATTAGAACTAAATGGAGAAAATAGTGTCTTTTTTGATAGCAAAACAACAACAGTTAGTTTTGTTTTTCTATATCTATAAGTTTAATTTATTCTATCTACCGACACTTTATTTTACTATAATTCATATATAAACCTCATTATAATTTTTCGCTTAAATTTTTTAAAATTCTAATATTTGATTTGATGTCAGGTCTATGTGGATCACGAATAAATAGAAAATGCATGCGTCAAATCAAGTTAATTTGAATTTGTTAGTCTGCATTTTTTATTTTCAAAGCAGAGCTTTGGGGGTAGGGAAGGAACTCCTTCACGGTCACTGGAACAGATTCAGCTTATTCTATTATCCCAAAGGTTATAGAAACTGCGGTTTTTTGTTTTCATATGATGTCACTTTTTTATTCCGCTGTTATTTTACCAAAAGTTTAAGATATTGGGTTTATAATAGGTTAATTATAAATGTATTTTATTTCTTAGCTATGTTTTTAATTAGTTATTTTGCGCGAATAATTAATACAAAGCATATTATTTTTTAATTAAAAGCGTTAAGCAACATATGTTTATAATTCTAGTTGTAGAAAAATACACTTTAGGTAGTAAAATAATTCTGGGAATTCTTTTTGCAGTTTTGGCATATATGCTTTTGAATTATGCTATGAGAATGATAGAAATGGGCTATGTGCTTAAATACAAACAACCGTTATATAACCATTTTTATTTTCGTTTAAGACGTTTAAATAAAAATCAAAAATCTGTTTTAACGAACCAATTTTCCTTCTATAAGAAGCTCACCGCTAAAGAGAAAAAATACTTTGAACATCGGGTAGCATCCTTTATAATAGATAAAGATTTTATAGGTAGAGATGGGATTGTAATTAATGATGAAATAAAAATTCTAATAGCTTCAACTGCTGTGATGTTAACTTTTGGTTTTCGTGATTTTTATATTGGGATTATTTCTAAGATTATTATATATCCAAGTAACTATTATTCTAATATAAATAAAGCATACCATAAAGGGGAATTTAATCCTAGATTTAAAACCTTGGTATTATCTTGGGAAGATTTTGTAAAAGGTTTCGATAATGAAAGCGATAATTTAAATTTAGGGATCCATGAACTTACACATGCTATTCACATTAATAGTATGAAAGAACGAGATGTGAGTTCGATCATTTTTAATGATTCTTTTAAAGAATTATCTGCTTTATTCTCTGAAAATGAATCATTGCGCGATGAATTAAAAGCGTCTGATTACTTTAGAAAATATGCCTTTACAAATCAGTTTGAGTTTTTAGCAGTTACTATTGAGAATTTTATAGAAACACCACAAGAATTCAGATCTCAGTTTCCTGAGGTTTATAATAAAATTAAGCAAATGCTTAATTTCAAGGTTAAGGGGTATTAGTTTTTAAGCTGTTTATTTCTTCTTTTAACGCTTTAATTTTATTATATAAAGGTTTTGTAACTTCCTCAATTTGCTCGATTGTAAAACGCCGTTGAATATGTTGTCTGCAATTTACATCCCAAGCTACTACTGAAAAAATGATTGCTCTTTCAGATTTAGCATTATAATTTTCATCAGATAAAGAATTTATTAACTCAATATCGTTTTCAACTATTTCTGCTGTTCCCCAAATTTTAATTCTGGTTTGGTTCGCATAATCCATTAGGAAAATATAGGCTTTATTATTTTCGCTGAGGTTCCCTACTGAAATATATTGTTTATTTCCGGAGAAATCGGCAAAAGCTAATCGTTTATTATCTAATACTTTTAGAAAACCTTTAGGACCACCTCTGTGTTGTATATAGGGTTGATTGATACTATTAGAGGTAGCAAAATAAAAAGAATCCATATGCTGTAGTATGTGGGCTAGATTCGGATTGATTTCTTGTTGCCATCCTCCAGATGTTTCCATACGTCCATAACCTTTTCGTGACCCAAATTTTTCTTGAAGCTTTTTTACAGCTGGTGTAAATGCAATATCGCTGGTATATTTCATGGTAAATTGTTACTAAATTTAAAACTAGTCTATTCTATATTAACCTAACTCGATTAATATTTAGTTGTATGTTAATTTGTTATATCAAATTTTTGTTATAACCCTGTCATTCCGAACGAAGCATGAGGAGGAATCTCATAGTATTTATCTATTTTATTTGTGATTTCTCCTATCGTCGAAATGACAAGAGTTTGATTTTTAATTAATTACATAAGGTAAATGCCTAATTAATGTTATTTTTATTTAGAAAATTCAGTATGTAATTCGCTATTTCTGTACCTTTTTCTTCAAGTGCAAAATGGCCTGTATCTAATAAGTGAGTTTCTAAGTTTTTTAAATCTCTTTTGTATGGATGTGCGCCCTCGACAGGAAATATGATATCATTTTTCCCCCAAACTATGAGTGTTGGTGGTTGATGATCTCTAAGGTATTGTTGCCATTCCGGATATAATGGGACATTGGTTCTATAATCATAAAACATAGCCAATTGTATGTCATTATTCTCTGGTCTTGTTAAATGTTGTAAATCTATAGTCCAGTTGTCTGGGCTAATTTTCGATACATCTTGTACCCCATGTGTGTATTGCCATTTTAATCCATCAATAGAGTGGAAGCCTTCAAGGGGTTTTCCATTTTCAATAGTATAATCATTCCAATATTTTTTAATAGGATTCCAGAACTCACGTAGGCCCTCTTCATAAGCATTTCCATTTTGAATGATTAATGATTCTATACGGTTTGGGTATTTTGCAGCAATTCTAAAACCTACAGGGGCACCATAATCCATTAAGTATAGGCTATATTTTTCTACCTGAAGTGTATTTATAAATTCCTCTACAATTTTAGACATGTTACCAAAAGTATAATCAAAATCTTTTATTAAAGGTTGGTCACTTTTTCCAAACCCAGGATAATCAGGAGCTAATACATGATATTGAACAGACAGGTCTGTTATTAAATTGCGAAACATATGTGAAGATGTAGGATAACCGTGTAATAATATTATGGTTGGTTTATTAATGTTTCCTGCTTCTCGATAAAAAATATTTAACCCATTTATAGTGACGTTTTTGTGTAATGTTGGATAGGAGGTCTCTTTATTGGTATTACTAATTTCGGTATTCTTTAGGCTATTAAAAGATAATACCCCAAAGGATACAATTACTAATAAGGTTAAACCTAATACTGATTTTAAAATTTGTGTTTTACTCATTGTTCTATGATTTGTTTTTAATTGGTATTCGTGAATCTTTGATTTCATAATGTTTTGTGTTATTATTGTTTTTGATATGATACATTTACCTGTATCGTCTTTTACTGTTCCAAATATTAATTTTTGATGTTTTTAAGGTACTTGTAATCTGGTTACTGTTTAATGTTCTCATAATTTTTTATAGTTTATAATTTGCGTTCGGTTTCGAGTATTTCTATATCGTTGGCACTCATATCTCTTATTCGCATTAATCCATCATCGTCAAATTCCCAATGTTCGTTTCCATGTGTTCTATACCATTGTTGCGTTTTTTCGTTTAACCATTCATATTCAAAACGAACAGAAATTCTATTTTCAGAAAAACACCATAAATGTTTTTTTAATTTGTAATAAGATTCTTTTTTCCATTTTCTACTTAAAAACTGTTCAATAGCATCTCTACCTTGAAAAAATAAATTTCTATTACGCCACTTTGAATTTTTAGTGTAGGCTAGTGATACTCTATATGGATCTTTACTATTCCAAGCATCTTCTGCTGCTTGTACTTTTGCTTCTGCTGTTTCTTTACTAAAAGGGGGGACTAATTTTTTCATAACTCTAATTTTTACATACAGACAAGTCTGTTTTTTATGTTGATAATTATTATATTTTGATTCTTTTGTTTTATTTTAATAGGCTAATGGATGCATTTTTGGCAGCTAGAATGGGCCATTTATTTTTTTGAATTTGAGATAAAATGATAGCACCTTCAATTAGTATTAGAATTTGATCTCCTAATTGTTCAGCTTGTTCTATTGTATATTCAGTTTCACTTTTTAATATGTCATGAATATAGTTTCTTACTTCGTTTTTATGATTTATTGCTTGTATTCTAATTTTGTCATGATCGATTGGTAAATCAGTTATTATATTTTGCCATCCACAACCTCTAAAATCTACTTCGCCCAACCAGTCTATTAAATAGTCAAAACAACGAATTATTTTTCCTTTTGAAGTACGCTCTGTTGATATAAAGTCAAATAATTTTCCCATCCAAATGGTATGCCTTCCTACTAAATAAGCTACTGCAATATCTTCTTTAGATCTAAAATGTTGATACATACTTGCTTTAGCAACTCCAGCCTCTGCAATAATTTGATTGATACCCGTTTGATTGTATCCATTATGGTAGAACAAATCTGATGCTGTTTCAATAATTCGTTCTTTTACTCCTAATCTTTTCATAGTACAAATGTAGATTAAAAATAATAAAACAGACAAGTCTGTATGTGATTAACATAACTTTAACATGTTGCTTTGTGTTTTTTTATATTGATGACATGATTTTTATCATACTTTCTTTTCATTTCCATGCTTAATTTTAATGTAGAATTAAAAATCTAGTAAGATGAGAAGAAGAACTCCAGTTTCAGAAATAATGAGCAGGAATATTATAGCTTTAAGGAGGTCAGATAATTTAGAGAGAGCCGAAATGCTTTTTAAAAGACATAACATTAGGCATATTCCTGTAGTTAGTGGTGAATCCATAATTGGTATGTTAAGCTATACAGATTTACTCAGAATTAGCTTTGCTGATGCTACAGATGATGAGGGCAGTGTAGACACGGTTGTTTATAATATGTTTACTATTGAACAGGTTATGACAAAAAGCCTGGTAAGTGTTTCAAGTGATACAACTATAAAAGAAGTAGCAGAAATTTTAGCTAAAAATGAGTTTCATGCGTTACCAATTGTTGACGACTCGCTTCTGGTAGGTATTGTAACAACTACAGATTTAATAAATTATTTGCTAAAGCAATATTAAGAATTAGCCAATCCTTTTAAGTCTTTAACTGTTTTAATTTGGTCACTGCTTTTAAATACATAACTTCCAGCAACTAATACATCCGCACCAGCATCAACAAGTGCTTTGGCATTTTTGTTAGTGACACCTCCATCAATTTCTATCATTGTTGAAGCTCTTTTGCGTGTTATTAATTCTTTTAGCTGCGAGACTTTATTGTAAGTGTTTTCAATAAAACTTTGACCTCCAAAACCAGGGTTTACACTCATAATACACACCAAATCGATATCGTTTATGGTGTCTTCTAAAACATTTATATTAGTATGAGGGTTTAGGGCAACACCCGCTTTCATACCTTCATTTTTTATAGCTTGAAGGGTACGATGCAAATGCGTACAGGCTTCATAATGCACCGTAAGAACATCACTACCTAATTCAGCAAAAGTTTTAATATACCTGTCTGGATCAACAATCATTAAATGTACATCTATGGTTTTTTTTGCATGTTTAGTAATGGCTTGTAAAACAGGCATTCCAAAGGAAATATTAGGTACGAATACACCATCCATGATATCAATATGAAACCAATCGGCATCACTTGTATTAACCATTTCTATATCACATTGAAGGTTTGCAAAATCTGCTGCCAGAATTGATGGCGCAATTAGTTTAGAACTCATTTAATGTTTTGTTTGTTCAGCAAAAATAACTGTTTTATACCAGTTCTTTTATAAAATGCTATATAAATAATTTGAAATAGTTTTTGCTGGTTCAAAGCGTAAAAAACCAATCATAAGAACTTATGCCAGCCTTTTGTCTTTAGTTCATGTTGAGCGCAGCCGAATTAATTAAGACAAGCTAAAGTCAAAGTATAGCTACGATTTATACCTAATCGAGCTAATCACATGTTTTTATAATGCAGAAATAGTGAAAAATAAACGAATTATATGCCATATTTTATGATAGAAATGGTACTACTTAATGTTTAGCTGTTTTTTGTGCAATAAAATTTTCAACCATGTTGACAACTTTATTGGCCAGTGTATTATCAGCTTTTCTAAGCCATTCAAGATACTCGTAAAGACTATCTAACTCTTTATTGTTATTATTAACTATTGTGAACCCAAAATTATAGTCTTCAAAAATGCGCTGTTGAATATCAATATTAATAACTTTAAAAATATTCCTGTGTCTTCTATCCAGGCTAATTCTTTTAAAAGTAGCATCAACACTAGTTTGATCACCTTCAAGAACCTGTAAGAAATTAGAATTAGAGTATATCAATATACCAGTTATGTTATATTTAGAATTATTATTTTTCGCTTTTGAATATAAGGCTTTAAGCGTATCTAACGATTCTTCCTGGCAAGAATCACTTATATAACATATTGTCTTTAGCATTTAAGAAAGTTCGTTTTCTCGAAAATACAAAAAATAATATAATGGATTAATCGGAAATCAATATTTATGTAAAGAAGTGTTTTAAACTTTTTTCAATTGGCTTCAAAATGATAACAAGCCCTAAGGAGAATAAAAAACGAACCCCCGGTAATCAGCCGGGGGTTCTTTCATCAATCAAAAAACGAACAGTTATGTGTAACTGTTTGTTACTGTAATTTAGTCGTAAAAAAATTACTATCCTAAATATGTTTTTAATATTTTACTTCTGGAAGTATGTTTAAGTCTTCTAATCGCTTTTTCTTTAATTTGTCTTACACGCTCTCGTGTTAAGTCAAATGTTTCTCCAATTTCTTCTAAAGTCATTGGGTGTTGGTTTCCTAAACCAAAGTATAAGCGAATAACATCAGCTTCACGAGGTGTTAAAGTTTCTAAAGCACGCTCAATCTCAGTACGTAAAGACTCATGCAATAACTCTCTATCTGGATTTGGAGATTCACCACTATTTAGTACATCGTATAAGTTAGAATCTTCACCTTCAACTAAAGGAGCATCCATGCTTACATGACGACCAGAGTTTTTCATAGACTCTTTAACATCATTAATTGTCATGTCTAATTCCTTAGCAATTTCCTCTGCACTTGGCGGACGTTCATGACTTTGCTCAAGAAAAGCAAACGTTTTATTTATTTTATTAATAGAACCAATTTTATTTAATGGTAAACGTACAATACGAGATTGTTCAGCTAAAGCTTGTAAAATCGATTGACGTATCCACCAAACGGCATAGGATATAAATTTAAAACCACGTGTTTCATCAAAACGTTGTGCCGCTTTAATTAAACCTAAATTACCTTCATTAATTAAATCTGGTAATGTTAAACCTTGGTTTTGGTATTGTTTAGCTACTGATACTACGAAACGTAAATTAGCTTTCGTTAACTTCTCTAAAGCTATCTGATCTCCAGCTTTAATACGTTGTGCTAATTCTACTTCTTCGTCTGCAGTAATTAAATCAACCTTGCCTATTTCTTGCAGGTATTTATCTAACGAAGCAGTTTCTCTATTAGTAACTTGCTTCGTAATTTTAAGTTGTCTCATCTAAAATTCTCCTGTGATTTTTTATTGAATATTTGGGCGTTCAGTGGTTATACGTTTATATGTCGTAAAATGTTACAAAAAGTTTCAAATTATTTTTTTTATTCCTTTTTTAGACCCAAAAACCTCAAAAAAGTCACATTAATTCCTTTTTTTGCTTAAAAGTAGAGGTATTGGCTATATTTTTTAAGAAGTATGGAAAAGTAGGCACTACTATAATTAATGGGCATTTTTGAAGTTTATTCAAAATCTAAAAGTTTAGTAGCTTCAATTAAATTGTACAGTGCATCTATTTTTGAATAGATTTTATTAAAAAAAGTATTGCGCTCTTTTTCGCCAGCAGTATTTAATAACTTGGAGTTTTGCAACTGCTTTTTTAAAAAAGTATTCGCCTCATTACATGTATGTTTATCTGCCGTTTTGTAATAAGACAATAAAGTAAAAGGCACATATAGCATTTGAGCATCCGGAGTGCTCACTAAAACATTATTATTCATTAAATGCAACTCATTGTAGTACAGCTTGAATTTAAGATTTTTATTAATTAGTTTAACAGAAATATCTTTGATTAATTGTTTTAATAGTTGACAGATTTGTAAAGCATTTTCCGTTTTTACCTGTCCAGCCTGGTAGTAAAAATGAATCTGCTTTAATGTACTATTAACCGAAGTGATATCCCATATCTCAATGGTATTCAAATTATAATAAAGACTGCCTAATTTTTTTCCAGCTTCAATTAAAGCAGGGCTTGGTGCAAAATTTTCGAAGCTTTTAGTTGCTAATTTTGGATTTAATAATTTGAGCCAAACATAATATTTAAACTGACTTAATTTATCACCATTTAAATTATAAAATAAAGGAATATCTTTTGCTGAATATATAATACGACCTTCCTTTTGTTTTAATAAGGGATAAAGTGAATTGTAAGAATCGTCAAAGTAGCATTGAAGTTCGGATTCTGTTTCGATATGTTTTGTCTTTTCAATTGTCACAAACTCCGCGTTTGTGATTTCAAACAAGCGGTCTAAGGATATGTTATAATATTTAGCCAAAACAATGGTTTCCTCAATAGAGAATTTACTTTTTAAACTCACCCGCCTATGTGCAGCGTCATAGCTAATATCTAAAGCAGTAGAAATAGCTTCAATAGTTGAAGTGCCTTTGGGTAATTCCTGTTTTAAATTCTGAATAAAAACGATCTGATACATTTTCAAATGTATTTGTTATTTGTGATAATCACAAATAATAATATTTTATCTTGCATTTTAAGCAATTAAATATGTGATTATAGCAATAGTTTTGGACTGAATTTAAAAATTATAATTATGAGAAAATTAATATGCATTATTACTATATTATTAGTTAATTTAAGTGTTGTTGGCCAAAACGACTCAATTGTAAACCGAAAATTAAGAGGCCCTATTTGGACAACTCATAGTATGAACACCGATATAGTAGGAGTGTCTTTAGGTGCTTTTCCAACGGATTATAATAATAAACATAAACTTACAAGAACGTTTGGCATTCGAATTGAAATATTTCCTTTATCTCCCTTTTATTTTCTTGCTCCAAGAACACCTATCTCTACAAATGAAGTTGCCTATAAAAAGCATATGGAAAACACTAGTGTGACACAACAAATTTATGGTCTAAATATTTCGACTGGAACTTTTGAAGGTATTGATTCTTATGGTATCTCTTTAACAGGTTTTATGCATTACAGCAGAAAGAATAACGGTGTCTCTATAGCAGGACTTACTAATTCAATTGAAAGAGCAAATGGAATTGTAGCCAGTTTTGGAGGCAATCAAGTTTATCAAGGTAATGGTATTATGATTGCAAGTGTTTGGAATAACGTAGCAAGACGTTTTAATGGTATGCAAATTGCCGCTGAGAATTACATATATGAAAAAGGTAGAGGAGTACAAATTGGTGTTTTTAATAAAGCAAAAAACTTTAGAGGCATTCAATTGGGTATATGGAATAAAAATGACAAGCGCTCATTTCCTATAATTAATTGGCAGTTTAAAAGTTGAGAAAAAAAAACCTCTCAATTTAAATTGAGAGGTTTTAAGTTTGTAGATTATAAAGGTGTTAAATTAATTAACCTTCTTTTTTATCTTCTCTAGGTTTTCTGTCATCACGACGGTTATCACGTCCTCGATTGTCTCTACCTCTGTTATCACGCCCACCTCTGCTATCACGTCCATTACTTTCTCTTGGTGGTCTTGCTACATAACCTTCCGGTTTTGGTAAAATAGCTTTACGAGATACTTTTTCTTTGCGCGTTCTTGAATCAACTCCAAAATACTTCACATCAAAAACGTCTCCCATGTTTACAACGTCAGATACATTTTCTGTACGTTCCCAAGCTAATTCGCTCACGTGTAATAATACTTCATTTCCAGGAGCATCCATGTATTCTACAACGGCTCCAAAATCAAGCATTTTAATAACTTTTACTTCGTAAACGCTACCAACTTCTGGTTTAAACATTAATGAATCTATTTTTGCTAAAACAGCATCGATACCTTCGTTACCAACACCTAGAACTTCAACAATACCTTCTTCGGTAACTGGATCTTCATTAATAACGATCGTTGTTCCTGTTTCTTTTTGTAATTCTTGAATTACTTTTCCACCAGGACCAATTAATGCACCAATAAATTCGTTAGGAATTCTTCTGGTTACCATTTTTGGAGAGTGCGGTTTCACATCTTCTGCAGGAGCAGCGATAGTATCAGTTAATTTGTCTAAAATATGCAAACGACCGTCACGAGCTTGATTTAAAGCATTTACAAGAATTTCATAAGACAATCCTTTTACTTTTATATCCATTTGACAAGCTGTAATACCATCGGCAGTACCAGTTACTTTAAAATCCATATCCCCTAAGTGATCTTCATCACCTAAAATATCAGATAGAACCGCATACTTTCCAGAATCTACATCAGAAATTAATCCCATGGCAATACCAGAAACAGGTTTCTTTAATTGAACACCAGCATCCATAAGTGCCATAGTACCAGAACAAACCGTTGCCATAGAAGACGAACCGTTACTTTCTAATACTTCAGAAACAACACGAACTGTATAAGGGCAATCTTCAGGAACCATACCTTTTAAAGCACGTTGTGCTAAATTACCATGTCCTACTTCACGACGAGATGTCCCACGAATTGGTCTGGCCTCTCCTGTTGAAAAAGGAGGGAAGTTATAATGTAAATAGAAACGTTCTTCTCCTTCAAAAGATGGCATATCTATTTGATTCGCTTCTCTAGATGTTCCTAAAGTAACTGTTGCTAATGCTTGAGTTTCTCCACGAGTAAAGATTGCAGAACCATGAGTTGATGGTAAATAATCAATCTCACACCAAATAGGTCTAATTTCATCAGTCTTACGACCATCTAAACGTAAACCTTCGTTTAAAGTTAAATCTCTAACAGCCGCTTTTTCAGCTTTACTGTAATATTTAGATATTAAACCTCCAATATCTTCTAATTCTTCTTCAGAGAAAGTCGCTTTTATTTCTTCTTTGATTTCTGCAAATGCAGCGCCTCTTTCATGTTTAGCAGAACCTGCTTTTGCTACAGCATATACTTTGTCGTATGCCATATCATGAATTTTTTGAGCTAAATCGGTATCTTCACGTTCAGGTTCGTACTCGCGAACTTCTTTTTTTCCGAATGCTTCAGCTAAAGCAACTTGTGCAGCACATTGTACTTTAATAGCTTCGTGTGCAAATTTGATAGCTTCAGTCATTTCTTCCTCAGAAATCTCATCCATTTCACCTTCAACCATCATTACAGAATCAGCCGAGGCACCAATCATCATATCAATGTCAGACTCTAATAACTGAGAACGTGTTGGGTTGATTACGAATTCGCCGTTTACACGACCAACTCTGGCTTCAGAAATAGCACATTCAAAAGGGAAATCTGATAGTTGAATAGCAGCAGAAGCCGCTAATCCAGCCATGGCATCTGGCATAACATCATCATCATGAGACATTAACTGAATCATCACCTGAGTTTCACTATGATAATCTTTTGGGAATAATGGACGTAAAACACGGTCTACAAGACGCATTGTTAATACTTCACCATCACTAGGTCTTGCTTCTCTTTTAAAGAAACCTCCAGGATAACGTCCTGCCGCAGCAAATTTTTCTCTATAGTCAACTGTTAATGGTAAGAAGTCAACATCTGACTGTTTGTAATTGGAAACAACTGTACACAAAAGCATACATTTTCCAGATTGCACAACAACGCTACCATGCGCTTGTTTTGCTAATTTTCCAGTTTCGATAGAAATTTCTCTACCGTTACCTAGGTCTATGACCTCTCTAAAAACTTGTGGAATCATAAATTTTTTAATTCTAATTAAACAATGGTCGTTGTGTTGTTGTAGTTGTTGTGTGACCAATGAAAAACTATGTGTCCTGAACTCATTTCAGGATCTGCTTAATCATATAATTACGTAATTTATACTCTTCGTCCGAGTTATATTATTTGCGCATCACTTTATTTTTTGGCTAGAGACAGCTGCGCAAAAACAAAAAAGAGGCTGTTAAGCCTCTTTTAATTATTTTCTTAATCCTAATTCTTTTACTATGGCACGATATCTTAAGATATCTTTCTTAGTTAAGTAATCTAGTAAAGCACGACGCTTTCCCACTAATTTTACTAACGAACGCTCTGTATTAAAATCTTTACGATTGTTTTTTAAGTGCTCTGTTAAGTGATTAATTCTGTAAGTGAACAACGCAATTTGCCCTTCTGCAGAACCTGTGTTTTTTGCATCTTTACCATGTTTTTTAAAGATGGCTTCTTTTTCTTTTTGATCTAAATACATGCTAATATTATTGTAAATAATTGTTATGTAAACGAAAGTTTATCTTTCGAGCGGCAAATATAGTGATTTTTAATGGATACAAACAATATTTTATAGAATACAAAACATTGTTTGTACTTCTATTACAGTTATTACAGCAGGTAAAAAATGCACATTTAAAAAAGAAAGATAAAAAACTTGAAACTATCTATGATAATACGAACCTCAACTAGCCTTATTTATACTACAAAAAAGATCTGTCAGGTTTTAAAAACCTGACAGATCTAAGTCGTTAAATCTTATGTATTTATACTCTTAAAGGTTGATTTGTTATTAAGTCGAGGTATTTGTTTACTTTGTTTTTCAACTCATTTCTAACTGTAATAAAATCTAAGAAACCATGCTCTAATAAAAACTCGGCAGTTTGAAAACCTTCTGGTAATTCTTTTCCCGTAGTATCTCTTACAATTCGTGGTCCTGCAAATCCAATTAAAGCGCCAGGTTCACTAATATTTATATCACCTAACATAGCAAATGATGCGGTCGTACCACCTGTAGTTGGATCTGTACATAGTGAAATGTATGGAATTTGTGCATCAGCTAGCTGAGCTAGTTTTACAGATGTTTTAGCCAATTGCATTAAAGATAATGCAGCTTCCATCATTCTTGCTCCCCCAGATTTAGATATGACCATTAAAGGCATTTTGTTCTTTAATGCATAATCTGCAGCACGAGCAATTTTTTCACCTACAACACTTCCCATAGAACCGCCAATAAATGCAAAATCCATACAGGCAACTACTAAGTCTTTTCCTTTGGATTTTCCAACAGCTGTACGAACAGCATCTTTTAAATTGGTTTTATCTTGAGCTGCTTTTAAACGCTCTGGATATTTTTTTGTATCCACAAATTTAAGTGGATCTTTAGATTCTAAATTAGCATCTAGTTCTTTAAATTTATTGTCGTCAAATAATATTTCGAAATATTCTTTACTTCCTATGCGTACATGATAACCATCTTCTGGGCTTACATAGAAGTTTTTCTCTAATTCTTCTGCATCAACAACTTTACCTGTGGGAGATTTATACCAAAGACCTTTAGGAGTATCTTTTTTCTCCTGAGTGGTTGTAGTGATTCCTTTTGTTTTTCTTTTAAACCAAGACATAATGAGTTACGATTTAACTTTCCCTAGTAAAAGGGAATCTTTTAAAATTTAGTTAGCACTTTGAGATTCCTGCTTTACTGAAATAAGTTCAGCACATGCCGCAGGAATGACATTCACGTTAAGAATTATTCATCCTTTAATATTGTTAAATACGAAATCGTGAATACTTCGTATTTGAGGCATTTGTTTAAACACTCCCAAATTTTATTGGAAAGCGATTATCGAAAGCCAGACCACAAAATTAAACCTTTTTTTAATTTTGTGGTTACGCCCTAATGATTTTATTAATTCAATACTTGTAACTTGTTGTTTTGTAGGTGTATATGTAAAAAAGACTCTGTGTTGTACAGAGCCTTTAATGAATGTATTTGTAGTAAATTTACCTATAATTATAAGGTGTTTACATTGTTTAAATCTTCAAAAGCCTTTTTTAAGCGTTCTGTAAAAGTAACTTCACCAGCACGTAACCAAACACGTGGGTCATAGAATTTTTTATTTGGAACATCATCTCCATCAGGATTTCCTATCTGTGCTTTTAAATATTCAGATTTATCATCCATATAGTCGCGAATACCACTCATAAAGGCATATTGTAAATCAGTATCGATATTCATTTTTATAACACCGTAGCTGATACCTTCGCGAATTTCTTCAACCGTAGAACCAGAACCACCATGGAAAACAAAATCGATATGATTTTCTTCAACACCATATTTCTTAGTAATATATTCTTGAGAATTTTTTAAGATTTTAGGAGTTAATTTTACGTTTCCTGGCTTGTAAACCCCATGTACATTACCAAAAGCTGCTGCAATTGTGAATTGATCACTTACTTTGCTTAATTCTTCGTAAGCATAAGCTACTTCTTCTGGTTGCGTATATAGTTTAGAATCATCAACATCACTATTATCTACACCGTCTTCTTCACCTCCTGTAATTCCAAGTTCTATTTCTAGTGTCATACCCATTTTACTCATGCGCTCTAAATAGGTTTTACATATTTCAATATTTTCTTCGATTGGTTCTTCAGAAAGATCAATCATGTGTGAACTGAATAGTGATTTTCCAGTTTCAGCGAAATGCTTTTCACTTGCATCTAATAAACCATCAATCCAAGGTAATAGTTTTTTTGCACAGTGATCTGTATGTAAAATTACAGGAACACCGTAGGCTTCTGCCATTGTATGCACATGTTTTGCACCTGCAACAGCACCTGCAATAGCAGATTTTTGCCCCTCATTACTTAAGCCTTTACCTGCATTAAATTGGGCACCGCCATTAGAAAATTGTATAATTACGGGAGCATTTAAAGCTGCTGCAGTTTCTAATACACCATTGATTGTGTCTGAACCTATTACATTAACAGCTGGTAAAGCAAACCCTTTTTCTTTTGCAAGTTTAAAAATTGCTTGTACTTCATGACCTGTAGCAACTCCTGATTTAATATTGTGTCCCATTATAAATAATTTGATTAGTGATTAATTGAAGCCAAAAGTAATCATTTTTTGAATAAATAGATATGATTTAATGGCTTGAAAATACTAAAAGAGGACTAAAACGTTATAGTTTTATAATTAGAATTAGATTCTCGCTTTACTTATTAAATCTTTATTTAAATAGTATTCGTGAGTCTTTGATTTTACTGAAACAAGTTCAGCACAGGCAAGAGAATGCCAATTTTATTAGAAAGCTCAATAATATTAAGCTAGCCAATTGAAAAACTTTAAACGAGTTCAATTAAAAAGGATAGTTTATACCAATATTATAAACGGCATTTGAAAAATTATAATCATTAAACCACCGGTTTTGATCTCTGTAAAAAGGATCGTAAGTTTTGAAACCTATATCGAAACGAAATACAAAAAACCTAAAATCGTAACGCAGACCAAAACCAGAACCAACGGCAATATCTTTTAACGAATTAAAGTCTGTAAATGTAGCGCTGTCATCTTCTACATTATCTAATACATTCCAAATATTTCCGGCATCAACAAAGATAGCTCCATTTAAGTTTTCGAATATATTGAAGCGTTGTTCAATATTTAAGGCTATTTTTAAATTAGCCTCATTAAACTCATTGATAGTTTCTGAACTACCAGGACCTAAACTATAAGCTGTCCACGCGCGATTGTCGTTAGGTCCACCTGCAAAGAAACTTTTTGAAAATGGTATGCTTGTAGAGTTTCCGTAAGGAATAGCAATACCTAAAAAGCTTCTCATAGCTAAAATGTTTTTTTTCCCTAAACCCCAATGTTTTGTATAATCAAATTCGGTTTTTACATATTGAGAATATGCAACATTTAAAATTTCATATCGATTGTCATCATTTTTTTTTAAGCCCAATAATTTTGATGTATTTGCTAATAAATTACCTGCTAGTTCTAACTTAAAACGAAAGATAGAAAAGTCATCATCAAATAAATTAGTACGTTCGTCATTAATAAAACTAAAGCTGGAAGAAAGAATTAAGTTGTCTTCTGTTAATCTGTCTTTACGCTCGTCAACGCTATTTATTATTGCTAATTGACTGCTTGAAATTTCACCAGGAGTTTCTGGGTTTAAGGCATAATCTAAAAAGGCATCTGTTTGACTGGGAATACTTAAATTACTATTTGAATCAATATAATTGACGTCTTTTGCAATCTGATTCAAAGAATTGTAGGAGTTTTGATATACACCAAAATAGTTGTTTACATTCAGATTTCTAACATATTGAACATTAAATAAATCTAGTCTGTTACTTACTTTTTTATTTGGATACCAGTTATAATTAAACGTACCGCTAAAGGTTTGTTTGTCTAGTCCAATATTAGTCTGGCCTGTTGTAGATAAACCAATTCGTGTAGAAGGAGACATATATTTAGGAATAATGCCTTCTGTATTAAAAGGTGAAAATAGTCTAGGGATTGTTAGTTTAAAATCAATACCAATTTCGTTAATATCGAAAAAAGGATCGTCAAGATTATTTTTGTCTTTTGACGCACCAATGGATCCAATTGCAGAAACTTCAAGTGTTTCTGCGCCTCTAAAAATATTTCTAATTAATAAGCTCGGGTTTAATGAAAATCCAAATGTTTGGATGTTACTCTGTGATACATCACCACTAAACGCTAAACTAAACTTTTTTAAAGGCGTTAAATTTATAGTTGCAATGAGCTCGTTATCTGAATTTGGAACGGTATCATATTTTATATCAGGGTATTTAAAGGTGCGTAATTGATTTAAGTGCCTATAGGTACGTGTCCTATCTATATCTTTATAAACAGAGCCAGGATTTATAAATATAGCATCTGTAAGAGCTTCTGGTCTGTATCGTATTTTGTCGTAACTAGAAAGTTTATAGCCATCGTAAGTTATTGATTCTTGAAATGATTTTTCTCTATTTTCAAAGGTGTAATCTGTAATGATGTTAACATCTTTAATTTTGAATATTTTAAAAGGTTCACGTCTAATAGAATCTAGTGTTCTAATAGCTCTGTCTTGAATTTGAATCCCAACATTCACTTTCTTATTAGTGCCTACTGTATCTATTTCGAAAGTAATATAATCTTGATCAAAATGAAATACGCCAGAGTTTCGTAATGCACTAGAGATCCTATTACGTTCTTGCTCAAAATTATTGGTTTTATACTGTTCGTTCGGTTTGATTAAAGCATTTCTTTTAATGTTTTGATATAAAGAATCTATTATGGGGGATTTTACTTTTTCTGAAATAGAATCGATTATAAAAGGAGTTCCTGTTTTAACTTGATACTCAATACTGGCACGTTTGTCTTCACCTTTTTTTATATCATAAGAGGTTTTAACATTAAACCAGCCATTATTGACGTAGTAATTTTGAAGTCGTTTTACAGATTTTTTTGTTTTTTCTTCATCTACAATTATTGGAGCTTCACCGGTTTTACGTAACCAATTATTAAACCCGACAGAAGAGTTTTTAAACCGTTCTAATTGTTTTTTTGATAATTTTTTGGTTAATCGAGCTCTACGTTTAGGTTTTTTATCTAACCATTCTTCAAATAACGAATCTTTATTATTACGTGCTAAATTGTAAATATGTAAACGTAACGGGATGCCTGCAATTTTTCTGTTAGCTTTTTGATATAGTAAATCGTTTATGATCTCGGTATTATCTTTTTTGTCATTTACTAATATGGAGGTGCTGGTAAGTAAGTGTTCTTCGTCAGTAACTCTTTTTACGCTATCACAGGACGAAAAGTATCCTGTTAATACTAAGAAAGTTAATATTTTTGAGAACTGTTTTTTCAAATGAAATTAATTCAAATTATAATTTTTACGAATTGGCTTTAATTAACGAAATATAAATTGTCTGTTAGAGACCCAAAAGTACATTTTTTCAAGTGTTTATTTTTATTTTTTTTCAAAGGTCAAATGTAGCATCAATATTAAACATAATTTTAAGTAATTGAAATTTTAGTCTTTGATGTTTCTTCTAAGAAAATATTTAAATAATTTTAGTCTGAGACAACTGTATTTTTCATTTCTTTATAAAGAACTCATTTAAAGTTTTTCAATTGGCTAAAAAATTGCCCTTTTTCATCTATATTTCGCCTTTTTTGAATTCCGTAGCGATGCTATGCTATTAAAAAATAGTCTTTATCTATATGAAAAATGACTAATTTTCGCTATAATTCAAAAACTTTAAATGAGTTCAAAATAAAATATCACGTTAATTTAGATTACATGCTCTCCAAAAGTCATATAAAATTAATCACGAGTCTAAAGCAGAAAAAATATAGACTGCAACATAGCCTTTTTATTGTTGAAGGTGTTAAAACAATAAAAGAACTATTACAATCTGAATTAACGCTTTATGCACTATATACGACTGAGTCTTTCAATATTGATGCCAAAAATGAAATTTTAATTACTGAGGCAGAATTAAAACGTATAAGTTTTTTAACTACGCCAAATAAAGCACTCGCCATTTTTAAAATTCCGGAGGTAAAATCAATTGAACAAGGTGGACTGGTTTTAGCATTAGATGCTATTAGAGACCCTGGAAATTTAGGGACCATTATCAGGCTTTGCGATTGGTTTGGTATAAAAGATTTAGTTTGTAGTAAGGAAACAGTAGATTGTTTCAATCCTAAAGTGATACAAGCAACCATGGGGTCTATTACGAGAGTAAATATTAGTTATGTAGATTTAGAACTATTTTTAAACAAAACGAGTTTGCCTATTTATGGTGCTTTTATGGAAGGTGAAACGGTTTATAGTACGCAATTACCAGAAAAAGGTGTTTTAGTGATGGGTAATGAAGCTAATGGCGTTTCAAAAGAAATTGAAGTTCTGATAAAGAAAAAAATCTCTATTCCTAAATTTGGTGATTTACAAGCTACCGAAAGTTTAAATGTAGCTACGGCAACGGCTATTTTGTTGAGCGAGTTTAGGAGGGGGTGATTTAAGTATTCAGTCTCAGTGTTCAGTTGCAGTGTTCAGTAATCAGTAATCAGTAATCAGTGTTCAGTTATAGCTACTTTTTAATACTATGAGTATGGGATTTGTTTTGATATTTATTGATTATAAAATCATCCCATACCTGTACTTCAATATATCTATCATACTTTAGGTTTTCTTGAGACAACCATTTTTCTTCAGAAGGAATTCCATATTGCTTTAACAGCTCTTTCATTTCATTTAGTAAGTATACTTGTCCGTTACATGCCTTTTTATATTTGGCAAGTTTAGGTTCATCGTGAAATTGAAATGATACCATACTATCAGGGTATGTGAAACTTATTTGTTCTGGCTTCATATTTACCAAAGGGATTTTTACAACACCAGGGTTTTTATAACAAGATCTCATCCATTCACATGCCCCTAGGGTAAAATAAAAAGGGTCATTTCTTTTTGGTTTACCTCCTTTAGCTATAAAACCTTCTCTTAGTCTTTTTTCTAAGGCAAACCTTAATTCGATGTAATTAGGAGGTCTTTTACTATTAAAACCAACAGATATATTGTTTTGAATTTTTTTTGCTTCTTCAAATTTATTTTGAGTAATATTTAGAAATGGCCCTTGTTCAATTTCGTAATAATGGAACAAAAATTCAGGAATGTTCATTAATGTATTTATAAATGAATGATTGAAGTTTATGCCTATTTAAAAGCTTAGTTACGGTGTGTTTTTAGAAAATTGATTTTTATCCTAAATATATCAATATACTTTGCTAACAGCTAACAGCTAACAGAATACTAACTACTGAAACGTGAAATTAACAAATACGCCTCTGGTTTTCATACTAGCAATATTACTAGTCCAAGGGCTATTAGGATCTTTGTCTCTAACAAGTTCGTCACCTATACCAAAAAGCCCGCGAATAGAAGGCGTGAATTTAAAGTTGTATAGGTATAAATCAACACCAAACCCAAGCTCATAAAACAATGAATTTTTTTTGGTTCTAAATTGTCCATTACTATTATCTTCAGGGTTATTTTCATTGCTAGAAAGGTTTAAAGCTGTAGAAAACCCACCTACGATAAAGGGCTTAAAATTGTTAATACGTTTGGTAGAGATTTTTACAAGCAAAGGGATATGTACATAGGTTGATTTAACTTCTCTACTTAAGTCAGAATCCTTAAAAGTGGTACCAGCAAAATATGTTTGACTATAATATAACTCTCTCGTTGTAATTAATAAACCAGGTTCTAAGCGTAAATCAATAAAACTATTGACACGTAAATTTCCAATTAAACCAACACTAAAACCTGGGCTCCTTTTTACATAAATATCGCGTAAGTCTTCCTTATAATCAAAATTAAAGTCATAATTATTTATCCCCAAAAAGTAACCCCAGCGTAATAACCTATTATCTGTAGAGCCTCTTCCTTGGTTTGCATCGTAAGTCACTTTTTCTTTTCTAAAAAGTTGTGCGTTAGATGTTTGAATTATAAATAAAAATGATATTAATACAAAAAACCGCTTCATATTTATTACTTAGATGATTTGTAAATTGTTGCCACACCAAAGGTTTGTGGAAAATCTTCAACATTAATAAACCCAATTTTTCGTAAAATATTGTTCAAAGCTTCTCCATAAGGAAAAACAGAGGCAGATTCGCATAAATATTTGTATGCACTCCTGTCTTTAGAAAATAGTTTTCCAATAAGGGGTAAAATGTTTTTTGTGTAAAATTTATAGCCTTGCTTATATGGTGTTTTAGAAGGAATAGATGTTTCCAGTATAACGAAAGTGCCATTAGGTTTTAATACTCTAAATATTTCCTTTAAGCCATTTTCTAAGGTTTCAAAATTCCTGACACCAAAGGCTACAGTAATAGCATCAAAAGAATTATCTTCAAAAGGCATATGCTCACTATCGCCTAAAACCATTTCTATTTTCGACTCTAAAGATTTCTTTTTAATTTTTTCTTTGCCAATTTCTAACATACCGCTACTAATATCTAAACCAACAATTTTTGTGGCATTAGTTTCTGCTAGATTAATGGCTAAATCTCCAGTTCCTGTAGCAATATCTAAAATAGTTTCAGGATTATTTTCTTTAACAATCTTCACTACTTTTTTTCGCCATTTAATATCTATCCCAAAAGAAATAACGCGGTTTAAACCATCGTAATCTTCAGAAATAGTGTCAAACATTTTAGTGACTTGCTCTTTTTTGCCTAAATCGCTGTTTTTGTAGGGTTTAATTTTTGACAATGCTGTAGTTTTTTGGCAAACCTACATAATTTATTTTTACTTTAATATATTAAATTAAGGCAAAATAAATTATGTAGGTTATCCCATTCAAAATTATTGAAATAAATATTATACGAGAAAATATAAACATTTAGATAGACATTAACCAATAGGATGTCAAATATTATATTTATAATATCTCATGTGGCAATATGTATTTTATAGTATATTTGTTCTACTTTTTATGATAATTGAATAATGAAAATAATCATTGCTGGCGCTGGTGAAGTTGGATTTCATTTAGCAAAGTTATTGTCTTACGAGTCTCAAGAAATAACATTAATAGATATAGACAAAGAGAGTTTAGCTTATGCTGATGCCCATTTAGATATTAAAGTTATTAAAGGAGATACTACTTCAATCTCTATTTTAAAAGACGCTCGGGTAAATAATTGTGATTTGTTTATTGCTGTAACGGCCATTGAAACAACTAATATTACGGTATGTGTATTGGCTAAGCAATTAGGGGCTAAACGAACTATTGCCAGAATTTCTAATACTGAATTTATAAATTATAAAGATGAGGTAGGCTTTACTAAGTTTGGTATTGATGAATTAATTTCTCCAGAAGCTTTAGCTGCGGCAGAGATAAAATTATCTTTAAAGCAAACGTCTTTCAATGATACTTATGAGTTTGAAGGCGGCGCACTTACGATGGTCGGTTTAACATTGTCCAGATCGGCTTCATTTGTTGGGAAGACCGTTAAAGAAGCTGCAAAAATATTCCCAGAAATACACTTTGTTCCTATTGCAATTCAACGTTTTGGTACGCAATATACAATCATTCCAAGAGGGGATACGGAGTTTAAAAGAGGTGATAATGTTGTATTTGTTACTTCTGAAGGAGGTGGTGAAGAGCTTTGTAAGCTAACAGGAAAATCAAACAGAGAGATAAAGAATGTGATGATTTTGGGAGGCAGCCAAATTGGTTACAAATCGGCTAGAGATTTAAGTGATAAAGGGTATAAAGTAAAACTTTTTGAAGAGGATAAAGAACGTGCATTTGAAATTGCCGATGATTTACCAAATGTTTTAGTGATTCATAGTGATGGACGTAATGTTGATTTGCTTGATGAAGAAAATATTAGTGAAATGGATGCTTTTATAGCTGTGGCAGGTAATTCTGAAACTAATATTATGTCTTGTTTAGTAGCAAAATCAAAGGGTGTTGAAAAAACAGTGGCTTTGGTTGAGAACATGGACTATTTCGAATTATCGCATTCTGTTGGTATTGAAACATTAATAAATAAAAAGTTACTAGCTGCAAATAATATTTTTAGATACATAAGAAAAGGAGAAGTTGTTGCTATGACGAAACTTAGCAATATGAATGCTGAGTTACTGGAGTTTGAAGTAAAACCCACTTCGGCTATTTGTAATAACTATATTAAGGATATTGATTTTCCAAGATCAGCTATAATAGGAGGTGTTATTAGAAACGGGTTAGGAGTTATTGCACTTGGAGATTTTAAAATTCAAGAAGGAGACCGGGTTGTGGTTTGTAGTCTACTTAAATCGATAAAAGGTGTTGAAAAATTATTTCGTTAAGATGAATTTGTAAGATGAAATTAAATTATAAAATAATTTTTCACTTCCTAGGATTGCTGCTGCTATTTAATGGCGGTTTTATGTTGCTATCTGCTCTTGTAAGCCTACTTTACAAAGATGGTGTTACGTTTCAATTATTCTTATCAGGTCTTTTTACATTAATAGCAGGTCTTTTAGCGATGATCTTTACGAGACATCATAAAAAAGAAATGAATAAACGGGAAGGCTATATCGTAGTTTCTTTTGGTTGGATAATTATGGCGCTTTCTGGTACTTTACCATATATATTGACCGAAAGTATTCCAAATTTTACAAACGCTTTTTTTGAGACCATGTCTGGTTTTACTACAACAGGAGCCTCTATTTTAAATGATATTGAAGCAGTGCCTAAAGGTGTTTTATTTTGGCGCAGTTTAACACATTGGATAGGCGGTATGGGAATTATCGTTTTAGCTATTGCCATATTACCATTATTAGGGATTGGAGGTATGCAGCTTTTTGCAGCCGAAGCACCTGGTCCCAGTGCCGATAAGTTACATCCTAGAATTACAGATACAGCAAAGCGTTTATGGCTTATTTACTTCGGATATACAGCGGCTGAAACTTTATTGCTAAGTGTGGCAGGCATGTCTTTTTTTGATGCTATAAACCATTCATTGTGTACCTTGTCTACGGGCGGTTTTTCGACTAAAAATGCTAGTATAGCTTATTGGAATGGCCAACCTATTATCCAATATATTATTATATTATTTATGTTTTTAGCGGGTACTAACTTTGTCTTAAGTTATTTCGCTTTTAAAGGGAAAATCCAAAAAATAATTAATGATGAAGAGTTTAAATTGTACTTCAAATTCATCGGAATTATTACAATAATAGCAGCGGTTATTATTTATTTTAGAGCAGATATCTCGGCATCTTCAATTGTACATCCTATGGTTTGGGGAGAAGTTGAGAGTGCATTTAGACATTCGTTATTTCAAGTATTGGCTATTATTACAACGACAGGTTTTGTTACTGCAGATTATACCATGTGGACACCACTCCTAATGGTTTTATTTTTTGGTCTTATGTTTTTAGGAGGATCGGCAGGAAGTACCTCGGGAGGTGTAAAAGTAGTGCGCCATTTGATATTGATAAAAAATGGTTTTTTAGAGTTTAAACGTACTTTGCATCCAAATGCTATTCTACCGGTACGTTATAATAAAAGAGCCATTTCTGGAGATATTGTATTTAATATTTTAGGTTTTTTTATTCTTTATATGCTATCTTTTATTATAGGTGCTTTGGGGTTCTCTATGTTTGAAATAGACTTTAAATCGGCAATAGGTTTAGCTGCATCCACTTTAGGAAACGTAGGACCTGCACTTGGGGATTTTGGACCTGTAAATAATTATTCGGCTTTACCTCTTTTAGCGCAATGGTGGGCTTCGTTTTTAATGCTTATTGGTCGTTTGGAACTCTTTACAGTACTTATTTTGATTACACCTTTCTTTTGGCGTAATAGATGATAAGATGTTTTAAGACCATGCTATTTATTAAACGCTAAAAATTCAACCTATTAATAGTATTTCCTAAATCAATTTGTTTTTTTGATTATAGCTTTACACAGCTCCCATATAAAGTGCTATCATACTAATAGTGTCAATTAAGCCATGTACAATAATATTTATCCAAAGGTTTTTCTTGCCGTTAACAATAAAAATAATTCCAAAGAATAAACCCACAATACCTGTTTGTATAATACCAATAGGACCTTGATAAAAATGAAGGAAACCAAATGTTATAGAGCTTATTAATAAACTTATAATCCAAGACGACCTTTTATTTCCAAAAAGGATAGCTATTTGTTTCATTACATATCCTCTCCATATAAGCTCTTCTGCAAATCCAGCAGTAATCCAAGCACCAATAATGCTTAATATAAGTAACCCTTCATTTCCTTTAATGTTATTAAAACGACTAAGGTCTTTGGTTTCAGGAGGAAATAATTCGAAAATTAATGGATTAATCAATAGTAATACAATAGTCATTATTACAATAGTTAATAAAACACCTAGCCCAATAACTTTCAACCAGGATTTAGGGTTAGATAAACCAAGTTCTTCCATAGAGCTTTTCCTAAACCAATGTATGACTAACATTAAAACAATAGAAGCAATAAATCCAATTTGCCCAAAAACAATTAATCCTCCTAAAAGGAAAAGTGACATAATAATTAAAGGCTTATTATTTCTAAAAAGCATCTGTATTTTCTTGTTATTAGAAATGTTTGTTGTATCCATAAATATTTATTTTAATTATTTAATTTTCAACAAACATAATTTAGAATACTATAGGTGTCGTCCGAGCGGATACGCACAGTCAAAAAACTTTATTTTAAACTATTTAAATTCGTTTTCGAAATTCGGAAGGGGTGACGCCTTTTATTTTTTTAAACATGGCATTGAATACGGATTTGGATTTAAAGCCAGCATCATATGCTAACCCTAAAATGCTATATTGATTTTGGGAAGGATCTTTTAATAATCTTGCTATCTCATCAATCCTATATTCATTCACGTATGTATAAAAGTTTTTATGAGCGAATTGGTTAATGATTTGAGATAAGTGATTTGATGAAATATTAATTTGAGATGCAAGATTATCCAATGTTAATTCAGAATCTAAATAAGGCTTTTCATTTGTCATATAATGTAATAATGCCTCAAAATGTTTTTTTGCAAGATCGCTACCTAAACCTGTTTTTTTATATTTTGATTGTTCATTTAATTTAGACATTTCAGATTCTATAAAAACCGGAGAATACCGAATACCAAAAAAAGCCAAAGCAACTTGAAGTAAGCAAAAACTTAAAATGCTAATTTTACTAAGAAACTGAAAATCATTAAAGTCGGAAAGAATATAATAAAGATGAAATAAAAAACTTAAACCAAAATAAATGCTTACGCTTATAAGAATTGTTTCCATCCAAGAAAGGTTTCTTTTGTCAATATTTGAATACTTGGCTTTTATTTTTCTTGAGTGTTTCTTAACTAGATTATAAGATATCGGTAGATAGATTAAACATTGTAGATACAGTGCCATATCTGTAACGGAAAATAGTTTTTGACCTGACAATTGTTGATTATATAATTGTAATTTCTCATTTCCAGAAAGAAGAAAAAAAGTGCTGAATAATGTCATAGTCATAACAACAAAAGGAAGTAAGTGTAGTGAAAAATGAATCTTCTTTAAAGGTTTTTTAATAAGTGCACAAGTGTAGAAGAAAATAAAAGGAATATGTAACAATGTAAAACCTGTATCTAACCCTATAAAATGAGGATATTCTTGAATAAGTTCAGAATGCCGTATGTATAGTAACGAAAAATTAATGACTAAGAGTATTTGCCAAACCCCAAATATCCTATCACTTTTAGTTTGCTTTTTCTTACTAAAAATAAGCAACGCTAAAAAAAAACAAATGACAATTCCTATAAAAAAAAGAACTTCCATCAATGGTGTTTTTTATAAGAAAGATTAGTATTGTTCGTCATAAGATAAATATACAAAATCCCTTTTAGCTCCAAATATGATTTTGTTGTATGGGAGATCAATAAAATAAGATTCTAACTTTTTTGAAGTTACGAATTCGAATATAAAAAGGAAAGAGTGTGTTTGGTGTTTTCTGAAAGTCAGTTTAATGGAGAAAAACACATATCAAACCACTAGAGGAAGTAGTTTGTTGATTATCTAAATGTAGGCATATTGTTTAGATCATTTAAGGATATAATGATCATTTTTACTAAATAAAACCTAGTTTTTTTGCTTCTTTTACTAAATTGAAGTTTTCATTATTTTTAGTATCTAATAGGTTTTTTAATTTAGTTTTTCTTACTTCAATAGCTCTAGTTGACAAGGGAATATAATTTGATAAATCTTTAGTTTTTTCCCCCATTGATAAATGATATAATATTTGTCTGTCAAAATCATCAATGGTTATTTTATTAGCAAATGTTTTACGTGTATACCCCTCAATGGTTTTACTGTAATATGTTTTTCCTTTAAAAGTGTTAAGGATGGCATTTTTTAAATCAATACCATCTATATCAGATTTAATCATAAACCCTTCAGGATGGATTTCATTAATGATATTTTGAATTCTAGATTGATCTGTAATAGATGTTAAAATTAATATATTAGTATCTGGCGACTCTTTCCTTATTAAAACGCCTAAGTCTTCTCCGCAAATAAAGCGTTCGTTTTTTGAAATAGGAAGCTGGAGGTCCAGAAGGACTATTTGTGTTTTAATTCGTTGAATTTTGTGTATAGCTTCATCGCAATTTTTAGCAAAGGTTACGTTAAAGACAACATTCGTTATCTCGCTTAATATATTTTTGTAAGCATTTGCTATAATAGCAGAGTCTTCAATAATAAGTAGATTAATGCCGATTTTGTTCATCTTGAGGTGTTTATTTTAGTTCGACCTTCAAAAATATAGATTGTTTTCTGGAGTCTTATTAATGTACTAAAAATTTGTGGTAAAACCGCAATAAATTGACAAATAAAAAGTATTCATTTGTACTTTGCTTATAAGTTGGTAATAAGGGCTATTATATTGATTACCATTATTTAAGCAAAAGGTTATTATGTAAGCCACTGATTAATCGGTGGCTTTTTTTTGTAATACGGTTTTGTCCTTAAAATAGTTGACAAAAAATGGAGACTTATAACTGCCATTTTGAAATTCTATTGGTATTATATCTGATCTTTAATTGTTTTTAGATATAAAAGTTTGTAAAATACTAATGTAACAATTTAATGGTTTAAACGTCATCATTATATAAACCAATTAAATAATTAGTATCATGGAATTATTATCAACAGAGCAAGATTTAGAACCGTTACCTGAGTCCAATGCGTATATTCAACATGTTAAGCCGGAAGGCATATTAAATTCTAACTACAAGAAATTAGTAAGAAAAAACTTAAAAAATATAACTTCACAATCTCTTTTTGGGATTAAGCAACGTTTAAAAAGCAGCCAATGTGGTTTCACTTCTAGTGCAGAAACTCTTTTAAAAGTGTCTGTGTTTACTACTATTATTATTGCAATCTTTTCTTAAGCATTAGTTATACCAATTAATATTTTAAATAAAAAGTGTAACATTTTTGCAAAATATATTACATATATATAAAGCAGCTTTTTTACGATTGTTAACTGATGATCTTTTGAGCTAATCTCAAAATAATCTTTTATTTTTTTGAATTGAATTCAACAAATAGTCTTTGTTTGAGTGTCAATATGCATATAAAGTTGAAATAAGGAACGTGTTTATTTCAATGTTTTTCCACTTTAAAAACTTAGAAATTATGAGCTTTGGCGCTGTGCAATCTGCAATATTATCTATTAAGAGTAATAGGAATCTACTATCTAAAAGAAGGAGGCTAAAAAATACTTTATCTAGTAATCAGAAGAAGTTTGAGTTAAAAGCTTCCAATGCTAAACCTCATGAATTAAAAATGATTCGTGAAAAACTTAAAGTTGAGCATAAACAAATTAGAATAAAACAAATGATTATACTAAGTCTATTTATGTCAGTTTTAGTATCTGTTTTTCTGTTTTTTATAAATTAAAATTTCAAATTATGCCGTTTGCTGAATCAATGATAAGTACACTTAAGAGTAATAAAAGTATTATGCTTGATAAATCAAGGAGGTTTAGAAAGACACTAGGTGGACTTGACTGGTCTAAAAGTCAACAATTCAATTTCCCAAAAGCAACCCCAGAGCAATTAAAAGAAATTAAAGAAAGACTTCGCGAAGAAAACCGAAAGGATAGGTTGAAACAGATGCTTTTATTTGTGATACTATTTTCAATTTTGCTTTTAATGCTTTTTTATTTAACAGATTAAAAGAGGTCTAAAAAAGTAACATATTTTGTCATTCTGAACACAGTGAAGAATCCTAATGTTTTTGAAAACCATAAAATTATGCCTCCAAAAGATTCTTCGCTGCGCTCTGAATGACACTTTTTAGACTGTTCTTATAATATTTATAGATTTGTTAGCTTTTTATCTTAGCTTACAACTTCTTTTATTCTTTTAATCGCTTCAATAATTTGTTCTTGAGACGCCGCATAAGAAATACGAATACAATTAGGGTTACCAAAAGCATCACCTGTTACGGTTGCAACTAGCGCTTCTTCTAATAAGTATAAAGAAAAATCTGTAGCATTATTTATTGTTTTACCTCTTAATGTTTTACCAAAGTAAAAAGAAACATCTGGAAATACGTAAAAAGCACCTTCTGGAGTGTTTGAATTAAACCCTTCAATATCATCTAATAAACGAAGTACTAAATCGCGACGAACTTTAAATTCATCGATCATATATTGCACTTCAGTAGGAGATGCGTTAAGGGCAGTAATTACAGATTGCTGCGCAATACAGTTGGCTCCACTTGTAATTTGGCCTTGCATTTTATTACAAGCACGTGCTATTTTTTCTGGAGCGCCAATAAACCCGATACGCCATCCCGTCATAGCAAAGGCTTTAGAAACACCATTTACAGTAATAGTACGATCGTACATGTCATCAAACTCAGCCATACTTGCATGTCCGCCAACATAGTTTATATGCTCGTATATTTCATCAGAAACGACATATATGTTAGGGTATTTAACCAATACATCTGCCAGAGCTCTTAATTCTTCTTTACTATATACAGAACCACTTGGGTTACAAGGAGAGCTAAACCACATCATTTTGGTGTTCGGTGTGATAGCCGCTTCAAGTTGCTCTGGTGTCATTTTAAAGTCAGTATCAATAGATGTTTTAACCTCTACAGGAACACCATCATTCAATTTAACGATATCAGAATAACTAACCCAATAAGGACAAGGTAAAAGGACTTCATCTCCCTTGTTAAGCATTACAGCAGCGATATTTGCTAAACATTGTTTAGCACCTGTTGAAACAACTATTTGTGGTAAAGTATAGGTTAAGTTGTTATCACGTTTAAATTTAGTAATAACAGCTTGTTTTAATTCTACATATCCATCAACAGGAGAGTACGAATTGTAATTATCATTTATAGCTTGGATAGCAGCGTCTTTAATAAAATCTGGAGTATTAAAGTCTGGCTCTCCAAGACTTAAGCCAATAATATCTTTGCCTTCACCTCTAAGTTCCCTTGCTTTTGCTGCCATAGCTAAAGTGGCAGATGTAGACATGTTTAAAATTCTATCTGATAATAAATTCATTTGTTATATGTTGTGTTGTAATAAAATGTGAGTTTTAGGCTAAACTAGGTTTTTTTCCTAATATTTTTAGTTGGTTGTAATGCTCATAAATAGCTTTCCAAATAGTGTCATACTCGTTATATGGTAAGCTAAACTCTTTCGCAGTTTCTTTAACGATCTTTGCTATTCTGTTGTAATGAATATGACTAATTTGTGCAAATAAGTGATGTTCAACTTGACGATTTAATCCACCGGTATAGAATTCTACTATCCAACTTTTAGGTGAAAAGTTTGACGTTGTAAATAATTGATGAATAGCCCAGGTGTTTTTCATATTGCCATTTTCATCAGGTAAAGGCATTTCTGTATTAGGCATCACGTGTGCCAATTGAAAAATAACACTTAGAATGATTCCAGCTGTATAGTGCATGATAAAAAATCCTATTAAAACTTGCCACCAGGCAAAGCCTAAAACTAATGGTAAAACAACCCAAATAGTATAATATAAGACTTTACCAATAATCAATTTAGTCCATTGCGTTGCAGGGTTAGGGAATTTACCATAAGATAGTTTCCTTTTTAAGTATACAAATGTTTGCTTAAAATCTGTTGTGATCGCCCAGTTTACGGTCAATAAACCATATAAAAAGAAGGCATAATATTTTTGGTATTTATGAATTTTAAGCCATTTAGTATGCTTTGAAAAACGTATAATTCTACCTGCATCAATATCTTCATCATGCCCTTGTATGTTCGTGTAAGTATGATGTAAAACGTTATGCTGCACTTTCCAGTTATAGTCATTACCAGCTAAAATATAAATGCTGCTTCCCATTAATTTATTAACCCATTTCTTGCTTGAAAAAGAGCCGTGATTTGCATCGTGCATGACATTCATACCGACACCTGCCATACCTACGCCTACGATCATCATAAAAATAACTTGTACCCATGCTGGTAGATCAACTGTGAAAATCAATACAACAGGTACGATAAGTAGCGAAAACATAACGATCGCTTTAGTGTATAATTTCCAGTTTCCAGTGCGTTTTATATTGTTGTCCTTAAAGTAGTCATTAACACGCTTGTTTAGCGTTTTGAAAAACTTAGCCGGATCAGTTCTTGAAAAGGTTAGTGCTTGTTTATTCATGCTATTAATTTAAAATATAAGAAGGAATAAATTCCAATTGTTATATACCGAGCAAAGATAAGTATAAACCAACTTAAGTAATAACGTTTTTTTGTAAAAATATGCATAGAAAAAGTATATTTTTGTTGAAAATTTAACACTTATGGAGCTTATTTTAAAATATTTCACAGAGCTAACTGAAGACCAGATTTCACAGTTTAAAAAGTTGGAAACGCTTTATCAAGACTGGAATTTGAAAATAAATGTGGTGTCTCGTAAAGATATTGATGAGCTTTATTTGCGTCATGTATTGCATTCTTTGGCTATAGCAAAGGTTTTAAAGTTTAAAGCGGGAAGTAAAATTCTTGATGTTGGAACTGGTGGCGGATTTCCAGGGGTTCCTTTGGCTATCCTGTTTCCGGAATGTTCTTTTCATTTGGTCGATAGTATTGCCAAAAAATTAAAAGTTGTAGATGAGGTTGTTGTAGGTTTGGGATTAACTAATATAAAAACGACACATAGTCGTGTTGAAGAAATTAAAGGGACATACGATTTTATTGTAAGTCGTGCGGTGGCCGCCATGCCAACTTTTGTACATTGGATAAAAGGTAAGATTGCCAAAGAACAAAAGCATGATCTTAAAAATGGTATTTTATACTTAAAGGGAGGGGATTTGAGTGAAGAACTTCAGGATTATAGAACAGCAACGATATATAACTTAAGCGATTTTTATACGGAAGATTTTTTTGAAACTAAGAAAGTGGTGCACTTGCCACTAAAGTTTAGAGGGTAACAATAAAGTATTACAATTTTAATAAAAGATTCATGTTATTATTAAAATAGTAGTACTGATTTTGAAACCAGTAGGTGTTAGTAAATAAATCGAGCGTTTCAATATTTTTTTCCGGAGATACTATCGACTTTGCTTTTTGTAAATTCAATTTGGCATTGGAGATGTCACCCATTTTGTAATAGGTTAATGCCAGGCCAAGAAGCGCATCAAAATCTGTAGCATCGAACTTCAATGCTGTAGAAAAATCAGAAATGGCGTTATTATATTTGCCTAATAACAAATAAGATGTACCTCTATAAAAGTATGCAAAAGTATTATTTCTATTAATTCTTAATGCGGTCGATAAATCGGTGCTAGCTTTTTGATAGGAATTAAGATCCATATAAAACACGCCTCTATTGTAAAAGTTATGAGCACTCGGTTCTGCTAAAATGGCCAGAGAATAATCTTTTAACGCTTTTTTGTATTCTTCTAAGGCTTTATATGCGGAAGCTCTTAATATATATGTTTTTGATTGTCTAGGCACAGCTTTAATAATCTTACTAAAATCTTTTACAGCATCTTTATACTCTCCTAAATCGTATCTTACACAGCCAAGACTATACAATGCATCAATAAAGGTGGAATCTATCTCATAAGCTTTACCATAATCACTCTTAGCACCAACAAAATCTTTTAAGCTATATCTGGAATTACCTCTATTATAGTAGGTGTCGGCATCGGGATTCAATACAATTATCTTAGAATAATCAACGATGGCGCCATGGTAATCTCCTAAATCGTTTTTTGCTATACCTCGATAAAAATAAGCATCAAGATTTTTAGAATCTAATTCTAAAGCTTTAGTGAAAAGATTTATCTTTTCATTTAAATCGGTTTCTCTTATAGCTTTCCTAAAAAACTTATTGGCTTGTGAAAAAGTTAATATAGGCAATAATACTAATGTTATTAGGATGACTTTTTTCATGCTATGAGCAAGTGTTTTAGGGTGCTATTGTAAACAATAAAGTTAGTAATATTTTATATATAACGTTAGTTTTTATTTTTTAAGTATTAATGATTGATAAGTATCATGGTAAGTAACCAAAAATGAATCCTTTTTTATTGATTTTTAGCCAATAATAAATTCGATTTCTTTTTTTGTAAATAGCTTTTTTCAAACTTGTTATTGACAGCCTTTATAGCATAGTCAATATGTTTAATAGCTTCAGGGAGATTGTTTGTGGCATAATAGTAATCAGACAAAGTTCCATAATACAAGTATGCTCTTTGTACAAAATCTTCGGGTTTAATTTGATTAAGATACTTTTTAGCCATTTTGTTGTCTTTATTTTGTAAACAAACAACAGCCATCGTTAATAAATGTGTTGGCATGGGTTGAATGGTGTAAAGGCATTCATACCAATGAAGTATCTTATCCCAATTAGTGTCTTCAAAACGAGCCGCACGTAAATGCTCAGCAGCTATAGCTGCTTCATAATGATAACAGGAAAATGATGAAGCGTCCACGGCTTTATTCATCATAGTGTGTCCTAATGTTATCAAAGGAAAATGCCATTGACTTCTATCTTGGTTTTTTAGGTCTAGAAGTTCATTTTTAGCATTGGTTTTGGTTTCAATACGTGCCGAATGAAAGCACATTAATGCAAATAAAGCGTAAACTTCAGGTGTGCGTGTGTGTTTGTTTTTTAGAAGCATTTTGCATAAACGCATGGCTTCTCCGCACAGTTCTTTGCGTACAAGTGTTTCTTCTTTATTGGAATGAAATCCCTCATTAAAAATAAGGTATAGCACTTCCATGACGCTTTCTAATCGTTGAGGTAATAGTTTTCCTCGTGGGATTTGGAATTTTAATTGGGATTGTTGTATGGCTTTACGAGCGCGAGTTAACCTTTTCTTTATGCTGTCTTCTTTAGTTAACAGGGCAGAAGCGATTTCTTTAATACTGAACCCGGAAACTGTTTTCAATGCAAATGAAATGCGATCTCTGGGATCTAATTTTGGATGACAAGCTGTAAAGATCATGCGAAGTTGTGCATCTTCAATTTCGGTGTCCAGGAAGAGTTCGTTTATAGCAATTGTGTTCGTTCCTTGATTGATGTTTGGAAGATGTTTTTGCTCTGTTTTTAGCTTCCTGAAAATATCTAAAACCCTGTTCTTAGCAGCTTGGGTTAGCCATGCTTCAGGAATGTCAGGTTGCTTGGTACGCCAGGAAATACTTGCTTTTATAAAAGTATCCTGAATCGCATCTTCAATAATTTCAAGATGAGAAAGTCCAAAGATTCGAGTTAAAACAGAGACCATTTTTCCGCTATGATAGCGGAATAAATGGTCTATAAGTTTTTTTTCCATTAACGATCAAATACCATGATTTCACGAATTTCTACAGTACCTCCAAGGTCATAATCAGGATAATCTTCAGCAATTTTTTGAACCGCATCAAAATCGGTGCTTTCAACAATGTAATAACCACCAACAATTTCTTTAACTTCTGCCGAAGTAAGATCTGTTACAGTTCTGTTTGCACCAACAACACGACGAATAGTAGGCGTTAAAGCATTTCCGCCACGAAGGACACCGGCTTTTTCCATTTTGTCATTCCATCCAAACCATTTACCCATTCTGTTTTGAAGTTCTTCCGGAGATAAACCAAGATCGGTGTAATCGGCTCCAATGAAAATCATCATAAATTCTTTCATAATTATATATTTTTAATTGTTATATACTTAAGACGTTTGCTATGTTAAGAAAGGGGACATTATTTTCAAATTTAATGAATAAATTCCTGCGAAGACAGGGATCTCTTTTTTTTAAACTTGGCGTGATATTATTATATGCAGTGGTGAAAATGAAATGTTCGTTTAACGTGTTCGTGTATGGTTAGTTGTTTTGTCTAGAACTAAGTTAGTAAAAAAAACGAACCAGAGGAAAATCCGTAGGATTTTCCGAGTACACACAGAACTAGCAATTTACTATACACGCTGTTGGCTGTAGTTTTTTGTTTCCTCTAATTGAGTTTAATTAATGCCAATTATAGTTACAAAACCTACACTGTTTCGCTCTTGGAGTTCTAGTCAGTTTATCACATTTGGGACAATAATTAAATACAATATTTTCACCATTATCAGCTAATATTCTTTCGGCTGTGTTTTTTCTAAAAGCATCTGCACCATCTTTCAAAAGTTCCAAAGCATTAGGGTTATCTGTTAACCAATTTTGTCTCAAAAACATTTCTCTGCGAGAATCTGAAAATTCAGATATGTCATTTTTACCACGTTTGACTATGGTTGAATAATGCCTCCAAGCTAATTTTTCTTCCCTTGACATCAAATTAGATGAATATTGCAATATGTAATCGATTTTTTCTATATCCATTATTAATTATACAAGTTGTTGACTTTAGTTTAATAATCTGTATTGACATTATTTTAGTCCAAACGAAATTTCTTCTAGAGTTTTTATCTTTATGATTGAACTCATATCAAAGTGATTAAAAGAAATACCATTTTCTCCTGATTTTAAGACAAGGTCATAACTAATAGGTAAAGTAACATCGTTATTCACTAAATCTTTGTCATTAGGATTATAAGGCAAGAAAATTTGAAACCTATAAAATCCCCAAACAAAAATAAAACTAAATTCTGGAGAATTAACTTTTGCTTTTTTCTTCAATAAAATTGCCATTGGTTTGATTAATGGCTTTCCTTTTTTGTTGAGGACTAATGTTAAAGGTAAATCTGTTTCAATAATTAAATCTTTTTTTTGAATCCAATTTATTAAAGTTTCGAATTTACTTAATTCGTTTGGATGTAACATTGAAACTCCCATTTTTGCTAAAGCTTTGTAGACGTATAAAGGAATAAAAGGAGTAGGAGCAGATTTTTGTTTGAATCCATTGGGTTCAATTTTTATAAAATCCTTTTTATCAAAAATACTCGCGATTAATGTTTTTTCATCTTTAAACTCACTTCTAAATGAAAATTCATAATCTTTATATTTAGGAAATCCATTTTTACCTTTAATTGGCAGAAATGAATTTTTGAAACTCCCGAAGTTTTTTAAATTTCGCTCATATTCGCTAAACAAGTTATTACAAGAATCACATTCATTTAGACATAAAAGGTTAATTTTTCCAGCAAATTCTGGAACTAAATGAGCTTTACTTTTGAATTTTTGTTCAGAGTTTTCTCCGCAGTACCTACATTTATTAATTTCATCTATAGGAGTTTTATAATCTAACATAGAATTATGAACTTCATAAGTATCATAAAACTTTGGAATACTATAAATTACTTTGGTCATAGAGATGTTGAATGGATATTATTGCAGTCTAAATTACTGCCAACGACATGATATGAAATCGTTTTAATGTTTTATATCTAATGTTAAACGAAGTTCGTTAATTTTTCTGACAAAGTCAAGAGTGTCAATTACAAAAGCTTTTAACATAAAAAAAGGGAGGCAATTCAATAAAATCGAATAGTTTTTATTTTATGACAGGTACTTTTATTGAAGATTTAATCCAACATTCAATTTTAATAGTTTCGCCAGAGTTTCCTTCTATAAAAATTTCCTGTTTTGTTGGTGCTTTGGCCTTATAACTTGCCGCAGATTGTGCCGCATCTTTTTTTAGAGTAGGATCGACTCTTGAAGCTTTTTGAGCCTCCTTTGCGGCTAACCAATAAACAGCTCTTTTGTTAAAATTAGAGTTTCCGCAGTTTTTAGCACTAGCATTGTACATTGATGCAATAGATAAGTGTGGTGCCCCATTAGATGGATTGAGTTTTAAGGCCCGATTAAAGTAAATTCTTGCTTGACTGAACTTTCCTTTATTTTTTAAAATCAATCCAATTTTGTAAGCTAATTTCCCTTTTTTATAGGTGTCAGATTCTAAATTGAATGCCTGTTTTAAATAACTTTCAGCTTCAGCTTCTTTACCGTTTTTAAGTAAAACCGTCGCAACAAAATATTTTGTATCTGCAGAAGGAGCGGTATCATCATAAGCTTTAACCATATTTTCGTATAGTAGAACATTTGTACACCCTTTATGATACATTTTATTTACGGCTCTTTTTAACCAAACAGCATCAGATTTATGAGATTCAAAACCTTTTTCATATAAAGGAATTAAGTTTTCGCAATTTGACCTTATATTAGATTTACCAGCCATACTAATTGAGATTTGATTATAAGATTTTAAAGACTTTTCATAATACTTTTTGTATTGCTTCTCCTTTTTTGTTAAAACTAGCCCGTCATCTTTTTTTATTATGAGTGCATTGAGTTTTTCTGAATAGTTTTTTATTTCAACTTCAATTTTTTCAGAGATATCATCATATTTATTAAACAAATCTTGAGCAGATTTTTCACCATTATCATATAAATCAACTATTAAAGAAAAGTACGTGTATAGACTTTTTGGGTTTGTAAAAGTAGCTTTGTCGGCTTTAAACGTTTCATTAAAACAATCATATAATTCTGAATCTGTATTCCTCAATATTTTTTTATTATCATATTTTAATTGACAAGCCATTGCGGTATATTTTCCTTTTTTGGTTTTGCTTGGAAAATACTTAGCTCTTTGTTCCCATAATTTCAAAAGATCGTTTATGAAACCCGTTTTATCTATTCCTTGAGTTTGTTTGATTTTTGCTTCTAAAATATCTTCTCCATACTTATAAATAGCAATATTTAACTCTGGACAATTATTACGAACATACATCCATGGTTCGTAAGCAGCGTCGTAATTTTCTACTTTCGCATATTCATGAAATAAAGAAAGTTTGTCCTTGCATTCTTCATTATTTTGAGCGAAAGTTGAATTAAAACCAATAAATAATAGAGTAAATAATAAAGTCAATTTAGTTATCATAAGTAATAGTATTAATTTCTAATTATTGCTGTATTTTCTTTTTCAAAACTATTTTAGTAGGTGGATTTTAATGGAGTTAGTAATATTTATACTAACAAGTTCTAACCTAAATTTTCAATGGAGCCTGCTTTACGTTAAAGGAAATTACTCACAAGAAATATGCCAAATCTGCAATTTGTTGGCTAATGATTTTAGTGCTATTATGGGGGGAGATATAGCTTGTGATTTGTGAGTATACGAAATCGTCCAAATGTTAGTACTTAAAACTGAACGATTATAGTTGAAGTTTTTTATGAAATTGAGCCTTTAGCTCATTGAAAAACAAAAAGAGGCTGTCTAAAATTAAGACAGCCTCTATATATAAGTTTCTCGATTATGAGATTCCTGTTTTCACAGGAATTCTTCTACTCACCCAAAAATGGATAACGATAATCTGTAGGCGTTACAAAGGTCTCTTTTATCATTCTAGGAGATACCCAACGTAATAAGTTTTGTGCACTTCCTGCTTTATCGTTAGTTCCGGAAGCTCTGGCACCACCAAAAGGTTGTTGTCCAACAACAGCACCTGTTGGCTTATCGTTAATATAGAAGTTTCCGGCAGCATTTTGTAAAGCTTCGGTTGCTTGAGTTACTGCATATCTGTCTTTAGATAATATAGCACCAGTTAAAGCATATTCACTAGTTTCATCTACTAATTTTAAAGTCTCCGCGTAAGCGTCATCTTCATACACATAGATAGTAATTACAGGGCCAAATAACTCAGTACACATCGTTGTGTATTTTGGATCTTTGGTAACAATAACAGTAGGCTCTATAAAATAACCTTTGCTTTTATCATAATTTCCACCAACGATAATTTCAGCGTCACTATCAGCTTTAGCCTGATCAATGTATTTTGCTAACTTATCAAAAGAACCTTCATGAATCACGGCTGTAATAAAGTTGCTCATGTCTTCAGGAGAGCCCATTTTAAAGGATTTCACATCTTCTATAACCTTGCTTTTTACATCACTCCATAAACTTTTTGGAACATAAGCTCTTGAAGCTGCACTACATTTTTGTCCTTGAAATTCAAAAGCACCACGTACAATAGCAGTAGCTACTTGTTTGGCATTTGCAGATTTATGAGCAACGATAAAATCTTTACCACCAGTTTCTCCGACAATTCTTGGGTATGTTTTATAGTTGTGTATATTATTTCCTATTTGTTTCCAAAGTTCTTTAAAAATAAAGGTAGAACCTGTAAAGTGCAGACCAGAAAAATCTGGACTAGCCATAACCGTATTGGTTATCATTACTGGATCACCAAAAACAACATTGATAACCCCTGGAGGTACACCAGCTTCTTCAAAAACATCCATAATTACCTTGGCAGAATATACTTGGCTATCACTAGGTTTCCAAACAACAACGTTACCCATTAAAGCCATACAAGCAGGTAAGTTTCCAGCAATGGCAGTAAAGTTAAAAGGAGTTACTGCATAAGTAAATCCTTCAAGGGGTCTGTACTCAATTCTATTCCAGGCATCACTTGTGCTTTCTGGTTGCTCCATATAAATATCAGTCATAAACTGCACATTAAAGCGTAAGAAATCTATAAATTCACAGGCAGCATCAATTTCTGCTTGATGAATCGTTTTAGATTGTGCAATCATGGTTGCGGCATTTATTTTCGCTCTATAAGGGCCAGCAATTAATTCGGCAGCTTTTAAGAAAATACCAGCACGTTGTTCCCATGGCATTTGAGACCAATTTTTTCTTGCCTCTAATGCTGTAGAAATGGCTTCATCAACATGTGATTTTTCAGCTAAATGATACGTACCAACAATATGTTTGTGATCGTGCGGAGGAGACATGGTTCTGGTATTGCCAGTTTCTATGTCTTTTCCATTTATATATAATGGAACGTCAATTTTACTATTGAACATTTCTTTATACGCTTTTAATACTGCTTCTCGCTCTGGAGAACCAGGAACATAACTTTTAACAGGTTCATTAACAGCTACAGGTACATTAAAAAAGCCTTTCCCCATGATTTTCTTGTTTTTTATTATTGAATTTTCATTAAATGAGGTGCAAATTTACGAATTATTTAATGATTGCAAATGCTAACAATGTTTAAAAACAAGTTAAATTTTATTTATTTTTTGTAAGTTGCCAGAGCGTATTTAGACTACAAATTTATGTGTACAGTAACAATTATTCCAAAGGCTAATAATGGATTTGTTTTAACTTCCAATAGGGACGAAGCACCAAATAGAGTATCCATCGCCCCGGACTTTTATATAACCAATGGTGTTAAAATGGTATTTCCCAAGGATGAAGTGGCTGGTGGCACATGGATTGGTTTGAGTGAAAAAAACAGAGTCGTTTGCGTATTAAACGGTGGGTTTAAATGGCATGAACGCAAATTAAGTTACAGGAAGAGTAGAGGTGTGGTTGCTAAAGATTTAATGATTGCTGACGATATTGAAGATACGATTGAAACTTATAACCTTCAAGATATAGAACCCTTTACTATTATTATAATAGATTGGAACGTTTCTTTGAAATTTTATGAATTGGTATGGGATGGCGAAAACAAGCATTTTAAACCATTGCCTCCTGAGCCAAAAATTTGGTCTTCTTCAACCTTGTATTCTGAAGATATGAAGCAAGAAAGACTAGGTTGGTTTGAGTCTTTTAAAAACAACCATGCATTAGATGAGACTTCTATATTAAAATTTCATAAAACCGCAGGGAGCGATAATAAAGATTTTGGAGTCGTCATGGATCGAGGTGTTGTTAAAACGACTAGTATCACACAAATAGTAAAAGAAGTTGATTCGGTTAAGATGGTCTATGAAAACCTTCAAAATAAAACAATTACAACTAAAATATGGAGTCTTCCGGAAGTTGTAAATGGATAATACAGGTATTATTATAACATTGGCGTATCCAGATACTATTGTTATGGTTTCTGAAGAATGGTTTTCTCCTTATTTAAGATTTTTAGGTGTTGGAAAAAAGAATTATTTGCGAGCAGGACATGCTGCTTTAGTACTGATTGATAAAAAAACAGGTGTTTTAGAGTATCATGATTTTGGACGTTATATTACACCGGAACCTAATGGAAGGGTGCGGGGAAGAGATACTGATAATGAATTAGACTTCCCAATAAAAGCAGAGATTGAAAACAATACTATTAAAAACTTAAATGACATTTTAGAGTTTTTAGGAACGCATCCTAAATTAACACATGGAGAGGGAAAACTTGTAGCCTCTATTTGTAATGCTGTTGATTATAAAAAAGCGAGATCACATATTACCAAAATGCAAAAACGTGAGTTTATCTATTATGCCGCTTTTAAAAAAAATGCATGCAATTGTGCCCGTTTTGTAACAGATAGTCTCATAGCTTCGGTTACCGATTTGAATATTAAAAAGAAGTTAGAAAATTCTAAGTGGTTTACACCTAGTACTGTTGGCAATGTGCTTTTAGCAGATACTGAAAATCATGCTTTTGAAGTTTCTGAAACCGGTGTTATTTCAGAATTTAAAGGCTCACAAAAAAGCGAAAATGTACGTTGTTTTTTAGATAAATTGAAAAAACATCAGCCCAATTTTATTGGAACATTAGAATCGAAACCTGTTGATGGTTTGCATGAGAGTGCACAATGGTTATCTGGTATTGCTGCTGGTGCTTGGTTTGAGTTGCATAAAATTGGACATGATGTTGAGTACCATTTTAAACGTATTTCGCCATATGGAAATATTGATGTACAAGATACTTTTGTTGTTGAAGATGATACTTTTGATTATGATTTAGAGTTTGAATTTATCCATTATTCAAATTGTAAATTCTTTCATGTGAAGCAAAATGGCAAAGTTTTTAGGTTTTATAGGTTGAGGGAATGAGACTAGGGATTGTTAATATATTTCCTGTTTTTAAAAACTACATGCCATGAAAGCTCAGTAAGGATTTTAGCCTTATAATATTATGATTTAGTAGGCGAATAAGTATAAGTTTCTCCTTTTGACAATTTAACTGGGATGGTGTTATTTTTATATTTAATATTGAATTCATGATCAAATTTAGAAGACAATTCTGCCTTAGTAAGTTTGTTGTTTTTCCAGTATATATTGACTGTTAAGCCTCCTCTAGCTTTTAATCCTTTTATTGAACCATTTTCCCAAGCCTTAGGTAATGCAGGTAATACTCTAATTGTACTGTCTTCATGAGATTGTAAAAGCATTTCTGCAATACCCGCAGTATATCCAAAATTCCCATCAATTTGAAAAGGAGGATGTGCATCAAAAAGATTATTGAGCATTGATTTTTTAAATAATAGTTGTATGTGCTCGTGAGCCATATCTCCATCTAAAAGTCTGGCACTGCAATTGATTAACCAGGCGCGACTCCAACCAGTACCTGCGCCACCGTTTTTTAATCTATAATCTAAAGTACTTCTAACTGCTTCGAAGATTTTTGGAGAACCTTTTTCGGTAACACTAACACCAGGATGAAATCCGTATAAATGAGACATATGTCTGTGTCCAGGTTCGGTTTCTGTATAAGGTCTATCCCATTCTAAAATTCTACCTTCATCACTTATAACAAAACCAGGGCGTAGTTGTTTTTGCTGCTCTTTAATTTTTGTTAACTGGTTGTTTTCTATTTCAAGAATCCTACAAGCTTCAACATAATTACGAAAAACTTCAGCAATAACTTGCTGATCCATAGCACTACCCAAGCATGAAGCTACTTTTTCTCCCTTGTCATTAAAAAAACGATTTTCGGGAGAGGTAGAAGGCGCCGAAATAAGCATGCCGTCTCTAGGGTCTTCAATCAGCCAATCGCTATAAAAAGTAGCAACTTCTTTTATTGCAGGGTAAGCACGTTCTTTTAAAAAAGTAATATCTCGGGTAAACTCATAATGTTGCCAATAATGCTGCATCATCCAACCTCCTGCACCAATAGAACACCCCCAATAAGCCGTTGGAGCTCTTAACCATGTTGGTGCCCATAAATCCGTTGCATGAGGTAAAAATGATCCACGGCAACCAAAATTTTTATTGGCTGTTACCTTGCCATTTTCAATTAATTTATCAATATAATCAAATAAAGGCATGTTAAGTTCATCCAGATTCGTTGAATTTGCTAACCAATAATTCATTTGGAGGTTAATGTTTAGATGGTAATCAGCATTCCAAGGAGCCTTAATATGTTTATTCCATAACCCTTGAAGGTTAGCAGGGTTGGTGTTTTTTCTTGAAGAACTAATTAATAAGTAACGTCCATATTGAAATAATAAAGCTTCCAAAGCAACGTCAACTGAACCTTCTTTTATACGTTTAATTCTTTTGTCTGTAGGAATACTATCTAAATGCGTATTGTTAAGGTTTAAGCTTATTTTAGAGTATAGATTTTGATAATCTTCAATATGCTTTTCTTTTATCGTTTCAACATCAGAAGCAATAACATTTGTCAGGTCTATGATGTTTTGTTTTGCATAATTTTCATGGTAATATGATGAATTTGAAACTAAATAGAACGTTGCCTTTTTTACGTTTTTTAGCTCTAAGTAATCTGTACCTTTTAGAACTTCACCACTATCATTATTTATTTTTAAGCATGTTTCAAATTTGACACCATTAAGAATAGGATATGGCTCAGAATTAAATTTTCCATCACGCTGCGTAACTTCACCTTGCATTACTAAAAGATTGTCATTAGTAGTTTTTGTTTTTGCCGTAGGGAAGCCATTGTCTTCTGGTCTTGTTAATCGAATCTTTCCGTTTAAACCAGATGCAGATTGTGATTCAAATTCAATGATAATAGCGTCATGTGGATGTGAAACGAATATTTTTTCGGTGATGAGGTTTCCGTCTGACTTATAAGAAACGGACGATGTGGCATTATTGATGTTTAATTCTCTACGGTAGTCGGTAATGTTTTTATGATCAAAATCAATGTGTAAATCACCCATAGTTTGATGTGATCTTACTACCGTTTTTCTGGAAAATTTATCTACAAATAAACTATCTGCTATTTTGTTTTTATCTTTAAATAATAATTCTCTAATATGGTTAAGATCTTCTTTATTGCCTTCAGGCTCAACCCATGCATCATTGTCTGATGGCCACATAGAATCGTCATTTAATTGAATGTGTTCATTTGATGTATTTCCAAAGACCATAACTCCTAATCGACCATTTCCTAAAGGTAATGCTTCTTCCCAATTTTGAGCAGGTTGTTTATACCATAAAATATGTTCTTTACTAAAATCATTATCATCATCACTTTTTTTAGTACAAGATTGAACTATAATAACACTAACTAATAGTAAAAGAATATGTCTGTAGGTTGAATATTTTTGTTTCATTATTTTTTGTAAATAAGATGATTTAACCTGCAATTTAATGTTGTTTTTTTAGATATAAATAGTATTTTATTTAAAAAATCAAAAATAAAGCTTTAAGCTATATAACTAGAAATCAAAGACAGTAACCTTATGATTAAATCTGAATTTTAGATGTAGTTATCGTTTAGAAAATCATCCGAAGTGATGAATTTTGTATGAAAAGCAAGATTAGTTTATCGCAAAAGGCGCACTTAACTTAAAGGTAGGTATGGTGACTTTAAACTTTTTAGTCGTTGTAAAGTTTACCATACTATAATGTCCTTGCATGGCACCAAAAGGAGAGGTTAACAAGCATCCAGAAGTGTAAGTATGAGACTCTCCAGGTTTTAATACTGGTTTTTTACCAATAACACCTTCTCCAGAAACTATTTCAACATTATTTAAAGCGTCTAAAATTTCCCAATGACGGACATTAAGTTGTACAGAATCTTTACTTTGGTTTTCAATAGTTACGGTATATCCAAAAGCATACTGCATTTTATAATTTTTATAAAACGAGCCTTCAAAAGTGGTAACCACTGATATTTTTATGCCTCTTGTAATTTGTTGAACCATCGTTAATACTAATATACGAATTGTTTGTTGGGTGCTAAAATAGTAAATATTAAGTGTTTAGTGGTGATTTTTAGCGTCTTTGGTTAAAAAACTAGTTAAAAAGCACAATTGTTAGTTAGAAATGTTGACTGAACTTCCTTCTCCAAGCCCAATAATTTTATCATATCTAGCACCTAAATCTCTATAATACACAATAACTTTATAATTGTTTTCTGTTTGGTAGAAGTTTCCGCTAATAGCACCTTCTTCAATATTTTTGTTGTTGTTTGCTACGATATACTTGTAGTTATAAAAGCCTTGTTTTAGTAACATGGTATTTGTATAAACGTTGCGAGATTCGTCAAAAATCATTTTTGTGTTTTCGTCAATGACATAATTGTTAAAATTACCATAGATATGAATGTCTTTATTTTTTAAAGACTCTACAGGTAGTAAAGAGAAATGCATCCAAACATAATCTGCTTCAATGCCTGGGTCTTCTGCATCAATATTTAGAATAACATAATTACCATTAATATCTGGGTTATAGGTATATGGTCTGGTAACTCTCTCAAAGTTTGTGAATAGATAATTGTGATATAAATCTTGTAAATCGATACTTTGTATCCCTGTATTTGCAGCTCGAATATCTTTGTTTTCAAAAAACAAATACTCATTACCTCCCCAAAAACTGGTTTCTTTATCGTATTTATAAATTAACTGATTACCAATAGTGTATTGTGGTTTTATATTCGAAATAGCAGTTTTTAGATTGTTATTTTGAACAATGACTGCTTTTACATTTTGTGTAGGGTTATTAAACTGCATGGTATTGGAATCAATAACAATATCTATGCGTTGCTTTTCTTGAATGAACTGCACATCGCGAGAACGTTTAACATGAACGCCAACGTTAGCGGTGTTTTCATAAATCATGAATTTTCTTGAAAAAACGAGGGTATCATCACTATTAAAAATAGAAAGCATATAATTTCCTGAGACTTTTAAACGTCTGGTTTGTGCGTTAGGAATGGTAAGCGTATAATGCGAATAAATTTGATAGGTGTTAAATGAGTTTTCGTAATTTCTGATGCGTTGGTTGTCAAAACCATCCATATATTCAGATTTTACCAATGCTGATGGTGTCCAGTCAAAATTAAAATGCTCAATTTTATAATAAAAATCTTCTTCATCTCCATTTAAAGCATCAAACTCTAAAATAACATATTCACCAAGTCTTAAAATTGGTAATTGTGTTTCAGGTGTATTACCCTTAAAATTGATTGTTTTAATGTAATCGGGAGGGTTTACTTCTTCTACTTGGCTAAAGGCTAAATTAGAAATTAGAAGAACAGATATAAAAGCGATAAATTTAAACGGCATTGTAGGACATTTTTGTAAATATAAACAAATTTCATGCCTGAAAATAAACTTATTTAAAAGGGGATGAAATTCTATTCAATTTATTATGAAAACTGCATTTTAAATTTGTACTTTTGCACCGATTTTTAGACAACTAATTTCAATAAAAAAAATATGTCAAACGACATTCGCATTAAAAAAGGTCTAGACATTAAACTTAAAGGTGAAGCTGAAAAAACCTCCGAAAAGGCAATAGTAAGCAACTTTTATACTTTAAGACCTGAAGATTTCCACAGCGTTATACCTAAATTAATTTCTAAAGTTGGAACTAAAGTAAAAGCAGGAGAACCTGTTTTTTTCGATAAATCTAACGAAGCTATCAAGTTTGTTTCCCCCGTTTCCGGTGAAGTTTTAGAAATCTCTCGTGGTGAAAAACGTAAAATTTTAGCAATCAAAATTCAAGCAGATAAAGAACAAACCTATCAGGATCATGGTAAGTTTGATATAGATGCTGCAAATTCTGAAACTGTTAAATCACATTTATTAGCATCTGGTTGTTGGCCATTTGTGAAACAACGTCCGTATGATGTCATTGCTAATCCCGATAAAGCACCAAAAGCTATTTTTATATCAGGATATGCCAGTGCACCATTAGCAGCCGATTTAGATTTTACCTTGCAAGGTAAAGAAGCCGAATTACAAGCAGCTGTTACAGCTTTAGGGAAACTTACCGAGGGTAAAGTGCATGTTTCTGTTGGTAAAAATGGTCATTCTCCATTAGCTGGTTTAACCGGGGTCACATTACATAAAGTTTCTGGGCCACATCCATCTGGGAATGTAGGAACACAAATAAATAAAATAGACCCAGTAAATAAGGGCGAAGTCGTTTGGACGGTTAACCCTCAAGATTTGGTTATTATTGGTGAGTTATTATTAACAGGAAAATTTAATGCTGAACGTATTGTGGCTTTAGTTGGTTCTTCAGTTGAAAAACCAAGGTATTTTGTTACTAAAATAGGAAGTGAAGTAGCTACTATGGTTTATGATAAAGGTATTGCTAAAGATACTAATGACCGTATTATTTCTGGAAATGTTTTAAGCGGAAAACAGATACGACCAGACGGTTACTTAGATTATTATAGTAATGTTATATCTGTTATTCCAGAAGGAGACGATTACGAATTATTTGGATGGAATAAACCTGTTTTTAATAAGGTTTCTACATCTAGAGCATTAACATTTTCATGGCTAATGCCTAAGAAATCATACGATTTAAATACCAATACAAACGGTGAACATCGTGCTTTTGTTACAACGGGAACTTATGAGGAAGTATTTCCTTTAGATATCTATCCGATGCAAATCTTAAAGGCATGTATGTATAAGGACTTAGATGAAATGGAAGCCTTAGGAATGTACGAAGTGGCTCCTGAGGATTTTGCATTAACAGAGTTTGTATGTGTGTCTAAGCAACCACATCAAAAAATAATAAGAGAAGGTTTAGACTTAATGCTTAAAGAAATAGGATAATGGGTTTAAAAGAAAGTTTACATAATTTTAAGGTAAAGAACAAAGACAAGAAGTGGTTACCTGCATTTTCTGCAATCCACACGTTTTTATACTTGCCAAACGAGACCACACATAATGGGACTCATATAAAAGTTGCCGATGATTTAAAGCGTACCATGAATACCGTTATTATGGCTATGGTACCTTGTTTAATTTTCGGAATGTTTAATGCGGGATACCAACATAATTTACAAGTTGGAGATATACAAGCAGCAGCAGGAAGTTTCTTTAGTTCTGAATTTTGGACTATGGATAATTTTATGATTGGTTTCTGGAAAATATTACCATTAGTTATTGTGTCTTATGGTGTTGGTTTAGGAATTGAATTCATATTCGCCATTATTAAAGGACACGAAGTAGAAGAAGGATACTTAGTAACAGGTATGTTAGTACCACTTATTGTACCAGTAGACATTCCACTTTGGATGCTAGCTGTTGCCGTAATATTTGGTGTTGTTATAGGTAAAGAAGTTTTTGGAGGTACGGGAATGAATATTCTTAATCCTGCATTAACCATTCGTGCATTCCTGTTCTTCGCATATCCTACATGGATGTCTGGAGATAAAGTTTGGGTCGAAGGTGCTGTAGAAAGAACAAACGAAATTTTGGCTGGAGCAAATCTGGATGCTATTTCTGGAGAAACTATATTAGGTAGTTTGGCCCAAGGAAAAGAAGCTGGATATGAAGTCATGGATATGTTCTTAGGATTTATTCCAGGTTCGATAGGTGAAACATCTACTTTATTAATATTATTAGGAGGGGTATTTTTAATCTTTGCAAAAATAGGAAGCTGGAGAATCATGCTATCTTCTGCTCTGGGAGCCCTAGTGATGGGATTAATTTTTAATCAAGTTGTTGATTCAGGATGGATAACAGAAAGTAGTAAATTCTATGGTTTAATGAGCACGACTTGGTGGCATCATTTACTAATTGGAGGCTTTGCTTTTGGTACGGTGTTTATGGCTACAGACCCTGTAACAGCATCTCAAACAAATAAAGGAAAATGGATTTACGGTTTCTTAGTAGGGTTTATTTCTATTTTAATTCGTGTATTCAATCCAGCATATCCGGAAGGTGTTATGTTAGCTATTCTATTAATGAATGTGTTTGCACCTACCATTGACCATTATGTGGTTCAAGGTAATGTAAAACAAAGAATGAAACGTTTAAAAGCAAAAACAGCTTAGTCATGAGTAAAAAAACGGATTCAAATATATATACTATAATTTTTGCCATAGCCATGGTAATAGTAGTAGGAGGGGTATTAGCATTTACTGCTTCTGCCTTAAGACCTAGAATTGATAATAACGAACGATTAGAAAAGCAACAAAACATTTTGTATGCTATGGGCGTTAATGCGAACGATGAAAGCAGTGCCATATTCGTTTCTACAGATGAAGCTCCAGAATTGTTTTCGAAATACATTACTAAGCAATTGGTTATACAAGGTGATGATGTCTCTGAAGATTCTGAAGCCTATTTAATTGATGTGAAAAAGGAACAATCTAGTGCAAAAGCAGGTAATAAAAGAAGATTGCCATTGTTTGTTGGTAGTAAAGATGGTAAAACATTTTATATAGCACCTATTAGAGGAAAAGGACTTTGGGATGCTATTTGGGCATATGTTGCTATGGATGCCAATATGGTTGTTCAAGGCGCTTATTTTGATCATAAAGGAGAAACAGCAGGTTTAGGTGCTAACATTAAGCAACGTTATTTTATGGACGATTTCATTGGTGAAAGCCTAATGAATAATGGAAGTTTTAAAGGCATTACAGTTGCTAAAGGAAATAACGATCCAAAGAATTTAGAGAAAAATGATAACGAGGTAGATGCTATTGCAGGAGCCACTATTACAGGTGACGGCGTTTCGGCAATGCTTAAGTCTGAATTAAGACAGTATGTATCTTATTTTAAAACATTGAAATAATTATGGGACTTTTATCGAAAAAAGACGCAGCACTAATTAAAGATCCATTAGCAGATAATAACCCTATTACTATTCAGGTATTAGGAATATGCTCTGCTTTAGCAATTACAGCCGAATTAGAGGCAGCCATTGTCATGTCTATTTCAGTGTTGTTTGTATTAGGAATAGGAAATGTGGTTATTTCTTTAATGAGAAATATTATTCCATCAAAAATTAGAATTATTGTTCAGCTAATTGTGGTTGCCGCTTTAGTAATCATTGTAGACCAAGTATTAAAGGCATTTGCATACGAGTTGAGTAAAACACTTTCGGTTTTCGTTGGATTGATTATTACTAACTGTATCATCATGGGGCGTTTTGAAGCGTTTGCTTTAGGAAATGGACCTTGGCGTTCATTCTTAGACGGTATAGGAAATTCTTTAGGATACGGTGTTATTTTAATTATAGTAGCATTTTTTAGAGAATTACTTGGAGCAGGAACTTTATTAGGAATTAAAGTTTTAGGAGACCCTATTGAGAAAACGGGCGTGTATGCATTTGGTTATGAGAATAACGGATTTATGTTATTAGCACCCATGGCATTAATTGTAGTTGGTATTATTATTTGGGTACAACGTAGTAGAAATAAAGCATTAATAGAAGATTAAAATAGTTGATAGTTGATAGTTTTTGGCTGGTAGTAATTGGCCAATAACTAAAAACCAACAACAAACAACTAAAAAGAATATGGAACATATAGAATTATTTTTCAAATCAATATTTATAGACAACATGGTGTTTGCTACATTCTTAGGAATGTGTTCTTACTTGGCTGTATCTAAAAAAGTAAGTACTGCAGTTGGTCTAGGTGCTGCCGTAATATTTGTACTTTTAGTAACAGTACCTTTAAACTGGTTGTTAGATCAGTATCTTTTACAGCCTGGAGCTTTATCTTGGTTAGGTGAAGAATATGCCTCTTACGATTTAAGTTTCTTGTCATTTATCATGTTTATTGCAACGATTGCAACCATGGTACAATTGGTAGAAATAGTTGTAGAGAAATTTTCACCATCATTGTATAATTCACTTGGTATATTTTTACCACTTATTGCGGTAAACTGTGCCATTTTAGGAGGGTCTTTATTCATGCAATCTAGAGAAATACCAACTTTAGGATTAGCAACAACTTACGGAATAGGTTCAGGAATCGGTTGGTTTTTAGCCATTTTATCTATTGCTGCTATTCGTGAAAAAATTAGATATTCTAACGTGCCACCAGCCTTACGTGGTTTAGGAATTACATTCATCATTACAGGTTTAATGGCGATTGGTTTTATGAGTTTTGGAGGTATGTTAACGGGAGGTGATGATGAAGCTCCAAAAGAAGAGAAAACTGTAAAAGTTGATTCTAAATTGAATACAGAAGACGAAAAAGTGATTGCTAACAACATAAAAGTAAATGAGTAATATGATTTTAGCCGCAGGTACATTAGGAACTATAATTGCAACCGTAACAGCATTTTTAATCATTACATTGTTGTTAGTAGCGTTGTTATTATTTGTAAAACAAAAATTATCACCATCAGGTCCAGTTAAGATTACCATTAATGGTGAGAAAGAAATTGAAGTAGCTTCAGGAGGAACCTTATTATCGACCTTGGGAAGTGAAAAAATATTTTTACCATCTGCTTGTGGTGGTGGCGGTACATGTATTCAATGTGAATGTCATGTGAATTCTGGTGGTGGTGAAGCTTTGCCAACAGAGACACCTCATTTTAGTAGAAAAGAATTGCAACATGGTGTGCGTTTGGCATGTCAAGTAAAAGTTAAACAGGATATGGATATTTCTATTCCTGAAGAAATTTTTGGTATTAAAAAATGGGAAGCTACTGTAGTACGTAACTACAATGTGGCATCGTTCATTAAGGAATTTGTAGTAGAGATTCCTGAGGATATGGGGTATAAAGCTGGTGGATATATTCAAATAGAAATACCTAACTGTGAAGTTAAGTTTGCCGATATGGACATTACAGCACACCCGGAAGAGCATGAAACGCCAGATAAGTTTCAGGCAGAATGGGATAAATTTAATCTTTGGCCTTTAGTAATGAAGAACGAAGAAACGGTTGAAAGAGCGTATTCTATGGCTTCTTATCCAGCTGAAGGACGTGAGATTATGTTGAATGTTCGTATTGCTACGCCACCATGGGATCGTGCTAAAAATGGTTGGATGGATGTAAACCCTGGTGTGGCATCATCGTATATATTCAATCAAAAACCAGGAGACAAAGTAACTATTTCCGGACCTTACGGTGAATTCTTTATCAACGAATCTGAAAGTGAAATGCTTTACGTTGGTGGTGGTGCAGGTATGGCACCAATGCGTTCGCACTTATATCACTTATTTAGAACTTTAAAAACTGGTCGTAAAGTGACATATTGGTATGGTGGACGTTCTAAGCGTGAGTTATTCTATTTAGACCATTTCTATCAGTTAGAAAAAGACTTCCCTAACTTTAAATTCTTCTTGGCTTTATCTGAGCCAATGGAAGAAGATAACTGGAAGGTAAAAGAAAATATTGATGCGCCAGGTGATGGTTTTGTTGGATTTATTCACAACTGTGTGATCGATAATTATTTAAGCTTACATGAGGCACCAGAAGATATCGAATTGTATTTCTGTGGACCACCGTTGATGAATAAGGCGGTTCAAAAGATGGGAGAAGATTTTGGTATCCCAGATGAGCATATTAGATTTGATGACTTTGGAGGTTAGGCCATAATAGCCATTTGTCAAGAATGATTATTCTACACTTGTCACTAAGCAAGGCCGAAGTGTCATGCAGAATCCACATAAAAAAAATAAAAACCCAATACGAAAGTGTTGGGTTTTTTTGTTTATAACCTTTAAAGAGATTCTTTTTAGCCAGAAAGATCTAATGTATATTTCGGTTTTTCATTTTCAAACTCAAACAGTTTTGTGTAATCCATGACGTTAGAAACGTTATCTAAATAACACAAAAAGGTTACAACTTCACTTAAACCATTAAACAAAACATCTTTATCAGTAGGGTTTTTAGGTTTTTCATTTTTATAATGAAGCGGTATGGTATAACCACAGGCTTTCAGAAAAATATTTTCAATTTTTAATAATTCCAATGGTCTATAACCATTAAACCTTCTACCTAGCGTTTCATGTACTTTGCCAATATAATTCAATTCTAATACGCCGTGAGAATCTGAAAGATGTTTCCAGCTATCTGCATTGTCTAAAATATTCCCAACGGCACATTGTTTACAGCATTCCGGGTTTAATTCATTATTATGAAATGCAGTATATAATTTCTTTAAAGCTTGTTCTAAACGTTTTGAAGTTTTCATAAGCCGTGATTTTCAGATTAAGTTACTAAAAAATATAAACTTAAACTGTCAAAAAAGTCTTAAATTTCAAATGAGAAATGAGACATAGATACGAAGTATTAACGGTTAGCGTTAAATAAACATGAAACTTCCATATCGAACAGTCGATACGATATCCATGGGAATGATCATAATGGAAGCTACATGCATGTGCTGAGCCTTTCGACTTCAGCCTGTCTTGAGTGCAGTCGAAAGGCTCAAGATAAACTAAAGTTGAAGTATGACAAATAAAAAATAATAGATATAAGCACATGAAAAAACTTTTAGCTTTAATTTTAATTCTTTCAGTAATAGGGGTTATAATATTCCAACAAAAGCCTGTGAAAAGCACCGCTAAAAATTTGGTGGTTTCATTAAAAGTACCAAACCTATTAAATAAAGATAGTCTTACTATTAAAACTAGAGTTAATTTCCCAAAAGGCTATAAGCGGGTTGTGTATCCTAAAGAATCTTTTCAAGAATATTTACGTAATTATAAATTAAAGGCGTTTGGCACTAAGATTATTAATTATGATGGCTCTGAGTATTATTGGCAACGAGGACATATAGGGATATTAGATATTCCAGTACCTAAAAATGGTTTGCAACAATGTGCAGACGCTTTAATTAGAGTGAGAAGCGAATATCTATGGGACCATAATAGAAAAGATGAAATTGGTTTCAATTTTACTAGCGGCCATTATTGTGCTTGGAAGCAATATGCAGAGGGTTATCGCCCTAAAATTAGTGGTAATCAAGTAACGTTTCAAAAATCGACGCCAATAAATCATTCCAAAGAAAATTTTTATAAGTATTTAAATTTGATTTATATGTATTCCGGAACACTTTCATTGTATAACGAATTACCTAAAATTGAAAATGCAAAAAACCTTAAAATTGGTGATATGCTAATTAAAGGAGGCACTCCTGGGCATATTGTCATGATCTGTGATGAAGTTATAAATAGTAAAGGCGAAAAATTATATTTATTGTTTCAAGGAAATACTCCAGCTCAAAGTATACATTTAGTTAAGAATTTAGAAGACTCAAATATCTCACCTTGGTACCCTCTTAAAAAAAATGCTGTAATTCCTGTTTCAAATTATACATTTGGGGCTTCTAAATTTGTTCAGTTTAAATAAATGATTTTTAATAGGAGGGAATAGAAATGCAAAAGCTTTACCAGAAAAGGTAAAGCTTTTGCATTTGTTATTGAATTTTGACTTTTTTATTAAAGTCAAGTTAAGCTCAGTACAATTATTAATCGTCTAAATCAGATTTGTTATAAACCCAACCAGGTAGTGCAGAGCTATCAAAATTTGGTTTTCTTGTAGTGTTCACATTTTCAAAACAAGAAGCATATACTAATGATTTAACACTTAAAATATCATATACTTTATCATGTTGTTCTTTTGTAAATGTTCCAAATACAAGATTAGGGTCAACAGATTTATACGCACCATCTTCCAACATAAAAGCAAACATAGTTTTCACGTCACTTTCATAAAAATCTGTGTTTTTATCGTAGTCTGCTTCGCTATCAATATAACTTTTTCCAGCTACTAAAAGGTATTCATTACCTGATTTTGCATTCTTTACACTAACAGTCCCTCTAAATAAAAGGTGGTAGTCATCATTATATAATCCTGGTTTTCCTTTTGCTTTATCTTTATTTCTATTATAGAATTCTTCAAAATAAGGCGTACTAAGACGTTTTATTTGGCTAGAATGAACATGCTTCAAGAAGTCTTCTTTTGTTTTAAAATAAGCAGGTAAATTTTCAGCACAGTAGCCAGGATACCATTTAGGGGTATATTCATCATGTAATAATTCATGACTCCCTTTTTTAAAGATTACTGGACGTTCATAAATTCTTGGATTATAGAATTTATAATTTCCAATTTTGAACAACTCACAACCATCTGCAGTGATGGCACTTTCTTTTACACCTGTTTTACATGAAACAATAAAACAAAAAAGCGCTAGAGTTTTAAGTATTGTTTTATTCATAATTAAAGTATTGCTGTAAACTTAAAATAGTTTGTTTCAAGTTTACATGGTTAAATTCATTAAAGAACAAACTTATGTTTATTCTATTTTTGGTTTGTTTGGGTGTTATTAAGTTGATAAATTAGAGTCAATATAACTGTCCTTCTAATTCATTTTTTTTAATGACGGGGTAAATATAAATTTATTTTTGAATAAAGTAGATAAAAAGCATAAATAATCGATGAAATGCTTATTTTTTGTTGAAAAATCTTATTTTTGTTTTTGTTTGTATGTTTAGTATTACTTATTGTTTTAGATTTTTGAGAGAGAAGTATGGTTTATTTGCAGTTTGTAGGAGTAAAAAGTTTCAATTTTACCTTGATATTTTTTTATTAAAACACCAAAGGTAAAATGAACTTGAATAATAAAATAAGTAATACTATAGCAATTATATTAATGACTATACCTATGCGAGCCATCTGATTAACTTTTATAAAACCACTAGCAAAAACAATAGCATTGGGTGGGGTAGCCATAGGAAGCATAAAAGCACAACTACTGGCTATGGTTACTGGAATTAATAAATACAGCAATGGAACTTCCAAACCAAGAGCTATTCCTGCCACAACAGGTGCTAAAACTGCTACAAGAGCTACGTTGCTCATTAATTCCGTCATAAAAAGCATTAATATAATTAGCAAGGAAGCCATGAGTAAAATACTAATATTACTGTTTGAAATGGTAGTAGCTACTATATTAACAATACCACTGGATGACATGCCTTTAGCTAAAGCCAAACCACCACCAAATAAAATTAGAATACCCCAAGCTAGTTTTTGAGTATCGTTCCAAATTAGAATAAAGTCACCTTTCTTTAAATTAAAAGGAATAGTAAAAAGAGCTACAGCTCCAAAAACACTAATGACGGTGTCAGATAAGGCAAGTCCAGGAATTAATGAATTGATTAGACTCCTAAATATCCAAAGAAAGACAAGAGTTCCGAAAATGGCAAGCACATGTTTTTCTTTAGGCGATGTTTTTCCCAGTTTTTGAAGCTCTACATTTATAACCTCTTTTGAGGCATTGAATACAAGTCCAGTATTTGGGAACATCCATTTCACCAATATAAAGTAGATAATAGTAATCAAAATAATTGAAAAGGGTAAACCAACAAGCATCCATTTGAAAAAGGAAATTTCGATATGATATTCATTTTCCAATAGGCCAATTAAAATCGAATTAGGAGGCGTACCAATAACTGTTGCGATACCTCCAGCGTTGGCAGAAAAAGCAATTCCCAACATGATACTTAAAGCAAAATTCTGATCATTTTTGGTAAAACCATCAGAGTCATTAATTAATAGTTTTATAACAGACATAGCTATTGGCAACATGACTACAGTACTGGCAGTATTACTTATCCACATACTCATAAAAGCAGTAGCGATCATGAAACCAAGAATAACCTTATTAGGTGTAGTCCCTGTTTTTTTTATGATATTTAAAGCTATTCTTTTATGCAGATTTACTTTTTCTAAAGCTAAGGCTAACACAAAACCACCAAAAAATAAGAAGACTATAGGACTTCCGTAATTAGAACCAACCTCGGTCATAGGCATCACTTTAAACAGCGGGAATAACAATAATGGTAAAAGCGAAGTCACAGAAATAGAAACGGCTTCGGTTATCCACCAGCTAACCATCCACAAAGCAGTAGCAATGACAGTATCTGCCTTTTCAGAAACAATTTCAAAAGGTAAAGCTTGTAAAGTAATGAAAAAGATAGGGCCTAATATTAATCCAATTTTTTTGGAGACAGGGTGTTTACTCATCTAAAGTATTATATAAGAGATACTAATTTATAATTTCTAAATTTAAACATTTTTTAAAACTGGTATTAGTTGAATATGAATATTAAATATTAATTTTGTCTTATGAGTAAACCGCTTACAGAACAAGAATTGCATAACTTAGCTATGAATTATGTCGGAAAAGACCTAGAAGAGCGTGGTTTTGAATTTATAGCTGTAAATAGTAAGCTTAAAAAACATCCACAATTTGTTTGTATCGATAAAGACAAGCAGTACTATTTTGTAATTGTAAGAGCTGTTATTTTACCAGACAATCCTAATAATTATGATGTTGTTTGGATGGAGTCGTTTAAAAAACATGCAAGAGAAAAGGATGCAAAAGTTTTATATGCTGGTGTTGGTTTAGGTAATATTGATGATAAAAAAGGTCTTATTTTTTTAGATGAAGAATACCTTTTAGAGTATAATGGCATACAGGTTTTAGAAACCAATTTTAACTAAATGAAGCAGATTACAATAACCCTATTAGTTGTTTTATTATTAATATCTTGTAAAACAGACCAAAAGAACACAAAACTTTCTGGAGCTGTTTTTGGAACATTTTATGAGGTAACTTATAGCTCTGATATAAATTATGAAAAACAATTTGATAGCTTATTTTATGTGATTAATAAATCAATGTCTACGTATCAAACAAATTCGGATATTTCTAAATTGAACAGAAACGAAGCTATTAGAGTTGATGAACATTTTACAAATGTATATGAAGCCTCAAAAATAATTTATAAAGAAACAGAAGGTGCTTTCGACCCTACCATTGGGGCTGTTGTAAATGCCTGGGATTTTGGGCCAAAAGGTAAAATCGTAAACTTAGATAGTTTAAAAATTGATAGCTTGATGCTTACTGTTGGTTTTAATAAAGTCCTTAAGTCTCATAATAATATAATTAAACCAAAAGAGACCTTTTTAGATTTTAATGCTATAGCAAAAGGTTATGCGGTAGATGTTATTGCAAAATTCTTAGAGACTAAAAATGTTAAGAATTATATAGTCAATATAGGAGGCGAACTTAATGCCAAAGGAATTAATGTTGAGAAAAACAGTAGTTGGACGGTTGGTGTTGAAAACCCTAATTTTGATGGCACCCAATCTCTTTCTAGAACGCTTGTTTTAACTAATGAAGCGATGGCAACTTCAGGGACATACAGAAAGTTTAAAATAGATGAAAATGGAAACCGATATGCTCATATTATTGATACTAAAACAGGTTATCCAAGTAAAACCAGTTTACTAAGTATTTCTGTAATAACAAGTGATTGTATGATAGCTGACGCCTATTCTACAGCGTTTAAAACCATGGGGATTGAAAAAGTGAAACAGTTTCTAAAATCGCATCCAGAACTTAAGGTGTTTTTGATTTTTGAGAATGATAAAAAAGAATTAGAGACTTTAGCTTTAAATGGATTTCCGGAGTAGTTTAGTTCATTTGTTTAACGATACAAAATCGATCTTCCAGTTTTTTATAAAAATAGCTAGCATTATAAACGCCTACTTTATCAGCCAAATCTTTTTTCTTTATTATAGGGTTTTCTTCTAAAATTAGTTTTGCCTTTTGTAAACGAACCTCTGTTATTATTTCATTTGGTGTTTGACCAAATACTAGTTTTACTTTTCTATGTAAAGAGCTTCTTGAAAGGTTTGTAAAGTTTGCTAAATCCGCTACACCAAAGTTTTTATTTTTTATATTTTCTTCTATAAAGTTCTTTAGTTTGGTATTGAAAATTTTATCAGAATTGTTATTTAAATATATTTTCTCATCATCATTTAAGTTAGATTTAATTTCTTTTATACTATCGTAAAAGGTAATAGCTCTATCTACATTAATAAGTAATTCTTCTTCAATAAAAGGTTTTGTTAAATACGCATCAATGCCAAGGCGTAACATATCTAGCTTGCCTTTATTATCTTTTCTGGCAGTAATAACTATTACAGGAATTTTTATATTTTTCTTTTTAATTTCTGCAATAAATGTGATGCCATCCATAACAGGCATCATATAGTCCGTTACAATAACATCAAACGCTTGATTCTTAAGTAATTTTATAGCTTCATCTCCATTATTTGCTACAGTTATATTATACCTGTTCAAAACTGTTTTTAAATAACTACGCATTTCGTCATGGTCTTCAACTATTAAAATACGTCTTTTAAGATTAGCTTTAGTAACTTTTGACAATTGTTTCCCAATATTGTTTTCTTGATGAGACATTGATATATCAAATGGTGCATTTTGGGATATATGAGTTGCAATTTTTGGAATAATTATGCTAAATACGCTACTTGTATTGGGTATGCTTTTAAGAGTTAAATTAAAACCATGAGCATCAATTATACTTTTACTAAAGGATAAACCAATACCACTTCCTTGACTTTTGGTGATGTGATTTTTAGATTGATAAAAACGATTAAATACCTTATCTATATCTTGTTTTGGTATACCAATACCATTGTCTGTAATAGTAATGTTTAAGCTATTATTATAAGTGGCATTCACGATTACCTCTCCATTTTTGGGAGTGAATTTTAAAGCATTGTTTAATAAGTTATTTAATGATTTAGAAATTAGGCTTAAATCCATATTCACTATAATGTTAGGAATGTCTAATTTTAAATTAAAATCAATTTCTTTTTTGTTGAATAGTTCTTTAAAATCTGCATAATGTTTATTTAAAAAAGGAATGATAGGAGTAGGAACTATGTTTAATTCTAGTTTATCAACATCTAGTTTACTTAGATCTAAAATGTTATCTATAATATCTTGTATTTGTTTTACTTGCTTATTAATTGTTTCTATTTTTTTTTCAGTTTCAGCTTCAGAATCTTTTAAATCTATTCTTGAAGTGTAACCTTTAATAAGTGTTAATGGTGTTCTTATTTCATGAGAGAGGTTAACAAAAAAGTGAGATTTAAAGTCGTTTAATTTTTCTAGTTCCTTTTGCTGCTTTTGGAGTTTTTTTTCAGCATTCTTATTTGTTTGAATAAGAAAAAAGGGAATAAAGAAGGTTACTAGAAATAGACTTGTATAATGAATTTGACTATAATCAATTCCGTTTTTTAGGTAAAAAACATCAAGAAATAAGCAAATGGCTAAAATTAAGAATAGAAAAGGAGGCTTTTTAGAATTGAAAATACTTAGTGAAATTAAAGGAGGTGTTATATAGAAAAAAATAATCTGAATTTCTGGTAAAATATATACATCAAAAATAAAACAAGTAAAGAAAGAACTTAAAATAAGAATTGTTTTAGCCGAGTTGTATTTTCCTAAGTGATGAAGATAAAAAATAATAAATATAGCTACTGTTGGTATACAATACCCTATTAAGGATTTTGAGGAAACCAATCTTTTGTCAAATAATGAGCCTATTATAATAACTTGAATGAAAGAAATAAGAAGGAGGACACAAATAATATTAACTAAAATAATTTTTTTCTCTTTTGTTAAATGTGTCTCCTTTTTTATACCAATTCTTAATACAGGAAGTTTTGAGATTTTTGTTAGTACCAGATTGTATTTCTCGTTCATACTAAGAGTCATTGTTTTACTTATAAGTAAATAAAGAATGCTAATATATTGGTTAGTTTTAATAGCGAATAATTTTTAAATATCTCTTTTCTTTTTTTGACAGAAATAAATGATTTATGCCACAAACAGAAGTTTTTTTAAATTAAAAACTTATTTCACTTTAAGTAAATTGACAGAAACAAATATTTTATAATATCATCACGCTATTTTTGCACAACAATATTATGGTAGAGGTTATCAAAAAGTATTTACTTAAGATATTATATCTGGACAAAATATTCTGGAATGTAAATATGTGAATTAGATAAGAGCATCAGTTACTTTGTGAAGCCTTCAAGAATTTTTGTATAGATTATATCATTTTTTATAAAACCGTTCCTCCATTTTTTTAAAAAAATAAGATGTATTGCTAATGCCCACAGCTTTTGCAACATTCTTTTGAGTTTCTTTTGGGTTTTCTTCTAATAAAACTCTTGCTTTTTGTAATCGAGCTTCCATAATAATATCTTTCGGGACTTGTCCCAATAGAGTCTTTACCTTTCTGTTTAAAGTGCTTTTAGATATGTTAAAATGTTCAGCAATAGCGTCAATGCCAAAATTAGAAGCATGCATATTAGAAAATATAAAATCTTTTAATTCTTCATTAAATTTTTGAGCAAACTTATTTAGGTTTTGCTTTTCTTTTTCTTTTAATTGTTTATCAAATTGATTAATCACGTCATAAGATTGAAATGCTAGTTTTAGATGCATCAACAATTCCTCTTTTATAAACGGCTTGTTTAAATAGCCATCTATTCCTAAACGTAACATGTTTAGTTTACCCTTAGCATCTGTACGAGCTGTAAGTACTATTATAGGGGTTTTTATACCTTGCTTTTTTATATTACTAACCAGTACTTCCCCATCCATAATGGGCATCATATAGTCAGTTATTATAACATCAAACGTATTAGTTTTTAAAAGATCTAAAGCTTCATTACCATTGTTGGCTTTCATAATATTATATTTATTAAGTAAGCCTGCTATATAATCACGCATTTGTGTATGGTCTTCTACGATTAAAATTTTTCGCTTCGAATTTGTTTGTGCTAAAGAAAAAGAGGGAGAAATATGTCTTTTTTCATTAGATAATTCTATAGTATTCAGCTCGCTTTTTTGTAATGCTTCACTCGGAATTTCTATACTAAAAGTAGTTGCAATATTTGGTGTGCTTTTTACATTAATAGAAAAATTATGCGCCTCTATGATACTTTTAGTAAATGATAAGCCTATACCGCTGCCTTGGCTTTTAGTAATATGATTTTTAGACTGAAAAAAACGATTGAAAATATATTCAAGATCTTTTTCGTGTATTCCAATGCCATTATCAGTAAGTTCAATTTTTAAACTTTGTTTTTCTAAACAAGCATTTAAACTTACAGAACCTCCATTTGATGTGAATTTTAATGCATTATTTAATAGGTTGTTAATAGATTTTGAAAATATATATTCATCAACTTTAAAAGCTAAATCTTTAGTATCATTTTTAAGTGAAAAAGAAATGCCTTTAGCATCAAATAAATCTTTATAATTAATGTAATGCTTATTTAAAAAAGAAGATACATCTATGTATTGAGAATCTAGCTGAAACTCTTTAGCATCAATTTTACTTAAATCCATGATGTTATTTATAATAAATTGAATTTGTTCAGATTGTGTTTTTATAATATTAACTTTCTCCTGATTTTTATCTTTAGATTTATTTAAGTTGATTTGAGAAGCGTGTCCTTGTATAAGTGTGAGTGGTGTACGAATTTCATGTGATAAATTCACAAAAAAGTGTGATTTAAATTCATTGAGTTCTTCTAATTCACGTTGTTGATTTTCTAAAAGTACTTTATCTTTTAGTACTTTATCTTTTTCAATTTGTAACAGTTTTTCATTTTTTGAATTAAGTTTTTTAAAATAATTTACCAATAAGTAAATACTTATAAAAATATATATTTGAGGTATTGGGAAAAACCTTTTAACAATACTGTCTGGGTATACAGGATAAAAGTTATAAGGTGTAACAAATAGTAAAAAACTAATTACCAAAACAATAACGGGTATTATGTTTTTTGAATATAATGAAAGGGCTAATGGCGGAACTATAATAAAGAAATATTCAGAATAAATTCCTGGGGTTATAAATAAAGTGAAAAGAGTAAAATTACCTAAAGTGGTAATTAAATATAAAGCTTTAGCAAAAGCAAATTTTTTGTTTTTATTTAAAATTATTACGATAGATAGCAAAATAACTGTAGATAATTGAACAATTCTGGAATAACTTCCAATATCATCTCCTAAGTCATCTAACCCATCATTAAAGTTGTCTGAAAATAATAAGAAGGCATAGTATATTAGGTTTTCTATAAAAGTGAGTATAACAATAAGGTTAATCCAAACTAAAGCATAAGTATTTAAAATTTTAATCCTTTTGTTTAATGCATTGTCAAGATTAATACCAGTACCGCTATTAATTAACTTATTGTAAAAAGCTTTTATACTCATTCTTTTCTTAGGATTTTTTTCCCAAAGATGAATAAAAATCACAGACTTTTCAAAACAATAATTACAGCATGATTCAAAAGGTTGTTTTTTGACTCAAATAGTCATTTTTTGAAAATAATAAGTAGTTTTTTGACGCATATAGATTAAGGTTTAAATATAGTTTTACGCTTTATTTTTTAACCCTTAAATCTATATTTATGAAAACAATTAAAAGAAGTCTAATAGTACTAATGGCAATATTGAGCTTTTCTTGCGGAAAAGACGATGAGCCAGCGAATGTGGCACCAACCATAGAAGCACAATCCTTTAATGCATCAGAAGCTGCGACAGATACCGATGTTTTTGGAACAGTAAAAGCTACCGATTTAAATGGAGATAAACTAAGCTATAAAATAACCAAGAATAGTAATAACCTATTTGAAATTACAAACACAGGAAATCTCAGCCTTATTGCTAATAGTATGTTAGATTATGAGACAGCAACAACCCATACCATAACAATAGAAGTTAGTGATGGACAAGAAAAAGCAACAGCAGTTGTTACTATAAATGTTGTCAATGATAATGAAGTTCCTGTAATAGCAGCACAAAGCTTTTCAGTAGTAGAAAATTCAATAGCAAGTGTCGTAATAGGAAAAGTGGTGACTACAGACCCAGATGGAGATAATCTAACTTATACACTCACTGGTGGTACAGGTATTACAACCGCAGGATTTGAAATTACAGGTGATGAGATTAAGTTAAAATCAGGTAGATTAAATTATGAAGAAACAAAAAGCCATACAGTAACAATAACCGTTAGTGATGGAACTTTAACAGCTACGGCAAATATTACTATAAACGTAACCGATGTTAATGAAGCGCCTAATATTGGTCCTTCAGTATATACTGTTGCAGAAAATATTGACGATACTTTTAAAATTGGTGGTATTTCTACAAGTGATGAAGATGGCGATACTTTAACTTTCTCTCTTGAGGATAGTTCAGCATCAAGTAAGTTTGAGATTGACTCTGCTACTGGATTTTTAAGTTTAAGGACAGGTAGTAGTCTTGATTATGAAGCAAAAACCTTTCATAATTTTAATGTTAAAGTTTCCGATGGAGATATAACCACTACCGCTCAGGTTACCGTTTATGTAACGGATGTAAATGAAGATGAATATACGGTAAGTCCTTGGATGGGTAACGGTAATACTGGCCTTGTAAATGCTGTTGGTCAATCTGCCAGATTTTATCATCCAAAAGGGGTGGCCATTCTTGGCAACAATTTATATATCGCGGATGCTGATAATAATGTAATTAGACATGTGGATATTACCACAGGTGCTGCCACCATCTTTGCAGGCACCGGAGTGGCAGGTTATAACGATGGTACTAAACAAAATGCACAATTTAGAAGCCCGTCAAGTGTAGCCGTAGACCGCTTTGGTATTGTGTATGTGGCGGATAATGGTAATCATAGTATTCGTAAAATTACAGCAACAGCAGTAACTACTATTGGAGGAAATGGAATGAACCCAGGGTTGATAGATGGTCCTGCGCATAATTCTAGATTTAGGTTTCCTTCAGGCATTGCTGTGGATAGTGATGGCTTTAATGTGTATGTTGCGGATAATGGGAACCACGCAATAAGAAGAATAAGTATCGCTGGAAATGGCAATATAACGGTAACTACCATTGCTGGAAATGGCACGTCAGGAGATGTTGATGGTCAACATGGTATTTCTAGATTAAACTCTCCGACGAACATAGCACTTCATAAAACTCAAAATTTACTGTATATAACCGATACTGGAAATAATAAGATTAAAACAATGTCCCATGGTGGACAAACCATAACCACCTTGGTATCGGCCGGAACAGGTTTTGTACAGCCCTATGGCATTGTGCTCGATCAAAACAACGATACTTTTTATACCACAAATTTTGGTAATCATAGCGTTTATAAATCGATTAAAAATGGTAATGGCAACTTTACTACCACAGTTATTGCTGGTTCATCGGCAGGGTTTGTTAATGGCCCAGGATCTTCTGCTCTATTTAGACAACCTTGGGGTATAGGATTGAACGCTCAGGGCGTAATTTTTGTTAGCGAGTATGGTAATAATGCTATTCGAAAAATTTCAGAAACACACCAACCTTAATTTAGTACAAAAAAACAACAAGCAGGGTGCCGCTAAAGTTAACGGCATCCTGTTTTAATGCGTTTAAAACTCAAAAAAATGCGACACTTTATATTTTTTATAGCGCTATTAAATATTAGTACAATGGTAGCTCAGGAAGAATCTGATAAAACACTTGACGGCACATATCACTTACTTTTTGAAGAACGTGGTATAACAACTAAACATATTCAGTTTGTAGAAAAAAATGATGCTAAAATGTTACTTATAGCGTCTTGCGAGAAATGTTTTCCAGCAATGTATCAATACCGACCTGAAGAAAGCGAAAGTATAGGACAATCTGTTTTTTACGCCATGGGCATTTTTATTATTAGTTATGACGCAGAAAGTTTTATTGCCGTGGTGCCCTCGCTTGATGAAAATACGGCTTTTGCCTTCAGTAATTTTTACAGTAAAAATAAAACGACTTTAAAAATGATGACAAAAGAAAAAATTGAAGCATATGCTAGTAAACTTTAAAATTATAATCAGTTAAAAATCAATAAGATTAAAAATCATGAAAAAAACAATAATAACAGTATTCGCTTTATTAATAGCATTTGGTTTAACCGCCCAAGAAGGATTTTACCAAACCATTGAAAAAAATGGTAAAGACGCCAAGTATGTCGGTTTTTTTGGTATTGCTCCTAAAGGTGATGGTACGTATGAGGTGACTTCAAAGGAAAACCCTATTACACTATCGGTAAACTATACGGCATCTGGTACACCAACAGGATTTACCGCCATAGATACCGAAACTAATGAAGAGCGGTTCTCAATGGATGAATTAAGTGATTACGAACGATTGGATAGTTATCCGTATGCTACCTATATTAGGCATAAGCAAAACAGTGAAGGTTTTATGCTCATTGATGACATTTTATTGTGCTTTAGAAAACTATATAATGACGGGTCATTTAAACTGGATTACATTTTTGTGAAAGAAGCAAATGGTGAAAGCCAAGGCGGAAAGAAAAAGAAGAAAAAAGGGTTCTTTTCAAAATTAAAAGCAGCTTATTCTTTTGGACCGGAGCACAAAAAACTTACCGCATTAAATCTAGACAAAGTTTATAGTGATTACATTTCAGCAATGAAAGCAAAGCAATCTGCTTATACGTTAACCGCTAAAGACAAAGCCGCAATTGCAGAAATTAAAAGCATTAGGGATGGAGAGAACGAGCGTATAAAAAAGTACAATGATTCTATATATAATTCTCCCGCATACCGAAAAGCAAGGGAAACCAGAAGACTGTTAGAAGAAAATGCATTTGTAAAGGTGAAAAACATGTTGGGTAGAGATATTTGGGTCGGTGGCTCAGGTACCAATTCTATTTTACATAAGGTAAGTGCTGGTAGTGTTATAAAAGATATGTCTTGCGATGAAAACCTGTACTATCGTCTTTCTAATTCAGGATCTGCAACGCCTTATTCTTTCTATACTGCCAACTCTAATTGCGGAGGTATGGTTACCATCAAATAAAACAGTACTAAAAGTCAATAATACTCCCCTTTTTTGATATTTCAATTAAGGGGATAAAAAACAAATCTATTATGAAAACAAAATTACTTTTAATTGCACTATTTTTAAGTGTATATACTTATGGACAAGTGCCCACAACTAGCTTAATAAAATCTTACACATTAAACTCAAGTGGAGGTTTGGTAAATCAAGTTACTCCAGGAACAGGAGATCTTATTCCAACAGGAACAGCAAGAGGCTTTAGGGGTGATTTTTTAGACGGTCTTGATGGAGCAATGATACTAAACGGAGATAGTTTCAATGCTGGCTCACGAGGAAACTCATTGACTAATAGGGAAGATGCCACTATTAGTTTTTGGATAAAAACAGGGGTAGTAAATAGTACACCTCAAAATATTATACAACAATATGAACTTTCTGGTTTTGGGGGTAATGTTGGTTGGTATGTAGAATTGGTAGATGGAAAGATAAGATTAACGTCTAATTTTTTAAAAAATGGAAACCAAATTACTTCGGAGAGAACGTATGAATCTGGAATGATTGCCGATAATAAATGGCATCATGTAACGATAACCTTAGAGAGAGTTACTTTTTTCTTTGGTGGTGCTTGGACTTTTGGTTTACATAGATACGTTTATATTGATAATGAATTGCATGCAGATGGAAGAAGTGGAGGGGCATCGTCATTAAACTTTGTACATGTAAACCCTAGTATTAGCGATATTAAAATTGCACAAGGGATAAATAAATATACAGGTTCTATTGATAATATTAGAATATATAATAAAGCATTAGATAATACAGAGCGTAAAAACCTGTACAAAGAATTTTATGATTTAGTACCACGTTTTTATGTAGACTTAACGGCTAACGGCACAGGGAGTAGCACGACTTGGGCTAATGCTTTTACAGATTTAAATAAAGCACTTTCTGTAGTAACCACCCAAGATGTATGGGTAAAGGCAGGAACATATGTGCCAGCTCAACACCCTACTCAAGTTAAAGCTACTTCTTTTTCAATTACTCAAGATAACTCTAGGATATATGGTGGTTTTAATGGTACCGAAACAGTGTTGTCTCAAAGAGATGTTGATACTTATAAAACGATTTTGTCTGGTGACCTTTTAAACAATGATACAGGAGCTTTAGATTTTAATCTAGCAGAAAAGAATGATAATAGCTTCAATGTCGTGCAAGTTTGGGAGGCTAACAATGTTGTTATAGATGGATTTACAATTACTGGAGGGCATGCAAATTTAACAGGTACAGCAGGGATTAATGGGGCAGCTATATTTAAAACATATCAAATAAAAGACCTAACAATTAGAAACTGTAACATAAAAAACAATATTTCATACGGAGGTGGTGCTGTTCATTGTATGTTTGCCAATACAGCGCCTTCAGCTCTTAATATCGAAAACACAAGCTTCGATAACAATTTAGCACGTTACGGTTCGGGAATTTATAGCTACTCAAATAACAATGCTTCAGTAACAGCCAATATAACAAACTGCTTATTCACTAATAATGTTTCTAAAGATTTAAGCTCGACAAGTAAAGGGCTTAGCGCAAGTGCTATGTGGTTAAGAGGTTATGGAAATAATTCTACTTATACGGTAAATGTAGTTAATAGTACATTTTCTAAAAATCAAGATTTGGGCACACATCCTGACGGAAATACTTTTAAAGCTACATTTGGTTTAAGCAGAAGGATAGGTACACAATCAACTGCTAATATATATAACTCTATTTTTTATGGAAATACAACTACTGGAGGCGTCTTGATTAATTCTATTGATAGAATAACGAATGATTTTCAAACTACAATAAATGTAGAAAATTCTATTGGAGAAAATGGTTTTACAAAAGTATCCTCTACCAATAATACAAGTACTAATGATCCTTTATTTGTGAATGCTACTGCAAACGATTTTAGACTTCAAACAACTTCACCGGCAAAAGACGCTGGGGATAATACTAAAATACCTTCAGGAATTACTACAGACCTGTTTGGGAACAATCGTATTTACAATACCACAGTAGATATGGGGGCGTATGAGTTTGATCCAGCTTTAGCGACACGATACAATTTAACGGTTAGTAAAACGGGTAGTGGTACTGTAGTACCTAATGGAACTAGTATGCATAATAACGGAGATGTGATTACATTAATAGCAACACCTATAACAGGGTGGAATTTTGCAGGCTGGTCTGGAGATGCTTCAGGAACAACCAATCCATTACAGATAACCATGAATGTTAATAAAAATATTACGGCTACCTTTAGTTCTATACAGCAAAACCTTACGATTAATAAGGTAGGTAGCGGTACGGTAGTACAAAACCCAACACCAACCAATGGTAATGGGTATAATTTTGGTGACGTTGTAACACTAACTGCAACCCCAGCAGCTGGATATCATTTTAATGGTTGGATGGGAGATATTGTATCAAATAGTAATACCGAAACTATTACTATGGATGCAAGTAAAACCGTAACTGCAACATTTAATGCGAATCCAGTAACTTATGTAGATGAAGATGCTACAGGAGCTAATAATGGTAGCTCTTGGGTAGATGCTTACACCAGTTTACAAACAGCATTAAATACGGTTACTGCAAATAGTGATATTTGGATAGCAGAAGGAGCATATACACCACATGCTGTTGATAGGAATATTTCTTTTACAACCAATACTAATAATATAGGTATTTATGGTGGTTTTAATGGTACAGAAACAGCCTTATCTCAAAGAGATTTTAGAACCAATATAACGATATTAACTGGTGATTTACAAGGGAATGATACAGGAGCAGTAAATTTTAATTTAACTGACAAAAATGATAATTCGTTACACGTAATTAGAGTGGCTACAGATAATATGATTTTAGATGGAATAACTATTATGGGAGGTTATGCTTCTATACTTTCTCCAGCTATACATAGCGACGGTGCAGCCATATTAAAAAATGATGCCGTTGATAATTTTATTATTAAAAATTGTACAATAAAAGATAATATCAGTTATGCTAGAGGGTGTATTTTGGCTAATTTTAGTGGTTCAGGAAATTTAACCATAGAAAATACTATTTTTGATAATAATTTAGCAACTTATGCTTCAGGAATTTATAGCTTTACCTATAATAATGCATCGGTAACAACCAATATTACCAATTGTTTATTTACTAATAACGTTTCTAAGGACAAAAGCGCTGTTAAAGCGTATGCAGGTAGCGCTATGTGGTTAAGAGGGTATGGATCAGGATCTACCTATGTAGCAAACATTACCAACTGTACTTTTGCTAAAAATCAAGACATTGGTACACGAGCAGGACTAGACAAATCTACAGTAATTATTAGTCAAAGAAGCGGCCATGGAGTAATGGCTAAAAACATATCTAATACTATATTTTATGACAATGTAGGGGATGTCTCTACAGGTAGAGCGAATACAGATTACCCAAGTAGCATTAGTATCACAAACTCTATTGGTGATTTTAGTAATATAAACTCGTCAAATCTATTTAACACAAGTAATGTTAATCCATTATTTGTCAATAGTGTTACTAACGATTTTACCTTACAGTTAGGTTCCCCAGCTATAAATGCAGGAGACAATACTAAAATACCAACAGGCATAATTTCTGATCTATTAGGAAACCAACGTGTTTTTAATACTAATGTAGATATGGGAGCTTATGAGTTTGGGGCTCTATCTTTAAGTGTTGACAATTTTAATGTTAAACAATCAAGCATCAAGCTTTATCCAAATCCGACTTCAAGTATTTTAAATATAAAAACAACATTAGCAATAAAACAAGTTTCAGTTTATTCTATGTTAGGAACAGAAGTTTTAAAGGTACCATCATCAGTTATTAATGTTTCTGATTTATCTAATGGTATGTATTTAGTAAAAATTGAAGATGAAATAGGCAATACTTTAACTAAACGTTTTATTAAAGAGTAAAGTGACTAATAGTAAAACAAGCCCCTTTTGAAAATTTCGATTAGGGGTTTGTTTTTAAATGAATTACCTAAAGCGCTACAGGCTAGAAATTTTTATTATCTGCTATTTATTTTTGTTCGAAATTTAATTTGGATTACTTATAAACCACAGGAATTATCTCACCCTTAGCTAAACAATATTTTGTAATATCTGCTTCAGAAAGTATTGAAGTATAATCAACTTCTTCAACTTTAAAACCAACGCTGCGAAGTTTATCAAAATAATCACGACCATAAACACGTACATGATCATATTGTCCAAATATTTTTGCTCGCTCTTTCTTATCTGTTATGGTGTTATCTTCAAAAGTTGCTTCTCTTGTTAAGTCTTGCGGAATTTGAAAAACACCCATGCCACCAACTTTTAAAACTCGATATAGCTCTTGCATCGCTTTCGTGTCATCAGGTATGTGTTCTAAAACGTGATTGCAAAAAATGATGTCAAATTCGTCATCTTTAAATGGTAGATTACAAATATCAGCTTTTACGTCGGCTAAAGGAGAATTTAAATCGGTTGTTATATACTCGAGATTTTTCATCTTTCTAAAGCGTTTGTAAAATGCTTGCTCCGGAGCGAAATGCAGTACTTTTTTTTTAGCTGAAAAGAAATCGGTTTCGTTTTTTAAATACAACCATAACAATCTGTGACGTTCTAAAGAAAGAGTAGAAGGAGAGAGTACATTGTTACGTTGTGTGCCATAACCATAAGGTAAAAAGCTTCTAAAGTTTCTATCGTCTATGGGATCGGTATATGTATTGCCTTTTAAAAGGAACGCTAGAATAGGGCGAATTATATAACTTAACCTAATTAGTAGAGGTCTTGGTATAAAATTTAGTATAAATCTAAAGAGTTTTTTTGACACGAATTTCACTAATTTTCACGAATCACTATAATACGATTCTTTTATATTTTAAGCTATCTTCTCCAAAGTTAATTAATAAACCAAGCTTAAGTTTTGATACCGCAAGATAGTTTAATGTTTGTTTAATATGAGCAGAAGTTAAGCAGTCAATTGCTTTTAGTTCTAATACGATCTTATCATCTATAATGAAATCAGCTTTATATTTATGCGGTAGTAAATTTCCTTTATAAGTAATGCCAAACTTCATCTCTCTAGAATAAGATATTCCATTGTCCATTAATTCTATTTCTAATGCATCTGCATAAACTACTTCATTAAACCCTTTGCCTAATTGATTATGTACTTCCATACAAATGCCAATCATTTTATAAGCTTCTTCTTTGTAAATTAATTTAGACATGTAGTATTAAACAAATAGAAAAAATAGTATCGAGTAAGTATTAGTGCAAATTAGTGAAATTCGTGTCTAAAAAAACTAAAGAACTAAAGCTTTCTGACGAAACTCATCTTCTTCATGACTCTCAATTCCTAAAGCTTCATGTACATATGCAAAAGTCGATAGTATTTCAGGTTTTCCGTCTACAAGTGCTACATCATGTTCAAAATGAACACTAGGTTTTCCATCTTGTGTAACAATAGTCCACCCGTCTTTTAATTGTCTTACTTTGTGGGTGCCTCCATTTATCATTGGCTCTATAGCTACTACCATACCTTCAACAAATTTCTTACCACGACCACGTTTTCCATAATTTGGCATTTCTGGGTCTTCATGCATCTTTTTACCTAAGCCATGTCCAACTAATTCCCGAACAACGCCATAACCATGGTTTTCACAATGCTTTTGTATAGCATAGCCAACATCACCCACGCGATTATTCGCTTTAAATTCCCTGATGCCAACATAAAGAGATTCCTTAGTTACTTGTATAAGTTTTTTTGTTTCAGGATCTACATCACCAATTTCAAAAGTATACGCATGATCTCCGTAAAAATCGTTCATTAATGCACCACAATCTATAGAAACAATATCACCATTTTTTAAAGGTATGTTTGTTGGTAAACCATGCACTACTGCTTCGTTTACACTACAAAGCAAAGTTGATGGACAATCATACAATCCCAAAAACCCTGGTAAAGCACCTTGATCTCTTATAAACGCTTCTGCAAGCTTATCAAGTTGCATTGTGGTAACACCTTCCTTGACTTCTTTAGCAAGCATACCAAGTGTTTTTGAAACGATTAAAGCACTTTCGCGCATCAACTCAATTTCCTCTTTTGTTTTTATTACAATCATGTTTAAAAAAATAATGGCAAAGATACTTAAAATTAACCCGTATTATTCATGGTTTTCGTTATGAAAAGATGAAATGTCAATAGATTTGGGAAGCACAATAATTTTTAAAGGATAAATTGTCCCCACTTTTGAGGCATAAAAATTAAGAGCATTGCCAAAGATAGTAGGCAGTTTGGCTTTGGAATAGAATAACTGTGAATAATGCGGGTTAAGTACTAATATTTTTTTGATAACATGACTTTTGACATTTTTTAAGCCCCTTTTAATAAATAAATTTACTGTACTAAACTAAATTAAACAAGATGTATAAGATTGTTAGTGCAGAAGATGCTGTTAAAGTAATTAAAAACAATGATAGGGTTTATATTCAGGCAGCTGCAGCAGCTCCACAACTGTTAATGAATGCTATGACCGAGCGTCATGAGGAATTAAGAAATGTTGAAGTTTGTCATTTACACGTTGAAGGGGACACGGGTTATGCCAATCCTGAACTTAGAGAAAGTTTTCATGTAAATTCATTTTTTATTGGGAATAATGTGCGTCATACATTAACATCTGGTAATGGATCGTATACGCCCGTTTTTTTAAGCGAGCTACCATTACTATTTAAAAGGAACATCTTACCATTGGATGTCGCATTAATTCATGTATCAGTTCCAGACAAACATGGGTATTGCTCGTTGGGAGTTTCGGTTGAAGCTAGCTTGGCTGCTATAGATAATGCAAAAATTGTTATTGCACAGGTAAATGAGCAAATGCCAAGAACACATGGAGACGGCATTATTCATATTACTGAGGTAGATTTATTTGTTGAGTGTAACGAGTCTATACCTGCATATAATTTAGGGACTCCATCTACTATTGAACATAAAATTGGTGATTATGTAGCTAGCTTAATTGAAGATAAAAGCACACTACAAATGGGAATCGGAACCATCCCTAATGCCGTATTATCACGTTTAACGAATCATAAAGATTTGGGCTTGCATACTGAAATGTTTTCTGATGGTGTTATTGATTTAATTTTAAAAGATGTGATTAACGGAAACTTTAAAGGCGTTAACCCTGGACGTGCATTAGCTACATTTGTAATAGGTTCTAAACAATTGTATGATTATGTTGATGATAATCCGTTTGTTGAAATGCGTGCTTCAGATTATGTAAACGATGTTTCTATTATTAAGCAAAATCCTAGAATGGTAGCTATTAATTCTGCTATTGAAGTAGATTTAACAGGTCAAGTTTGCGCAGACTCTATTGGAGCTAAAATGTATTCAGGTGTGGGTGGTCAAATGGATTATATTAGAGGAGCCTCTTTAAGTCATGGTGGGAAAGCTATTATAGCATTACCCTCAATCACAAAAAAAGGTGTTAGTAGGATTGTTCCATCTTTAAAACCAGGAGCTGGTGTTGTTACTACAAGAGCACATGTGCATTATGTTGTTACTGAATATGGAATAGCTAACTTATATGGTAAAACCATTAAAGAAAGAGTTAAAGCGTTAGTAAATATTGCACACCCAGACCATAGAGAATCTATAGATAAGACCTATTACCAATTAATTTAAAAATGAACTATTTTAGAAAACTAAAGAGCCCTTTCTTTTTTTTAACTTCGGGAGGTTTTGTGTTTGTGAGTAATTGATATATTTCACCCCAACCTAAAAAACCTCCTATATTTCTATCGTCAATAAATAAATCGGCATTAATTTTTCTGCTTACATCGTTGGTGTATTCCTCTTCAGGAAAACTATTATTTACGGCATAAAAAGAGATACCATTATCCTCACAGAACTTAACGGCTTCATCTAATTTTTTACCACTCCTATAAGTCCATAAAATAAGTCGATGCCCATTATCTTGTAGCTTTTTCAAAGTTTCAAAAGCAAACAATATGGGTTTTCCTATTTTAGGATAAGCATCCTCAACAATAGTACCATCAAAATCTATTGCAATAATAAGTTGATTGTTAAAATTCATTTAAGTTATAAACTTGGGTTTATAACAAAAGTACAACAATTTATTTTTTTACTTATTTAAACTAAGGAGTGCTGTGTCATAGATTCTGGCTGTTCAACCCCCATTAACTTTAAAATAGTGGGTGCCATATCACCTAAAATACCATCTTTGATAGTTTTTAATTCCTTATCGATTAAAATAACAGGAACAGGGTTTGTTGTATGAGCTGTATTTGGTGAACCGTCAGGGTTTATCATAGTTTCACAATTTCCATGATCCGCTATAAGTAATGTAGAATAGCCATTTTCTAAAGCTGAAGTGATAACGTCTTCTACACATTTATCTACGGCTTCACAAGCTTTGATAGCAGCTTCCATAACACCGGTATGACCTACCATATCACCATTAGCAAAATTTAAACAAACAAAATCAACATCACCTTTTTGAAGCTCAGGAATCAATGCATCACGTAATTCGTAAGCGCTCATTTCCGGTTTCAAATCGTAAGTAGCTACTTTTGGTGAGTTTCTTAGAATACGCATTTCACCATTAAAAGGTTCTTCACGTCCGCCCGAGAAAAAGAATGTAACATGTGGATATTTTTCTGTTTCAGCAATACGAATTTGTTTTTTGTTATGTTTTTCTAAAACTTCACCTAATGTTTCAGTTAAATTATCTTTATTGAAAATAACGTTTACATTTTTGTAAGTTTCATCATAATTTGTAAGCGTGACATAATGCAAATTCAATTTGTGCATGTTTTGCTCATGGAAATCAGTTTGAGATAAAGCTTCTGTTAATTCCCTACCACGATCTGTTCTAAAGTTAAAAAAGATAACGACATCACCTTCCTTTATGCTTGCTTGAGGATTACCAGATTCATCAGTCATGATAATTGGTTTAATAAACTCGTCAGTAATATCATTTTTATAACTTTTTTGAATGGTCTCTGTGATATTAGTAGACTTTTCTCCATGACCATTAACCAAAGCATCATAGGCTAATTTTATACGCTCCCAACGTTTGTCTCTATCCATAGCATAGTAACGACCAGTTACAGTAGCTAATTTGCTATTTGTTTTTTCTAAATGACTTTCTAATTCAGTAAGAAAACCATAACCAGATTTTGGGTCTACATCGCGACCATCTGTAAATGCATGAACAAAAGTTTTGGTTAAACCAAAATCATTAGCGGCATCTAATAATCCAAATAAATGGTTAATATGAGAATGTACGCCACCATCACTTAATAATCCTAAAAAATGAACATCCTTGTCATTGGTTTTTGCATAGTTGAATGCATCTACCAATACTTTTTCGTTATTTAATGTTTTGTTCTTTACAGCTAAATTGACTTTTACTAAGTCTTGATAGACAATACGTCCGGCACCAAGGTTCATGTGGCCGACTTCGCTATTTCCCATTTGCCCTTCTGGTAATCCAACATGTAACCCATCGGTTCTTAAGGTTGCGAATGGATATTTTTTATAAAGAGAGTCTATAAAAGATGTGTTTGCATGATCGATAGCAGAAACTTTAGGATCTGGAGAATTACCCCAACCGTCAAGTATCATTAAGATAACTTTTTTGTTCATTTTTGTTAAAAATTTAATAAGAAACAAAGATAAAGAAGTTGCATAAAATAATGCAGAAATAGTCTCGCAAATGCTGGCATTTTTAGAGCTTTTTTGAGGTTTTTAAAAAAAGAATCGTTCAGTTAATTATTTGTGAAAAAAAAGTTAAAAATGTGTTATTTATTGTTTTTTATGTAACAGATTGAAATTAATATCGTCTCTTTAGTATATCAACAAACGAAATTATAAATCAAATTAAATCTTTCATCATGAAAAAATCAGTCATTATTACCGCCATTGCATTATGTTTCTCTATTGTGACAGCTAATGCTAAAACGATCACAGATAACACTAATAATACTAATGTTGAGTTTGTATTTAAAGTGAATTCATTTTGCGTTTCAATCGCTAAAGGAGATATAGAAACCGTGAAAAAACTTATTGATAGAGGAGCAGATGTTAATGAAATGTCTAACGGAATGACCCCAGTGATGTATGCTGCTAAATTTAACAGAACAGATATTTTAAAACTTTTAATTGCCAAAGGCGCCAATTTAAAAGCCAAATCTGCTAAAAAAATGACCGCATTAAAATATGCTGAATTGCATGGAGCAAATGATGCAGCAGCAATTCTAAAAGAGGCCATAGCAGAAGCTAAAGCAGCAAAAAAGAGAAAATAATTATAAAATAAATAGTTATTTTGAGTTAGTCACTCGTAAAAAGCCTTGATTTTCAAGGCTTTTTTGTTTTATTGATTTTTGTGTTTTTCTATGGCTTCTTGAATTTTTTCAATTCTGTTATCTGGATCTGGGTGTGTACTTTGAAATTCCGGAACCCGATTAGGACCGGCTGCCGCTTTTAAAATTTCCATGACACCAATCATTTCTTCGGGATTATAACCAGCCTTAAGCATAAAAAGAACGCCGAGATCATCACTTTCTAATTCATCGTCCCTTCCATTAGTAAGCAGTGTGTTCTGACCAATATTATTTATGAGCCCACCCATGTCTGCTCCAACAGAACCAGCAGTTGTTAGCCCTTGCCAATATTCACTTTCTGCTATTCTTTCCGCACTATGACGACCTAGAACATGTCCAATTTCATGACCCAAAACCCCTGCTAGTTGGTCTTCGTTTTCTAACTTAGAAAATAAAGCATAGGTTATAAATACCTGCCCTCCGGGTAATGCAAATGCATTTATAGTGTTAGGGTCTGCCAATAAATGAAATTCATATTGGTAAGGAGTGTCTTTAGCGATACTATTGTTAACTAATTTGTTTCCAACATTGTCAACCAAAGCTTGATATTGATTATTAGAATGCAGACCTCCATGTTGCTGTGCCATTTGTGGTGCACTTTGCAATCCAATGGCGATTTCTTTATCAGCAGTCATAGATATGGTTTGTGTTCTTCCTGTATAAGGGTTCACTTCTTGTTGACTACATCTTTTAAAAACAAAGAACAATGCGATAGCTGCACCTATTAATAAACGGACTTTAAGATTTTTTCCTCTCATTTTTTATATTTTAATGCAATTAAAAATATAAAATTTTTAAGCACTAAGTTGGTTCATTTGGAATTAATACAAGTCTGGATAAAAACCAGTTATTTGTTAGACCCATATTTTATTAAAAGTCACTAGGATAATTATGGAAAATAGAATTAATTTTGGGTATTCATTTATAAAAAATATTCTATGTCTTTTGTGTTTAAAATTATAGAAAAAGAAAATATAAATTCTGTTATTCCATTAGTGCAAAAACTAAATGATAATAAAACTTCTTATGCTGTTCTAGAGCAACGTTTTTCAGAGATGGTTACTCAAAATTATGAATGCGCTGTAATATATGATAATGAAGATTTAATAGGTGTTACAGGTTTATGGTTTTGCACTAGACATTATTCTGGAAAGAGTGTGGAAGTTGATCATGTTTATATAGATGAAACCTATAGGGGAAAAGGTTTAGGCAAGCAGTTTTTTGAATGGATATATAATTATGCTTTAGAAAAAGGTTGTGAATCAGTAGAGTTAAATACTTATGTAAGCAATTATCCTTCCCATAAATTTTATTATAATGAGGGTTTTAATATTTTAGGATATCATTTTTTTAAAAAGTTATAGTTTTTTCTTGCAAATGACTTAACAGTTTATATATATTTGCAGCACAATAATGCGGGAGTAGCTCAGTTGGTAGAGCGTCAGCCTTCCAAGCTGAATGTCGCCAGTTCGAACCTGGTCTCCCGCTCTAAAGGCTTCATAGAAATATGGAGCTTTTTTTATGACGAATATTTTATTTATAGTTTCGCTCTAAGGTGAGAAGTTTATCTTGAGCATAGCCGAAAGGAACCTGGTCTCCCGCTCTAAAGACTCCATAGAAATATGGAGTTTTTTTATACCGAATATTTTATTTAAAATTTCACTTTAAGGTGAGAAGTTTATCTTGAGCGTAGTCGAAAGGAACCTGGTCTCCCGCTCTAAAAGCTTCATAGAAATATGGAGTTTTTTTTATTTTAAGTGGTTTAATTCTGTTCCAGATGATATCTCATAAGGTATTTTGTTGTATTCAAAAATACGAGCAGTTAAATTCCCTTTTAGAATAATAGAATCATCTTTTACATGTAACCAACTACCTTCTCGTAAACCTATAACAGGTTGGTTATTAAAATTGTGAAATTCTTTTATTCTGGTCTCTCTGGTTTCACCCATATGTTTACTGCTTTTATTTGGGTCTAAATAATGTGGATTAATGTTAAAAGGAACAAAAGCTAATGCATTAAAGCTTGGTGGGTACACGATGGGCATATCGTTAGTCGTTTTTATTGTTAGCCCACAAATATTACTGCCAGCACTTGTACCTAAATATGGTATGCCGTTTTTCACAACTGCCTGTAAAGTATTTATTAAATTATTTTTATGAAGCTGGTTTGTTAAAACAAATGTATTGCCACCGCCAATAAAAATGGCCTTAGCCTTTTTAATAGCTTCAATAGGGTTTTCATAGGTATGAATGCCTTTTACATTTTTATTAATCTTAGAAAAAGCAGCATGAACAGTTTTGGTGTATTCATCATGAGATATACCACTTGGCCTGGCGTACGGAAGAAACAAAATCTCTTTAACATCTTTAAAAAAAACAGTTAGCTCATCTAAAATATAATCCAAATAACCACTTCCATGAATTGTTGACGTACTAGCAATAATTATATTTTTCATAATAAAAATTTTCACGGTAAAACTAAATGAAATATTATGTTTAAGAAAATTTTTATGGGTTTAGGTGCTGAAAAGTCTAATAAAAATCTTATTTTCAATAAAAAAATAATATGAAAAAAATCATTTTCTTTTTTGCATTATTATCTACAATGCATATTTTGTCTCAAAACGTTAAACGCGTTCAGGTTAGCGGGAAGATAATTGTTGAAAGCAATGATATTTCTGGTATTACTATTTTTAATATATCATCAAACAAAGGAGTCATTACTGATGAAAATGGAGAGTTTAAATTGCGTGTAGCAGCAAACGATTTAATTGAGGTAAGTGCATTACAATATCAAAATATTAATTTTAAAGTCAACGAGGCTATTACTGAGTCAAAATCAATGAAACTTTTTTTAATTGAAGAAGTTTATAAATTAGAGGAGATTGTAGTATCGACAAAAGGGTTATCAGGAAACTTAAATACAGATATAAAGAAAACCAATATTTTTAAACCCAAATTAGATGCCTTGTATTTCGGAATTAAGCACAGTGATGATTTCGATTTTAAGGATGATTACAAATCTAAAGTAAAAAACATTGGAATGAATTCTCAGCGTCAAACAATGATTAACGGACTTAACATAGTTAATGTAGTAGATCAATTATTGTTACCTTTATTTAGATCGAAAGTTTCTAACAAAAAGGAATCCGGTATTCCAGATGTCCCGGTAGAATCGATAAAATACTATTTTGGATCTGAGTTTTTAGTTGATAATTTTAATATTCCAGACCACCGAGTTGAAGAGTTTATAAGATTTGTTGAAAGCAAAGATTTTAACTTTTCGCTGCTTAACTATGGAAAAGAAATGGAGTTTCTTGAATTATTAAATAAAAAAAGCGTAGAGTTTTTAAGTTTAAATTAGAAAAACTTAAACCATTTCATGAGCTTTTTTAAGTTTTAAGTTATGTTTTAACAAAAGTTTAAAATGATTTTTCAATTTATTTAAGAATTGAAAGACGTTCTTTATACTTTAATTTTAGCAACTTGAAACAAACGTTAACTTCTTCTATATTTATTTTCTTGTCACTTTACCTAAGTGGTCAATCAATAAATAGAATAGAAATGAAAGGCGTGCTTCTTTCGGCTACCAATGATGTTGAAGCAGTCACTATTTTTAATACGTCGTCAAATAAAGGTACCATCACCAATGAGAAGGGGGAATTTGTCATTAAAGTAGCATTACGTGATGTTATTGAAATTTCGGCATTACAATTTCAAACCGTTTCTATTACAGTTGATGCTGACGTTATCAAAACAAAACAATTAAAAATACAATTAGTTGAGCAAATTAATCAACTAGATGCTGTTACGCTTTCATCTGGACTTACAGGAAATATATTAGCAGATGTAGGCGATGTTAAAACTGTTGAACCAATACGTGTTGATATGGGTAATATAAACAGGGCTTTTGAATACAATGATGTTAAGGCGTTTGACAATGAGGCTATTGGGAATCATTTAAAGGCTATAATTAATCCGGAAGCACGTAATTATCTTCCCGACGCAGTAAAAATTCTTGAATCAATATTTAAAACAAATCTATCTATCAAAATGAATCTATCTAAAAGGGGCGTAGAAGAAAAGCCAAAAGACTTGTTAGATGTTTATAGTTATAAACATATAGGTAGAACTTTTGATATGTCACCTGAACATCTTTCAGCTTTTGTTGCATTTGTAGAAGAGAAAGGTATAGACCCAGAGTTTTATAAACGTGAAAATGAAATACAGCTTATTGCCTTTTTAATAAAACAAAAGGAGTTGTTCTTAAAACTTCAGAATGCTAAAAATTAAGGACTTTCTAATCATATTTGTTTTGCTCTCTTTTCAAACATTTATGGCTCAGTCAATTGAGGTGTTTGGAAAAGTTCAAAGTAAGTTAGGCGTTGAGAGTATTCATGTAATTAATAAAACGGCTCAAGTTTTTACCATAACGAATGAAAAAGGTGAGTTTACAATTAATGTTAGTATAAATGATTCTTTAGTGTTTTCATCTATTCAACATAAATTAAAAGAAATTGTGATTTCTAAAGATGATATTTCTAATAAAGCAATTCTAGTAAAATTAGATGAACAAATTAATGAGCTTGATGAGGTTATAGTGGGTAAGGTTTTAACAGGGAATTTACTTGAAGATATTGCCAATATAGATGGCAACCCACCTATTAATTTTTTTGATGTAGGTATACCTGGCTACACTGGTAAAATAGCGACACAAAGTGAACGTCGTTTGAGTGAAGCAGGAGAATTTAAACCAAAAATGCTATTAGGATTACTAGGAGGAGGAGTACCTTTAAACCCTATATTAAATGGTATTTCAGGAAGAACTAAAATGCTAAAAAATCGTGTAAAAATTGAAACAAAAGAAACACTAATGAATACTATAAAAGCAAGATTGTCGAAGGACTTTTTTGTTTCAAATCCATTAGATAAAGGCTTACGAATGGATTTTTTCTATTTCTGTGCAGACGATGAAAATTTTATTAGATCTTGTAAAAATAAAACCGACTTTGAAATATTAGCTTTTTTGAGGCGTAAGTATAAACAGTATTTGGAAAATTTAGAAACAGGGAATGACTAATACCATTTTATGATAGAAAAGGTATTACACTTTTGGAATGCTTTTTGAATAGCAAAATAATTACTTTAGCAAAAAATATCTAGATGAAATTTATTAAACCATTTTTGTTTTTTATAATTATACCGCTTTTAGCATTTACTAGCTTACATAAATATTATATAAGCGTTACTCAAATTAATTTTATTGAAGAGAAACAATCTGTACAAATAACAACAAGAATTTTTATTGACGATTTTGAAAGTTTGCTACGTGAACGCTATGATGAATCTATAACGTTAGCAGGCAAAGATGAACCAAAAATAACTGATGTATATATTGAAAGGTATTTAAAAGAAAAACTAAAAATAAAGATTAATGATAAAGATGCTAATCTTATTTTTATTGGTAAAGAATATGATATAGATATTATGAAATGCTATTTGGAAATTGAAGGCGTTAGTAGTATTGAATCCATAGAAATAAAAAACAAAGTTTTGTTTGATTTATATGAAGATCAGCAAAATATTGTAAAAACTAAAATTAACTCCAAACAAAAGAGCTTTATTTTAATCTCTCAAAATGATAAAGCTGTGTTAAATTTTAATTAAAATAAAGTTAATAAACTTTCAAAATCATTATTTTCGAACGCTTTTTATAAGGATAATACATTTTTTTTATCTAAAGCTCATCATTCTTTAAACAAAACTTAAAAAAATAAAATGAAAAAAATCATCTATTTTTTACTCGCCATTGTTTTTATGTCAACAAGCGTATTTTCACAGAATACAGAAAAACAGAGAGTAGTAGGGCATACAGATCAGAATAAGTTTAGACAAATGAAAGATCTTTTGCCTACACCTAATGAGTCTAGAACGGCATCTGGAGCTCCTGGATACCAATACACTCAGCAAAAGGTTGATTATGTTATGGATATTCGTTTAGATGAGTCTAAAAATCAAATTCACGGAAAAGAGAAAATAACGTATCATAATAGTTCTAAAGACCATTTGGAATATTTATGGGTTCAGTTAGACCAAAATATGCGGGCAAGAGATTCTAAAACTCCAGATATTAATTCTGAAAGTTTTAAAGCTACCTTTAATAATGCTAAAACATTTACTAAATCAAATTTAAAAAAGAGGTTTGATGGAGGGTTTAATATAGAATCAGTGAAAAATGATAATGGTTCAAATTTGTCGTTTACGATTAATCAAACCATGATGCGAATTAATTTGGAGAAGCCGTTAGCACCCGGAGAAGTATTTAAGTTTCAAATAGACTGGTGGTATAATGTAAATAACCATATTGTTGAAGGAGGTCGTTCAGGATATGAGTATTTCCCAAAGGACGGGAACAGCACATATGTAATAGCGCAGTTTTTTCCAAGACTTTGTGTTTATAATAATGTTGAAGGTTGGCAAAATATGCAATTTTGGGGACGTAGCGAATTTGCTTTGGAGTTTGGCGATTATGATGTGAAATTAACAGTACCAGCCGATCATAAATTAGAAGCAACAGGCGTATTGCAAAATGAAAAGGAAGTTTTAACAAAAGAACAGCTTAAACGTTTCGAAATAGCAAAAAAATCGTTTAAAGATCCGGTTTTTATTGTAACTCAAGAAGAAGCTGAAAAAGCTGAAACCCAAAAAAGCAAGAAAACTAAAACATGGCATTTTAAAGCAAATAACGTAAGAGATTTTGCTTTTGCAACGTCGAGAAAATTTTTGTGGGACGCTATGGCAGTAGATATAAACGGTAGGACTGTAATGGCAATTTCATTATATTCTAAAGAAGGAAACCCGCTTTGGGAAGAACATTCAACAAGAGTTGTAGCTAATACGTTAGAAGAATATTCTAAGCTTACTTTTGATTATCCATATAATAAAGCAGTTTCCGTACACGCACAAATGGGAATGGAATACCCTATGATTTGTTTTAATTTTGGAAGACCAAACCCAGATGGCACCTATTCGGAAAGACTTAAAAGGGGTATGATTGGGGTGATAACTCATGAAGTAGGCCATAACTTTTTCCCCATGATTGTTAATAGTGATGAGCGCCAATGGACCTGGATGGATGAGGGTTTAAATTCATTTGTTGAAATTTTAGCAGAATTAGATTATGATCCTAACTTTATAACAGGAAATTTACCAAAAGATATTGTACACTATATGGGCGGAAATCAAGATTTTATTTCACCAATTATGTCTCAAGGTGATTATGTACATCAATTTGGACCTAATGCGTATACAAAGCCGGCGGCAGCTTTATACTTATTAAGACAGACCATTATGGGACCAGAACTATTTGATCATGCGTTTAGAACATATTCAAAACGATGGATGTTTAAGCACCCTACGCCTGCAGACTTTTTTAGAACCATGGAAGATGCTTCAGCTATGGATTTGGATTGGTTTTGGAGAGGATGGTTTTATACTACAGATTATACTGATATAGGAGTTAAAGATGTTAAGTCATATTATTTAACAGATAAGCCAACTGAAAAAGCTAAAAAACTAGCCGAAAGGAATAATATGAATCTTGATGACTATAAAGACAAGCTAGTTTATTTTGCAGAAGTTAAAGAAGGTACTAGTTCTGAAAATTCTAAAAAAGCTTCTGATTTTGAATTTTTAAAGAATCATTTGGGAAGTTTATCAAAAGAAGAAAAAGCAGAACTAAATCAAGCACCAAATTATTTTTATGAGGTCACTTTCGAAAAACCAGGAGGATTAGTAATGCCAATAATTTTAGAGTTAACTTATGAGGATGGTTCTAAAGAAAGAAAAAAGTATCCAGCTCAAATATGGAGATATAATGAAAATGAAGTTAAGAAAGTTTTTAGATCAGAAAAAGCTATAACAGGTTTTGTTATTGATCCAGATCTAGAAACCGCAGATGTAGATACATCAAATAATTCATGGCCAAGGGAAGTAAAACCAAATGCTTTTGACCAATTTAAAAATAAAGTAAAAAGCTAAGAATTGATTAACCAAACCGATTATAAATTATAAAAAAATAAAATGAAAAAGTTTACCTATTACCTGCTTTCAGTAGTATTTATTTCTACTAGTGTTTTTGCACAAGAGCAGGAAAAATCAGAGATTAAACCTGGTCATCAAAACAATAATAAATTTAAACAATTGTATGATGAGTTTTCTACACCTAATATGTATAGAGCTGCATCTGGTGCACCTGGAGTAGCATATTATCAGCAACAGGCAGATTATAAAATGGATCTGGTTTTAGATGATAAAAACACAAAATTATCTGGGTTTGAAACCATTACATATACGAATAATTCGCCAGATGTGTTAAAATATCTTTGGGTTCAATTAGACCAGAATAAAAGAGCTAAAGATTCTAAATCGCCATTAATAGAAGGAAGTGGTGTAGCACCAGTAATGAGACCTGAACAGTTTATTAATGAGTATACAAAAGAACCTTTTGACGGTGGGTTTAACATTCAAGAAGTTAAAGACACTAATGGTAAGCCACTGCCGCACATGATTAATAGGACGATGATGCGTGTTGAGTTACCTAAAGCTTTAAAATCTGGCGAGAAATTCTCATTTTCAATTAAATGGTGGTACAATATAAATAATCACCTTGTTGTAGATGGTCGTTCTGGATATGAGTATTTTGAAAAAGATGGAAATAATGCTTATGTAATTGCACAGTTTTATCCAAGAATGGCAGTTTACAGTGATGTTGAAGGGTGGCAGAATTCACAATTTTGGGGACGTGACGAGTTTGCCTTACCATTTGGAGATTTTGAAGTAAATATTACAGTGCCTGCAGATCATATTTTAGATGGTACAGGGAGACTTACAAATAGAAAAGAAGTTTTCTCTAAAACTATGATGCAACGTTACGAGCAAGCTAAAAAATCTTACGATAAACCTGTAATCATTGTTTCTCAAGCTGAAGCTGAAGCTGCAGAAAAAGGTTTTTCTAATGAGACTAAAACATGGAAATTGCATGCAGAGAATGTTCGTGATTTTGGTTTTGCAACGTCAAGAAAGTTTATTTGGGATATGATGGCGGTTAAAATTGGTGGTAAAGATGTTATGGCTGTATCGATGTACCCAAAAGAAGGTAATCCACTTTGGGAAGAATGGTCTACAAAAGCAGTAGCAAGTACCTTAAAATCGTATTCAAGAATGACTTTTGATTATCCATACCATAAAGCTATTTCGGTTCATGCTAAGAGTCAAGGTATGGAGTATCCTATGATTTGCTGGAATTTTGGTCGACCGAATGAAGATGGTACATATAGCGATCGTGTAAAGTATGGTATGATGGGAGTCATTATTCATGAAGTAGGGCATAATTTCTTCCCTATGATTGTTAACAGTGATGAACGTCAATGGACATGGATGGACGAAGGTTTAAATACATTTGTTCAGTATGTTGCTGAGCAAGATTTTGGTGAAGCTTATCCTGAAGCATTATCTCCAAAAGATAAACATTTTCCTTCTGATCGTGGACCAGCACGTATGATTGTACCTTATATGGGAGGGAACCAAGATTTTATTGCACCAATTATGACTAAAGGCCTTAATACGTATCAGTTTGGTAATAACGCATACGGTAAACCTGCTACAGCCTTAAACATTTTAAGAGAAACTGTTATGGGACGCGATTTATTTGATTATGCATTTAGAGAGTATGCGCAACGTTGGATGTTTAAACACCCAACACCAGAAGATTTCTTTAGAACTATGGAGGATGCTTCAGCATTCGATTTAGATTGGTATTGGAGAGGTTGGTTTTATACGACAGATTGGACTGATATAGGGCTAAAAGAAGTGAAAAAATACTATGTGTCTTCAGAACCTAATAAGTTTATTAGAGACATGGCAAGAGAAAGAGGAGCGAAGTTAAAAGATTTACCACCATTAGTTTATATGGTTGAAGAGGGTAGTGAAGACTATAAAGAAGAGATGAAATCTAATGTCGTTTTAGAAGATACTAAATCGCTTAAAGAATATGTCATGGATAACTTTACTGTTGAAGAACGCAAAAACATAAAAGCACCTAAGTATTTCTATAATATTACTTTTGAAAAACCAGGAGGTTTGGTTATGCCCATTATAGTTGAGTATACTTATGCCGATGGTACAAAAAAGCGAGAAACTTATCCAGCACAAATATGGAGACTTAATGATAAAGAAGTAAGTAAAGCCATTGCTTCAGAAAAAGAGATTGTTAATATTATTATTGATCCAGATTTAGAAACGGCCGATGTTGATACATCAAATAATTCTTGGCCAAAAAAGGTTAAGCAAAATGAATTTGACCAATTTAAAAATAAAATTAAAGGGTAATCAGATAATAAAAGTGTTAGAGGCTGTCTAAAAAGTCTTTATAATTTGATTTGTCAGGTAGAGCCTGTCGAAACCGATATTGACTATCAGTAAGTTAAAAATATTTCGACAAGCTCAATATGACATCTAACTTACTTTTTAGACACCCTCTTTTATTTAATAATGAATTTTTATTATAGTAATCTGGTAAAGTCGGTAATATTTCTTTAATGTATTAAAACAACTCACTATATTTGCGTTGTGATACAACAAGCTACATTTTTATTTATTAGTGGTGCAGAAATAGCATTTATACTATTTATTGTTATTATGGTTTTTGGCGCAGATAAGTTGCCAGAAATAGCTCGTGGATTAGGTAAAGGAATGCGCACTCTTAAAGATGCTACTAATGATATTAAGCATGAAATTACCAAAACAGCTGAAAAAAATGATATTGATATAAGTATTACCGATGATGTTAAGAAAGAACTTAACAAGGTTAAAGATGATTTAGACGATTTTACAGGTTCAGTAAAACGTAAATTCTAATCCCTCTGTAGGCATTATCTTCATTATTTACCTCTCAACGTTTTAATTTGGGTTTTCAACGAGTATTTTCAATTTCTCATTTATTGAAAAATATATTTACTAAACCAAATCTAAAATGCTAACCAAAAATGAAAACAATCCTACTTATATGTTTTCTGTGCACTATAAATCCGTCTTTTTCTCAGGATGATAAGCACACGATATTTCAGATAGACAGTTTGAATTCCGATGCTTTACGATTCTATGATAATAATGAGATAGTAAATGCGCTATCTACTATTAATAAATCTAAAAGGCTGTCAGAGTCCATTAATGATATTTACGGCAGTGCACTAGCTAATTTTATTCAAGGCCAAATTTATAGTTCTATGGAAGAGTATGATGCTGCCGAGAATAGATTTGTTACTTCACTTAAAAATTCATTAAAAATTGAAGATAATTACTTAATAGCAAGATCATATTTAAATTTAGGAAAGTTATGTAAAAGAAAGAAACCCATTAAACTGGTGCATACTTACTTTGACCATGCTTTAAAGTATGTTTCAATTGGTAATGTTAAGGATCATAATAACCATGATAAACAACAAGATGTTCTGTTTGATATTCAAATTAGTTTGTGTCAAATATATTTAGAGGATAACTTAACGGAAAAAGCATTAATATATCTTTTAAGAGCAGAGGAAAATTTGAATGATTATGTGGCAGATTCAAATGCTTATGCATATTTAAAGTATACTCAGGGATTATATTTCATTAAAAAAGAGTTGTTTAATAATGCGAATAAAAAATTCAATGAGGCATTGGCATTGTTAGAAGGAAATAATCAAGGTAAAAGGCAACATCATAACTTACTTTTACTCAATGTCTATGAAAAATTAGCCTTGTCTTTTGAGAAACAAGATTTAGATAAGCAGGCATATAATGCACTATTGAAATATAATAACTATATGCGTCAATATAGAGACGAAGCGCAATCTGAACGAAAATCTATTGCAAAATCAGAATTTCTTATTGAAGATTATAAAAAAGATGCTCAAATAGCAAATACAGAACGAATACACCAAGTTGAAATTACTAATAAGGTAAAAAACTTAAATATTATCATTACGATAGCTTTGGTTCTATTTCTTGTATCGCTAATCACAGTTTATAGGAGTTATATTTCTAAAAGAAAGTTGACTAATATTTTAAAAGATCAGAATGAACAATTAGAAATTGCTCGAAATGAAGCTGTGAAATCATCAGAGTTGAAATCGAAATTTATATCAAATGTAACACACGAATTAAGGACACCTCTTTATGGTGTTGTTGGTGTGACCTCATTGCTTCTTGAAAATAGTGATTTAAGCAAAAGTGAGACTAAACTTATAAATTCACTAAAGTACTCTGGAGATTATTTGTTAAACCTTATTAATGATATTTTACAAGTAAGTAAAATTGAATCACATAAAATAGAATTAAAAAATACTACGGTTAATTTAAAAACATTATTAAAGAATATTGTTGATTCTTTTGACTTTAGATTAAAAGAAACCAATAACAAAATTAATGTATTAATAGATGAAGGACTTCCACAATATATAAAATGTGATAATGTAAGACTGTCCCAAATTTTAATTAATTTAATCGGAAATAGTATAAAATTTACCGAAAGTGGACATATTAACCTTCGAGTAATAATGATAGATAATAATACAAAAGATGTTAGTGTACGCTTTGAAATTGAAGATAATGGTTGTGGAATTCCGAAGCATAAATTTGACACAGTTTTTGATAATTTTTCTCAATTAGATGAAAATAATAATATTAACTACCAAGGTACAGGCTTAGGGCTTTCTATTACCAAAAATTTGGTTGAGTTATTTAAGAGCGAAATTGAACTAGAAAGTGAAGTAGGAGTTGGTAGTAAGTTTAGTTTCAACATCACTTTTGAAATAGATGAAGTAGAAAAAAATAAGCTAGAATCAAAAAATGAAGTTGAAGACAAATTGTTAAATAAAAGGTATAAGATTCTTGTTGTAGAAGATAATAAGATAAATCAGGTTGTTACACAAAACTTATTAAAAAAGGCTAATTACGAATCTTTCGTTGTTAGTAATGGTTTAGAGGCATTAAATGCAGCTAAAAATAATAAGTTTGATCTTATTCTAATGGATATTAATATGCCGATAATGAATGGTAAAGAGGCAACCAATAACATCAGGAAATTTGATGTTAATATTCCTATTATAGCCTTAACAGCGTCTGATGTTGATAGTGTAAAAAGAGATTGTAATGGTATTGGTTTTAATGATATTATTTACAAACCATTTGATACTTACGAGTTTTACCAAATCATTGAAACTAATATTCAATTTAGTAAATTAAAGTTGTCTAAAACTATAAAACCTCTACTAGCTGTATAATACCAAATAAACATTAAAACAAGCCTTTTTAATTTGTTTCTTGTTCATTTTTCACAATAAAATAAAACCGTAGTTAACGGCTATGTTTGGGTTTTATATATTTATCTGAGTATGATATAATTCAAATTCTTTAAGGTTTGTTTTAAAATTTATTGGTCTCAAATTTGGTTAAAACCATGTGCTTTAGTTCTTTTCGCTTTTAGCTTCTAAAAATTTTTCTACTACGAATTTTACAAATTGTCACAAATTCATTATCGTGAATTCTCAAATAATGTTCCACATTTCACGAAGCAGATTTTCAGTCTGTCAAATAAAGATAGGAGTGGTTTGGTTGATATATTATTGATTGTTATTTGACCTTTCTGCTAATAGTCAACCCATCTCTAATAGGTAAGACAACAGTTTCAACTCTATCATCGTTTTTTAAAAGTATGTTATATTCTAACAATGCTTTTGTAGCGGTATCATCGGGTTCTAATTCTACAAGTATTTTACCACTCCAAAGGACATTATCAGATAAAATAATGCCTCCGGGATTTAATTTATCAATAGCAATATTAAAATAATTGGGATAGTTTTCTTTATCGGCATCAATAAAAATCAAATCGAAAGTTGTATCTAGGTTTGGAATAATTTCTAAAGCATTTCCCGTATGCTGAAAAATTTGATTTCCATAATTTGATTTATTAAAATACTTTCGTTGAAAGTCTGTTAATTCTTCATTTATATCAATAGTGTGCAATGCTCCAGAATCTTGTAAGCCTTCTGCTAAGCATAACGCTGAATAGCCAGTATAAGTCCCTATTTCCAAAATATTTTTTGGATTCATTAGTTTAGAAATCATGCTTAAAACACGTCCTTGATAGTGCCCACTAAGCATACGTGGCTGCAATATTTTTTGATAGGTTTCTCTGCTAAGTTGCTGTAATAATTCTGGTTCGTTTTCAGAATGTTTTACAACATAATCATCTAATTCTTCAGGTATAAAATGCATAATATTCATTAATGAACACCAGACATCATATTTTTAATTACTGGTGAAATTAGTAGTGCAAATATACCAACAATCACGCTAATGAAACCAAAGCTTGTGTATACGGATACATATGAATACAATTGTTGGAAATCTTCACTATTCTGTATAGCGATTTCTGATGTAATACCTGTAGTAAACTCTACAATCTCTCCTAATATTCCTTTTGTAAAAACATTAGTTTCTCCTTGGGTTATTGTAGTAAGTTTTGCAATTTTCCCAGCGAAAAAGTGGCCGTAAAAATTGGCTGAAAACCAAACCCCCATAATAAAGGCTACATATTTTAAAGGAGACAATTCGGTCATTTTTGAAAGCCCGATAGGAGATAAGAATAATTCACCTATGGTTAATACCATATAGCCCATGATTAAATATAGCATAGATGTTTTAGCAAATTCATCAACACTATGTGCAGATAAAGCAAATATAATAAAACCTAAACCTAAAAAAACGAGTCCTAATCCAAACTTAATAGCCGAATTAGGATTCTTTTTACGTTTGTTTAAATACGTCCATAATATTGAAAATGGAATAGCAAATAGTATTATAAATCCAGCATTAATACTATTTGTACCGGCTGCATCCATTCCAACCAAGTTTACATTTCTATCTGCAAAGAGCGTTAAAGAACTTCCAGCTTGTTCAAAAATGGCTGAGAATAAAGCATATAATAGGGTAAAATATATGGCTATTAGCAAGCGTTTTTTTTCTTTAATACTTACTCTGGACAAAATATAAATAACGTAGATCATTAAGAAGGCAGTGACAATCCAAACAAGATAGTGTTCAAATTCATGATAATTAATAATCAATGCAAAAAAGGGAACAGCTAAAAAAGCACTTAAGGTTATTAGAGTTCCCTTAGAGATACCAAAATGCTTTTTATTATATGTGTTTTCATTAGGAACTAGGCCTTTATCTCCAAATACATTATTTTTAAGACCTCTATTAAAAAAAAATAGACCAGTAACCATTCCTATTCCAGCTAATACAAAACCATAATGCCACCCGTATGCTGCGGCTACCCATGCGCACATAAGGGGAGCAAGGGCAGCTCCTAAATTGATGCCTAAATAAAAAATAGTAAACCCAGAATCTCTTCTGGTATCTTCTTGTTCATACAAATCACCAACAAAAGATGAAATGTTTGGTTTGAAAAAGCCATTTCCAACTATAATGAGACCCAGTGAACCATAAAAGAAAAAAGGATGTTCAAAAGTTAAAAAGAAATGGCCCAAAGCCATTAAAACACCTCCTAGTAAAATAGCCTTTCTAAAACCAAGAATTTTATCTGCTAAAATTCCTCCAATCATGGGGGTGACATAAACTAAAGACATATATGCTGCATACACACCAAAAGCCATATCATCTGTGAATAATAATTGTTTGGTCATATAAAGAACTAAAAGTGCACGCATTCCATAAAACGAAAAACGTTCCCATAGTTCTGCAAAAAATAAGTAGATTAATCCTTTTGGATGCCCAAATGCTTCATTAGATTTTAGAGTATTCACCTATTCTGTATTTTGATTGATTGGCAAATTATTTATTAGAAGCCTTAATACAGTATGATGTTATAATTTATAGCAAATTATAATTGATTGTGCTTAATTGTAATTGAACTTTTATACCAATTACGATTGATGATTGATGATTTACGATTGGCGATTGGTAATTGAGGGACGAAGACGGAAGAACGAAAAAACAAAGAGAATAGAGCCAAAGGCTAGAAGTTAAATGGTTAGAAGTTAAGGGTTCAGGGCTAAAAATCAACAACCAATTTATAAGTTGCAAAGTGCTTTGTAATAGGCATTTTCAGGAGTTTTACAGAATTCTTCACAAAGTGTTGCGTCTATGGTAATATTATCAGGAATAACTCTTAATCTGTATTTCCCTTCCCCAATGAAGGTGAATAAATCTCGCCGTTCTAATAATTGTGTGGTGTCTAATTGTAAAATAGTATTAATATTTTCAAAAATTCGTGTTAAGTAAGTTTGGTTTTTAATTTCTCCACCTAAATTAACTACCATACTTTGTGAATGACCTTCTCCATATTTTCTCCTAAGAGCAAACTTTAATAGGTTTTTATATTGCGTTGTTTTAGAACGAAAATCAATGGTTTGGTCAAAAACACCTTTAGTAGGGATACTTATTTTTACTAAACTCCAATCCATAAAGTTAATAGTCATTTCATTTGGTTTTGGCATATTCGCCAAACGGATCACCCAGGTAGTTGCTAATACTAGAAATATAGAGATAAGCGAGGTTTTTGAAATGATTTTAATGAAGTTGTTGCTAAAATCATTTCCGTAATTAACGAATACATTAGAGATTTGAGAAATGAAAATTAATATAATTACAAGAATTGAGATGCCACCTACAATTTTTAAACCTCTATGTGAAAATGTCCTGTAAAAGGAAATGCTCAATAGGTAACATAAAAAACCTGTTAACAATAAGTCGGGTATACCACTTAGTTTTACCCCATTCATGATATCATTTTTTCCAAGAAAATAGGATAGAAAAAAAGTAATAATTGAAGTAATGATGATTACTATTAAAATGACATTAATATTTTTTTTGTTATTATAAATAAATTGAGGGGCATAATAAAAATAGAATAATGCCAATAACAGAAACATATTATTCACAATTGAGAAAATATCAATTCCTAATCGATAACCATTAGTATGTTCCAAAGAGAGCCTGTGTGTGGCATAAGACCAGATTCCAGAAAATACCCAAATAAACGTCGCAAGACTTAGATAGAGCAATCCCTTATCTACACGTTTTTGTGAGTCATTTTCTTCGAGAATTTGTTTAAAACGTTGTCTTATATTGAACCAAATTGCAATTAATAAAATAGCACCTACAAACGAAATAAATATATGGGAAAGGATAAAAAACTCTGAGACTTCGGTCATTTTAATTAGCTAGAATTCTATTTACTAATTCTTGTTTCGCAGTATCATTATCACCAAATAACCAACGTAATACATTATCCTCCCATATGTCATCATATTGTTTTTCATTGATTACATGTTTCTCTATGGCTAAGTCTAATAGCTTTCCGGGATAAGAAGATTGCGCATCGCTTTCCATTTCACCTAAAGGGTAGGGGTCATCTAATCCCATAATAACTTGATTGCTACCTTGACGATCTATCATGAGTTTTAACGAATCGGTATCATGCACTAAGGTGTCAAAATAAATATTAGGATGTCCAACAGCTTTTCTCGGGTGGTGTTTTCCTTTAAATAAGTCCGGTCTACCATCAAAACCTTGAATACGCCTTCCTAAATTCATTTGAGCTAATTGCCCACCATGAGCAAAACAAGTTCTTATATTAGGAAAACGTTCTTGCATGCCATTTAATGTGTAAAAATGATAAGCATCCCCACATTGTGCCAGCATCCATATTAAATGAAATCGCCATGAGGAATTTTCTAAATTTATCATTTTGTCACCGTCGTAAGGATGTATTTCAATGGCTAATTTATACTTATTAGCCAATTCAAAAATAGCATCATTTTCTTTATCAAAAACAGAGCGCCATTGGCCAATAGAATCCATAAAATGTGTTGGTAAACAAAGCACTTTCATATCTAATTGCTCAACACAACGTTCAATTTCATATAGAGCACCATGTATAAACCCTGGATGGACAACAAAACCACAGGTAAACTTATTAGGGTGGTCATGCTGTACTTTTGCATTGAAGTCGTTTTGAAAACGGAGTGCTTTTTTCATTTCTTCTAAACGTAATCCATTGCCATAAAGTTGTGATAGGTTTAAAACAACCGCATGATCTAATTTGTTGCGTTCCATCCATTCTAATTTTTCATTTAAAAAGAAACTAGAATCAGTTACAGGTCTTCTCCATCCTTTTTGAAGCATGTATTTGCGTTCATCATCTACCCAAAAAATTTCTTTTTCTTTCATGAATTGTGGAATATCCTCAGGATAAGGAAGTAAATGCGAATGCCCATTAATGCGAAGTTTACGTGCCATATTTCTTATTTAAACTTTTTTAGGAGCTTCCATTTTTGTACCACACTCATTACAAGTACATTTTTTTTCACTTGAGTAGTATTTGTCGAAAATCTTGGGCATATCTGTTTCTATATTATCGAGCTTAAACTTCTTTCTATATAATAAATTATTGCAATTTTCACAATACCACTCTAAGGCATCTTTCATTTTTTTTGAGCGTGGATACTCAATAACTAAGCCAACAGTATTAGCTTTACGTTGTGGCGAATGCGGTACTTTTGGTGGTAATAAATAAATATCACCTTCCTTAATATGTACATCTTTAGGCGTATCGCCGTCTATAATTTTTAAAATCATATCGCCTTCAACTTGATAGAAAAATTCTGGAGTCTCGTTATAATGATAATCTTTTCTATTATTGGGACCACCAACAACCATGACGATAAAATCACCATCTTTCCAAACACATTTATTACCAACAGGTGGTTTTAAAAGATGTCTATTTTCTTCGATCCAGGCTTTAAAATTTAAGGGAGAAACTAATTTATTCATAGAAAGCCCCTCTTAATCTCCCTTGAGGGGAGAAACTCAAATCGGGTATTTGAGTTTTTGTTAAACATAGTATTTTATATAAAGATAATATATTCATATAATTTTCCCTTCCTCGGGAGGATTAGGGTGGGTTTTTACAAACTTTTCGTTCGTCCACCATCAACAGGAACGTTAATTCCATTAACATAGCTAGCAGCTTCACTTGTCAAAAAAGTAATAACACTTGCCATTTCTTCAGGTTTAGCAAAACGATTAGCTGGGGTATGACTTTTCATGATTTTGGTCATTTCTTCAATTGAAGTATCAACACTTTTTGCTTTAATTTCAATAATTTCCGTTAAACGTTCTGTTTCTGTGAAACCCGGTAGTACATTGTTTACGGTAATGCCAAAAGGTGCTACTTCATTAGATAAGGTTTTACTCCAATTACCAACAGCACCTCTGGTAGTATTACTAACACCTAGACCTGGAATGGGTTCTTTAACAGAGGTAGAAATAACATTTATAATTCTTCCAAACCCTTCTTCCTTCATAAACGGAATAGTAGCTTGAGCTAGTACGTGATTGCATTTAAGGTGCTGTATAAAAGCATTTTCAAACTCTTCTAAACTAGCCGTTAAAATATTGCCACTTTTTGGACCGCCGGTATTATTAACAAGGATATGAAATCCATGATTTCTATCTATAAACTTGATGACCTTTTCTTGTAAATCTCTGGGATCTGAAAAATCTGCCACAATAAAACTATGGTTTCTGTGTTTAGGTAATTCTTCTAAAACAGCTTTAAGTTTATCTCTATTTCTAGCAACTAAAGTAACATTAACACCTTCTTGGGCTAAAGCTATAGCCGTTGCTTTACCAATGCCTTGTGTGCTTCCACATACCAAAGCGTTTTTATTGTTTAAGTTTAAATTCATATTATTCGTATATTAATTTAGCACGCTGGCTTAATTTTTCCATTAATTTTTCAGGACTTTTCACGATGTTAAATCCAAATTTCTCATAAAGTTTATGGGCATCTTTTGTTGCAAGCATCCATTTGTCAATATTTTTTAACTCAGGGAAATTTAAGATTTTGTCTATTAATAACTTCGAATATTCTTTACCTTGATATGCCTCAATAACAAAAACATCTAGTAGGTATGCGAAAAATACTTTGTCGGTCATAACTCTGGCATAAGCAATTTGATTTCCATTATGAAAGAGACCAAAATTGATTGTATTTTCTAAAGCTTTTTTTTGCTCTTCTAACGTTCTTGATTCACCCCAATAAGAGTTTTTAATAAATGTATAAATAACATCTAAATCCATATCATTCGTTTCAGACGAAAAAAATATACCCTTTTTTATTTCAATCATTGCTTGTCTCTTATTATGAGATGCTGAAACAAGTTCAGCATGACAACCGGTTGTCAATATTTTATACATACGTTTTTAGCTTCAGTGAAAAAACGTAACGCTTCAAAACCACCTTCTCTGCCAACACCAGATTCCTTAACCCCACCAAACGGTGTTCGTAAATCGCGGAGCATCCATGTGTTTACCCAAATTATGCCAGATTGTAATTGGTTACTCATTCTCATGGTACGTTTTAAATTATTTGTCCACAATGTTGCTGATAATCCATATTTAACTTTGTTAGCCATTTGTAAGACATCATTTTCAGTGTTAAAAGGCATAATGGTTACCACTGGTCCAAAAATTTCTTCTTGATTGACTCTACATTCATCAGTTACTACTTCAATAACTGTAGGTTCTAAATAATACCCACCCTCATAACCGGGAACAATAACTTTGTTGCCTCCACAAATAATGGTACCGTTTTCTTCTTTTGCAATATCAATGTAGCGTATTACTTTTTCTAGATGAGACTTAGAAACTAGAGCTCCGATATTTGTGCCTTCTTTTGAAGGATGACCAATTTTAAGTTGTTTGACTTTTTCAACAAAATCAGTTTTAAATTTTTTATAAATGGTAGCTTCTACAAAAATACGACTTCCACATAAACAAATTTGACCTTGATTGGCAAAAGACGAACGTACTGTTGTTTTTAACATATCATCATAATCGCAATCGGCAAAAATGATATTTGGGTTTTTACCACCAAGCTCTAATGACAATTTTTTAAACATGGGTGCTGCTATTTTTGCAATATGTGCACCTGTTTCAGTACCACCTGTAAAAGAAATAGCTTTAATGTCTGGATGTTCTATAATAGCTTGCCCTGTTGTGGAGCCCAAACCATGAACAATATTTAAAACGCCTGTGGGTAATCCTGCTTCTGTACAGATTTTTCCTAACAAATAAGCCGTCATAGGTGTTATTTCACTTGGTTTGGCAACCACACAATTTCCTGCAGCAATAGCTGGAGCAATTTTCCAGGTAAAGAGATAGAGTGGGAGGTTCCAAGGTGAAATACAGCCTACCACGCCAATAGGTTGACGTAATGTATAATTTATGGCATCATGGCCAACACTTTCATGGCTTTCACTGGCAAATTGTGTAATGGCGTTCCCGAAAAAGCGAAAGTTACTTGCTGCTCTTGGAATATCAACAGTTTTTGCTAAACCAATAGGTTTGCCATTGTCTTTGCTTTCGGCTTCAGCGAAACGTTGTAAATTGGCTTCTAGTAATTCTGAAATCTTGATTAAAATTCTGCTGCGGGCTTCTAAAGTGGTTTGAGACCAGAGAGGAAAAGCAGATTTTGCAGCACTATATGCTTTTTCTACATCTTCTTTTGATGAGTTTGGTATGTGTCCATAGACCTGACCATTAGCTGGGCAATAGTTGTCAATCCACTCGTCATTGACGGGAGGCAAAAATTTACCGTTTATGTAGTTTTTAATTTTATTCATTTTTTTTATTCCTGCGGAAGTAGGAACCTCATTTCGCATTCGTTTACTTTATTTTTATCATAATATTTGAATTCATAGCCTACAGCTTCTTATAAGCCATTACTTTAATCTCCACAACCAAATCTGGATGTGGTAATTGATGAACAGCTACTGTTGTACGCGTTGGCCCAGTTTCTGTGTCAAAGAATTCTGCATACGCTTTGTTATAGTCTGCAAAATCATTCATGTTTACTAAAAAAGATGTGACATCAGCGATATCATCTAAAGTGGCTCCTTCTTTAGCTAAATTCTTTTCTATGTTTTTTAATACCTCACGGGTTTGTACTTCAATATTTAAACGTTTGGTGCCCATTTCGTCAATAATATCGACTCCAGCAATAGTATTATCTGCTCTACGCGAACTGGTTCCTGATACAAATATAAAATCACCTACACGTTTGGTGTGTGGGTAGGCGCCTCTTGGTGTTACGTTGTTTGTTTTTTCCATATTTTTCATTCCTGCGAAGGCAGGAATCTCATAATTTTATTTTCTATTTTAATTTCACCCTTCTGTCTTCAGTTCCAAAAAAGTGAACTCTATATTTCTATATTCATTTTTTGCTTGTCCAAAAAACGAACCAAAAAAAGACATCCAAGTCAAGGAATTTTTCAGTTTTGCAAACTGAAAACCGATTCGAAAACTCCGCGTCGAACTTTGTTCTCCTGTTTTCGGAGCTTTTCTTCATCTATTCTTCGCCTTGGCGATCAATTCGTAGAATTGATTTAGGACTTTCACTTTTATTATATCTAATTTTAATCCCATTTTATTTTCTTTTTTTGCTAACAGCTAACAGCTAACAGCTAACAGCTAACAGCTAACAGCTAACAGTTTTTCAATCCAATAATTTTACCTTCTTCTAAAATCTCTTGAGTTTCAGTTTTTACTTTTTCTAATATTATTTTTAATTCTTCTTTGGTCATATCAAACGTTGACGAAATATCCCTATCTGCTATCATATTTAAAATGGCTTTATCTTGTGCGCGCCCTCTTGTCATGGCTTCATGGTAATTAATGTCTTCATTAAATGTGACCAAAGAGTACTTCGATGAGTACTCATCTGGAAAATTTTCTTCTAAAGCCATTTCTAATTTACGCTTTTTTTGAAAAATAGGATTGGCTACATGGTCTTTCATTTCATGAAAGTTATCTATGGCTAAATCTGCAATTGCATCGGTGTCTCTTTTGCGGGTAGCCTCGTAGGTTTTAAACACGGCTTCCCAGTTTTCTAAACCTTGATCTAAAACAGCATCGAACTCAACAACATCTTCAAAAGAAGCATTCATCCCTTGACCATAAAAAGGGACAATGGCATGGGCAGAATCACCCATTAACAAAGTATTGCCTTTATAATGCCAAGGCGAGCATTTTACAGTGCCCAATGCAGCTGTTGGATTGTTAAAAAAATCTTCAATGAGATTTGGCATTAACTGTAAAGCATCTGGGAACTCTTTTTGAAAGAATTCTGAAACGATTTCCGGAGTTGTTAAATTATTGAAATTGTAGGCCCCTTCGTTATAACTTAAAAATAATGTGACTGTAAAGCTGCCATCTAAATTTGGTAGGGCAATAAGCATAAAACGACCTCGAGGCCATATATGTAATGCATTTTTATAGGTTTTATAATCGCCGGTTTTGGTTGGAAGAATACTTAACTCTTTATAACCATGTGTTAAATAGTCTTGAGAAAAACTGAATAAGAATTTTTTGGCTAAATAGTAACTTTTGCGCATTGCAGAACCAGCACCATCTGTAGCGATAATAACATCGGCATCTTCTATAAATTCTGATTTTGTTTCGTAATCTTTAAATAATGCAGTCGTTTTCTTAAAATCGACCGATTTGCATTTTTTATTGAAATAAATGGAAACATTTTTATGTTTTTCTGCTTCGTCCAAAAGTAAAGCATTGAGTCCACCACGAGAGATGGAGTTGATATACTCATGGTCACGTCCGCTATAATTTGATAGAAAAGTATGACCTTCTTTATCATGAATCATACGACCGTTCATAGGAATGCAAAGTGCTTTTACTTTATCTTCAATACCAACCAGTTTCATGGCTTTGTTGCCACGATCTGAGAACGCTAAATTTATAGAACGACCTGCACTAATGTCTACTTTACGCAGATCCGGACGCATTTCGTAAACCGAAACATTATAACCTCTTTGGCCTAAACGTAAGGCTAAGAGAGAACCGCAAAGACCTGCACCTATAATGAGTATGTTTTGTTGTTTATTCATATTTTTATTCTCGCTTTTTGGATTCACTCAAGATAAACATCAGTGAGAATCTTATTGAATTAACTGCTATTTATAAATGAATCCCATACTAAAAAATTAGTTTAATGCTCTTTTTATTTGTTGAATTTCTTCTGTGGTAATTCTAAAATCATTTAACTCAATATATTCTTTTTTTTGTTCACCACTATAAAATTCTATGCTGTTTTTTACAGAATTAAAATCAATCTTAAGGTCATAATTATATGAAATATTCTTTATGACTTTATTTCTGATGATGTATAATATTCTTTTTTTTGTAATTATTAGATAATCAAATTTTTTACGTTTTAATAAAAACAAAATACCTAAAAGCGATGTGTCTGACGATATTAACGGTTCAAAAAAATGATGCTTGGATTCTTTTTTAAACATTAATATTTTGTGCTTTTTAGACAAGGTTTGCTCTATTTCAGTTTTTCTCGTTTAATATTTTTTTCAATTTATCAACCATGTGATATACATCTTGAAATGAATTATAAAGCGGTGTAGGAGCACAACGAATGACATCGGGTTCTCTCCAATCACTTATCACGCCCGTTTCTGTTAATTTATCATGCAACACTTTATCAGCATTTAAAACCTGAATGGATAGCTGGCAGCCACGATTTTCCGGATTTTCTGGGGTTATTATTTTAATGGTATCTTCTCCTAATTGTTTTAACAACAACTCAAAGTAACCAGTTAGTTTTTTAGATTTATCTGTTAGTCTTTTTATACCTACTTCATTAAAAATATCTAAAGATGCTTTAATAGCTGCCATTGATAATATTGGAGGATTACTAAGTTGCCATCCCTCGGCACCAGGAAGTACATCAAACTCGTGACGCATATTAAAACGGGTCTGCTTATTATGACTCCACCAACCTGTAAAACGATTTAAGTCTTTATTATACGCATGTCTTTCGTGTACAAAACAACCTGCTAAACTACCTGGGCCGGAATTTAAATATTTGTAGGTGCACCAAACAGCAAAGTCAGCACCAGAATCATGTAAATTTAGTTCTACATTTCCGGCGCCATGTGCACAATCAAACCCAACGATGCAACCATGTTTATGTCCAAGTTTAGTAATGCGTTTTAAATCGAAATATTGTCCTGTGTAATAGTTAACGCCACCAATCATAACCAATGCCACTTCGCTCCCATGTTTTTTCAGAATAGCTTCTAAATCTTCATGATGTAATAGCTCTTCATTTTTTCTAGGTTTCCAAAGAATTAATCCTTCTTTATCATCAAAACCATGATGTCGTAATTGCGATTCTACAGCATACTTATCGGATGGAAAGGCGTCGCTTTCAATGATTATTTTGTAGCGTGTTTTTGTTGGTTTATAAAAGGAAACCATCATAAAATGCAGATTAGCAGTCAATGTATTCATGGTAACTACTTCAACAGGTTTAGCGCCGACAACATTAGCCATGCTTTCGGTTAAAGACTCATGATATGGTAACCAAGGGTTTTTTGCCTCGGTATGCCCTTCTACACCTAAATTAGCCCAATCTTCTAGTTCTTGATCTATATATGTTTTTGTTTGTTTTGGTTGTAGCCCGAGCGAGTTCCCTGTCATATAAATCAGTTCATTTCCATTTTTGTCTTTGGGAATATGAAATTGATTACGGTAATTAGAAAGTTCATCTAACTCATCTTGCCGCTTTGCGTAATCTAAAGTTACTTTATGCATTTTAAAGCCAGTAGTTTTATGTTGAAATTTTATGATTATGCTAATGAAAGGTTACCTGATTTTATTAAAAATTCAAAAAACGTTTCACTATATGAAACACTGTTTCAAAATTAATACTTATTTTTGAATAAGAAAAATTATTTTGTCTCTCCATGTAAAGGCAGGGTTAAAAAAATATCCTACAATGAAAGAAGTTAATAAAAATTTAAATTTATCCGTAGTCAAAGCTTTTAAGCTTTTAGATGTGTATTTAAATAATAAAGAAGCATGGGGTGTGCGTGAATTAGCGAAGAAAACGGGTTATAATAAAACGACTACTTATCGCTTACTAAGTACATTAGAGTCTTTAGATATTGTGCAAAAGAACGATGACGATAAGTATATTTTGGGGCTTAAATTATTCGAATTAGGGAATTTAGTATCTGTACATAAATCGCTAAGGAACTTTTCTAGAATTCCTTTAGAGAATATAGCTAAAGAAATTAAAGAAACAGTACATTTTGGAGTATTAAGAAATAACAAAGTATTGTATTTAAATAAAGCTGAGAGTGAACTAGGTTTGAAAGTAAGCACACAAATAGGATCTTATCAACAGGCATATTGCTCAGCTTTAGGGAAAGTGCTTTTGGCATTTTCATCCAAAAAACAAATTTCAGATTATTTAAAAAACGTAAAGCTAGATGCTTATACCTCGAATACTATAACTAGGCCTGAAGCTTTATTAATCGAATTAGAACAAATAAGAAAAAAAGAATATGCATTAGATATGGAAGAACTAGAAGTAGGTCTTATTTGTATCGCTATACCTGTATTTAATAAAAACAAAGATGTGGTTGCTGGCATTAGTGTTTCAGGACCATCAAGTAGATTTAAACCTGAAAATGTACAATCCTACTTGGCTATTATAAGAAAAGGCGCTTTGGAAATTGAGAATCATGTACATGATTATAGTTAAATTTTATTCTTTATACCATAGTTGATATTAGATGGTTTAGCTAAACGTAGGTATTTTGTATAATCATTATTTAGTATCTTTAGTGAAAACTAGGTGTTATGAGTAAAATCAAAGAATATTCAAACGGGGAAACTACAGTAGTTTGGGAAGCTGAAAAATGTATACATTCAGCAATTTGTGCTAAAGGTTTATCAGAAGTTTTTAAGCCAAAAGAACGGCCATGGATTAAAATAGATGCGGCTTCTACGGATGCTATTATAAATCAAGTCAAGCAATGTCCTTCTGGTGCGTTACGTTATTATATGAATGCAGAAGGTGATAAAACTGCCGAGGTTTTAGAGACAAAAGTTGAGGTTTTAAAGAATGGTCCATTGTTGGTTTATGGTACGCTCAAGGTAACTCATAAAGATGGTACTCAGGAAACTAAAAATAAAACCACAGCGTTTTGTAGATGTGGTGCTTCAGCTAATAAGCCTTTTTGCGATGGTGCCCATGTTGCTAATGAGTTTAAAGGGTAAACCCAGATAGATAAATCATTATAAATAAAAGAAAAAGCACTCCAATCTAAGATTGAAGTGCTTTTATATATATAGACGCAAAATGCGGAAAATTCTATCTATACTTTATATACGGTTTTAGTCGTAGGTTAGATGTTTTCATTACACAATAATTTATATTTCAAAATTTGTGCCAATATTAGTTTTGATCAAGGCTTATTTTTATATTGGTAAAGTTAAGATTCCAGTTGGCTTCTGTTTTTTTATGATCTAGAGCAATCTTAATACCACTAAAATCCTGATAGTTTTCAAAGGTTGTAATCATAGAAGGTTTGTTAGAATTGCCTTCTCTGAAAATCCATTCTTTAATTAAGAAGTCGTCTCCATAATAGATGTCGTAAGCATCCCCTGGGGTGTAACCGCCTTTTTTAGAATAGGTTAAGGTTATTTTGTTCATTTCTATTTTGCTAATTGGAGCGATTTCTTTTTTAGATTCAGAAATACTTAGGCCTTCATCCCAAATGAGTTGAAATGGTACTAATAACCAGTATTTGTCGTTTATAAAACCACTATCTGTTTTGGTTAAAGTTGAATCCATTTTAGTTCTATTATAACTAATGGTATCATTTTTACTTATGGCAATAACATTATTTGTTTTAGGTTCCCAAGTCCAGGTTCTTTCAAAATGACTACTGTCTCTATCAACATTAAAAGTGAAATTAATACTGGCTACATGTTTCCAGTTTTCAAAACCGTGGGCATTAGCTATTTTTTCGGCAATAGTAAGTGGTTTAACTTCAGGTACTTTTTCTTGTTTTTGTTTGCACGAAAAACTTAATGACGTGATGAGAACAATGCGAATATATTTTTTCATAATCTAAATTTTAAACAAAGATATTGAACATTCAATAAGATGTTTTATCTTGGAGGATTAAATTTTTATTATGGATACTAATGCTGTTTATTTTAATGCCAATAAAGCGACCTGGAATGATAAAGTAAAAGTACATGCTAAAAGCGATATGTATGATTTAGATGCTTTTAAGAAAGGTAAATCTTCTTTAATGCCTTATGAGTTAGAAGCTTTAGGAAATGTAAAAGGTAAATCGCTTCTACATTTACAATGTCATTTTGGGCAGGATACATTAAGTTGGAGCAGGTTAGGAGCCAAATCTACTGGTGTCGATTTAAGCGATGAAGGTATTAAGTTAGCACAAAGTTTAAATACGGAATTAAACTTAGATGCTGAATTTGTTTGCTGTAATGTTTTAAATACGTCAGATTTTATAAAAGATACATTTGATATTGTTTTTACAAGTTATGGGGTGATTGGATGGTTACCCGATTTAAAACCCTGGGGACAAATGATTGCTGAACGTTTAAAAAAAGGTGGTACATTTTTTATGGCAGAATTTCACCCTATAGTTTGGATGTTTGATTATTTAGAAGATAAACCGTTTATGAAATATGGTTATATGCAAACCGATGTCATTTATGAGGAATATGAAGGGACTTATGCAAATCAAGAATCAAAGATGGTGAGTAAAGAATATGGATGGAATCATGGTTTGGGTGAAGTGATTTCTGCTTTAACTGAAGCGGGTTTGCATATAGAGTATTTAAAGGAATATGATGAAAGCCCCTATGATGTTTTGCCGGATTTAGAGAAAACCGAATCAGGTATGTATGTTACTAAGGATAAATTATATCCATTGATTTTTACATTGAAAGCAACTAAAAGATAAGATTACTTTACCTAAATTCAACGTTTAATTAAGTTTATGTCTGGTCGAGCCTTTTGACTCCGCTCAAGACAGGCTAGATCGATATACCTATTTTATGAAATTGTAAGCTAACAACCTTTCACTTGTAGCTTCATTTTATATTGCAATAATGTTAGAGGAGACAAATAGCAATAAGATTCAGATTTATAATGTTGTGTTTAATGATTATCTTTTAATAGTTCAGGGAATTTAGCTTTAAACCTATTTAATCTGGGGATAGATACATTTCTTATATAGCTATTGTTAGGGTGTAATCTTTCATAATTTTGATGATAATCTTCGGCAATCCAAAATTTTTGAAACGGATAGACTTCAGCGGCAATTTTAGCACCCAATTTTTTTGCTAAAGCTTCTTTTTTCTTTAAAATAATTTGTTTTTGTACCTCATTTTGATAAAAAATAATAGAACGGTATTGAGAGCCTCTATCATTACCTTGTCCGTTTACTTGTGTTACGTTTTGTGACCCAAAATACACATCAACCAAAGTTTCAAAATTGACAATTTTGGGGTCGTAAATAATTTCAACAGCTTCAGCATGTCCTGTTCTTCCTGTGTTACTTCCTGCATAAGTTGGGTTTTTTGTATGTCCGCCAGAATATCCAGAAATGGATTCTTCAACGCCTTTTACACTTTCATAAATCGCTTCTACACACCAAAAACAACCACTGGCAAAATAAGCTCTGGCTTTTCCATTTTGTAATGAAACTTCAATAGGTTCTGCATTAATGACTGCTTGTTGTTTTGAGTTGACTTGTGCTGTATTGTGACAATTAAATAATAGTACAAAAGCAAAAAAGACGATCCATTTTTTCATAGCGATAATTTTTCTTTTTTTAATAGACGTATAAAAATACGAAACCTTAAATAGTTTTGTTTTTATTTATAAAATAGCATTAAAAGTACTATGCATAATTTCTTATATTGTACAAACAAATTTTTTATATTAACTATGTTAATAGTCAGAAAACAAAAGCTATATATAACTATTACTAATCATAATAAAATTATTTAAACAAAGTATGAAGAAACTTTTATCTATCTTAGTTATTCTGGGGTGTTCAACCTCAATGTTTGCCCAAAATGATGTATTATGTGGAATAGATGGTATACATAAAAAGTTAATGAAAATAGATGCTTCTTACAAAGCAAGGTTTGAAGACAATGAGAAAAAAGTCAGAAATAAAATATTAACCAATAAGGCTAACAAAAAATTAAGTACAACTCAATATACAATTCCAGTGGTTGTACATGTTATTCATTTAGGAGAATCGGTTGGAACAGGAACAAATATTAGCGACGCTCAAATTCAAAGCGCCATTGATAATTTGAATACTGCTTATTCTGGATCAGGAAGTTACATAACCGATATGAACATTGATTTTGTATTAGCGAAAAGAGATGGAGATTGTAATCCTTCAACTGGTATTATTAGAGTTGATGGCTCTGGCACATCAGATTATGCTACACAGGGACTCACCTATAATGGTGTAGGTAGTGATAATGAGCTGTTAATAAAAGATCTTAGTAGATACCCTAGAGACGAATTTTATAATATATGGATTGTTAGTGAAATTAATAATAACGGAGCTGGTTCTGGTTTACAGGGATTTGCTTATTTTCCAGGATCAAGTTATAATCTTGATGGAGCAGTAATATTATATAATGCTTTTGGTTATGACCCTAGTGGGGTTCTAGGTTATGAATTAAAATCATACACAGATAGTAACGCTATTGCAATACATGAAATGGGGCATGCTTTTAGATTATACCATACTTTTAAAGGTGATGATTCAAATAATGATGATACAGCAGATCAATGTCCTGTAAACACAGATCCTAGTAGTGATGGTGATGCTTGTGCGGATACAGATCCACATAGGAGAAATGATGGGAATTGTGGCAGCTCAGGAGAAACATGTGCAGGAGCAGGAACAGATTTAGGAGATGTGGTAACCAATTTTATGGCCTATTCTAATGAAAGTTGTCAGGTTAAGTTTTCTAATGATCAAAGAGAAAGAGCAAGAACTGCTTTGGAAACTACAAGATGGTCTTTAATAAATTCTTCTGGAGGTGAAACACCTACTACTTCAATACCTACAACTACATTATCTTCCACACCTGTAACTCAAAACCTAGCTTTTGGTTCTGGTGTAGGCATACATGGACTGACCTTAGATACTACAACTTATAGTTCTGGTAGTGCTGCTTACGATGGAGGCTATCATGAAAATGCATGTAGTCATTTTGATATAAGTAGTAGCAATACATATGATATTACTGTGAGAACTGGGGGAGTTAATGTTGAAAATGTAAAAGTTTATATTGATTATAATAATGATGGTGATTTTGTTGATGCAGAGGAAGAAATATTTAGTAGTGTATCTATAGATGAAACGCATACAGGTACTTTTACAGTGCCTGCTATATCGTCAAATGTAATTGCAAATACGCCATTATGGGTAAGGGTAATTAGTGATTATGCGCCTTTGTCAACGAATGTTATAACAGGACCAGATTATTCTCCTAACCTTGGACAGGTTGAAGATTTCCCAGTAGTAATTTCTAGTTCTTTAAGTGTAAATGAAAATGAATTATTCAATGATTTATTAAAAATATTCCCTAATCCAACTTATGGTGAGTTTATTTTAAATTATAACGGAGGCTTAAATTTAGAACAGTTAAGTGTTTATAATATTATAGGTAAGGAAGTAACTTCAGTATCGTTAAAGGGGTTTGCCAAGAGTAAAAAGATTGATTTGTCAAATATTGAGGCTGGTGTATATTTTGTTACAATTAAATCAAGAGAATTAAAAGTGACTAAAAAGATTATTATAAAATAAAAAAAGTTATTAAATAAAAAAACCTTCAATATTGAAGGTTTTTTTATTTAAATTTATAATGGATTATAGTTTTGAAAACATTTTTTCCATTTTTGCTTTTTGTTCTTCAGCTAAAGCGGCATCTACCAAAATTCTACCACTATGCTCATCTGTAATTACTTTTTTACGAGAAGCAATTTCTACCTGTACTTGCGGTGGTATTGTAAAGAAAGACCCTCCTGAAGCACCTCTTTCAATTGGCACAACAGCTAAACCGTTTTTAACATTTACACGAATTCTATTATAAGCAGCTACTAAACGCTCTTCAATTTGAGTTTTGTAAGCTTCCGATTTTTCGATTAAAGCTTGCTCTTCTTTTTCAGTTTCAGATAAAATGGCATCTAACTCACCTTTTTTGTGCTTTAAATGCGTTTCACGCTCTTTTAAACGGCCTTTCGTCTCAGCAATGACTTCTTTTTTCTGCTCAATTTGAACCTTAAATTCTTTAATATGTTTTTCAGCTAGTTCAATTTCTAATTCTTGAAATTCAACTTCTTTAGTTAAAGAATTATATTCTCTGTTATTTCTAACATTTTTTTGTTGCTCACTGTACTTCTTTATTAAAGCTTTAGATTCTTCAATAAGGTTTTTCTTTGAAGTAATATCATTATCGATTACTTCTAAACTTGCAACAAGTTTTTCTAATCTTATGTTTAGTCCAGCAACTTCATCTTCTAAATCACGAACTTCTAAAGGAAGTTCTCCACGAACATTTCTGATTTCATCTATACGAGAATCGATTAGTTGTAAATCGTATAAAGCTCTTAAGCGCTCTTCTACAGTTACTTCTTTCTTTTTAGCCATACTTTAAAAATACTTAACAGGATTGGTAGTTATCTTTGATAAAACGACTGCAAAATTAGTGATTTTTTTTGTAAGATATACTACTAAAAAGTTTTTTGTGAACTGTTCGCTTTCATAATGCCCTATATCTGCCAAAAGAATGCGGTTTTCTGCAGTAAAAAAGTCATGATATTTTAAATCTGAAGTTATAAAGACATCAGCACCAGATGCTTTAGCTGATTCAATGGCAAAACTACCAGACCCTCCCAAAACGGCTATTCTTTTTATTGGTTTGTTTAAAAATGAAGAATGTCTAATACATGCTGTATTCATTTTTGTTTTTAAATAATTTAAGAAACTAGATTCGTCCATGGGTTCTTTTAATTCACCAATCATACCCATACCAATGCTTTGGTTTTTATTTTCAATAGTGGTTATTTCATAAGCAACTTCTTCATAGCTATGTGAATCAAAAAGAGTTTTGATAACTTTTGATTCTAAATGTTTAGCGTATGTAATCGTAATTTTAGTTTCTATTTCGGTATGTGTTTTTCCTTTTTCTCCTTTTGTTGGGTTGGAGCTTTCATTACCATTAAAGGTACCATAACCTTCTACATTAAAACTACAATCGTTATAATTGCCAATGCTTCCTGCTCCTACATTAAATATAGCAGTTCGTAATTTTTCAGCTTCATCTTTTGGCACATAAGTAGTTAGTTTTTTAATCGTTTCAGATTGTGGAATTAAAATATGCTTATTAGTTAGTTCTAATTGATTACAAATGATATCGTTTACACCTTGCAACGCATTATCAAGAGCTGTATGCATGCTGTAAATAGCAATGTCATGTTTTATAGCTTTCATAACAACACGCTCCACATAATTCTTGCCCGTTAGTTTTTTTAAGCCTTTAAAAATAATGGGATGAAAACTAACTATAAGATTACAGTTTTCTTTTATAGCTTCATCTATAACAGCCTCGAGTGTATCTAATGTAATAAGTACACCTGTTATTTTTTCATTTTTGTTACCAACTAAAAGCCCAACATTGTCAAAATCTTCAGCGTAAGCTAATGGCGCTAATTCTTCTAAGTGGTTAATAACGTCTTGAACAATCATAGTATTTGTGTTTAAATTCAAAGATAAAATAATTACATTCGTTGTGATGAATTTTTTACGTTACATTTTGTTCCCCATTGTTCCTATTTACTATTTAGTAACATGGCTAAGGAACAAGTTATATGATTTAGGAATTAAAAAGTCTGTATCTTATAATTTTCCTGTGGTTTGTGTTGGTAATTTAAGTGTTGGAGGTACTGGAAAAACCCCTATGATTGAGTATTTAGTAGATCTTTTAAAACATGATTATCTGATAGCTACCTTAAGCCGTGGTTATAAGCGGAAAACAGAAGGGTTTCAATTGGCAAATAAGGATTCTACTGCTGAATCCATAGGGGATGAGCCTTTTCAGTTTTATAATAAGTTTAAAAAGAATATTCTGGTAGCGGTTGATGCAGACAGAAATAATGGGATTAAGCAATTACAATCCATTGATAATCAACCGGAAATTATTTTACTTGATGATGCTTTTCAGCACAGAAAGGTAAAAGCTGGATTTAATATTTTACTAACTACTTATAACAACCCGTATTTTAAAGATATTGTTTTGCCCACTGGTAATTTACGTGAGCCTAGAAACGGTGCAAAACGAGCTCATATTATTATTGTGACTAAATGTCCAAAAGATTTAGGTGATGCCGAAAAGAATGCCATCTTGCAACAAGTGAATCCAGAAAGTAACCAGCATGTGTTTTTTAGTTCAATTTGCTATTCAAATAATGTTGTTTCAAATAATACTACGAAGCCTATTGAAGATTTGGGAAATTTTACTTTGGTTACTGGTATTGCTAATGCATCTCCTTTAGTTAATTTTTTAAATGAGAAAGGTTTAAAGTTTGAACATTTAAATTTTAAAGATCATCATGAATTTTTAAAACAAGATATTCTTGATCTAAATAAAAAAGAATTGATAGTGACTACAGAAAAGGATTTTATGCGTTTAAAACAATACGAATCTTTAAGACACAAATTGTTCTATCTACCAATTAGCGTTGTCATTAATGATGAAGTTAAAATAAATAAGTTGATAAAAGATTTTTTAACTCGCATTATTCATTAGAACTTCGAAATGAAGGTTAAAATTTAAAAATACAGTAAAGCGATAGATTTTGCAGTAATTTTAATCTGTAATAGATTTTCTAATGAATAATGTGGGTTATAACTAAGCTGTAGCAGAGCGATCATTATTTGCTGCTAAAGCATTGTAAAGTTTTTTCTCGAATTCTTCTTGTTTAAATGGTTTTGGAATAATATCCGTAAAACCAGCTTCTTCAAATTCGTGCATTTTATCTTCAATGGTAACTGCAGTTAGAGCAAAAATAGTTAACTCCTTATCAAAAGATCGAACTCTTTTGGTAGCTTCCATACCACTGATGCCAGGCATATGAATATCCATTAAAATAATGTCGTACTTGTTAGCTTTAATCATTTCGACAGCTTCCTCACCATTATCTATAATATCACATTTAAGACTCATTTTAGTAAGAATCTTTTTGGTGATCATTTGATTGATTTTATTGTCTTCTACAACTAAAATCTTAACATTAGTCAAATCTAATTCACTTGTATCTCCATCAAAATAGGCCACTGTATTTTCTTTCGCTTCTTCTACAGACGTGTATTCAAGAGGTATTTCAAAGTAGAATGTTGTGCCTTTTTCTAATTCACTTTTTACGTAAATTTTTCCTTTTAAAATATCGATTAACCCTTTTACTATGGATAGCCCTAAACCTGTACCACCATATTTACGATTTATTTGAATAGAGCCCTGTGAAAAGCTCTCAAACATATTGTCCTGTTTTTCTTGGCTAATACCAATACCATTATCTTCTACTTCAAAACGCAAGGAATAAACACTTTCTTTTTCTTCTATTTTATAAACTCTAATCCAAATATCACCATCTTTAGTAAACTTGATAGAGTTACCAATTAAATTAATAAGAATTTGAGAAATTTTTAATTGATCAGCAATGAAGTTTTCCGGTAAATCAGAATCGTACTCAAAATGAATTTTAATATTGTTATCTAACGCTGAATTGTTAAGTGCTAAAACAATATTGTTTATTTTCTTTTTTAAGTTAAATGATTCGGGTTCAATATCAACTTTATTTGCTTCAATTTTATTTATTTGAAGAATATCGTTAATAAACGTTAAGAGATAATCTCCAGAAAATTTTAATGATTTTAAATGCTGAACTTGTTCAGGTTTTGGGTTTTCATCTAGTAGCATGTTGCTCAACCCGGTAACCGCATAAAGAGGTGTGCGTAATTCATGAGTTACTGTAGATAAGAAATTGGCTTTGGTTTTTGATGCTAATTCCGCTTTCTCTTTAGCAATAATAAGTTCTCCATTTTTTTTATGAAGCATATTATTGGTTTTAAGTCTAATGTTATTGTTTTTGTAAAGCGATAAAGTTAGTAGTGATAAAATGGTAATTAAAGCAACACTTAAAATAGAAATTAAAGTACCTAAATTTTTATCATCTTCGAATTTTTCTAATTGTTCTTCGATCTCATCATTCTTTTCTTTGGCTTGTTTTAATAAGTCTTTTGTTGCTTGATCTTGATCTTTTGAAGAATTTAAACGTATTAAGGCTCTTATGGAATCAGAAAGCTTTATATGCTTGGATAAATATATTCTAGAGAGCTCGAAATCTTCTTTATCTTGATAAATATCACTAATAACGAAGTAGCCCTCATTGAGTATACTTTTCAGGTCGTTTTTTTTAGCAATCTCCAGACCTTCATTGGCTAAGGTTAAAGCTTTTTCGTAATCATTTAATTTTCTATAAATGATACCATGATTAATTAAGGCATTACTTAGAGTTTTTTTGTATTCACCTTTTTTTGCCTGTGCCACAGATTGTTCAATAATGTCCCTTGCTTTTTCATAATCTTTTAAAAACATATAAGTTTTACCTTCACATAAAAGAACTTCGGCCAAATTTTCATTTAAACCTTCTTCTTGAAATTTTGATTTCGCTGCGGTATAAGAGTCAAGTGCTTGTTTATAATTCTTTTTTGTTAAATAAACGTCTCCAAAAATTTTATAAGATTTACCTAGATTTTTGTTATCGTTAATAATTCTTTGTACTTCAATTGCTTTATTAAGATATTTTATAGCGTTATCTTCCTTTTCAATTATGAGTTGAAGTTTTCCTTTGATAGCATAAATAATCCCAATACTTTTTTTATTATCCGATTTTTCAGCCAATTTTAAGGCTTCATCTAGATTTTTTTGAGCATCGTAATAGTTGTATTTCTCCAACTCAACTTGGGCTTGCTCCATACGATAGTTAATTTCATTTTGCCGAATCTCAGGGTCGTCATCGATTGTTTTTTGCGACGAAGCACTCAGGCTAAATAACATTACTATAATGTATATGTAGTTTTTAACTTGGGACATTTTATTAAATATTACTAGCAAATATAATTATTTTATCGACAAAATACACTTTTTTTCCGACAAATTGCATATCAAATCAATTATTCGTTTGGAATAACCAGTTTCATTATCATACCAACCTATTATTTTTACCATGTTTCCAATGACGGATGTCATGCCTGAATCAAAAATACAAGAATGTGTATTCCCAACAATATCAATTGAAACAATAGGATCTTCAGTATATTCTAAAATACCTTTATAATGATTTTTAGAAGCTTCTTTAAAAGCATTATTTATATCGGCTATTGAGACATCTTTTTTTACATTAAAAGTAATATCAGTTAAAGAACCATTTATTACTGGTACTCTTATACCACATCCCCCTATAACATCTGATAAATCGGGAAATATTTTGGTAAGTGCTTTTGCTGCTCCTGTTGTAGTAGGTACAATAGATTGACTAGCAGCTCTTGCACGGCGTAAATCGCGATGTGGTTGATCATGTAAACTTTGATCGGTGGTATAGGAATGAACTGTAGTAATATAAGCCTGATTAATACCACAAAGCTTATTGACGATATCAATCATAGGAGCTGCATTATTAGTAGTACATGATGCATTAGAAATTATAGCTTCAGAGCCATCTATACTACAGTCGTTAACGCCCCGAACAATTGTTTTTATACTGTCTTCTGAAGGAGGAACACTTAAAATAACTGATTTAGCACCATTGTTTATGTGATTTTGTAGTTCTGAAGTTGTTTTGAATTTTCCAGTAGCTTCAATAACAAAATCTATATTATATGGTCTCCAATTGGTTGTTTTAGGATGATTATTATTTAGTAAAGGAATTTTTTCTTCATTTACAATAATGTTATTATCGTCGTATGATACTGTACCTTTAAATAATCCATGAACACTATCATATTTAAGAAGATGGCTCAAAGTTTTAGTATCTGCTAAATCATTAATAGCGACAACTCTTATGTTTTTATAATCTTGAAGTAATCTAAAAACACGCCTACCTATTCTACCAAACCCATTGATTGAAACAGTAATCATAATTAATTGATGTGTTTTTGTGCTCGGTAAGAAGATCTTACTAAAGCACTACTTTCAACATGGCGGAAACCTAATTCAAGACCAATGTCTTCATACTCTTTAAATTGATCAGGATTTATAAACTGTTTTACCGGTAAATGTTTTTTGCTAGGTTGTAGATATTGTCCAATAGTTACTATGTCTACGTCATTTTCTCTGAGGTCATGAAGCGTAGCGATAACCTCTTCTCTAGCTTCTCCCAAGCCAAGCATAATACCAGATTTTGTACGTCTTTGACCTTGCTGTTTCAAATATTTTAAAACACCAAGACTTCTATCGTATTGAGCTTGTATACGAACTTGACGGGTTAAACGCCTAACAGTTTCAATATTATGAGACACAACTTCTGGGGCTACATCAATAATTCTGTCTACATGTTGTTCAATGCCTTGAAAATCAGGAATTAAAGTTTCAAGAGTCGTTTCAGGATTCATTCTACGTACCGCTTTAACGGTTTCAGACCACATAATACTTCCCATATCTTTTAAATCATCTCTATCAACACTTGTTAAAACAGCATGTTTAATTTTCATGATTTTTATAGACCGTGCTACTTTTTCAGGTTCATCCCAATCTACAGTTTCTGGTCTTCCGGTTTTTACACCGCAAAAACCGCAAGAACGCGTACAAATATTTCCTAATATCATAAACGTTGCAGTCCCTTCTCCCCAGCATTCTCCCATATTTGGGCAACTACCAGAAGTACAAATAGTATTTAGTTTATATTTATCAACTAAACCTCTAAGTTCAGTATACTTTTTACCTGTTGGAAGCTTAACACGTAACCATTTTGGTTTTGCTTGTCGCTCTGGTAATATATTTGAAGCAGTTTCCGAATTCATACATTAAAAATAAAGAGCAAAGATACAAATAATGCTTTTAAAAGTACCTTATAAAGTAGTGAGGTACCAGATACTAAATCCTATTAAAAAAGCAATTCCAAGCCAGCTTAAAATATGAAGTTGTTTTGATGGCCTCCAATTTTTAGGAGTGTGCTTGCTGGAAATTAGACGGTAATTAATAATGGCATAAAAAGGAGCTGTTATAAAGGATAAAATGGTAGCTACTTTAATAAGGAAACCCATTTCTGAAGCAAAAAAGAAAAAGATGCAAATGGTTCCAATGGCTAATAAGACTATCCAAAAGGTATAGTTGAATTTTGAAGATGTATTAAAAAGTAATTGTGTGGTTTTAGTCATGGCTCTTGGTGAAGCATCTAAGGTTGTTAGTGTAGTGCTAAACATGGTTGTAAAAGCTGCAATGCCAATGATTATATACGCCCAATCTCCCAGGCTATTTGTGTACATTTTTATTAACTGATTAGAAAATACACCGGCAGAATTACTAAATGTTTCACCGTTATTAAACATCACTAAAGCACCTAATAAAAGAAACCCAATACCTAAAATAATCGTACTTATATATCCAACATTAAAATCGAATAATGCTGATTTAGTATTGTATTTTTTCGTACCCTTCTTTTTTTCGATACACCAGAGTGATTGCCATACAGAAATATCTAAAGGAGCTGGCATCCAACCCATAAAGGCAATTAAGAAGGTTATTTCTAAAGTGTTATTTGGTAATATTTGAGTAAAAGAGATCGTGTTAGAATTATCAGATAAAGCCATACTTACAGCAATTATGGTACTAATGGTTAATGTGATAATAATAATCTTCATTAATTTATCTAATAGTTTATACTTACCAACCATTAGTAATAATAAGCAAATGGATGTAATAATAACGGTCCAGATTTCAGTACTGGTTATCACTCTATTTCCAATTTCAAAAGTTGGAAAATTACCAAAAAGAGAAGATGCTAAACCTGCAGTTACGATAGTTACTGCGGTTTGAATGGTAAACATCGTTGCTAAATTTAGCAAGAAATAAACCGCTAAAACACCCTTTCCTAATTTGTTGTAGCCATCTAATAAGCTTTCACCAGTGGCAGAGGCATAACGAGGTCCAAACTGAAAAAATGGATACTTAAATAGATTTACTAAAAGTAATGCCCAAAGTAATCCTAAACCAAAATCTGCACCTGCACGGGTAGATTGCACCAAGTGTGATACACCAATAGCTGCGCCGGCAAATAATAAACCAGGACCTAAATTTTTAAGTTTAGTAATCATTTATCTTTTTCGAATAATTTCAGCAAGTAATTTTTTTGCGCGTAGTAGTTTTACTTTGACATTATTTATAGGTTCCCCCAATTTCTGGCAGATTTCTTTATAGCTTAATTCTTGAAAATAACGTAAATTTATAACTTCCTGATAACGTGGTTTTAACTTCTTAATGTCTCGTAGAAGCTTTGCTAAATGCTGATCGGTTATTAGTATATCTTCAGGAGAGGGCGACTCATCTAAAATTTGATAAACGGATTTATCATCGTTAGAAACAATTTGAGAAATGGAGTTCTTTTCTTTCCGTAATAAATCTATGTGAATGTTTTTGGAAATGGTAATTAACCATGTTTTAAATTTATAATTATCATCAAAAGTCCCAATTTTATCGAATGCTTTAGAAAATGTTTGAATAGTAATATCTTCTGCATCATTTTCATTTTGAACGCGTTTTAATTGAAAACCATACACATCATCCCAAAAGAGATCTAATAAATAATTAAACGCTTTTTGGTCGTTTTCTTTTGCACGTTTAATGGCTTCGCTTATTTCCAATAATTAGGTTTTGATATAAGATTATTTATAAAGATAGTTAATTGTACAATAATTAAAAAAACTTCAAGGAAAGGAAGTAATACTAACAGATCATTTTCTTTTAATTTCTTTGAAGGTATTCCAAAAATAGTATATTGAATAATAATTCTAAATAAAAATAAAGCTAAAACAATTTGCCAATTATATGTTGTTATAAATAAAGCGATTGCAAAAACCCAAAATAATAATTGAGAACTGTAAATTAAGGTTAGCAAAATTTTATGCTTTAATTTATAGTACTTTGCTGTTGAAACGTGACGTCTTTTTTGTTTGAACCAATCTTTAAAAGTCGTTTTTGGAATGGATTCTGTAAAGCCATTTTTTAAAAAACAGATAGCGGTGTTCTTTTTGTTTGCTACTTGGTTAACAAATAGGTCATCATCACCAGACTGAACTTTTATATGATTAATAAAACCATTATTTTTGAAAAACTCATTTTTTGTGTAGGCTAAATTTCTTCCAACACCCATATAAGGTATCCCTAGTTTTGCAAAAGAGAAATAATGCATTGCAGTCACTAATGTTTCAAAACGGATGAGTTTGTTTAGCAAGGAGTTTTTAATTTTTGAATACCCACCATAGCCTAAAACAAGTTGTTTCTTTTTGCTAAAATGGCTACTCATATGTCTAATCCAATATTTAGAAACAGGTTTGCAGTCGGCATCAGTAAATAAAAGAAACTCATTTTTTGAAGCCTTAATGCCAAGTGTTAAAGCGTATTTTTTATTTCCCCAAAAAGTTTCGTTGTTTTTAACGTTTACAATTTTGATATTTTCATGTTGACTCGCAAATTGTTCCATGACTTTTAATGTATCATCATGAGAAGCATCATTAATTAGAACAATTTCGAAATCTGGATAGTCTTGATTTATAATCAAGGGTAAAAAGTTCTGTAAATTTTCAGCTTCATTTTTAGCACAAATAATAACTGAAATGTCGATGTTTTTCCGGGATTTTTTTTCTTGCTTAAGAAGCGTAAACTTTATGAAGAAAAAAATATAAAAGATTGCTTGAATAACAACTACAGCAATAAATGCGTAGAAAATAAAATCAAGAAATATCATAAATGACTATGAATGTTGAGGTTCATTACAATCAGCAAATTGGTCTGGAGTTTTTCCACAGAAACCACAAGCTTCACCTTCTTTGTTAAGGACTGGGTTCTGACTTGCACAAGTACCAGCAAACTTGCCGTCTTTTTTTGCCCAAATTTTAATAGCAATTCCAGCAATTCCTAACCCTAATAAAATGATAGTTATTAAAAAAAGTTCCATTATGAATTATTTTTTACAAAGATAATGCTTTTCATTAAAAATGATGCTGAATATAGTGAGGATATGTATGGAGTGACGAATTCCATTATTTCGTGTCTAATGTAGGGTACTAACTAATTAAATTAATATTTATGAAAAAATTATTTGCAGAATTTTTTGGAACATTTTGGCTTGTTTTTGGAGGCTGTGGTAGCGCTGTTTTTGCAGCGGGTTATCCAGGGTTAGGAATAGGTTTTGTTGGTGTGGCACTAGCGTTTGGACTTACCGTATTAACGATGGCTTATGCTGTGGGGCATATTTCTGGCGGACATTTTAACCCTGCGGTATCTCTTGGTTTATGGGCAGGAGGGAAGTTTGAAGCTAAAGATTTGTTAGGCTATATTATAGCACAATTAATAGGTGCTGTGGCAGCTGCAGGAGCATTGTATTTAATAGTAACAAACAAATCTGATTTTGTTACTATTGGAGGTTTTGCAGCTAATGGTTATGGTGATTTATCACCAGATGGCTATTCTATGACGGCTGCATTAATAGCAGAGTTTTTATTAACGGCTTTTTTCTTATTAATTATTTTAGGAAGTACTCACGTTAGAGCTCCTAAAGGGTTCGCTCCGATTGCTATTGGTTTAGGCTTAACATTAATACATTTAATAAGCATTCCAATAACAAATACATCTGTTAACCCAGCGCGTTCTACGAGTCAGGCTTTATTTGCAGAAGGTGCCTTTACTTCTCAACTTTGGTTATTTTGGTTAGCCCCAATTGCAGGCGCTATTGTAGCAGGTCTTATACATAAGACATTATTTGATAAAGAATAATTATATCATTTTAAATGAGTAAATTAACCATAACAAAAAAGCCTCGTTTTAATTACTAAAACGAGGCTTTTTATATGGTGTTAATATTATTGTTGTAAGCTAATCGCTGCTACTGTATTTTCCATAGAAGCTATCGTGTTTCCTCCTTTTGGTTCAATAGTAATATTTAAAGCAAGCGCATTTTCAGCGTACGGAATAGACATAAGTTGTCTGTCAGATTCACTTAAAATACCTAAACTGACCATTTTACCTTGCAAATCAGCCCATATTTGGTAGCATTGCTCCTCTGGTAATTGAGGTAATGAAACCACATCAATCATCGATGTTTTTTCTTTTGGATTTATGTAAGCAACCGTTTTTAAGTCTTTAGCTCTTTCATTTCCTTTGATGATGTATTTTTCGGTTTCTGGATTATTAAGCTTTAATAATTGTCTCATGACATTATCAAGCATCAAATTGTTTTTTGCAATATCACTTCGTAAATCAAAAATTTCATCAACCACTATTTGGTTTTCTTGAGATAGTTTTCGTTTTTGAGAATAGAAATGATAAGAAGTACCAGCAAAAATTAAAGCAGCAATACTAGCTGCTACACTAAATTTATACCACGATTTGTATTTCTTTCGCGTATTTAAATTAACAACTGGTTTTTCATCAAGTTCCTCTAAAATATTATTTAAAATATTTTTAGGGGCTTCAACTGCATTACTTTTAGCTACAATTTCTAAATTGTATTGTAATGTGTTGTATGCGTTCTGTACTTCTGGATATTTTGAAATATAAGATTCAACCATTTCTGTTTCCACAGTAGTAGTTTCACCTAATAGATATTTTTCTAAAAGGCCAGAATTTAAAAAAGTAGTTATTTTCTCATTCATGACTTTGTTTAGTTAAGGATTATAAATTTTTTTCAATTCACGTAATCCAATTTTTAATCTTGATTTTATAGTTCCCAGCGGAATATCTAATTCATCACTGGCTTCTTGTTGTGTCATACCCTCAAAAAAGAGTGCATTAATGACTATTTGATATTTTTTATCAAGTGTATTTAGATGGGTTTTTATATCTAAAACATCTTGATTTAATTCGTTCGATGTTATTTTATATACGGATGAAGTCTCTATTTGGACTTCTTTACCACTTTTGTTTTTTTGAGATCTAACTTTGTCTATAGCAGTATTGTAAGCAATTCTATATAGCCAGGTAAATAATTTAGCTTTGTTAGAATCGTATTTTTTTGCATATCTCCATATTTTCACAAAGCTTTCTTGCAGTACATCTTGTGCTGTATCATCATCTGGTATTATTTTTTTGATGACACCAAACAGCGAATCTGAGTAGCTTTCATAAAGTAGAGTAATGGCTTTTTTATCGCCATTTTCTAGGAAGTGAATTATTTCTTTTTCTGTAGATGAAATCAAAGTGAATTTGGTTTTAACTATAAATCGATTTGGTCGTAATTATGCCAAAGTTAGAAATTTCTTTTAGATTACAAGATATTTACTTCAACTTCAATAGAAATGTCAAAAAGTCTCTTAACAGTTTTTTGTATTAATTTTGAAAGATTTAAAATGTCTGAACCTTTCGCGTTACCATAATTTACAAGTACTAGAGCTTGATTTTTATGGACACCATAATCACCAAATTGTTTCCCTTTAAACCCGGCTTTTTCAATAAGCCAACCTGCTGGAACTTTTACTTCATCTTCAGAAATTGGGTAACTTGGAATATCTGAGAAATTTTGCAATAGTGTATTGAAGTTAGATTTTGAGATCACTGGGTTTTTAAAAAAACTACCACTATTCCCTATCTCTTTAGGATTAGGTAGTTTACTTTGTCTAATAGCTATAACTGCTTTTGAAACATCTTGAATAGTTGGATGCGTAATATGCATTGTTTCAAGTTGAGAAGCGATAGCTCCATAGTCTATATGAAGTTTGTGATTGTTTTTGCTAAGAATAAATGTAACACTGGTTAAAATATATTTTCCTTTAGCACGTTGCTTAAAAATGGAATTTCTATAGCCAAAGTCACAATCAGTTTTTGTAAACGTTTCTAAAGTTTTCGTTTCTAATGAAATCGCTTCACATGATACAAAGGTGTCTTTTAATTCAATGCCATAAGCTCCAATATTTTGGATAGGTGCTGTGCCCACATTGCCAGGAATTAGTGATAAATTTTCTATACCTCCAAAATCGTTATTAATACACCACAGTACAAATTCGTGCCAATTTTCGCCTGCACTCGCTTTAATAGTAACGAAATCATCATTTTTAGAAATGATTTCAATACCTTTTAAATTGATATGTATAACAAGACCTTCAAAATCTTTAGTGAGCAACATATTACTACCACCACCTAATATAAGTTTGTTAGGATGTTCATTGAGGGCTAAAACTTGCTTTAATTCATTTATACTGGAAACAGAAATAAAAAAATTTGCCAATACATCAATACCGAAAGTATTGTATGGCTTTAAAGATATGTTCCGTTTTATATGCACTAATTATTATAAGTTTTTAAGGCTTCTTTTAAAATATTAACTGCTTTTATCAGACTTTCTTTTTTAAGTACGTATGCAATACGTATTTGGTTTAGACCAACCCCTGGTGTGGAGTAAAAACCACCAGCAGGAGCAACCATTATCGTTTCACCATCAACATGAAAATGCTCTAAAAGCCACTGTGCAAAATCATCAGAGTTTTTTACAGGAAGTTCTGCAATACAGTAAAAGGCACCTTTTGGCTTTGCAACTTTAACACCATCTATTTTTTGTAATTCTGAAATTAAAGTATTTCTTCTATCTACATATTCTTCAATAACAGCATCAAAATAACTTTGAGGCGTTTCCAATGCAGCCTCACTAGCAATTTGGGCTAGTGTTGGTGGGCTTAAGCGTGCTTGAGCAAACTTTAAAACAGTTTGTATAAGTGTTTTGTTTTTCGATACGAGACATCCAACTCGTGCTCCACACATGCTGTATCGCTTTGAAACAGAATCGATCATAATGGCATGATCTTCGAGTCCGGTTTCTTGCATGACAGAATAATGCGTGTTACCATCATATGCGAATTCCCGATAAACTTCATCAGCAATTAAAAATAAATCATGCTTTTTAACAATGGCCGCCAATTTTTGTATTTCTTCTTTAGAATATAAGTAACCTGTAGGATTTCCAGGATTACAAATTAAAATGGCCTTAGTTTTAGGCGTAATTAACTTTTCAAATGCTTCAATTGGAGGTAAAGCAAAATTATTTTCAATCTTAGAAATTACCGGAACGACTTTGACTCCGGATGCTGTCGAAAATCCGTTGTAGTTAGCATAAAATGGTTCAGGGATAATAATTTCATCATCTGTATCCATAATACTTCCAAAGGCAAAAAGAAGCGCTTCACTACCTCCGGTTGTTACTACAATATCATCATGAGCAACATGAATATTGTGTTTAGAATAATACGTTGAAATTTTTTGTCTATATACTTCAGATCCTTCCGATCTTGAATACGCTAATACGTCTATGTTACTCTCTTTTACCGCTTGTAAAGCAATTTTAGGAGTTTTAATATCAGGTTGTCCAATATTTAAATAATATATGCTTTTCCCTTTTTTCACAGCTTCTTCAGCATAAGGAACTAACTTACGTATGGGTGATGCAGGCATTTGTTGCCCTTTTTTAGATATTGTTGGCATTGATTATAAATTATGCTGCAAAGTTGAGAAAATTATCTTAAATTTTTTTTAAAAAACAGTACTAAATAATTGAGTTAATCTAAAAGATTCGTAAATTCATTCTATGAAAATTGTATTCTTCTCAATTAAGAAGCTTTTAACTCTGATTTTAGTGTTTTTTTGCTTCAGTAATCTTAGTTTTTCTCAAAATAAATTTGTTATTCAAAACAAGAACCAGTCAGATAGAGTTAAGTTCAAATTAATAAATAATTTAATTATAATTCCTGTTGAAGTTAACGGCGTAAGTTTATCTTTTTTATTGGATACAGGAGTAAGTAAGCCCATTATTTTTAATTTTTTAAATGTATCTGATACACTAAAAATAAAAGATACCGAGACTATTTTTTTAAGAGGTTTAGGAGAAGGAGAATCTGTAGAAGCATTAAAATCTAAGAATAATGTTTTTAAAATTGGAGAAGCCATTAAGTTAAATCAGGATTTATATGCGGTTTACGATTCTAATCTCAATTTTGCTCCCAGATTAGGTTTTCCAGTTCATGGCATCATTGGCTTCGATTTATTTAGGGATTTAGTAGTTGAAATAAATTACTCTAAAAAGGTTATAAAACTAACTGCACCAGAAAAATATAGGTATAAAAAATGCAAAAAATGCGAAAGACTAAATTTGGAGTTTTACAATAGTAAGCCTTATATAAATGCTGAAGTAACCATGAATAGAAGAAAGATACCTGTTAAATTATTAATAGATTCTGGAGGAAGTGATTCTTTATGGTTGTTTGAAGATGACTCTTTAGGAATTGAATCCAGTAATAAATATTTTTATGATTTTCTTGGTCATGGTTTGAGTGGAAGTGTTTATGGTAAACGTTCAAAAGTCAGAAGTTTTTCTTTAAAAAGTTTTCAACTAAATAAGGTTAATGTGTCATTTCCAGATTCAACATTTATATTATTTGCAAGAAAACATAAGAGTCGTAATGGTAGTTTATCAGGTAACATTTTAAAGCGTTTTAATGTTATTTTTGATTATCGGAACGCGATAATTACGCTAACAAAAAACCATTATTTTAATGAAAAGTTTCAGTATAATAAAAGCGGTATAGAGTTGGCACATGATGGATTTAGATTAGTAAGAGAGAAAGATAACTTGGTTAGTAATGATAATGGTCTTGGGGATTCTCAAGAAAAGGGCACAAAAATTATAATAGACCCCCAGTATAAGTTGTCATTAAAACCAGCCTATGCCATAGTAGAATTGAGAAAAAATTCTCCGGCAGAAAAGGCAGGTTTACTTAAAGGAGATATAATCTTGAGTATAAATAATAGGAATAGTTATCAATTTACGTTACAAGAGTTGATCCATATGTTTTATGGTGAAGCGGGTAAACGCATAAAATTAAAAATAGAAAGAGATAAAAGCACTTTTACTTTTCAATTTCAATTAGAAAACCTTTTTCAATAAATTCATCCTGACTTTTGTTTTTAACCTAAAATGAGATGAAATTTATTCAGATGAAACTATTTTTGTAAAGCATGTATTGTAGGCATAAGAAAACAGACAAAATAAGGGCGAATTTCTGCCATTCCTACACCTGTTGGACATTTTCATTAAGTTAAGGAGATTTATTTTGTATTGTCACATTGAACGCAGTCGAAATGCTATTGAAAAACAAGGTTTTATTGTTTTCTACTGCCGTTCGTCCGGCGGACGCTCAAACTGCACTTTGGTGCCTTAATTTAATGAGATTGACCTGCCAGAAGGTTTTAGGAAATAGAAAAAGTCAAGACGAGTTCAATAAAAAAAGCCAGAGAAATTAATTTCTCTGGCTTTTTTTGATTTTTAAAAATTTGTCAACCTTTAATAGGACGATTTATTTTTGTAAAGCGTTTATTGCTGAACAATACTTTTATTTTTCTTTTCTAAAACACTCTTTTTATTAGGGTCAATAACCAAGCCTTTTATTTTTAAGGCTACTGTAGGTGTTTCAGCATTAGAGATAACAGTTATTGTTTTTCTAATAGGATTTACTCTATTTGTGTCATACTTAACCTCAATTTCTCCAGTTTTTCCTGGTAAAATAGGATCTTTTGGTTTTTTGGGAATAGTACAACCACAACTAGATGAAACTTTAGAAATTATAAGAGGTGCATCACCAGTGTTTGTGAATTTAAAAACACGTACACCATTTGATCCTTTTTCAATAGTTCCGTAATCGATAGTATCAGACTTAAATTCTATTTTTGCTACTTTATCTTGCGCATTTACAGATAAACTAATTAATCCGATAAATAAAATTGTAATTAACTGTTTCATTTGTCTATTTTTTAATTGTTTTTTTAAGGTCGAATAATGAACACTTCTAATATTATTAAAGCTTTGTAATGCTCATTTTATTACTTTTAATTTCATGTCAAACATACTTACTTTTTATACAATCTGCAAAAATATTAGATATAATGCAGGTATGTTAACATATTCAACTGAGTTAAAAGTACGTACAACTTTTCTGAAATAAGTCTATATTTTTGTTAAAATATCCAATAATCATTGTTTTATGATTGATATTATAGTTTTCATTTGTTAATATTTATTTTTACTGTAGTCAGACCAAACCAACCAAACAGGTGTCATTTGCATATTAAAATCTCATTTATTAATGAAATTAATAGCTATGCTCATTTCACAGAAAAAGAAATATAAGTACTTTTGCACATCAATGTTCAAAAACTATTCCAAAGTATGCAAATACCTTCAAAATATGAGGCAAGTCAGGTAGAAAGTAAGTGGTATGATTACTGGATGAAACACAATTATTTTCATTCAGAGCCAGATGAAAGAGAACCATATACTATTGTGATACCTCCACCAAATGTAACAGGGGTTTTACACATGGGGCATATGCTTAATAATACGATTCAAGATGTATTAATTCGTCGTGCGCGTTTACAAGGTAAAAATGCCTGTTGGGTACCTGGTACAGATCATGCATCTATTGCTACTGAAGCGAAAGTAGTTGCCAAATTAAAAGAGCAAGGTATTGATAAAAATGATTTGTCTCGTGAGGAGTTTTTAAAACATGCTTGGGATTGGACTCACGAATATGGGGGTGTTATTTTAGAGCAACTTAAAAAACTGGGGTGTTCTTGCGATTGGGAACGGACTAAATTTACGATGGATGATGACATGAGTGAAGCGGTCATCAAGGTGTTTGTAGATTTGTTTAATAAAGGTTTGATTTATCGTGGTTACCGTATGGTAAACTGGGATCCTGAAGCAAAAACAACCTTATCTGATGAAGAAGTTATTCATGAAGAACGTCAGGGGAATTTATATTATCTTCAATATAAAATTGAAGGTAGTGAAGATACTTTAACGATAGCTACGACGCGTCCTGAAACTATTTTTGGAGATACAGCTATTTGTATTAATCCAAATGATGAAAGATTTCTACACTTACGTGGAAAAAAGGCTATTGTACCCATATGTAACCGAGTTATTCCTATTATTGAGGATGATTATGTAGATGTTGAGTTCGGTACAGGTTGCCTTAAAGTAACACCAGCACATGATGAAAATGATAAAAATTTAGGAGATAAGCATAAGTTAGAGGTTATAGATATTTTTAATGAAGATGCTTCTTTAAATAGCTTTGGATTACATTTTGAAGGTCAGGATCGTTTTGTAGCCAGAAAAGCAGTCGTTAAAGAATTAGAAGCAACAGGTGTTTTAGTAAAAACTGAAACTCATATTAACAAAGTAGGAACTTCCGAAAGAACCAAAGCTGTTATTGAACCACGTTTGAGTGATCAGTGGTTTCTAAAAATGGAAGATTTAGCAAAACCAGCTATAAAAGCGGTTTTAGGCGAAGATTCTGAGATTAATTTATTTCCTAAGAAATTTGAAAACACCTACCGTCATTGGATGGAGAATATCCGTGATTGGAATATTTCACGTCAATTACTTTGGGGACAACAAATTCCAGCTTATTACTACGGTGATGGAAAAGAAGATTTTGTAGTAGCAGAAAATAAAGAAGACGCTTTAAAGTTAGCTAAGGATAAAACCAAAAACCAGCAACTAACAATCAGCAATTTAACTCAAGACACTGATGCTTTGGATACTTGGTTTAGCTCATGGTTATGGCCAATAAGTGTTTTTGATGGAATAAGAAATCCTGAAAATAAGGATATTAAATACTATTATCCAACAAACGATTTGGTAACGGGCCCGGATATTTTATTCTTTTGGGTAGCTCGTATGATAATCTCAGGATATGAGTATAAAGACGAGAAACCGTTTAATAATGTATATTTAACGGGCTTAGTTCGTGATAAGCAAAGACGAAAAATGTCTAAACAACTTGGTAATTCGCCAGATGCTTTAAAGCTTATAGAAGAATATGGAGCTGGAGGCGTTCGTGTTGGGTTGTTATTAAGTTCTGCTGCAGGAAACGATTTAATGTTTGATGAGGCACTTTGTCAACAAGGAAAAGGTTTTGGAAACAAAATTTGGAATGCTTATCGTTTAGTTGATGGATGGAAAGTTGATGAAAATATAGAGCAACCGGAGTCAAGTAAAATGGCTATAGATTGGTACGAATCTAAATTTCAGAAAGCTTTAATTGAGATTGAAGACCATTTTAGCAAGTATAGATTGAGTGATGCATTAATGGCTATCTACAAACTTATTTTTGATGATTTTTGCGGATGGTACTTAGAAATGATCAAGCCTGGATATTTACAACCAATTGATGCTAAAACTTTAAAAAGCACCATTACCATTTTTGAAGATAATTTAAAAATTGTACACCCATTTATGCCATTTTTAACGGAAGATATTTGGCATTATATAGCTGATAGAACCCCGGAAGAAGCTTTGATTGTTGCTAAATGGCCAGAATCTAAGCCAGTTAATGAAGCTTTAATTAATGAGTTTGAATTTGCTTCAGAAGTTATTTCAGGGATTAGAAACGTTAGAAAACAAAAAAATATAGCTTTTAAAGATGCTATTGGACTTTCGATAATTAATAATGAAAAAAACCATAAAACATTCGATAGTATTATTTCTAAATTAGGCAATTTAGAAAACATCGATTATGTTTCTGATGCTGTTGATGGTGCTTTAACTTTTAGAGTAAAATCTAATGAGTATTTTATACCTATGGTAGGTAGTATTGATGTTGAGGCAGAAATTAAAAAATTAACAGAAGAATTAAGCTATACAGAAGGTTTCTTAAAATCGGTACAAAAGAAACTCTCTAATGAGCGTTTTGTCTTAGGGGCGCCGGAACAGGTGGTTGCTAGTGAGAAGAAAAAAGAAGCAGATGCCTTAGCAAAAATAGAAACACTTAAGGCAAGTTTGTCAAGTTTGCATTAAGTGTTTATTTAGCTTGTAGTTTATTTGCTTAGTGTTTAGTGTAACTAATGCTATCACCAACAGAAAGGGACCAGATATCTACCAGACCAGCATTAATTTCGAGCACATATTTTGCGGGAAAATTTGAAGGCAAAGAGCTTTCATCAAATGGTTTAGCATTTTTCTGAAAGCTTACGATGCTTTTATTTTCGTTTATATAAATTAAGTCTAAAGGTATTTTTGTGTTCTTCATGTAAAAGAAACGCTCTCTAACATCATCAAACACAAATAACATCCCCTGTTTTTTATCCATAGAATTTCTGTACATTAATCCTGTCTGAATATCAAAATCAGTATCGGCTATTTCAATATCCAGGTTTACTTGTGTAGAGTCAATGGACTTGAAAATTGTAAGCTCTCCTTCCTTTTTAAAAGTGACTTCGGTTTGCTTTATGACTTTTTTGTTTTCTTTACAAGACGATAGGCTTAAAATAAAACCATTCGAAATTATAAAAGTTAATAAAAGGAAACGTTTAGAAAACATCTTATTTAACGACTGTTTTTGGTTTATAAACAAACATAAAATATAAACCAATTAGAATAAATGGAATACTTAGCCATTGCCCTGTATTTAAATTAGCCCAATTAATATATTCATCACCTTGAGGCTCTTTGGTAAACTCGACAAAGAAGCGAATAGTCCACAATAGGACTAAAAACAATCCAAATAGAAAACCGGTTTGATCTCTTTTTTTAGTTTTTGAATAGAAATACCATAAAATTAAAAACACAAAAATATAACAGAAAGATTCGTATAGCTGAGCAGGATGTCTATAGGGGACTTTTTCTAGTAATTCTACAAATTGGGGGTTATCGGTGACAGCATTATACGCTTCCTGAACATCTTTAATACCCGTAAGTTGTGTGATTTGACTCTTGTAGTATTCATCTTGAATAAAACGAACCCCCAAACTAGATTCTGTAACTTTTCCAATAATTTCAGAATTGATAAAATTTCCAATTCTGATAAAAACGGCTCCTGAAGCAACCGATATAACAACACGGTCTAAAACCCATAATAATGATTTGTATTTGTATTTTTTACGATACAAATACATGCCTATTATAATACCAATAGCAGCACCATGACTCGCTAATCCTTGAAAACCGGTAAATTCAAAACCACCTTTAAATTTGAATGGTAGAAAAATACTAAAAAAGTCTTGTGAGATTAATTCTGATTGATAAAACAAAACATGCCCTAAACGCGCACCTAACATAGTTGCTAATACGGTGTAAATAAATAAAGGATCCAGATAGTCTAAAGATATTTTTTCTTTAGTGAAAATACGTTTCATAATATACCAGCCTATTATAAAGGCAATGACCCACATAAGACTGTAGAAGTGTAATTTGAAATTTCCGAAAATGTCAATTCCAGTTACAGGGTTCCAATCGAATTTTAATGCTTGCATATGTTTTATTTTTTACTTTAAAATTTCTAAAATTTCAACTTCGAAAATGATGTTAGATTTTGGAGGAATCCCTCTACCTCCTGCTTCACCATAAGCTAAATGATACGGAATAAATAGGGTTGCTTTATCTCCAACATTTAATTGTTGTAACCCTTCCTTAAAGCCTGAAATCATTTTGGCATCTGGACTGATATCAGCAGTAATAGGTTGGTATTGGTCTGCGGCTTTACGCTTTTCGTTTACGGCATCAAGAGCTTCAGCAATTTCTAATTTACTGGTTTGAAGTAGTTTTCCGCTTTCAAAATATACAGCATAATGGGTAAGCACTTCAGCGTTTTCTGGTAATTTTTTTCCAGTGCCTTTTTCGGTAACAAAAAATTGTAAACCAGAAGACAACGTCATAGCTTTAGCTCGTTGTTTTTCAAATTTTTCTTTAGAAGCTTTTATAATTGCTTCTATTTTGGCTAGCTTTTCTTTTTCTTTACGTTCTGCTTCAGCAAAATGATTATTAAATGTGTTTGGAGCATCAAAGGATTTTGCATCTTTACCTTTTCTAATAATATTTAATTCTTTAATGACAACGTCTTCCACAGGTCTGTCTCCAGATGCCGTTTTTACATTAGAAATACTGTCCTGGATATCTATTCCAATAACGAGCTCACCAAATATATTATACCCATTATCTAAATGAGGTTTTGGGATTTCTGTAATAAAAAATTGACTTCCGTTTGTATTGCGTCCAGAGTTTGCCATAGATAAAATACCTGGTTTATCATGTTTTAGATCTGGATGAAATTCATCCGTAAATTTATAACCGGGACTTCCTCCACCTGTACCTGTAGGGTCACCACCTTGAATCATAAATTCATTGATAACACGATGAAAAATAAGTCCGTTATAGAATTTTTTTCCTATATAAGCACTGTCTACCATAGTATTAGTACCTTCTGCTAGTGAGACAAAATTAGCAACAGTTATAGGTGCTTTTTTATGTGCTAATTTAGCAACCATAATACCTTCTGAGGTAATAAATTCTGCATATAATCCATCTTCAAGATCTGGATATTGAGCTTTACATGAAGCTAAAGTTATTAAAGAAGTAGTTAATAATATTTTGACTGCGTTTTTTAAAAAATTCATTATTAATTAGTTTGATTTTGGGTAATTGAATTTACTGTAACTTCACATACTATTGGTGTGTTGCTACCTATTTTGTTTTCATCGCCATAATAACCATATGCTTTTTGTGAAGGGAAAAGAAAGGTAACAGTTTCGCCAGTTTTCATTAGTTTTAAACCTTCACGTAAACCGGTAAATAACTCTTCTTTATCCATAGCATAGTTTTGCGTTTTAATATCTTCTTTTGAATATATTAGGCTGCCATTTAATGCTTTTATATTGTAATTATAGTTTATAATATCTCCGAAGAGAGGTGTTTTTAAAGTATCTATTTCTATTTTATTATTGTAGTAATACCAGAAACCACTCTCTGAAGCTATATAGTCTATGTCTTGCGCTTGCATGATTTTTTCTATGGAAACTTGTTCTTGAGCAATCAGTTTTTTATTGCGCTCTACGGAGGCATCTATAAAAGAGCCAGTTTTTACCGATATGGGACGTCGAGCATCGGGGGTTTTACAGTTTAATGCCAGTAAAACAATGGCCAATGTTAGTAATTTATTCATTATTTAGGGCTTTATTATAACTAGGCAATATACTAATAAATTTAGCAACTGTATCTTCTAGCGATAAATAGCTTTTTCCTCCAGCAGCGTTGGTATGACCACCACCACCAAAATGCGCTCTGGATAATTCGTTGACAGAAAAATTCCCTTTAGAGCGTAACGAGATCTTTATAATGCCTTCTTGTTTATCTTCAATGAAAATAGCAGCTAGTATCGTATTGTTTAATGACAAAGCATAATTCACAACACCTTCTGTATCGCCTTTTTTATAATCATGTTTATATAATTCTTCTTGTGTAAGTGTAATATAAGCTGTTCTTGATTCTGGAATAACTTTTAAGTTGCTTAACGCACATCCCAGAAGCTGTAAACGTTCGTAGCTATTAGTGTCGTAAACATTGTTATGAATTTCCGTATTATTAGCTCCTTTTTCAATAAGTTGAGCTATTATTTGGTGGGTTTTACTAGTTGTGGATAAAAACCTAAAAGAACCTGTGTCGGTCATTATGCCAACATATAAGCAGGTTGAAATGTTTGTGTCTATCAGATTTGTATCGCCTAACATATTAATAAAATGGTATACCATTTCGCAGGTCGAACTCATACTAACATCACTAAACATGTAAGTAGCGTAATCATCAGGTGCTTGATGATGATCAATCATAATTTTTAAGGCATTACTTTTAGCTAATACAGTTTCCATATTACCAGTTCTATGAAAAGCATTAAAATCTAAGGTAAATATAATATCTGCGGCTTCAATTAATGCATCACATTTTTTAGTCTGAGAATCATGTTTTAATATGATGTCATTACCTGGAATCCATTTCAGAAAAGTAGGATAATCATTAGGTACTATAACATTTACCTGGTGATTGCCTTTTATAAGATAATGATAAAGCCCAAGTGTAGAGCCAATGGCATCGCCATCTGGATTTTTATGGGGTACGATTACAATCTTTTTTTTAGAAGACAATAGCCGTTTTATACTTATAATATCTTGTTTATTCATAGTTGACGAAGATACAATTTTTTTTAACCTGAATGATGCTTTAAAAGGATGTTGTAAAGCTTAAAACTATAATAAAATATTGGCTTTTTATAAGTTTCAGTATGGTATCTGAGAGGCTTGTCCTCACGGAAGTGAGAAATTAAACTTAAAAAAAGTAAAGCGATATATTTTGCAATAATTTTAAGATAAGAATAGGTTTTTTAATGCGTTATACTAGTTTATGATTTAATGGTTGTTTTTAATTAGAAATACATTACTTTTGCTGCAAAATTAAAACAATAAAATGGCAACAAATAGAACATTTACAATGCTTAAGCCAGATGCTGTTGAAAAGGGACACATTGGCGCAATATTAGAAAAAATTTCAGCTTCAGGATTTAGAATCGTAGCAATGAAATTAACACAAATGACAAAAGCTGACGCTGAAGCATTTTATGCTATACATAATGAACGTCCATTTTTTGGGGAATTAGTCGAATATATGACTCGCGGTCCTATTGTTGCAGCTATTTTAGAAAAAGACAATGCTGTTGAAGACTTTAGAACTTTAATAGGGGCAACTAACCCTGCTGATGCTGCCGAAGGAACTATTCGTAAACTTTATGCAGCTTCTATTGGTGAAAATGCAGTACATGGAAGTGATAGTGATGATAATGCGGCTATAGAGGGAGCTTTTCATTTTTCTGGTAGAGAGATGTTTTAAGTCGTTAAAAATTATAAACAAACAGAAAGCTCGCAACATCGTTGCGGGCTTTTTTATTTAAGATGCCCCGTCTTGAAATAAGTCGATTTTGTGTCAACTTATTTCAGGACGGGGCATTCCATAAAAAAAAGCCTATCGAATAAATGATAGACTTTTAATTGTAAATTGTTAAAAGTATATTGTTAGATTACTTTTACGTTTACGGCGTTTAATCCTTTTTTGCCTTCTTGTAGATCGAATTCTACAGCATCACCTTCACGAATTTCATCGATAAGTCCTGAAATGTGTACGAAATGTTCTTTGTTGTTGTCGTCTTCAACGATAAATCCAAAACCTTTAGAATCATTGAAAAATTTTACGGTACCTTTACTCATTGTTTATACTATTAAGTTAATTTGTTTTTGTAAAGATAGTGCCAAATAATTTATTAATCACTAAAAACAAAAAAAGTCTATCAAATTGATTGATAGACCTTTAATTGTAATTGTTAAAGTATATTTATTAGATTACTTTTACGTTTACGGCGTTTAATCCTTTTCTACCTTCTTGTAGATCGAATTCTACTGCGTCACCTTCACGAATTTCATCGATAAGTCCTGAAATGTGTACAAAATGTTCTTTGTTGTTGTCGTCTTCTACGATGAATCCAAAACCTTTAGAATCATTGAAAAATTTTACGGTACCTTTACTCATGTTATGTTTTATAAAAAATTAGGTCACAAATATAATATAAATAATAATAGCTTTTTGGTTTAATACAAAAATTTTGTATAAAGTTTGTTTTTATAATTATCGGAGTACCAGTTTTTTAATGATTTCTTTCCCTAATTCCTCGTTAAGCATGTTAATTATTTTTTGTTTACCATAACTTAATTCTTCCCTAAGAACACTAGAGGTCAGCTGTATATAAAGTGTGTCCCGTTCTAAGTTTACCGATGCCGTGTAATTATTTACACCATTACCCATAAGGTTTGCCCATGCATCAGCTACATTAACTTTATTTAAACCTTTTTCTAATTTATTGGTTTCTACAAATTCTTTTAAAGCATCTTGAATGCTAATATGTTCGTTGTTACGTTTTGCCATTAGATCTTGTTATATATTAAGCTGCTTGAAATTTAAAGCCTAAAAATTTCATAAGATTGATGCACCTGCTTTACAGCTGCTTCTGTACGTTCTGCATGAGTGTCGCTTATAAATAGCTGTCCAAAATTTTCATCATCTACTAATTTAATAATTTGAGCGACACGATGTTCGTCCAACTTATCAAAAATATCATCTAGTAATAAAATCGGATTGACACCACTTTGCGCTTTTATAAAATCGAATTGAGCTAGTTTTAGTGCAATTAAAAACGATTTTTGTTGACCTTGACTCCCGAATTTTTTAATAGGATGCCCTTCAATATTAAAATGTAAATCATCTTTATGAATACCAACGCTCGTGTATTGTAACGCTTTGTCTTTATTGATGATATTTTTTAACAGTGTGTTTAAATCAGCTTCAAATAAATCGCTGTGATATTTTAAGTCAACTATTTCACTACCATTACTAATAGCTTCGTAACGCGACTTAAAGATGGGAATAAATTCCTTTAAAAAAGTATCTCGTTTTTCGAAAATACGAGTTCCAAAGTCTGTTAATTGATTGTTGTAAACTTCTAAAGTATCATTATTAAAGGTGTGGTTTAAAGCAAAATATTTTAGTAACGCATTACGTTGAGCCAGTATCTTATTATAGTTTATTAAATGGTTTAAATAGGTTTTATCGCTTTGTGAAATGACACTGTCTATAAATTTTCGTCTGGTATCGCTACCTTCAATAATCAAATCTCTATCGGCTGGCGAAATAATCACTAAAGGTAAAAAACCAATATGTTCGCTAAACTTTTCATAAGCTTTAGCATTGCGTTTAATAACTTTTTTTTTACCTCGTTTTAAGCTAATAATTATTTTTTCAGTTTTATTATCCTTTTCATAATCACCATTAATCACAAAAAAATCTTCGTCATGCTTAATATTTTGTGTTGCCACGGGGTTAAAGTAACTTTTTCCGAAGGATAAATGATAAATAGCATCGAGTACATTGGTTTTTCCAATACCGTTATTACCAACAATGCAATTTATTTTATCATTGAAGGCAAATGATTTACTATCAAAGTTTTTATAATTAAGTAACGAAAGGGATTTTAAAATCATATAATAAGCGACTTAAAGGCTATATTATACCAATTAAACTTCAAAATGACGAATATAATTCATTTCTTTTTTACTTAAATTTCTTCAAAAACAGAACCATAACTTCAGCTATGCTTAAGGTTTTTGACTTATTTAAGCAAAAAATAATTCAAATTATTTATGTGTTATTTTGAAATTCAATTGGTATTTGTTGCTAAACTCTTTAAAAAGAAGTGCAAATTATTGAAAAATATCAAATAAATACCCTTTTAGTTATGAAGAAAAATTATATTTTTGCGGCGCATTAATATAGATAGAATACATGGCGACTTATAATAAAAGAGGATACAAACCAAAAAATAAAGTAGAGAAAGAACAAAACATCGAAACAGACTCTACTACAGCAGAAGTTTTTAATACACTCGATGAGACTGCTTCAAAAACAGAAGCGTTTGTTGAAAAGAACCAGAAATATATTTTTGTAATCATAGGACTTGTTGCATTAATTGTTTTAGGCTCTTTAGCATACAAGGAGTTTATAGCAAAACCTAAGCAAATGTCTGCTATGAACGATATGTTTCAAGCACAAAAATATTTTGATCAAGCAGTTACTGGTGTTGAAAAAGACTCATTGTACAATTTGGCTTTAAATGGCGGAGAAGGAAAGTTTGGTATGCTAGACGTTATTGAAGAGTATAGTGGTACACCGTCGGCTAACTTAGCTAGTTATTACGCTGGAACTGCATATTTAAGATTAAAAGATTATAAAAAAGCAGTTGAGCATTTAGAAAATTTCAAAAGCGATGACGAAATATTAGCACCTATAGCAAAAGGAAATATTGGTGATGCTTTTGTACAATTAAATCAGCCAAATGAAGCTTTAGGGTATTATGAGCAAGCTGCTGAAATGCGCAATAACGAATATACGACACCCATGTATTTATTTAAAGCGGGAACTGTTGCCTTAGATTTAGGAAAGGCGGATAAAGCATTGGCTAATTTTAAAAGAGTTAAAGAAGAATACCCAAATTCAACAGAGGCGTCTAAAGTAGATGTGTTTATAGGTAAAGCTCAAGTATTGGCAAGCAAGTAATATGGCTACGGCAAATAAAAATTTATCCGATTACGATAAAACGACAATCCCAAACGCGAATAAATTTCGGTTTGGGATTGTTGTTTCTGAGTGGAACGAGACTGTTACCGAAGGGCTTTATGAAGGTGCTTATAATACTTTGATAGAAAATGGGGTGTTGCCAAATAGCATCATTAGATGGGATGTGCCCGGTAGTTATGAACTTATCTATGGTTGTAAAAAAATGCAGGAGCAAATGGTAAATGCCGTTATTGCTATTGGTAGTGTCATTCAAGGCGAAACAAAGCATTTCGATTTTGTCTGTGAAGCAGTGTCCCAAGGTATAAAGGACTTAAATGTAACACGAGAAACACCTGTGATATTTTGCGTACTAACAGATAACAATATGCAACAAGCTATAGATCGTTCTGGCGGTAAACATGGGAATAAAGGTACAGAAGCAGCTATTGCCGCTATTAAAATGGCTGAATTGCGTAAGAACAGCTAGTTTTCAGTAAGCAGTAAACAGTAAGCAGTGTTCGGTAAACAGTATTTGGTCGCAGTATTCAGTAAACAGTATTCAGTAATTAATTCTCAGTATAAAGCAAATTCAAAAATCGTTAATCGTCAATCGTTATTCTAAAATCGATTTGTTTTTGTTAACAATTTTTGACATCTCAACTTCTGTTTTCTCCCTATTTTTAAGTATTTTTGATAAACTTGTCTTAAACCATTAAGGTTAAGATTAGTTGATTATTAAGAGCATTATAGATTTTGTTTAAACAACGTAAAAATAGAACCTTTCAATATCGACCTAGATTTTTCAAGGAGAATCAAACCGATTTGGATTCAGATAATAAATCTGACACTAGAGATTTTATTTCCAAATGGCGACGACAAAGTGAGAATAAGATAAAAGTTAAGGGAGCTTTACCGGTAAAAACTTTAATTTTGGCTTTGGTATTATTATTGCTTTGTATGTATTTGTTAGAAAAGAAATACATGTAACCTAAAAGCTTAGAAATTATGGGAATTTTAAAACTACGGAAAAACAAAAAGTTTAGCTACACACCTCGTTATTTTGATGATAAAGGTGAAGGAAACCCTTTTGAAATTAAGCATAAATTTGACGAGCACAGAACAACGGTTGGTAGTAATAAAGGTTTAAAAACAAAACTTAATAATGCTTTAGATGATTTAAAAAATAATCCAGACAAAGAGGTTAACAAACGTGTTTTAATAATTGTTGCTATTCTTGTTTTAATATTTCTTTTTATCATCGATTTCGATTTATCTATATTCTTTTCTAAGTAATACATGGCAGACATTATCCAGCTTTTACCAGATCATGTAGCTAATCAAATAGCTGCAGGAGAAGTTGTACAACGTCCAGCATCTGTTGTAAAGGAGTTGCTTGAAAATGCGATTGATGCAGGAGCATCAACCATTAAACTTATTATAAAAGACGCTGGAAAAACATTAGTTCAAGTTATTGATGATGGAAAGGGGATGAGTGCTACCGATGCTCGTTTAAGCTTTGAGCGTCATGCCACTTCTAAAATTCGCACTGCCGATGATTTATTTCAATTGGATACAAAAGGATTCCGTGGAGAAGCTTTAGCAAGCATAGCGGCCATTGCGCATGTTGAATTGAAAACGAAGCAAGAACAAGAAGATGTTGGTACTACTATTGTAATTGAGGGTAGTAATGTGGTATCCCAAGAAGTGGTAGTCACACCTAAAGGCACATCAATTTCTGTAAAAAACCTTTTTTTTAATATTCCTGCGCGACGCAATTTTTTAAAGTCAAATACGGTTGAATTGAGACATGTTATTGATGAATTTCATCGCGTGGCATTAGCGCATCCTAATATTAGTTTTGCTTTGTATAACAATGGAAGCGAATCTTTTAATTTACCAATTAGTAAATATAGGCAGCGTATTGTAAATGTTTTCGGGAATAAAACCAATGAAAAACTGGTGCCTGTTGAAGAAAATACAGAGGTTCTTGAAATTTCGGGATTTGTTGGTAAGCCGGAATTTGCTAAGAAAACGAGAGGCGAGCAGTATTTTTTTGTAAACAATCGCTTTATTAAAAGTGCCTATTTAAATCATGCTATAGCCTCTGCATTTGATGGTTTATTGAAAAGTGGTACGCATCCAAGCTATTTTTTAAATTTAACGGTAGATCCGCAAACTATCGATATTAATATACATCCAACAAAAACAGAAATTAAGTTTGATGACGAGCATACGCTGTACGCTTTGTTACGTTCTGCAGTAAAACATAGTTTAGGCCAATTTAATATTGCGCCTGTTTTAGATTTTGAGCGAGACCCAAGTCTTGATACACCATATAGTTATAAAAATAATGATACAAGTGTTCCTAAAGTAGAAGTAGATAAAAGTTTTAATCCATTCCAAGAGGAAACAAAAGCCAGAATGACATCTTATAAAAAAGAACCTGTTGCAAATTGGGAAAGTTTATATGTTGGATTAGAATCTAAAGGAACTAAAACACAGCAAGATTTTAGTGAAGTGCATTTTGAAAGCGAGGAATCTACACCTTCCATTTTTGATGATGAAAAACAAATGGAAAATGTAAATACAACGTATCAGCTCCATAATAAATATATTGTCAGTACTATCAAATCGGGTATGTTGGTTATAGATCAACATCGAGCACATCAACGTATTTTATATGAAGAGCTTCTTAAAAATATGACGATAAAAGAAGCGGTAAGCCAGCAATTGTTATTTCCGCTTCAGTTACATTTTTCAACACAAGAAATTACTATTGTAAAGCAGTTGAAAGATGATTTAGAGAATACTGGATTTGTTTTTTCAAGTTTTAATGATGAGTCTCTTGAGATTACAGGTGTTCCGGTATCGGTTCCTGAAAGTGAAGTATCTATTATTTTAGAGCAATTAATTAGTGATGTAGAAAATGAAGTGCCAGATAGTCATTTTAGTGCTACCGATTTATTGGCAAAATCGATGGCGAAAAGTTTAGCTATTAAAACAGGGCAATCATTACAGAAAGATGAACAAGAACATTTGGTAAATAAGCTGTTTGCTTGTAAAGAACCAAATATTTCACCTACTAATAGGTCAACATTTATTACGCTAAGTGTTGATGAGTTAGATAAAAAATTTATATAGATTATGATGAGGATTTCAGAAACTGTTAAACACCTATTAATCATTAATGTGATTATGTTTATTGGTACCTTAGCAGTTGGTCAAGATTTGTTTTTTGATTGGTTTGCGATGCATTTCCCGAAAAGTGATGCTTTTCAATCTTGGCAAATCATTACACACATGTTTATGCATGGTGGCATAACACATATTTTATTTAATATGTTTGCCCTTTGGATGTTTGGTACACCTGTAGAACAGGTTTTAGGCTCCAAGCGGTTTTTGTTTATCTATATTTCTGCTGGACTGGGAGCGGTTGGATTACAAATAGCGTATTATTATTATGATTTTTATCCTTTATTGAATAGCATTTCCGAGTTGGGATTCTCATCGGATATTATTAATAGCATAGTTAACTTTGATATTGTTGATTATAATGTTAACGGTAAAGGTTTTTTTAGTCAAAAAATATTTGAAGATAAGCTTCTTCCGCTTTTTGTTGAGAATAATATAGATAAAAGTTTATTAAATCAAAATTCTTTTAATAGCTTGTATGAAATGAATGTTATTACTAATAACAGTACAATGGTAGGGGCGTCAGGTTGTATTATGGGGATTCTAGCAGCATTTGGTATGATGAACCCCAATGCTGAACTCATGCTGATATTTTTACCAATTCCTATTAAAGCAAAGTATTTTATTCCAGGAATTATTATTTTAGATTTAATTTCTGGTTTAACAGGACAATCCTTTTTTAGCCCTAGTAATACTGCTTACATGGCGCATGTTGGAGGCGCATTAATTGGTTTTTTAATTATGTGGTATTGGAAAAAAACACAGTTTAATAGAAACCGTTGGAATTAATGACTTCGCTCTCTCAAGACATAAAAGATAAATTGTCCAGACTTAATGTGCTAGAAAAAATTATAGCCATTAATGTCATTGTTTTTGTGTTAGGTTTACTTTTAAAATCTAGCTTAGGTTGGTTTGAATTACCAAGTGATTTTTCTGATTTTATAATAAAGCCATGGGCCATTATAACCTATGCTTTTTTGCATTACGATTTTTGGCATCTATTTTTTAATATGCTTTGGCTGTATTTTATAGGGCGTATGTTTTTAAACTTATTTAGCCCTAAAATGGCACTGAATATTTATTTTTTAGGTGCTATGGCTGGAGGTTTATTATATATGTTATGTTACACAGCGTTTCCTAATGTATTTCAATCAAACTCAAGATTGTTAGGAGCTTCGGCTGCTGTGAGGGCTTTATTAATTTTTCTTTGTGCTTACATGCCAAATCAAGAGCTGCGTTTTTTTACATTTAATTTAAAACTGTGGTATGTGGGTGTTGCCATTGTAATAATAGATATCATTGGCGTGTTTTCTGGAATTAATAACCCAACAGGTGGTAATTCCGGTGGTTATTTAGCGCATCTTGGAGGTGTGCTATTAGGCTATTTTTATGCAAAACAATTATTAAAAGGGCAAGATATAGGCAGAGGTTTTGAAAGTATTATGGATGCTGTTTTTAACATGTTTAAAGCAACAAAAAAAGGGCCGTTAAAAACAGTACACAAGAACAAATCGAAAGTTGGAGGATACACTAAATCAGATTTTAAAGAGTTTAATAATCAAAAGAAAATAGACATTATTCTAGATAAGATTAGTAAAAGTGGCTATGATAGCTTAACTGCTGAGGAAAAAGAATTTTTATTTAGAGCGGGAAAATAGTTTTATACCAGTTCTTGTTTGATATTATCGTAAAATAAAATGATGATTTTTTGCTTTATACGAAACATGAAAATAAGCCATAGCTATAGTTACGGCTCCTTTTTATGCTGAAGTAGAGAGGAGAAAAGGGCGTTTTATTACGGTAATATCACATGAGAAATGGTATTATCAAAAGGGATGAGAGAAGATAGTAATGAATAATCGCGTATTTGGGAGAAGAAATTCACTCGTTAATCGAAAAATTCTTACAAATTGAAATTTATAATTTATCTTCTCAGCTATTATTAAAAACTTCTGGTTTGGAGGTTTTAAATATTTTGGGGGCATGGATCAGCTTAATCCAGAACAAAATTAATCATCAGATATTCTATTTCAAATTTTCTACTAGAGCCTGTAACATGTTTACATGAAACTAATCGAAAATTCGAAATAGAATTCTGTTTATCGATGGATGCTCTTCAAGCAATAATATGAAAAAATTAAGTTTTATAAATAAAATTATCTATATCATAAATGTCATTGTGGCACTTTTGCTACTGTTTTCATTTGCTTTACCATTTTTGCCGCCAAAAACATTTTCCTTATTATCGGTACTTAATCTAGGAGTCTCGTTTTTAATAGTTATTAACGTATTGTTCTTTTTATATTGGCTGGTGAGGCTCAAAAAACAGTTAATATTATCATTATTTGTGCTTTTTATTGGATACATTTCTTTTGGTTCTTTATATAAATTTTCTTCCTCAAAAAATATTGATAGCCCCAATAATATCAAGATTATGAATTACAATGTCAGATTGTTTAATCTCTATGATTGGATTCCTGAAAAAAATATAGAAAACAAAATTGTCGATTTTATCAAGACAGAGGCTCCGGAAATTTTAAGTATTCAAGAATATCACCCTCATAAAAATATCGATCTTTCTTTTTTTAAGTATAAATATGAGAAGCTTTCAGGGGGGAAAACAAAATACGGACAAGCTATTTTTTCACAGTATCCCATTGTAAATTCTGGATCTATCGAATTTCCTGATACAGGTAATAATGCCATTTTTGCTGATATTTTAAAAGGGAGTGATACGATTAGGGTTTATAATATCCATTTAGAATCGTTACATATAGGTGCCAATGTTGAAACTCTTAAAAAAGAAGATTCTGAACGTCTTTTTAAGCGTATTGGGGCGACATTTAAGATGCAACAGTTTCAAACGGAGTTATTTTTAATGCATAAAAAACAATGTACATATAAAATGATTATTTGCGGTGATTTTAATAATACCGCATTCTCGTATGTATATAGAAAAATTAAAGGTGATTTAAATGATACGTTTAAAGAAGCTGGAAACGGATTTGGACGTACTTACGATTTTAAATTTTTTCCTGTGCAAATTGATTTTATTTTTGCCGATGAAGCATTTGCTATAAACGATTTTAAAGCTTATAATGAGCACTATTCTGACCATTACCCCATTATGACAACTTTGGGTTTGACTCCTTAGTATTTAGTGTTCAGTATTCAGTTGCAGTGTTCAGTCTCAGTATGCAGTCAGTTTAAGGAAGTCAGGAGCTATCTATTATTTAACTGTTTCAAAAGCTTGGCGTCTTTGAGCCTTTGCGAGAAAAAGGTATTTAGTCTACAGTATGCGATTGCCACAAAATTATTAACGTTATTTGAAAGTTTATTTGGTATTACATAAACGAACAATCCGCTACATCAGCCATAATATGAATTACCAGCCCTAAGCCAATTAAACGTGTTTTTTTTGGAAATAGAAGGATAAGGTACAATGCTATGGCGTAATAGGAATGAAGTGGATGAAAATTAATACTACACCTGTTAGGGTCAAAGATTGGGTTTGCGAGTAGATGATCTAAATCTATCCACATACCGGAAAGCATAATTATAAAAGCTAGTTTCCAATGGGGTTTGTACCAAATTAAAGCAACTAACAAGGGCATTAAAAAATGGCACCCATAATGAACAATAGTTTGTAGCATTACTGTGTTATTATGGTTTGAGACTCTAAATAATTTAGCGCATTAGGGCCTTCATTAAAGAGCAGATCTAAAATACTTAAGTTAGATATAAAACCATGTTTGTTACTAAACACCTGAGTGTAGGTGTCAAAATGCTGAAAGGGCTCTTTTTTTGCATTTACTAAATGCCTGAAGTCCGTTTTGTCTTCTACCGTTTTTTGATAAGTTTCAGATTTTGAAGTATTCAATTCTAATTGTAAACAACTATAAATGGCTTCAAGACATTTAAAGTTATAGTCTAAAATATAGTCTACCTTTGTGTTAAATAAAGGTTGAAGTTCATCTTCGTAATATTCAAAAAAAGGTGATGTTCTATATGCAGAAAGTAGCGACTTCCAATGTAGATTTTGCCATTTTTCTTCATTAAAAATTTTTACATCACGATATTTTTGACGGTTCTTTTGCGAATGAATTACCGGGATATTTAAAGCAAGTTTACCATTAGCTCCATATATATAGGTACGGTTTCTGTAGGTTTGCTTTAGGAAATTGTCATCAACTTCAAAGATAACCTCCTCAGCTTTTGCCATAGCAACAAAATAAGCTATGTTGGGGAAGTATGTTGGATGTATGATAATGTTCATTGCTATGTCATTCCTGCGAAGGCAGGAATCTTATAAATTGAAACTTTATTTTATTAGTGGATTCCTGCCTTCGCAGGAATGACAAAAAACAAATTAACCATTTTTCTTACGTGCTCGCCATTTATTAAGCCCAATCCATCCAAATAATAAAATAAGAAATGGAATAAAATAAGAGGTTGCCTTACCACTTCCACTTACAGTTGTAAAGAAACGTTCCCAGCGTGGGTTTTTTATACCATCCCAACTCATCCAAATGAATACTGGCTTACCGACAACATGGTCAAAAGGTACAAAGCCCCAGGCGCGAGCATCAATAGAGTTATGACGATTGTCACCCATCATCCAATAATAATTTTGTTTGAAAGTATATGTGGTAGCAACTTCTCCGTTAATTAAAATCTGATTTCCGTTTACTTGTAACTCATTACCCTCGTATTCGGTAATGACGCGTTTGTATAATGGTAAAACTTCTAAATTTATGTCAATCGTTTTTCCTTCTTCGGGTATATATAGAGGACCAAAGAAATCAACGTTCCATTTATAATTTGGATCATGTGGAAAAATACTTGGATCTCTTACACCCTTTTCCTTCTTAACGGGAGTTATACTGGCAACATTTGGGTGGTTTTTGAACTTCGCTAAGGCTTCATCTGAAATGGCCGAAAAGTAGTAGGTGTTTTGTTGGTTTACTATGCCAAAACCATCCGTTATATCATAACGTTCTTTGAGATATTTTGGGTTAAATTGATTCGTTTTAGGTTGTACATGATAGCTAAACTGCAAATGTGCTCTATCTGGTAACACATTTTGTTTTCCGTTTATATATACATAGCCATTTCGAACTTCTAATGAATCACCGGCAATGGCAACACATCGTTTTACCAAATTGGTTTTCTTGTCAATAGGTTTATAATAGTTTCGATCTGGATGAAAATCATTCATATTCAGCAATGTATCTGCTGGTTGATTAAAAACGACTATTTCATTTCTGTCTATTTTTTCAAAACCAGGAAGTCTTAAATAAGGTAATTGTAATTTATTTACCCAAGAGGTTTTTCTTTCTTCAAAATGATCATTAAAGAGGTATGATTTTGTTCCCAATTTTGGAATAGTATCATGTACCATAGGAGCTCCAACAGTTGTCATAGGGATCCTGGCTCCATAATGAAATTTGCTTACAAAAAGGAAATCACCAACTAGCAAAGATTTTTCTAATGATGATGAAGGTATAGTAAAAGGTTGTATAAAATATGTATGAACTATAGTTGCAGCAACGATTGCAAACAAAATGGAGCTTACCCAATCTCCTCCCGATGTTTTTGGTTGCAGGCTTCTATTCTCAACATAACTAACATCTGTCGCGTAATTTAAATAATAATTGTAGAAACCAAGTGTAGCAATAGCTAGAAAGGTATCTATAGGCATGTTTTTATCAAAACTTCTGGCGGTTTCAACCCAAACAACAGGAAACATAATAAGGTTTACTATCGGTAAAAATAATAAGATAATCCACCACCAAGGTCGGCTTAAGATTTTTATTAAAATAATGCCATTATAAACAGGTACAAAAGCTTCCCATGCTTGTCTACCAGCTTTTATGTATAGCTTCCAGGTTCCTAAACCATGAATTACTTGAATAATTAATATAAATATAAACCATTGCGTAAGTGTCATAATCTTAAAATTTTAATTTTTTGTTAGTAGTTAAACTTAGTAACGCTGTTACAGATTTATTAAGTATTAACCAATATTTAACACATCGTTCATTGTAAAGACTCCTGTTTTTCCTGCAATCCATTCGGCAGCAATGACTGCACCCAATGCAAATCCTTGCCTTGTATGCGCTATATGTTCTATAGAGATAGTATCTACTTCACTTTCGTAATTAATAGTATGCGTTCCGGGAACATCTTCAATGCGTTTAGCAACTATTGGAATTATAGTTTCGCCACTTTCATCTAATTTCCAGTTGTTGTAACCAGTATGTTGCGAAATAATATCGTTTGCTAAAGAAATGGCCGTTCCACTTGGAGCATCTAGCTTTTGTGTATGGTGAATTTCTTCCATACTAACATTGTATTGTTTAAGCGTACTCATCATTTTAGCAAGTGTTTTATTAAGTTCAAAAAATATGTTAACACCTAAACTATAATTAGAAGCATAAATAAATGCGCCTTTTTTCTCTTTACATAAAGCGACAGCATTATCGTAATTGTCTAACCAACCTGTTGTTCCAGAAATAACAGGTACTTGATTGTTTATACACTTAGATATGTTACTAAATGCTACCGTTGGAATACTAAAATCTATGGCTACGTCTGCTTTCGTAATGTCATAATCTTTATCATCTTTGTCAACAGTTAGTACAATCTTATGTCCCCGCTTGATAGCAATTTGTTCAATGGTTTTTCCCATTTTTCCGTAACCAAGTAAAGCTATATTCATTTAAAATTTAAAGTTTAAAGTTAATCCGAGATTGCTGGTTGCATCCAACTCGTTGAATTTGTAATGTGGTGCCAGTGATAAATTTTCATCTACATTATACTGCAATAAGTGGGCATCAACATTGGCATCAATTATATTTAATGCATAAAGTCCAAAGGTTACGAGAAGTGAAATTTCTTTGTTTTTCCTAAAAAACTTCTGACCCCTTTCTAAACTTTCCGTAGTGACTCTGGGTGTTGTTAATTGGTTGCCATTAGAATCTTTATAAAACTCATCATCTGTAAAACCAGCTAATCTTCTTTTGTAAGCATCTCTATACCTGTTGTATTCTTTATTATTTGTCACATAAAAATATATACCTGTACCAATAGCACCATAAACTATTGGGATTTTCCAATATTTTTTATTGTAGGCTTGCCCCAGTCCTGGTAATATCGCTGAATAAAATGCTGCTTTGGCTGGAGATAGGGGGTTGATGGGTTCTTTAATTTCTATGATAGAATCTATAACGATTTCTTTTGGGAGTTTTTTTCTTTTCCTTTCTTTTTCTTGTGCTATGGTTGAAAAACAAAATAAAAAGGCAAAGACACTTGCTATTAGAAATTTATTTGGCACCGTCAACTAGTTTTTTAATACGATTAAAGTCTTCTTCTGAATGAAACGGAATTGTGATTTTTCCTTTTCCGTTTTTAGAGACTTTAACGTCAATTTTATGTCCAAAGTATTCAGAAAATGTAGTAATACCTTTTTTAATATATTTTGGAGCGTCTTCATCTTTCTCTTTTTTAGATGCGACTTTTACTACTTTGGTGTCATTAAAGTCACGAACCAAATTTTCAGTTTCTCTAACAGAAAGCTTATTAGATATTATTTTTTCGTAAATATCAAGTTGAATGGTTGTGTCTTCAATATTAATCATGGCACGTCCATGACCCATTGAAATAAAACCATCACGCATCCCAGTCTGAATGATTGGATCTAGTTTTAATAGGCGCAAGTAATTTGCAATAGTAGAGCGTTTTTTTCCAACACGCTCGCTCATTTGTTCTTGTGTTAAATTGATTTCATCAATTAAACGTTGATATGATAAGGCAATTTCAATCGGATCTAAATCTTGACGCTGAATATTTTCAACCAATGCCATTTCTAGCGATTCCTGATCGTTAGCAATTCTAATATACGCCGGAATAGTTTCTAAACCATTTAATTTTGAAGCTCTATAACGACGCTCTCCAGAAACTAATTGATAGCTGTTAAATCCTAATTTTCTAACAGTGATAGGTTGAATGATCCCTAATTCTTTGATAGATGATGCTAATTCGCGTAATGATTCTTCACTAAAATTAGTACGTGGTTGAAAAGGGTTAACCTCAATAAAATCAATATCTAATTCTACTATATTTCCAATAACTTTATCGGCGTTTTTATCTTGAACCGACTGAATATCGTTATCAGGGTCTTTTAATAATGCAGATAAACCTCTACCTAAAGCTTGTTTTTTTGTTGCCTTAGCCATAATATTTAAGAGTTTTTATTGATGATTTCTTTTGCCAAACTTAAGTAATTGTTAGCACCTTTACTACTGGCATCATAATTAATTATAGTTTCTCCATAACTAGGTGCTTCACTTAGACGTACATTACGCTGAATGATGGTATTAAAAACCATGTTGTTAAAATGTTTTTGAACTTCTTCAACGACCTGGTTAGACAATCTTAATCGAGCATCGTACATAGTAAGCAATAAGCCTTCAATATCTAATTCTGGATTATGAATTTTTTGAACACTTTTTATGGTGTTCAATAATTTACCTAAACCTTCCAACGCAAAATACTCACATTGTATTGGTATGACGACTGCATCAGCAGCCGTTAAAGCGTTTAATGTCAGTAAGCCTAAAGACGGCGCACAATCAATTAAAATATAATCGTAATCGTTTTTAATATCTACTAAAGCCTTTTTTAACATGTATTCACGTGCATCTTTATCAACAAGTTCTATTTCAATAGCAACTAAGTCTATATGTGCAGGAATAAGGTCTAAATTAGGCGATTCAGTTTTCATAATAGCTTCTCTAACCGAATTAGAGTGCTCTAAAAGTTGGTAGGTTCCTATTTCAATAGACTCTATGTCTATTCCGATTCCAGAAGTTGCGTTTGCCTGAGGGTCAGCATCAATAAGCAGTATTTTTTTTTCCAGAACGCCAAGCGAAGCGGCTAAATTTATAGACGTTGTTGTTTTACCAACACCGCCTTTTTGATTAGCAATTGCGATGATTTTACCCATTAAATGATTTGGTTTTGTTAACGGTAAAAATACAATTATTTATGAGGAATAAAAACCGAAATTGTTAACAGTCGTCTAAAATCAACCTAGAAGTGAGTTAAAAGTAATTATTATAATTTTTTTGTAAGAAAAAACGATTAAAGATGTAATAAGTTCAGTATTAAACGAATTTTAATATTAGCTATTGAATCTTGTTTACTTTAAATGTTGTGAGTTTATAATCCACTATTTTTTCGTTTTCAAAATATAGATACAAATAGTTTTTTTTCATTAGACTGAAAGATTTACTAATTCTGTACATCCACGTATTTGAATGAATATCATTATAAGAAAACCCTAAAACCTTATTTACTTCATCTCTTTTTAACCCAATTAAGTGGCTGTAATCTTCTTCCTTTTTATTGGTATTGGTAGTTGTATGTCTATTTATTATATAGTCTACATCTTCCGTGTCATCTGTCAATATTTTAGATAAATCGTTTCCTTTTTCCGAAGTTGTTACTACCTTTTTGTTTTTACTGATTAATTCTGCTCCTAAATTTAAATAATTTTCAGCGCCAACACTATCAGGATGGTACTTTATAATGCTTAAGCCATAACTGGGTGCTTCTCTTAGTTTAACATTTCGCCGTATAGTTGTATTAAAAACCATAGATTTAAAATGTTTAACTAATTCTATTTGTAATTGGTTTGATAAGCTTGTTTTTGAATCAAACATGGTAATTAACAACCCTTCAATATCAATATTTGGATTAGATGATTTTTTGATACTTTTAATAGTTGTCAATAGTTTGCTTAAGCCTTCTAAAGCAAAGAATTCACACTGTACAGGTATAATTACTGAATGGCATGCTGTTAATGCATTAAGTGCCAATAATCCAAAAGAAGGGGGACAGTCAATGAGAATATATTCATAATTTTCTATAATATTAGAAAGTGCCCTTTTTAGCATAAATAAATCAATGGTTTTAGATTTATTTATTTCTATTGAGGCTAAACGGATGTTAGAAGGTATAAAATCAAAATGTGCAAATTCAGGTTTTACAATACTATTTTCAGCTTTAAACGTGTTGTTAAAAAAACCTAAACTACTATATTTAATTTCAAAAGGAACAAGGCCAACACCAGAAGTAGCATTGGCTTGAGGGTCTAAGTCTATTAAAAGTACTTTTTTATCAAGAAGACCAAGTGCATCTGCCAGATTTATGGACGTAGTCGTTTTACCAACGCCTCCTTTTTGACTAGCGATTGCAATTATTTTGTTCATTAGTTCTTTAGATAAGGGAAAATAAAAATACAACTATTTTGGAGTATAATAAACAGAATTCAACGATAATTCATTTGAAACAAGCGTGTTACCTTGCTAGTTGTCTTTTTGTTGATGTTTTAACTCTTTTGAGTTTGAATTATGGTTTCTTTTGAAAAGACAGTTCAAAAAATAAGTATGTCGATATTTATTAACGAATCAAAAACCATAAGTGTACCAATAAATTGATAACTGTAGTAATCATGAACAAAGATTTAAGAGAAAAAATAGAAGCTGATAGTCATTTTGACAGTATCGAAATAATGGAGATGATTATATGACCTTTTAGTCTTTAGTTCATGCTCCGCGCAATCGAAATACTCAAGACATACTAAAGCAGAAGTATTGAAGTAGAAAGTGAAAAGGAACGTTTTACTACGGTTATCTTAAGTGAAGAACAGTATAAGCTATAAAATTTTATTTTCGATAGTTCTACTATTTGTCGAATTACTGATTTTATGGGTTTTCATTCGCATAATTAAAGCAAGCCAATAGGAAAACAGGCAAACAAATTTTGCTCAAAATTAAAGAACAGGTACTTTAATCAATCAGGATCTCTAAAATCTTAATAGCTGCATCACTGATTTTGGTGCCAGGGCCAAATACAGCTATAGCACCAGTATCAAATAAGTATTGGTAATCTTGTTTTGGTATAACACCACCTACAATGACCATAATATCATCACGGCCATAAGCTTTTAAGGCTTCAATAACTTGTGGTACTAAGGTTTTATGTCCTGCGGCTAATGACGAAACACCTAAAACGTGTACATCATTTTCAACAGCCTGTTTTGCAGCTTCTTGTGGTGTTTGAAATAATGGGCCAATATCTACATCGAAACCAACATCTGCGTAGCCTGTGGCTACTACTTTGGCACCCCGGTCATGACCATCTTGTCCCATTTTTGCAATCATAATACGAGGCCTTCTACCATCTTGTTCTGCAAAAACATCGGCAAGTTGTTGCGCTTTTTTAAAGGATTTATCGTCTTTTATTTCTTTACTGTACACACCAGAAAATGATTTTATTTGTGCTTTATAACGTCCAAATTCAACTTCTAAAGCATCACTGATTTCTCCAAGAGTAGCGCGTTCACGAGCAGCTTCTACTGCTAAGGCTAATAAATTATAATCCTCGCGAAGGTGGGAATCTTTTGAGTCAATCTCTTGATTAGCTTTTGAATTTGGTTTATCCGAATTTAAGGAAAATTTAGCAGCTTCGGTTAATTTTAATAACGCCGACTTGACTTTTTCGGAATTTCGTTCAGATTTAATTTTGTTTAGGCGTTCTATTTGTTGGTTTCTAACGGTTTGATTATCAACTTCAAGTGTTGAAATTGCCGCTTCTTCTTCAAGTTTGTATTTATTTACTCCAACAATAATGTCTTGACCGGAATCTATACGCGCTTGTTTTTTAGCAGCAGCTTCTTCTATTCGAATTTTTGGAATCCCGGCTTCAATAGCTTTAGTCATACCTCCTAAGGTTTCGACTTCTTCAATTAAAGACCATGCTTTTTGAGCCATATCATGAGTTAGTTTTTCAACATAATAGCTTCCAGCCCATGGATCGACAGTTTTTGTGATTTTTGTTTCTTCTTGTAAATATATTTGTGTGTTTCTGGCTATACGTGCTGAGAAATCGGTTGGTAAGGCAATCGCTTCATCCAGTGCATTCGTATGTAAACTTTGAGTGCCACCAAAAGCAGCAGCAGCAGCTTCTATAGTTGTTCTTGCTACATTGTTGAATGGGTCTTGTTCTGTTAAACTCCAACCGCTAGTTTGGCAATGTGTACGTAATGCTAAAGATTTTTCATTTTTTGGATTAAATTGTTTAACCAATTTTGCCCAGAGCATACGTGCTGCACGCATTTTAGCAATCTCCATAAAATGATTCATACCAATGGCCCAAAAAAAAGATAGGCGAGGCGCAAAAGTATCTATATCCATGCCGGCAGCAAGCCCTTTTCTAATATATTCTAAACCATCGGCGAGCGTGTAAGCCAATTCAATATCACAGGTTGCTCCAGCTTCTTGCATATGATATCCTGAAATACTAATGCTATTAAACTTAGGCATGTTTTTACTAGTATATTCAAAAATATCTGAAATGATTTTCATAGAAGGCGTAGGCGGGTAGATATATGTGTTACGCACCATAAATTCCTTTAAAATATCATTTTGAATCGTACCGGCAAGTTGTTCTGGTTTAACGCCTTGTTCTTCAGCCGCTACAATATAAAATGCCATGATGGGTAATACGGCGCCATTCATTGTCATGGAAACCGACATTTTATCTAGAGGAATTTGATCGAACAGTGTTTTCATATCTTCAACCGAATCAATAGCAACACCAGCTTTTCCAACATCACCAACAACACGTTCATGGTCACTATCGTAACCTCTATGAGTTGCTAAATCAAATGCAACAGAGAGCCCTTTTTGTCCAGCAGCTAAATTGCGCCTGTAAAAAGCATTACTTTCTTCAGCAGTACTAAAACCAGCATATTGCCTAATAGTCCAAGGTCTTCTAACATACATGGTGCTATAAGGACCTCGTAAGTTTGGTGCCATTCCAGCAACAAATCCAAGGTGTTCTAAATCTTTTATGTCATCTTTGGAATAGGATGATTTAACATCTATGCCCTCGGCAGTCGAAAAAAGATCTAAGCTTTCGTTTTTTGAATTTTTTTGTTTGCTATTTATTGCGATATGTTGAAGGTCCTTTCTCAAGATTATTCAGGTTTCTTATTAAAATCTACTTTAGATTCAGGTTTTTCTAAATTAACTTTAGAAAAATCCACATCAAAAAGTTTAGCATAAAACAAATCTAAAGCAATATATGTTGCCAAATATTTGTCTCTAATAGCGTTTCTATATTTACTAATTAAAGGCGTACCAAATAGTTTTGGACTCATACTGTTAGTTGTTACAAGTGAATTAAAGGTTGTTTTTAATGCGGTATCTTGTATATTATTTGCTATACAACCTATAATAGAGCCATTATAATTTAAGTGACTCTTGGCGTTATTAGCATCCCATAAAGTGCTTTCGTTTTTTAAAGCTTTAAAAACGTTAAGAGAATGGGCAGAGACTACATCTTCATACTTTAATCTTCCTCTTCCGTAAACGGCATCTCTTACAAATTGATTATAAGCTTGAGTTTGAGATACATTTTTGTTGGTTTTGCTATAAAAAACCAAAATATCATTTTCAAAAGAATATAAAGCTTCATGATACAATTTTGAATTGAAATCACCACATGTTAGTACAACAGGATGATCAGTATATTGGTATTCTGAAAATGTATTTTCATTTTTACAGTTAAATAAAGTAAGTACTAATACAAGTGTAAAAAACTTAGGATTTAGGTTCATTTTAATCTTCATTTTTTAATCGTTCTTTTTCTGTTTTTTCTGCTAATCGCTTTTCAATTATTGGTTCAATTAATGTTTTTCTTTGATTTATTTTTACAAAAGGGTAAAGGTCTAGCTCTTGCTTCATTTTATTTTCCGCATTAGGGTGCTTGTTAGTACCTAACAATATTTCTTCTCCTGCATGAAATTGTATGTCTTCTTTGATAGCACTTTCTTTAATTTTTCGTTGAATAGTACCATCTTTTAACTGCTTTAAAAAACCGCCATTTTTTTCAATATCTTTAAATAAATCTAAAGCTTTTTCGGTTAGTTGATTGGTTAAGGATTCTATATAATAAGCGCCATCTGATGGATTGTTAACGACATTAAAATAACTTTCATGCTTTAAAACTAATAGTTGGTTTCTGGCAATACGCTCGCCAAATTCATTGTCTTTGTGATAAATAGCATCGTAAGGTAAATTGTAGATACTATTTGCGCCTCCAAGAATAGCACTCATACATTCGGTAGTTGTGCGTAACATATTGGTGTTATAATCGTATAGTGTTTTGTTGCGTTTTGTTGGCGTTGCCAGAATGTAACAATTAGGGTTTGCATTATATGCCGTTGCCAATGTATCCCAAAGCATTCTTAATGCTCGTAATTTTGCAATTTCAAAAAAATAGTTTGTGCCAATAGAAACCCTAAAGTTTACTTCTAGAGTTGGTAAGGTTTCTTCACTATTTTCAAAGTAATTTAAATATTCATTGGCATGCGCTAAAGCATATGCCAATTGTTGCACAATATTTGCTCCTGCATTTTGGTATAACGAAACATCAATCGAAAATGATTTTGTGTTTGTTACTATCGCTTTAAATTTAGAGAAATCATCTTTTAAGTTATGATACCAATTTCCACTTTTTGCTAGATTACCTATGATATCTGTATGGATGCGGATTCTTGTGCCTGACGAAATGGTGATTAATTGTTTTACAAACGTTTCGGAAAGAAATTGTAACTCGAAATAGAGTGGTGTAGACTCAGGATTAATGTTTTCTAATAAATCGTTAATTAAAATGGTTTCCGAAGGAATAATAAACTTAATACTTTCAGCTCCTCTTTCAATAGCATCAATTGCTTTTTGATTGGACTTTTTAACATCAGCTACAAAAATAGATTGAGAAATGTTCCATCCTGTTGACTTTGGGTTAGAAACTTTAGGTTGTTCTTTAAAATCGTCAGCATGATAAAACGGTTTTACAGAAATATCTTCATTAGTTTTCCAAACTAATGTGTCATTGTAATCAGCTCCTTTTAAATCGAACTGTATTTTTTGTTTCCATTGTTTAGCTGAAACCGATTCAAATTCATTAAACAACCAATTATTCATTCTTTTTAGTTTTTAAACTGTCTTCGTATTCAATCAGATAGATTTCTTCGTTGTCACGTTTCATATAATATTCTTCGCGAGCAAATTTTTCTAAACCATCTTGTGTACTGAGTTTTTTTATAGCTTTATTATCTTTTTCTATCTCTTTTTTATAATACTCTTTTTCATTTTCTAAGGCTTCTACATCTGTGTTTAATTCATGGTGTAAAATCCACGAATTGTCATCAAAAAACAACATCCAAACTATAAAAGAGGCTAAAATCAAGATAAACCAATTTTTAAAAGGTTTGAAAAATTTATGTTTAAATAACGCCATTTATAGTTTTTCGTTTATTATGGTTTTAACAATATCAATAGCCACAGTATTATATTTATTGTTTGGTATTATAATGTCTGCATACTCTTTCATGGGTTCAATAAATTGATCGTGCATTGGCTTTAACGTTGTTTGATAACGCGCTAAAACTTCATCTAAATCTCTACCACGTTCGGAAATATCACGTTTTAAACGTCTTATTAAGCGTTCGTCTGTATCTGCATGTACAAATATTTTAATATCAAACATATCCCGTAATTTTGGATTTGTTAAAATTAAAATCCCTTCAATAATCATGACCTTCCTAGGGTGTGTTAAAATAGTATCACCAGTTCTATTATGTTTAACGAAAGAATATACAGGTTGGTGTATGGGTTTATTGTTTTTAAGTGCTTCTAAATGATCTGCTAAAAGATTAAAATCGATAGAACGTGGGTGATCAAAATTTATTTTTACACGTTCTTCATAAGATAAATGCGTGGTGTCTTTATAATAGGAATCTTGCGAAATCACTCCAACTTCACCTTCGGGAAGCTCATTCAATATCTGATTTACAACAGTGGTTTTGCCACAGCCGGTGCCTCCTGCAATTCCAATTATAAGCATTATTAATCTAGTTTAATTAGCTTTTACAAAGTTAGTTAAATGTAGTTATTTAAATGAGAAACTGCCTATTTTTTTATTTTTGAAACCTCTACTTCTGTGACTATTTTATCATTTTTATTTCCCCAGCTATTTGTAATATAGTTCATAACATCAGCAACTTCATCATTACTTAAACCCATGGGGGCCATATAACCGTTATATGTTTGTCCATTAACAACGATTTCACTTTTTTGACCATATTTAATACCTCTAATGCTAGCTTCTCGATTTTTTATAAGATAATCTGAATTAGCTAGTGGCGGATATACCTTTTCTACGCCTTTGCCATTGGGTAAATGGCAGGATACACAAAAGTCCGTATAAATTTCATGCCCTCTTTGTATACTTTCTTTTAAAGGATCTGTTTGCGATTTGTTATTTTGATTTGTATAAATAATGACTACAGAAGATAGTGTTATTAAGCTTACTATAATTAATTTCATGTGTTTATATCTATTGTTTTTTATTTATCACATGTAGCTTCCATTATAATCATTCCATTGGGTATCGACTGTTCGTTATGGAAGTTTCATGTACTATTAAATTTTCAGTGATGGTTGTTTTGATTCTTAATTTTCAGGAATAATCTTTACAATACCTAAACCTTCAATGGCAGCATAAATATAACCATCTGGTGCCTCTAATAGATTTCTAACGCGACCTAAACCTTCAAACAGTTTTTCACGTTTTACTACTATATTGTTTTCTAAAACTAGTCTTTCAGTGTATTCAAATTTTAAAGAACCAACCAGAACATTACCTTTCCAATTTGGATATATGTCCGAAGAAACAAAAGTCATACCACTGGGAGCAATAGAAGGCACCCAATAGAATAAAGGTTGTTCCATGCCTTCTTTTTCAGTAATATCTGTGAACGTTGTGCCACTATAATTAATACCATATGATATAACTGGCCATCCGAAGTTTTTCCCTTTTTGGATGATATTAATTTCGTCTCCACCTCGTGGGCCATGTTCATGAGTCCAAATAGCTCCTGTAATTGGATTTTTTATCATGCCTTGTGGATTTCTATGGCCATAGCTATAAATAGCAGTTTTTGCATTGGCAGTATTTATAAAAGGGTTGTCTTCCGGAATACTTCCATCATCATTTAGTCTGTAAATTTTGCCACCATCCCGGGTAATATCTTGTGGATTTACATCTCTGTTGCCTCGATCTCCTATAGAAAAATACAAGTACCCTTCGTTATCAAACTCAATGCGTGCCCCCCAATGTTGCCCTTTTTTTGTATTTGGACCGGCTTTATAAAGTAATTGTTTCTCAACTAAAGTGTTATTGTCTAGTTTAGCTCTTAAAATGGCAGTATTTCCTCCATCTTCATCGCCTTCGGGAGATGCATAAGATATATAGAGCCATCCGTTGTTTTTATAATCAGGATGTAATTCTAAATCCATTAAACCGCCCTGACCACGTACGTATATTTCCGGCAATCCTTCAATACTTGTTTTTACACCGTCTTTAAAATGAATAAGCTCCCCGGCTTTTTCAGTAATAAGCATGCTTTCGTCGGGTAAAAGGACCATACCCCAGGGAATATTTAAATCAGGAACAATGACTTCGGTTGTATAATTAATATTAGTGGGCGTTTCTGCTTTGACTTCAGATTCTGTTTGTTGTGCACATGACATGCATGAAATGAGGATTATTGATAAAAATGAATAAATATTTCTCATGGCTTTTTTTATTTAAAGATACTCTAAAACATATAATTTATATGTACTCCCGTATAATAATTTACGGGGTTCCCAGGATAATAATACCTTGGTGGATTACCGTTAAAACCAGATGCATTTATTAAAACTTGTGAAGCATAGGCTTTGTCAAAGATATTATTTATACCTAAGAAAATATTTAAGTTTAGCTTTTTATTAAGAGATGTTTTATACCCGATTTTAAAATTTGTTAAACTATAACTATCTGAATATAGGCTGTTATTATCAGTAATAGGCATGTCACCTACATATTGAAAGTTGATATTTCCGTAAATTCCAAATGATGATTCTACATGGATTCCTGTGTTAAAAACATCTGAAGGAACTCCTGTTAAATCATTTCCTGAAAAATTATTATCACCATCAATAAATTCTTTGAATTTAAAATTATTGAGTGTGTAGTTTACAAACGAGTTTATAGATAGTGCTTCAGTCTGGAGCCATTCATAATTTAATGATAATTCTAATCCATCATGTTGTGTGCTTCCAGCGTTTATTCCAATAAACTCATCTTGAGTCGTCCTACGAGATACCAAAAGATTTTTAATCGCTAAACGATAAATTGCCAAATTAAATTGTAAACGATTATTTATTAAAGCACCTCGGGTACCAATTTCAAAATTCCACCCCGTTTCAGGTTTAAGATTAGTATTTATTTGTCCGTCAGGTAGCAAGGTTTCATTTAATGTGATAGGAGAGAAGCCGTGGCTAATATTTGAATAAAGACTAACAGCTTTGGAAAGCAGATGAGATATACCAAATTTTGGAGATAGGATATGCTTAAATTTAAAGTTACCTGATTGATCCGGATTATTTTCAGAAACTGGAAATCTGTCATTTAAACTATATGATGTTTGATTTAAATTTAAACCTATTGAAAGTGTCGTTTTTTCTGAAAGCTCATAAACAGTTTCAAAAAATGCGTTATAATAATTTCTTTTTTCTCTGAAGTTTGATAATTGATTCCCTTCAACACTTCCGGTACCATTTGGGAAATCGCGGTATAAATTTTCAAACGTTCCAGATTTATAGGTATCTCTAAAAAGTTCGCCACCAAGTGTCCAATTAAAAGTTTTATCTAAAAGTTTATAGTTGCCTAAAATTCGACTTCGAATACCTATTGCCAAAGTGTTTTCTTTTAATATATTAAAGGGTCTGGGCTCGTATGCATCTAAAAAAGAAGTAAAAATACTAGTGACTTGTTTTGTATGGTTGTTATATTGATGATTCCAAGACAGGCCGAAAATCCCTCGTTTAGAATCTTCAAAGCCTTGTGATTGTTTCCAGGTAAATGCAGCAGATTTTGGATTGTTTAGATAGGTTTCTTCATTAATTGAGCTAGGGATAAATGCTTTCAAGTCAACAAAACTAGCTAAAAAATATAAGTCATTATTTTCATTTAAATAATGATTCGAATTTAGGGTAAAAGTTTGCCTGTCATATTCGTTGTTTTCACGATATCCATCACTATGGGTATTACTGTAAACAGCTCTAAAACTATTTGTAGTAGTGCCATGATTTATATTTATCGTACCTTTTGATAATCCAAAAGATCCTACGGATAGTCTACTATTTATACTAGACTGATTTAAAAAGGCATTTTTGGGTGTTATATGAATAGTACCTCCAAGACCAGCCCCATAAATGCTGGAAGTAGCGCCTTTAATAATTTCAAAACGTGAAATAGTATTTAATTCAAAATCCTCAATAGTGGTTTCTCCACTACCAGTTGTTAAAGGAATATCTTTAAAGTAAGCTCTAATTTTTGCAGTTCCGAATAAATTCCTTGAGCCTATACCTCTAATTGTAACTCGGTTAGTGTTAAGTGCTCCACTTTGCATAAATACTCCGGGTGTTCTGTTTAAAATAGCAGCTATATTGATGTCATTACCTAGTTCAATAGCCTTTAATGGAATCATACTAATTGAGGTTGTAGCCTTTTTTAGTTTTTTGGGAATATGGTTTGAGTTGATAATAACTTCATTTAATTCAGACGGATTAATATTTAGTTGAATAATGTAGTATGAATCTTTTTTTAGTTCAAGGACCTTTTCAAGATAACCTTCTTTTTTAAATGAATAAATACTAGCTTCAGAGGTTTCGAAGGTTCCGCTTAAATTTGAAACCGTTGTACTTTTGGTATCAAGGTTTGTTATTAGTACGTTTGTTAATATAGCCCCATTGTCTTTATCAATAATTTTTCCTTTAATTTTTGATTGCCCAAAAGCACTAAAAGCAAAGCCAAGAGTTAGTAAAACAAGAATTCTTTTTTTTATAAAATGCACAAGTTAATAGTATGTATTTAAGTGTGCTAAATTATAGTTTTTTGAGAATATATTTTTATGATATTTAGAAGTGAAAGTTTTTAATATAAAAAATGGTGTAACGAATAAAAAAACTATATTTGCAATCCTAAAATGATAACCAATTTGGGGGTGTAGCGTAGCCGGTTATCGCGCCGCGTTTGGGACGCGGAGGTCGTCACGCTTGAGGCGTGACCACCCAAAACGAGAAAAGATGATCGTTTATATATTATATAGCGAGAAAAGTTCAAGATATTACGTAGGTCAAACTACGGATATTGAAAAAAGGTTGAAAAGACATAACTTAGGTATAGTGCCATCTACAAAGTATGGTGTGCCTTGGGAATTAGTTTTGCAAATTGAAGTTTTATCACGTTCAGAAGCAATGATTTTAGAACGTAAAATAAAAAAGAGAGGAGCAAAACGATTTATAGATAACCAATTCGGGGTGTAGCGTAGCCCGGTTATCGCGCCGCGTTTGGGACGCGGAGGTCGCAGGTTCGAATCCTGCCACCCCGACGAACCTAGTAATAGGTCACAACAAAACACTGTTAATCGTATGATTTTCAGTGTTTTTTGTTTTTATGCATTTTTTTGATGCCAAATAAAAGCATTTAAAACGAATCCATCCCAAAATAAGGGCTCTACAATTATTTAGACCAAGTATATCAAACTGCTCTAATGCCATAAACAACTTATAGAAGAAGGTAAAATCATATCCTCAGATACCATCAAGTCCAGATATCTTGAAGAAGACGATAATAGTAAAAACCTTAAAAGAATTATAATGTAACCTTCTTTCAAATTTTATACTCTTGGTTGGCTAATATTTCGCTAAGTTAGGAAGCTTTGTTGAGCGGGATTACATATAAGGAGTACAAGAAAGTTATATAATGTTGAATTATTGATCACGCCGCAGCGTGACCAACATTTCAACACTCCAAAAGCAACACTATGAGATAATTAAAATATTAATTTTGAAGAACTATGCTAGTGTTTTTTATAGGAGTTTGTTTGTTAGCAATAGTTAATTTTTTCTGAGAGTTAGATGATTATTTGAGAGTAACTTTTTCTACTGTATTTCATTTTCTGGTGGACTTATTTTTTGAGATACATCGTCTGTTAATGTCAATATTTCTTGATGTTTTTTGAGTTTTTCAATTTTATTTTCATCGACTACTCCCGTAATTATACCAAATTCAAAAACATTTTCGATAACTAAACCATCTTGACTTAATAAATTAACAACCGAATTAATTCTATCTAGGTGATCCTCAGAAATAGTTATGATGACATTTTTTTTCATAAATAATAGTTGTTTTTATGGGGCAATTGATAACCCTGACCCAACGTCGATGTTTAACAAAGGTAATCTTTTTGCTAAAATCCTTAACTCATTTATAATTTGATAAGGTGTTGCATTTGGTGTTTTTTCCCAAAGTAAAGCCAATATTCCAGCAACATGTGGTGTAGCCATACTTGTACCTGAGATAGTTCTATATCTCATTGGGACAGGCCACGAAGAGTACACCATTACTCCAGCAGATGCAATATCTATTTGCTGATTAGGGTTAATTGATCTATTTGAAAAGTCTGCTACATTAAAGTTCATGTCAATTGCTGCAACAGATAAAATGGAAGGACAATTTGCTGGACTGTTTACTGGATTAAAGATATTCCTTGAACGTCTACTATCATTTCCCGCGGCCGCTACTAATATACTACCTTTGGATAAAGCATGCTTAGCAATTCGTTCGTATGCTTGATCATATCCTTGACCAGGGAATACATTTGAGCCTAAAGACATAGAAACTACTTTACAGCCATTATTTACAGCCCAATTAATTCCATTCAGAATCCAAGATTGAGCGCCACTTCCTTGATTACTTAATACTTTTCCTGCATATATAATCGAATCTTTAGCTACACCATATCGTTGACCATGCATGTCTGAATCACCACATGCTGTTCCTATACAATGTGTGCCATGTCCATGTCTGTCTTGCACAGTTTGATTATTTACAAAAGAGTTTGAGTTTATATTTCTTCCGATAAAATCTGGATGCTGTAAATCAAATCCGGTATCTAAAACGGCAACTTTAATATCCTTCCCTGTATAACTTGAATTCATTGTCTCCGTTGCGCTTATACCCCAAGTAGAAGAAATATTCATAATAGAAGGAATATCATCTGGCACATATACAATTTTTTCAGGCTCAATAATAAAATCATTTGATTCGGATTCAAGTATTTGAATTTGATCTTCATCTCCATCTATTAGAGCTATTCCTAAGTGTTCATAAATAAGTGCATCTGCATTTTTAAGTTTTGACTCATTAATAGCTTCATCCTTAAAATCATTTGTTGATGCCATTTTGAAACCTAATTTGTTTTTAAAAGTTTTTCGAATTTTAGAGAAACTTTTTCCTTCATCTAGGGTTACTAAATATCTGCCCGTGTAGAGAGGTTTCTGATCATTTGTATTTTCATAAACTTCTTTGACGAATTTTTCATAAGAAGAGATTCGCTCATTATTTTCTTTGAGAAACGTTTGTTTTCCTAATATTGGCTTTTTCATAATATCTGTATTGGTTTATGACCAAAGTACTAGTCAATTTGATTCATTTCAATACCCATTAAAGGGTATTTATAATTATTGCTAACGTGAGTGAGTGTGGTTAATTGTGTTGGTAAGAACTAAGTTAGCAAAAGAAAAGGAGTCAAAGGAAAAACCGTAGGATTTCAGAGTAAACACAGAACATGCAATTTAGGACACGTTGTGCCTGTTGTACAAGACTAATATCTTTAGTTATACAAGGCAAAAAAGACTACCAAGAGAAACTTTATCGACGATTAAGGTCAGTATTAGATTTTGGTTTCCCGTATGTATTAACCAAACCTTATTATGGAGAAGGCGGACAAAAGAGTATTGGTTCCGTGGTTTTCTTTAGACTATGAAAAAAAGATCTGTACGCTCATTTAGAAAGACTTCGTCATATTAGTGCGGTGGATAAAAAAAATTAACAAGAAAAGCCAAGCCCAATTACATGGGAAACCCCAAGGCTTTATATGGCGTAATTATGTAGCCGATAGAGGTTATGCTAAAGCGATGTGTCATTTAGTTTTGTATAAAAGCCTTAATTAGTCTTTAAATAAAGCCCATAGCGCTCTGTTAATTTTGTAAAAACGATATTAAATCTAAAAACAAAAGCTTCTTAAATTGGAGCTTTTGGATTAAAATTTATGCTTTTTAGTGCCTTGTACAAAGATTATCATTGTTGTGGGGAGTTTATATTCCGCTAGCAAAAATTTTTATTATTAAAACTCCTTACCGATTCTGCTATATCTTTTATCAGAGTATCTTTATCATTCCATATTCTATCCAAAATACTAATCCTTTCTTCTGGAATAAGTAAAGTTTCATCATTTTGAAACCCCCAAGCTATCATTTCAATAAGAATTGGAATTAAGCCAATTCCCTTTTCAGTAAGTTGATACAATTTTTTGGTTTTTTGATGTTCGTACTTTTCACTAGTTATAAAGCCATTTTCTTCTAATTTTTTCAATCTATCAGACAAAATATTTGTGGCAATGCCTTCTCCAGATTCCAAAAATTCATTGTAGAAATGAAGTCCGCTAAAAACTAAATCCCTAATGATTAGTAGTGACCATTTATCTCCAAATAAATCTAATGAGCTACTTATAGGACATTCTGACCGCTTTTTAATATTTTTTTTCATTTACTTGTTTTTTGCAAGTTAATTATTATATTTGTTTAACTTGCTTTTTGCAAGTATCAAAATTAAGCATTTTAAAACAAAATAAAAATGAACAGTATAAAAAACTCAATTGAAGTAGTAGAATCTTTTTTTAGTGCGATAAACGAAGGAAATTTTGAACAAGCTAAAAACTATATGGCAGATAACCATCAATACACCGGACCTATGTTTTCAACAAACAACCCTGATGAGTATTTTGAAAAATTGATGGCTTTTGAAATGGAGTTTGCAGTAGAAACTCAGGATATGGTTGTAGCGAAAAATGCGATTACGCATTTATCTCTTCTCAAAATAGTAAACCCAGTGCAAGCTACAATTCCCTGTTGTGAAGTATTTAATGTAGAAGAAGGGAAAATTACTCGACAGCGTTTTTATTTTGACACGAATTTATTTCCAAGCAATTAAAACTAATTTCTTTGAAACTTAGATTATTCAAATCATAACAGAAAGTAATTGATCATCATCGATTGTACGCTATAAAATGGAATCAGTAAATGCGAAGATCTTCATCATTGACTTTTCCGAAATTATAAAAATAGTAGACAATAAAATTCAATACATTCAAGTGTTTTTTGATACGGCTAACTCTATGGGTTTCTTTTTCAATGACCTTTAGCCCAAGCAGTACTTTAATTATCAACAACACGTTTGTTTATGGTTTGTTGCGTGTCTTAAACAAATACAAACCAAATAGAAAATCCGCGAGGATTTTCGTAAGAAGGCTATAACTAGCAATAAATTATAGGGCACGTTGTTGACAATAGTTATTTTGAGTTATCATTCCATATTTTATTCAGCATCTCCAAAATCTTTTCTTTATTTTCTTTACTTATTTTTCCGTATGCGAAGTGGTTTTTTACAAAACTTTCAAGTTCGTTAGAAAAGAAAAATCCTATTTCCTTCTCACTTGGATAAATCTTATCCGATTGGTTTTTTGCGTATACAATATCCTTCTTAGATTTTATAAATTTATACCACTTGATTTTGAAATGATTGTCTAATCCTGAATCTTTTAAATCGCTAATTCCTCTCTCATGTTTTGCACCAAAAGCAATTTGATTTTTCGGTCTTTTTGCAAAGGGGTGTACGGATAAGTCAATAACTTTATAATATTTTGAAAGTCCAATAGTGTCAGCAACACAAATTGTTCCAATTTCTTCATCATAATTACCAAGATGCGAAAATATTACAGCAGTATCAAAAGAAGGGGAGATGTCAAAAATATCAGTTGGAAATCCGTAATGTTGAAGAAATCCTTCTGCAATATCTCTGTCCATATTGCTTGCCTTAGAATGATATTCTGAAAAAATATCTTGAAAATCTAAGAAAGGTGAAACGTAATAGAATGGATTCATAGACTTTCCATCTTCAGCCGTTAAAAAACGTTTCATCGAAGGTTCAGTTTTAGAGTACCATTTGCTTTCTCCTCTTAGCATTAATTTTTTGTCCTCTAGATTCTTACTCAAATCACTATTAAAATCGATTTCTATTTGCTTTTTACAAGCATCTAAATTTTTGAAAATCTCTTGGTTTATCATTGCCCTCTAATTATTGCCAATTATATAAACACAATATTGCGTTTATTTATATTATATATACAAATGTAGCTGTATTCTTATAAAATTGATTTGATATTATACCGATTTTATTACTTTTAAGAAATCATTTGACTGAATCCCTTGTAATAAATATTTAGAGACTTCTTATTAGAGCTTAAAAAGAAGTCAGGGTGTGATGCGAATCGATTATGAATTGAATAAAAATTTAAAAGATTCCCGCCGCAGTTTATCTTGAGCGGAGACGAAAGGCGGGAATGAAGATGTTTAAACACAGACACCCATACAAACCATTTATACAAAGCGATACGACTAAGCTCATCGTTGGAACCTTACCACCTCCACGATTTTCAACGGGAGAGCTTTTAGAAAAGGACGTTGATTTTTGTTATGGTAGTTATTACAATTCGTTGTGGTTATTTATTGATAAAATTCATGATTTAAATTTACGTTACGATAACTCGCAAGAAGCTATTGAACAACGTAAACAGTTTTTAATTAAAAATAAAATAGGCGTTTGCGATATTGTTGAAAGTGCAGAACGTGAAAAAATTGATGCGTCCGATTTAGGAATGCAAAACATAAAACTTCGAGATGTTGTTGGATATTTAAAGCAATACCCAACTATAGATACCGTGTTATTTACAGGCGGAAACAGTAAAAATGGCCCAGAATACTTTTTTAGAAAGCATATAAGAGATTATAAAATAAAATTAGAATTGGTGAATAACGAGATTCCTAGAATTCACCAATTTGAACTACCTGTTAGGTTGAGCGCCCGCCTGCCGGATGGGCAGGCAGTTGAAACTTCATTAAGAATTATCAAAACAGTGTCTTTAACTTCGGGTTCTGGTGCTGCTAATATTTCAATAAGCAGAATTCCTTTGTACAAGCAATTAAAAGCCAAAAACCCGAAATTCAATACGTTTGATTTTAGGGTTATGCAGTATCGTGAATTTCTTTGAACAACACTTATTTACTAGTCAGCCGTCATGTCGAATGAGGTACGATTGAGGTATTGCATTACCCAAGTTTGACTATTATGGATTATGGAATTTCTTACTGTGTTCGAAATGACAAAGAGCTGACAACTAGCATATAATATCAATTATTATTTACCCTGTATAAAACCCAATAAATTATCAATGGTATTAGTTGTTACTGAATGATAATTCGGTCTGGCTTTATTATAAATAGCTAAAGCAACATCTGTTTTGCCATTCCTTTTAAAGGCTTTGTAAATGGTAGAAACATACCAACGTCTACCCACTTTAATTAAAAAATCTTCAATTTTAGTATCAACATTATTTCCGTGATAATTATGATTAATAGCTTGTTCATACCAAACCATGGCGATGTATGAATTATTAGAGTTGGTTAAATTGAAAACTTCATCAATCATAGCTAAATGTTCTGTTTTAATATCATCAGGGAAATTTCGAACAAAGTGCACCCACTCTTGAGTTGTCCAATCTTTAGTAAGTGTTTTATCTATCATATTTGTTTTAACAAACTGCTGAATTGTTTTTTCAACCGTTTCGAATTTATCAGAAGAAATGATAGCTTGATTATCAGGGATGCCCGCAGTATAAACCCACTCGTCTGTATTAAAGGTTATATTATGCTTTTCTAATAAGTTTTCATTTAAAAACGTAATGAATTTTTCGGTATTGATTGTTGAAAATGCATGTTTTTGAAAATAACTTTTTAAGAAAACATCAAATTTTTCGCGACCAGCTCTTTCTTCTAATGTTCTTAAAAAGAGATACCCTTTATCGTAGGCAATACTATTCATACCATCATCAGGGTTACGGCCTTTTAAATTTAGTTTCAGCTTTGTATCATCGGGAGACTCTTTAAAGCCCTCTATTTCTTCTTCTAAATCTTGTCTCCCAATACGAGCTAGCATATTGGCTCTATCTTTACCGTAAAGCGCTTCCATAATGCGCATTTCAAAGTATACAGTAAAACCTTCGTTAAGCCAAAAATCATCCCAGGTGGCATTGGTTACCAAATTTCCGGACCAGGAGTGTGCTAATTCATGCGCAATAAGTGATGTTAAGCTTTTATCTCCTGCAATGACTGTAGGCGTTGCAAAGGTTAATCGTGGATTTTCCATACCCCCAAAAGGGAAACTAGGAGGTAAAATAATCACATCAAATTGTTCCCAGGCATAGGTCCCATATAACGCTTCGGCAGAAACCACCATGTTTTCCATGTCCGAAAATTCATAATGTGCTTTTTCTACCATAGATTTTTCAGCATAAATCCCAGTTCGGTTACTAATGGCTTTATATTCAATATCTCCAACAGCAAGTGCAATTAAGTAAGGAGAAATTGGTTGTGCCATTTTAAAGGTGTAATGGCCGTCTGGTGTTTTTGTTTTGGGGTTTTCGGCACTCATAACCGCCATTAATTGAGAAGGGACTTGCACTTTTGCGTTATAAGTAATTCTAATTTGTGGACTGTCTTGAATAGGAATCCAGGTTCGTGTTAAAATAGCTTGTCCCTGTGTGAATAAAAAAGGATGTCTTTTATCAGCTGTTTGCTGAGGTTTTAACCATTGCAACGCTTCTGTTTTATGAGTGGTTTTATAAAAAATAGTAATATGTTTCGTATCACTGTTGATATCAATTTTTAAAGGACTTCCCAATTGCTCATCAAAATCACCTAAAGAAAATGAAGTGTCTTTACCATCTGCTTGCACATGTTCAATGGTTAAAAATTTTGAATCCAGAATAATTTGTGATGCCTTATTATTTTTAATTGAATAGGATGCTTTACCATGTATTATTTCATTATCAAAATCTACACTAATATCTAAATCGAGGTGTGTAATAGCAGCTTTGTTTGGTTGAGAAAAAGAATGAGGTTCTTCAATATAACTTAACATAGATGCATTTTTTTTGTTAGAACAACTTGAAGTTAAGAGGATTAAGCATCCTAATAGTAATGTGATTTTTTTCATATTAAATTTTAATATTTTAAACGGAGCACGAAGTTAGTCGTTTTTCTTTTAAAATCAATAATTAAAGGGAGATGGCAAAAATTAGCTGTACATTTGCGCTTTAATTAAAGGGATGGTGTATTAATTTATTATATGGTCATCTCACATTCCCTATAAATAGGGCTAGCCAAACAATTTATATGTCATTTAACTCATTAGGCTTATCTCAAGCCTTGCTAAAAGCGATTAGCAAAAAGGGATATACAACACCATCACCTATACAACAAAAAGCGATTCCACCTATTTTAGAAGGAAAAGATGTTTTGGCATCTGCTCAAACCGGCACAGGAAAAACGGCTGGCTTTACATTACCACTTTTACATTTACTTTCTGAAAACCCGAAGCAAAAATATAGACCAATACGTGCTTTAATTTTAACGCCAACAAGAGAATTGGCAGCACAAGTGTATGCTAATGTTAGAGAGTATAGTGAGTTTTTAAACCTAAGAAGTGCCGTTATTTTTGGAGGTGTAAATCAAAAACCACAGGTAGCAAGGATTCGTCAGGGTGTTGATATTTTGGTGGCAACCCCGGGACGTTTATTAGATTTAGAAAATCAAGGCTTGTTATCCCTAAAAAGGATCGAGATTTTTGTTTTAGATGAAGCTGATCGCATGTTAGACATGGGGTTTTTACGTGATATTGAGCGTGTTATAAAAATGATACCAACGAGAAGACAAAATTTGATGTTTTCTGCAACATTTTCAAAAGATATAAAGAAATTAGCACATGGTATTTTACAGCATCCGGTGCAGGTGGAAGCCACACCGGAGAACACCACTGTTGAGGCTATTAATCAGAAAGTATATCGTGTTGCCAAAGGTTTAAAGACAGGGTTAATTATTAAATTAATTTCTGACGGTAATTGGAAACAAGTGCTTGTTTTTACACGTACTAAACATGGCGCAAATAAGCTTTGTAAAAAGATGATAAGTGCTAATATTAGTGCAGCCGCTATACATGGAAACAAAAGTCAAGGTGCCAGAACAAAAGCATTGGCAGGTTTTAAAAATGGTAGCATTCGTGTTTTAGTAGCAACAGATATTGCAGCTAGGGGATTGGATATTCCATTGTTACCACATGTGATAAATTTTGAACTGCCTAATATTTCTGAAGATTATGTGCATAGAATAGGAAGAACAGGTCGAGCAGGAGCTAAGGGAGAAGCTTTGTCGTTAGTAAGTGCCGATGAAACAACTTACTTGCGGGATATTGAAAAATTGATAGACATGAAACTTCCTGTAGAAATTATTGAAGGTTTTGAACCCGATCCTAATGCTTCAACAGTTCCAGAAAAAAGACAACAAGGTGGTGGTAGAAACAGATCCAGAAGCCATTCTGGTTCTAGAAATTCAAAGGGAAGTGGCCAAAAAAGTAATAATTCCAGACGTTCCAAGAGACCTAATGACAGGCGCAATAACGATAGAAGAAATTAGTTATCATGAAGAAAATTCTAAAAGATAAAATTATTGAGGTTTGCGATAAAAAAATAGCACAGAAAGGTCCAAATGTTGGTTTGTCTTTTTATGCTTTTTTCGCCAATAAAAATGATAACCCAGAGTTACTTATGGAGGCTGCAAGCTGGTGGATTATGGAGCATAAGCTAGATCATTTTGAGAAAGCTGTAAAGATTAAGAGTTTGGTAGAATAAGCTTTATGGAGGTACAACCCAATAACCCGTTACATGGTATAAAACTGGAACAGATCATTAACGATTTGGTGGCGCATTATGGTTGGGAATATATGGGGTACACCGTTAAAATTAGATGCTTCACTGATAACCCTTCGGTAAAATCGAGTTTAAAGTTTTTGAGGCGTACACCTTGGGCAAGGACAAAAGTAGAAGCTATGTATTTGGACATGCTACGAAAGAAAAAATAAATAGTTGATTTTTAGATATTTGCGCAATTATTATTTATTGTTATACTCTGAAGACATCATGTTCTTTTATAATTTAAAACTATTTATCCCTTCATTTACAGTGTAATTGATCTCATTAACTATTAGAGTGAATTTATTGTTTGCTTTTACTTTTACGATACCATTTTCATAGATTATGTCGGCAATTACTTCTCCAAAAACAAGGTTTTTTATTCCTTGAATGCCTTCTTTATGTAGATTCCATTTTACCGTTTTATTTTGAGCATTGATGTCGTAAAAACCAATAACGTTTTCAATCATTAGAGAAATGGGGCCTAATGCAGACCAACCACAAAAGTCAGGTCTTACATCATTATCATGAATTGTTTGTGCTGGTTTTGGTTCAGTTGGACTGTAGCATTCCCATATCGTATGTGGTGTATATTGTTGGTATGTCTTTGACATATGATCAATTATAGCTAGGGAATTAGCATGTGCTAATTCAAAATAGCCGTATTTTTGAATTGCTTTTATTCCCATATAAGCAGTTGGCAGCCATACTGAACCTCTCCAATACCCTCCTCTAGGATCAAAATCTATATCGTTTCGAGGAACTGTAGTCCAAGGGACTCTTCCTCCTAAGGTTTCAGGATTTTTAATATGCTTTACCATTCTTTCGGCTTGTGTGCTGTCGCACATTTCAGCAAGCATTGGCCAATAAGACGCTGGAGTAATTAATTTCATTGGCTCCAATGTATTTTTATTTATGTCGTAATAAATGCCATCCTCTTCATCCCAATAAAGCTTATTAACTTTTTGTTTAATCACATCATATTTTGATTTCCATATATTTGCCTGCACATTATCTCCCAAACTTGTAAATAATTTATAAATATTTAAAGCACTAAGACCTTGTTGCGCAATGGCATCAACCCAAAGCATATCAGGATTATTGGGACGATTTTTTTTTGCAGATACCCCTTTTCTTCCTCTAGGAGTGTTATCCATACCACTACGACCTCCTTCCCATAGGTAACCGTTAGGGTCTTTTTTAATCCATGTTTTGGCGCTATTAGCGATTATAGTTCCTTTTGACACAGTATCAAACCACTCAAAATGTTTTTGCAGGTATTCTTTTTCATAGAGTAGTTTTTTAACATGTTTTGTATCACTAGAAAACTTATAAAAATCATATTCTGTCCAAGCAAATAAAGGAGGATTGTCCGGAATTTCTATTCTTAACGGAATTTCTAAATTATCATGTATAGGCGCATAGAAATTACTTAAAGACTCTATCGCTGGAAAATTATGTGAGGCATATTTAAAGAAATGAAGCATAAATGCAGTATCCCAAATCCATATTGTGTTTTCATCAAAAGCCTCATCTATATATGGGCTCTGGGCAAGCCCATCAAAACTTTTAACATGTTCCTTTGCCAAGTCCCACGCTTTGTTATATAGAGTTACATAATCTGGATTTAAGCTATATACAATTGTAGGTATATTATTAGGTTTGGCAGGAGAGGCGACAGTTTTATGTTTATTGTTGCAACCAATTAGACATAAAATAGTTAAGAAGGAGTACAGGAATTTTGTCATTTGTTTATTGATACTTTTATTGTGATATTAAGTACAATGCTTAGATATGGTTTCGTTTTAATGAACTATATCGGTTATATTGTTAATAACCATTTTTTAATTTTTCGATTAATTCTTCAATTTCAAGGATGGACATTTTTGTTACACATTGAATACATGAGTCATCAGTTCCGATTATTAAAGTTCCCTTTTTGTCTTCCTCATAACCAGCTTGTTTTATTGAAAAAGTTAGAGGGTTCATGTCTTTAGTTTTTTTCCATCTTTAAACCAACCGTAGTTGGCTTGGTAAGTTACTTTTTGTTTGTCAAAAACAATTGTTTCATAGCCATAAGTATTCCATAAGGAGATTCTTAGCATGTAAAACCCCATAAGACCAAATAGTCCTATCCAAATTAAAAAACCAAAATGAAATTGATATCCCATCGAAATCGATAAAGCTATTCCCATCAATGGAGAAAAAAAGAAAAGAAAAGAAAACAGAAACATAACTGACCTTATAAAAACAGGTGATTTTCTAACCTTTAATATTAATTGATTATTGTTTATTTCGTATGACTTCATTTTTTATTAATCTAGGACTGTTGCAATTGTTTTAACCCCTCATAAACTACAATACTAACGGCATTTGCTATATTTAAACTTCTAACATGTTTACTATACAAGGGAATTTTAAAGAGCTTATTTTGATTCGCTTCAATAATGGGCTTAGATAAACCAACGGATTCTTTTCCAAAGATTAAAAACAGATGGTCTTCAAAAGGAATGTCCCAATGGCTTTTATTTCCGTGACTGGAAAGAAAAACCATTTTTTGATTTTTATTTTTCTGGAAGAAATGATCTAGACTATCATAATAAGTCACCGATAAATGTTGCCAATAGTCAAGTCCGGCTCTTTTCAATCGCGTATCGTCAATTTCAAAACCAAAAGGTTTAACAAGGTGTAAATGTGAGCCAGAAGCTAAAGCTAATCGTCCAATGTTTCCTGTGTTATTAGGTATTTCAGGTTCTACCAATACTATGTTTAAAGGCATTTATATTATTTTGTGTTATCTTTTGTAAGATACGTTTTAGGTTTGGTATTACTTAGAGAAAACCTAAGTTTTTAGTGGTATAATTATTAAGAAGTTGTACACTATGTTTAGTCGAAAATCAATGAGGTTAATGAATAGATGATTTACTTTATATTTAATATTAGAGGTCTAAAAAGTCTTTATAATTTGATTTGTCAGGTTGAGCCAGTCGAAACCGATATTGATTATCAATAAGTTAAAAATATTTCGACAAAGCCTGTACTGAGTTTATCGAAGTGCTCAATATGACATCTAACTTACTTTTTAGACCTCTTTACTGCTTTTATAACTAGTGAATTAAGAAATGTCTATTTGGTTTTATTATTATAAGATGTATTAGGGTCTTTGCACCACCCTTTGTAATTTGATTTATCACAGATTGGATAGGTGTTATTTTCATTGTCTACTTTAATGGAAGTCAAATTTGGGTTATCGTATGACCACATAGATCCCATGTTTACATTATTCCCATTTTTAATATTTAAACTAGTAAGTAGGTTTTTGTAGCAATATAAAACTTCAAGCTTCTTATTTTTACTAAGGTCTAATTTTGTTAATTTATTATCTCTAACCCCTAGCTTTTTAAGATTCTTGTTCTTCTTTAGGTTTAAATGAGTTATTTGATTATCATAACAATATAAAACTTCAAGATTTTTGTTTTTAGAAACATCTAAGTTTTTTAATTGATTATCATGACAATATAGTTTTTTTAGGTTTTCAAACTCTTGAATTCCTTCTAGAGAAGTTATATCTTTAAAACTAACATTTAAAAATTCTATGTTTTTAATCTCATTAATTTGTATTTTATTATCGTTGTTTATATCTACATCACTGTCTGGTTTTCCATCTCCATCGCTATCTATACAATTAGAACTTAATAAGGCTTTTTTAAATTGATTATCTGGGATATTCACATTTTGTCCTATAGAAGAGAGTGCAACAAGTAAAAAAGCGTAAAGGAAAAATAGTTTTCTCATATATTATTTTAAGTTTAATGTGTGAATGTAAAATGAAACTTATTCGTTTCTTTTTTATTTAGGTTCCACTGCACTAAAAGGTTTATATGGGCTTAAATTAAAAGTGAAATTACCGTGAGAATCTGTGCCATCTTTTCCTTTAACAGATGCTCTTACTTTATATTTAGAATTAGGGTTGTAATTGTCTACTTTCAAATGGTATAAAAAGGTTTTAGTTCTACTTGTTCCTCTATATTTATTTGCTAAACCTTCATGTTGGTCTGTAGAAATTATTTTATCATTTTCTAATAACTCTACTTTTTCTATATCCATAAAGTTTTCACCTCTGGTGTAGAAAAAACCAGCAATTATTCTTCCATTTGCATAAACTTTTTTAGTCACATCCCATTCTATATTAGAGAACTCTGTTGTAAGTTTCTCTGGCGACCAGTTTCCTGAAATGTATCCACCTTCTTTATAATAATCAACTTTTAGTTCATCTAATCTAGAGTAGTGCGATTCTAAACGGTTTTTAAAATCATTAAAATTTCTTTCTCCTTTTTGTATCCACCCAATTTCTGCAACAGCAAGAAGTCTAGGGAAGTTTTGAACATTCACATCTTTAACTTCTTGAGGGATGGCTGTCCACATATTCGCTTGAATCCCTAGAAGATAATGTTCGTTAGTTTCGTTTAATCCTTTGGAGGGTTCATAAGAATAGATTTTTTCTAACGAATTAATATTACGGTAAGCTAAGTCCGACATGGTACCATCATTTCTATTGGCTTGTGTAATATCGAAGTATAAATATCCCGTAGGTGTCCCTACAGTATAAAAACCGTTTTCGGCAGCCTCTTTAATGGCATGACTACCTAACCAAGACATAATAGCTGTTCCTCTTATTGGGTCGTGATCGCCTTCTAAAATATCGTTCCATCCAATAGGTTGTCTTCCTTTGGATTTAATAATATCGCAAACTCTAGCAACAAAATAAGATTGTAATCCTTTGTTAGATTTTAAGCCTTTCTCTTTAATAAATTGTTGAACATGCTTTGACGCTTCCCAAACACTAAACTGTACTTCATCTCCACCAAAATGAATGTATTTAGAAGGGAATATAGCGGTTAACTCCTCGAAAACATCATTTAAAAAGGAGTATACTTTTTCGTTAGTTGGATCGAAAGTATTAGGTGTGCGTTGATTTTTCCACATGCGCCATGATGCTAAAAAAGGAAAAACAAAAGAAGGGTTTGTATCTTGATTAACACTTAATTCTGGGTAAGAAAGCATTGCAGGCCAGCAGTGACCGGGTAAATCAATTTCTGGTACAATAGTTATATTTCTAACAGCGGCATAGGCGACTAAATCTTTTAGTTGCTCTTGAGTGTAATAACCACTTCTTTCTTTGGGTTGGTTAAACCTTTCTGGGAAAATTGTAGATTGAGGGCTTGTTAGCTTAGGATATTTCTTAATCTCGACTCTCCAACCTTGATCGTCGGTAAGGTGTAAATGAAAAACATTCATTTTATAAAGTGCCATCACATCAAGATATTTTTTTAGAACATCTATATTGTAAAATGTTCTACTAACATCTTTCATATAACCTCTCCAAGAAAAACGGGGTTTATCCTCAATTGAAACACAAGGCATTTTCCATTCTACATTTTTAACAATAGTAGAGCTTTGTGCGGCACTAGGTAACATTTGTAAGATGGTTTGCGTACCATTAAAAAGACCTGCAGATTCAAACGCTTCTAGTACAATTTCTTTATTAGAAACATTTAGTTTGTAACCTTCTGTTCCTAATTCTTTTAAATCTTTATTAAGAATTAGTTTAATGCTATTATCGCCAGTATTGACCTTTACATTAAATCCGCTAGTTTGATTAATCTTAGAAATAAATAAACCTGCAATTGATGCTATTCTATCATCTTGAGATTTGATTTGCAAACCAGTATTTTCATGAATAAAAAAAGCGCCTTTTTTAGAAACTAGTTTTTCAGGTTTTGGAATAATATTGACATCTAATATTGTCTCTTTATACTTCTTACTTAAGTCTTTATTACAGGAGGAGACTCCAAAACAAATACTTATAGTAATTACTAAAATGAAATAGTTTTTCAGGTTTTTTATTTGTGCCATTTTGCCTTGTTACTTAATTTTATAAAAATTTTGTCTGCTAAGCTAAATAATTGCAGTAATTATTATTATAAAATTAAGTTAAAGGTTTGACGGTCTTTAACTCTTGTAAATGGTATTAATTTAAAATAGACTTGACAAATTTGTCAATACTGTCTATACTTTCATTGGTGACATACTTTACAAATGCACTTCCAATAATGGCGCCTTTAGCATATTGTGTCGCTTGTGTAAAGGTTTGATTATTACTAATGCCAAATCCAACAATTTGAGGGTTGTCAAGATTCATTTTTGCAATACGTTCAAAGTACTGGGTCTGCTGGTTTCCAAAACCAACTTTAGCTCCCGTTGTACTGGCACTACTAACCATATAAATAAAACCATTTGAAATGGAATCTATATAGCGAATACGTTCATCACTGGTTTGCGGTGTTATTAAAAACACGTTTGTTAAGCCATACTTTTCAAAAACAGTCTGATATTTTTCATGATATACATCTACAGGTAAATCGGGGATTATTAAACCATCAATACCAATCTCTTGACATTTTTTACAAAAAGCTTCAACACCATATTGGAACATAGGGTTAAAGTATCCCATAATAATTAAAGGAATATTAACCGATTTTCTAATGTCTTTTAATTGATCGAACAGCACTTCGGTTGTCATACCATTTTTTAAAGCTTGTGTGGAACTTGCTTGAATGGTTGGACCATCTGCTAAGGGATCACTAAAAGGTAATCCTATTTCGATCATATCAACCCCATTTTTTTCTAAATCTTGAATGATGGAAACGGTGTCATTAATACCTGGATAACCTGCTGTAAAGTATATAGAAAGTAACTTTTTATCTTCTTGTAGTTTTTGATTTATTCTGTTCATTATAAATGAATAGTTTTTTCATTTCCGCGAAGGCGGAAATCTGTTTAATATTTATTTTTAAATATATTCTGAAAGGTCTTTCCAATCAGGGTTTATACTGTTTATTAGATTGATTTTCCATTCTCGATTCCACTTTTTTATTTGTCTTTCTCTTTTTATAGAATTATTCACATATTTGGTTGTCTCAAAATAAACTAACTTGTCTAGATTGTATTTTCCGGTAAAACTTTTTAAACTATTATTTTTATGTTGTATTAAACGTTGTTTTAATTGTTTTGATCTACCGATATATAATGTCGTATGATTTTTATTAGTTAATATGTAAATATAATGGATGTCCATGGTTTGATGATAAGATTTCCATCTTCACGGAAATACAAAAAATCAAAAATTAAAATAATCTATATAGTTTTCTAAATCTTTATCACCACGGCCAGACAAGCTTACCACAACAATATCATCGGGTTTAAATGTTTTTTGTTCGAAAATAGCTAGTGCATGAGAGCTTTCTATAGCAGGAATAATACCTTCTAATTTACATAGCTCTAATCCGGATTTCATTGCTTCATCATCTGTGATTGCCATAAATTCTGCGCGCCCTGTTTTGCATAAATGTGCATGCATAGGGCCAACACCAGGATAATCTAAACCTGCCGAAATAGAGTAGGGTTCTGTTATTTGACCATCATTAGTTTGCATTAATAAGGTTTTACAACCATGTATAATACCTTCTTTTCCTAAAACAGATGTTGCAGCACTTTCACCGGAATCAATGCCTAAACCAGCAGCTTCTACAGCAATAATATTAACATCGTCTTCATGTAAATAATGATAATATGTTCCAGCTGCATTACTTCCTCCTCCAATACAAGCAACTACATAATTAGGATTCTCTCTGCCTTCATGTTCTTTTAACTGCCATTTAATCTCTTCTGAAATAACTGATTGAAATTTGGTTACCATGTCCGGATAGGGATGAGGTCCGATAGCAGAACCTATAATATAATGAGTGTCTACAGGATTGTTGATCCAATCTCGAATAGCTTCGTTGGTGGCGTCTTTTAAGGTACGGCTTCCAGAAAGTGCAGGTACCACAGTAGCTCCTAACATTTTCATTCTGGCTACATTTGGAGCTTGTCTTTTAATATCGATTTCACCCATGTAAACAATACATTCCAATCCCATTAAAGCACAAACGGTAGCCGTTGCAACACCATGTTGCCCTGCCCCGGTTTCAGCAATAATACGATGCTTACCTAAGCGTTTAGCCATGAGTATTTGACCAATAGTATTGTTTATTTTATGCGCTCCTGTATGGTTTAAATCCTCTCGTTTTAAATAAATTTTAGTTTTATATTTTTCTGAAAGGCGTGCTGCAAAGTAGAGAGGGGAAGGGCGTCCCACATAATCTTTTAAAAGTTGATCAAACTCTTTTTGAAACTCAGGTTCGGCCATCACTTTAAGGTAGTTTTGGCGTAATTCTTCTACATTTGGATATAGCATTTCAGGAATGTATGCCCCTCCAAATTCACCGTAATACCCTTTTTCATTTACGTTATAATTCATAATTTTTTGTCATTCCCTCGAAGGAGGGAATCTGTTTAATTTTAGTTATAATTTATAATGGATTCCGCATCAAGTGCGGAATGACAAATGTTTTTTAAACTCTTTTAATTTCTCAATATTTTTCAATCCAGGTTCTATTTCGAATTTACTGTTTATATCTAAGGCATAGCAATACTTTGAAGCCTCACTTTGTTTGAATTTCTTGATATCTTCAATTTGATCTAAACCAATACCACCACTTAAAAAGAAAGGTTTGGTTGATGGGTAATTATTTAATACGTTCCAATCGAAAGTATAACCATTGCCTCCAGGTAATTTTCCTTTCGTATCGAATAAAAAATAATCGCAAACGTCTTCATAAGGTTTTAAAACTTCAAAATTGAATTCGTCTTTGATTGAGAATACTTTGATTATCTCAACTTGAACTGGCTTCAGGTTATTTTTGTGAGATGCTGAAATGAGTTCAGCATGATGATCTGTCTCTTTGGATGAAATTACCACGTCGCTCTGCTCCTCGTAATGACATCTCAATTTTAAACAGTATTCTGGTGATTCTTTCCCATGTAATTGAACTGCCTGAAGTTGATGCGTATTTATTTGTTCGATAACGTCTTCTAAATTTTCATTTACAAAAACGCCCACTTTTTTAATAGATTCTAGTAATTCTGGAATGTTGCCATCAAAATGTCTTGCAGATTTTTTATAAAATATAAACCCAAGATAATCTGGTTGCAAATCTGCAACTTGACTTATATTATCTTTATATTTCATTCCACAAACTTTTAGCCTCACCCCAACCCTCTCCGAAGGAGAGGAGGCTTTTTTTGTTTGAGATATGTTTCTTCTTTCTTTTTTCATTAGAGTAAGTGTTCTCCTCCAAAGGAGGAGTTAGAGGAGACTCTCTATAAATTGTTTTGCACTTTCACCTGCATTATCTGTTTTCATAAAGTTTTCTCCTATTAGAAAACCCTGATAGCCATAAGGCTTTAATTCTTTAATAGCTTCAATATTGCTAATACCACTTTCTGAAACTTTTACAAAATCATTTGGAATAAGAGCACTTAATGTTTTGCTAGTTTCTAAACTAACTTCAAATGTTTTTAAATTTCTATTATTCACACCTAACATATCCAACGAAGGCATCACAGATTTATGTAATTCTTCTTCGTTATGAACTTCTAACAAAACATCTAAATTCAAACGTTTTGCAAATTCTGAAAATTGCTTTATTTCTTCTCTGGTTAAAATGGCTGCTATCAATAAAATAACATCTGCACCATAGGCTTTTGCTTCTAATAATTGATATTCATCTATGATAAATTCTTTACGGAGTAAAGGTAAATGACAACTTGCCCTGGCAGTTAATAAATCGTCTAAAGAACCTCCAAAATATTTTCCATCAGTTAAGACTGACATACCACAAACACCAGCATCTTCATAACCTTTTGCGACATCTTGAACGTTTAGACTTTGATTTATTACTGATTTTGATGGCGAACGCCTTTTATGTTCTGCAATAATCCCTGAGTCGCTATGTCGTAAATTGTTAGCAAGAGAAATTGTTTCTCTTTCAAACAAAATAGATTGCTCTAATTGAGTTACTGGAATGAGGCCTTTACGAAGTGTAACTTCCTCACGTTTATCTTTTACTATTTTATCTAATATTGTCATTGTTCAGTGTTCAGTAATCAGTGTTCAGTTGGCAGTGGGAAAAACTGCTTACTACTTCTGCATACTATTATTTACTCATTTCTATTAATGTATCTAAACTCGCTTTTGCTTTCCCTGAAAGCAACGACTCTTTTGCTTGCTCAAACCCTTCTTTATGACTAATTTGTTTCGTGGTTGCTATGGCTAAACCAGCATTAGCACAAACGACATTATTCTGAGGTTCGGTCCCTTTCCCCTGAATAACATTTATGAATATTTTAGCGGCATCTTCTACAGTATTTCCTCCAAAAATAGATTCTTGAGTGATGGCAGATATTCCTAAATCTTCAGGCGAAAACATCGTTTCAGAATTATTAGAAATTACTTTGGTGTTTCCAGTTAAAGAAATTTCATCATAACCATCTAATGCATGAACGATACTATAATTTTTGTCTGTATTTTGATATAAATAGCCGTATAAACGTAACAATTCTAAATTGAAGACACCTACCATTTGGTTTTTAGGAAATGATGGGTTTACCATAGGCCCCAACATATTAAAAAATGTTTTGACGCCTAATTCGCGACGAATAGGCGCTACGTTTTTCATAGCTGGATGGAACAATGGCGCATGTAAAACACAGATACCGGCTTTATCAATAGATCGTTTTAAGAAATCTTCATCATTAGAAAATTTAATACCTAAATACTCCATAACGTTTGAAGATCCACAAGCAGAAGATACTCCATAATTACCGTGTTTAGCTACGTTAATGCCAGCTCCGGCAGATACAAATGATGATAAGGTTGAGATGTTAAAGGTGTCTTTTCCATCGCCACCAGTGCCACATAAATCAATAGCATTAAAGTCTTTTAAATCTATGGCAATACATAACTCTAACAAAGCATCTCTAAAACCACGTAATTCTTCAAGGGTGATGCTTCGCATCATAAAGACCGTCAGGAAAGATGCAATCTGACTTTGGTTGTACATACCATTAGATATGTTTACCAGTACTTGTTTTGCTTCTTCACTTGAGATGCTTTCGTGATTAATAAGTCTGTTTAATAAGTTTTTCATAAGCTCTCTCTGTCATTTTACGATACCTCTCCCAAAAGGAGAGAAATGTTTTGATTAATTTGTGTTTTTCGTTTGAGTAAGCACTGCTCACTGCTCACTGCATACTGTTTAGTACCGATAGCTAACTATTCAACCAGTTTTCTAATATTTTTTTTCCGTCTGGTGTTAATACCGATTCTGGGTGGTATTGTACGCCTTTTACATCGTAGGCTTTATGGCGCAAAGACATCACTTGTCCGTTTTCATCAAATGAAGTGGCTTCCAAACTATCCGGTAAATTAGGGTTGACAACCCAGGAATGATACCTACCAACTTCTATGTTTTTTCCTAAACCGTTAAAAATAGGTTCATCATCAACACTAATGGTCACATTTGTTGAAACTCCATGATATACCTCGTCTAAGTTTATTAGTGACCCTCCAAATACTTCACCAATAGCTTGCTGCCCTAAACAAACTCCTAAAATACTTTTAGTAGGAGCATACCTTTTAATAATTGGTTTTAATAGACCAGCCTCATCTGGAATACCAGGTCCTGGAGATAATAGAATTTTATCGTAAGGTTCTACATCATCTAAAACCAATTTATCGTTTCTAACAACAGTGACATCACAATTTAAATCTTCTAGATAATGAACTAGATTGTATGTAAAACTGTCGTAATTATCTATAACTAATACTTTCGTCATTTTTTTTCATTCCTGCGAAGGCAGGAATCTGCTTTTTAGTTAAACTTTTTTCTTTGTTCATTTTGTCTTGATACAAAACGAACCAAAAAATCATATCAAAATTAGGAAATTGCTAAAGCATCATTCGTTTTCGGAATTACGTGCTTAAAGCTTCGCTTTGCATCTCCATTCCTTCACTCATTATTTCTTGATTTTGACTTTTCCGACTGTGTCGGAATTTCAAGATTGATTTATATTTTAAGTTTCTATTTATATATTTTATTCTTTAATTTACGTCAATCGTCTCATATCTCTTCAGCTAATTTAATAGCCTTTGTTAATGCTCCTAATTTATTATATACCTCTTGTAATTCGTTTTCTGGATTAGATTTTGAAACTAACCCTGCACCAGCTTGCCAATGTAATTTGTGATTTTTACTTAAAAAGGTTCTAATCATAATGGCGTGATTAAAATTACCTTCAAAGTCCATAAAACCAATAGCCCCACCATAAAAAGAGCGGCTTGTTTTTTCGTATTGTTCAATAAGTTGCATCGCTCTGTGCTTTGGTGCACCACTTAACGTACCTGCAGGAAATGTATCGGCAACGACTTGCATAGTTGATGTGTCTTTGTGTTTTTGGCCAGTAACTTTGCTTACTAGATGAATAACGTGTGAGAAAAACTGAACTTCTCTATAAGTATCTACGGTAACATGGCTTCCGTGTCTGCTTAAATCATTTCTTGCTAAGTCCACTAGCATAACATGCTCCGCATTTTCTTTATCATCTTTTACCAATTGTTTTGCTAATTCGGCATCTTGAGAATCATTTCCAGTTCTTTTGAATGTTCCAGCTATGGGATGAATCTCAGCTTTATCATCACTCACAATAAGTTGTGCTTCCGGCGAGCTACCAAAAATCTTAAAGTTTCCGTAATCAAAATAGAACAGGTATGGTGAAGGGTTTATACTTCTTAATGCGCGATATACATTAAACTCATCACCTTTAAATTCTTGTGTAAAGTTTTTAGATAATACTAATTGAAATACATCACCTCGCGCACAGTGTTTTTTTGCTAGCTCTACATGTGTTTTATATTCATCATCTGCTAAATTAGACGTGATGTCTCCTTTTGAATAAAAATTGTATGAAGCAAAATTTTTAACCTTGATAAGGTGATCTATTTCATCAATATTACTTTCTGTATTATGACAATGTGCAAAAATGTAGGCTTCGTTTTTATGATGATTTATAGCAATGATGTTCTGATAAACCGCATAATAAACATCAGGGATATTTATTGAATTATCTTTTTTTGAAATCTCAACATCTTCAAAATAACGTACAGCATCATAAGCTAAATAACCAAAAATACCGTTGTTTATAAACTTAAAATCGGTGTCTGAATTAACCTCAAATCGTTTTGTGAATTGATGTATTTCTTCAGAGACATCCATACGATCCGTTATTTTGCTTTCTAATGAACTTCCGTCAGGAAACATTTGACTAATGAAGTCATTTTCAACCTTAATAGAAGCTATTGGGTTAAAACAGATATAAGAAAAACTGTTATCGTTAGCATGGTAGTCACTACTCTCAAGTAATATGCTATTAGGGTATTTATCTCTAATTTTAAGATATATACTTACAGGCGTAATAGTGTCTGCTAGTATTTTTTTGTAGTGTGTGTATAAACTATATTTTGTCATTAGTCTGAATTTATTTCAGTAATTTTTTAATTAAAAAAAGGCTTGTCGTGAATGACAAGCCTTTTTTGATATTTTAAGTTTTAAATATACTAGGTTTCCTTCACGAACGTAAGTTTCTGAAGTTCCACCACCAAGCATTATTTAAAATTGTATTCATTTTTACTTTTTGTTGGTTCAAATATAGAAATGAAAATATAAATACGCAATAGTTTGAAACATTTTTTATATAAAAGTTTGTTAAACTATAATATAGACATTGAAGTATTAATTAAATTTAAGGTTATGAAATTAAAATTACTAATTGTTGCAATATTGATAATAACAAGTTGCAAGCATGAGAAAAAAAGGGTTGCAGATAGTCGAGATATCACTAAGCAGGAAGTTAGCGATGAAATGAATTTGAGTGATGTTGTATTAGAGGTTTATGATTATAATGGTTTTGAAAAATTCTTGAATAAGAAAGATGATAAAATATATGTCATTAATTTTTGGGCTACCTGGTGTGCGCCATGTGTTAAAGAGTTGCCATATTTTGAAAAGCTAAATTCGCAATACAATGATAAAAATGTTGAAGTTATTTTGGTGAGTTTAGATTTTCCACATTTATATGAATCTAAGCTAAAACCATTTATAAAAAAAAGAAAATTAAAATCTAAAGTAATTGCCTTAGATGATGTGGATATGAATTCATGGATCCCAAAAGTAAATAAAGATTGGTCTGGATCTATACCAGCAACTATTATATATAAAAATGATGACAATAAATTTTTTGAGCAATCATTTACTTATGAAGCATTAGAGACAGAAGTTAAACATTTTTTAAATTAAATATTATGGAATCCCATAATAAGCATTTGACGAGCAACGGTTAGTATAATCGATATAATTAAAAGGTTACTAAGAATTAATTAAAAATTTTAAATAGATGAAAAAAGCAGTTCAAATAATTTCGGCGGCACTCGTTGTACTTTTTATAAGTGCATTCACAATGTATGAAACAACTACTACAGGAAAAGGTTACAAAATAGGTGATGTAGCTGAAGGCTTTTCACTTAAAAATATAGACGGTAAGATGGTGTCGTTATCAGATTATAAAGATGCAAAAGGTTTTATCGTAATATTTACGTGTAACACATGTCCATATGCTGTTATGTATGAAGATAGGATTATTGCTTTAAACGAAAAGTACGCTTCAAAAGGTTACCCTGTAATAGCTATTATGCCTAATAACCCGGATATTAAACCTGGAGATAATATGGAAGCTATGAAAGCACGAGCAAAAAGTAAAGGATTTACTTTCCCTTATTTAATTGATGAAGGGCAAAAAGTGTATCCTAAATATGGCGCTACCAAAACACCGCATGTATTTTTATTGCAAAAAACAGATGCAGGTAAGGTTGTAAAATACATTGGAGCCATAGATGATAATTATAAAGATGCTTCAGCAGTAAAGACGAAGTACGTTGAGCATGCTGTTGATGCTCTTTTAGCAGGAAAGAAAGTTAAACAAACTGAAACCAAAGCTATTGGTTGTTCTATTAAAGCATAGTATTAACTTATCATTATGGTAATAAGGTTTCTGTTGAAATTGGCATCCTAGCGAAATCATAGATTTACGAATACAGCCTTAATAATCATATAAAAGTTAAGAACAAAACAGGAATTTTAGTATAATTAACTATTTATAGAAAAACTGAAGTGTAATACTTCAGTTTTTTTTCGTCTATAATTTTAGATGTATTAATTTTGCACATACATATTATATTATACAAAAATGGAAGATTTAACACAAGAAGAATGGGCATCACAATTGGCTGATGATAATAACGCCATAGTATTAGATGTAAGAACTGATGCTGAAGTTGCCGATGGTATTATACCAAATGCTATACATATTGATATATACCAAGGACAAGAGTTTATTTCAGAAATCGAAGATCTGGATAAAAGCAAAAATTATTATGTTTACTGCCGTTCTGGTAACAGAAGTGGACAAGCATGTGCCATCATGGAAGAGTTGGGTTTTGAGAATGCTTATAATCTAGAAGGTGGTATTTTGGAGTGGGAAGGTGATTTGGTTGATTTAAATTAATAATGCATAAATGAAGCGGTTAATAATATTTTTATGCTCCATTTTTAGCATAAGTGCAACTAGCTGTAAAGAATCATCATCTAAAGGTGTGGTAAAAGTCGTTTCTCCCAAAATGGTTCAAACACTTTTAATTGAAAACTCTATACAGCTTTTAGATGTTAGGACGCCAAAAGAGTTTAAAGAAGGGCATATAGATGGAGCACAGAATATAGATTGGTTTTCTACTACTTTTGATTCAGATATCAAAAATTTAGATAAAACAAAACCTGTTATTCTGTATTGCAAATCGGGAGGACGTAGTGCAAAAAGTGGTAAAAAATTACTTCGTGCTGGTTTTACAGAAATATATGATTTAGAAGGAGGCATTACGAGATGGAAAAAAGCAGGCTTTGAAATAAAATTTTAGTAAAAAACAGCTAATTTGTAACAACTGCATATACTGTTTTTAGCCAATTAGATCATTCAACTACTTTTTGAGTACTTTACCTTTTTTATTTTTAAGAGAGAAGTCATTTTAGCTATCTTTATATAAAAGTTTGCTGTTTTATTAGAAAAGTAGCTTTTTTTTTAAGGTTTCAACTATTTAATAAGGTTTTATTATTTATTTAAAAAAAGATGGAAAACGGTTATATAATATTAGGCATAGTTGCATTATTGTTTTTAAGTATGTATGGTTACTCATATTTGTCAGTAGCTATGGAAAAAATTAAGCTTAATAAAGAAAAGAAAAGAGAAGCTCGGAAAGATGAATTAAGACGTCAGGAACGGATTAAAAATCAAGAAGCTAGAGATGAGAAATTTCGAAAGTTTAATAAACGAAAAGAAGAAATTAAGCATGAGCTTATGTTGTTAGAAAAAATGAAGGAAAAGCAGAAAGTAAGTTAATTGAAAATGATGCATAACTAATACTAAATAAGCTAATTATTTAGTACCGAAATAATTATTTAAACCTGAGCAATAATATTATTGCTCAGGTTTTTTATTTGTATAGTATTTATTTAATAATTTCAATTCTTAACGGGTTCTGTAGTTTTTTAGAGAATAGATTTAAATGGTTTTCCCATGCTTGTTTTGTATCAAATTGCCCGCTTTCTTTCCAACCAAAACCAGCGTAATAAACTACTTTATTGTTTGCTACTTTAAGATGCGCATAAGCATTACTTAAATCTTTTGAATCTATATCATATTTTTCAAATCCAAGAAATGTATTTTTTGATGCTATAATGGCAGTTCCAAGTTCAGATTCACCATGCGGCTGCCAATAGCTTACCCAACCAGCAGATTTGTCTCCTATTACTTCTCCATCTTTTTCATGTAATGTTAAACCAGCAGAAATGGTATTGATACCTTCTAATGTAATAGTAAACTTTGAAAAATTATTACCAAAATCCAAACTTATGACTCTTGATTCTTTTACCAATTTGCCATCTGCATTCCAATCTTCATATTCTAAATAAAAACTGGTGCGTAATGGACCTGTTGTTATCGTTTTCCAATGCGTATAGTTTTTAGAAAAGTAATAAGTACTATCAACTTTAACAGCTATACCACCAACACCACGACTTACACCCACATGAAAATTGTCTAGGCCTTCACCAGTGTCTTCATGGTAAGTTCCCGTACCCTCTGTGGTCTTTTTATACCATTTATTAATTATAGGGTAATCCACTTTTTTTAACCAGGCATCAACGCCACTAGAAAGTGTTCCACCCTTTTGGTTTTCTTCTTTTAGTCTTTGGGCTGTTGGTCCAAAAACTCTAAAGGCTACGCGGTCATTTTCCCAGGCATAATCATCAGTACGTTCTGGTACAAATCTTGAATAACAATATTCTGGAGCTATTTGTTTTTCAGTTTCAGTAACCGTAATTAGTTCAAATTTTTTTTCTGAATTTGCTGCAATATTTGGTTGAAACAAAATGACATCTAGTATACCATCACCATCATTATCTACAGTTTGAGTAATTTGCAACTGCCCTGTTTCTTTATCTCGAATACCTATCATAGCTAAGTCTTCAGCGTTTAAAAGACTTTTAGTTAATTCTACGGTTTCAAATGACCGTTCTGTGTCTAGTGTATTTTTTACCAAAATTGATGGTGTTTTTTCTTTATTAGAACAAGAAGAAAACAATACCGCTACCAATAAACAAGTAACTAATTTATAAGTATTCATGGAAAATGATTTTAAAGATTATTATGCTTCGTTTGATGGTTTACCTATGGTGGCCAAAATGCCTCCGTCTACATAAACGACATGACCATTTACAAAGTCACTTGCTTTAGAGCTTAAAAATATTGCTGCTCCTTGTAAATCTTCTGGATTTCCCCAACGCCCTGCAGGTGTACGACCCATGATAAATTCATTAAAAGGGTGACCATCTACTCTAATGGGAGCGGTTTGGCTAGTTGCAAAATAGCCTGGTCCGATTCCGTTTGTTTGAATATTAAACCTTGCCCACTCTGTAGCCATACTACGAGTTAACATTTTTAAACCACCTTTTGCAGCTGCATAGGCACTTACTGAAGTTCTACCTAATTCACTCATCATTGAACAAATGTTAATGATTTTGCCACCACCTCTTGCAATCATGCCTTTAGCTACATATTTTGAGACAATAAAAGGACCAACCAAATCGACTTTAATTACCAGTTCGAAATCTTTAGTTTCCATTTCAACAATTGGCGTTCTTTTAATAATACCAGCGTTGTTTACTAAGATATCGATTGGACCAACTTCTGATTCAATTTTTGCTATAGCGTCTTCAACGGCTGCATCATCAGTGACATCAAACACATAACCATGAACATCCAATCCTGATGCTTTATATTCTTTAAGTGCATCTTCTAATGGACCACTTGTATTATTGTTTACTACCAATGTAGCTCCTGCATTTCCTAGTCCTTTTGCCATAGCCATTCCTAAACCATGTACGGCACCAGTAACTAATGCTACTTTTCCTGTTAAATCGAATAAGTTAATTGACATATATTTACTTTTTAATTTTATTTTAATTCGTTTATTTTACAATGATCCATATCGCCGTAATCTAGATTCTCACCGGCCATTCCCCAAATAAAGCTATAGCTACTAGTTCCAGAACCTGAGTGAATTGACCAGGGTGGAGAAATGACAGCTTCGTTATTTCCCATCCATAGATGTCTTGTTTCCTGGGGTTGTCCCATAAAGTGACAAACAGCTTGATCTTCTGGAACTTCAAAATAAAAATACACTTCCATTCTTCTGTCATGTACATGTGCTGGCATAGTATTCCAGGAGCTTCCAGGCTTTAGTGTAGTCATTCCCATTTGTAATTGACAAACATCAACAACGCTATTCACTATGTATTTTCTTAGTGTTCTTGCATTTGCTGTTTCTGGAGCCCCTAATTGGATAACTTCTACATCTTCAGTACCAATTTTTTTGTTAGGATATGACATATGAGCTGGTGTAGAGTTCATATAAAAAAGAGCAGGATTATTTTCAGATTTACTTGAAAACTCAATAACCTTATTCCCTTTACCTACATAAAGTGCTTCTTTGTGTTCTAAAACATAAGAAGTTCCATCAACCGTTACTGTTCCTGTCTCTCCAACATTTATAATCCCGAGCTCTCTTCTTTCAAGAAAGTAATCGGCTTTTAAAGGGTCTATCGCTTCCAACTTTAAAGCTGACTCAGTTGGAACAACACCTCCGGTTATAAATCTATCGTAATGAGAATAGACTAAATTTATTTTATTAGGCTCCAACAAATTCTGAATTAAGAATTCATCTCTTAGTCTTGAAGTATCATATGACTTAACATCTTGAGGTGATGCAGCATATCTTACGTTATATTGTGTTTTCATTGTAATATTTTAGAAGTTATGTGAAATATATTTTTACAAATATATACAATTTACATGAAAATACAATCGATTGTATTTTGAACTTTTACTATATTTGTTTTATATTGAAAAGAAAAGACTCATTTTTAATGGAAATAAACAAGGTTACTATACATGATATTGCTAAGGCATTAGGTATAGATAGTTCAACTGTTTCAAGAGCTTTAAACGACAGTTCGAGAGTAACAAAAAAAACAAAAGATAAAATTCTTAAAAAAGCAGAAGAACTAGGGTATCAGCGTAATCTTTTAGCTTCTAACCTTCGAAAAAATGTTACAAATACAATCGGGGTTGTTGTCCCCCGAATTTCACGTCATTTCTTTTCTTCAGCAATTCAGGGGATTGAAGAAGCGGCTTATCAATCTGGTTATAATGTTATTATTTGTCAATCTTTAGAGCAACTTGAAAGAGAAAAAAATATATTAGAAAGCCTTGCAGCAAATAGAGTTGCGGGTGTATTAATTTCAATCTCTATGGAAACTATGAATTATGATCATATGAATGGACTAAAACAAGGTGGTATACCGTTTGTGTTTTTTGATAGACATTGTAGTATACCTGAAAATAATAATGTCCTTATTGATGATTTTAAAGGAGGTTTTGATGCTACTCAGCATTTAATAGACAAAGGATGTAAAAATATTGTTCATTTTTCCGGACCACAAGAATTAGGGATCTATAAGAATCGTTTTGATGGCTATAAGGCAGCTTTAAAGAAAAACAATTTGCCATTCAAGGATGCTTATGTTTTAAGCTCTAGATTGATGGAACAAGATGGTTTTGAAAATGCCAAAAGCCTTTTGGAAAATGTTCTGGATTTTGATGGTATTTTTTCAGCTAACGATGTTGCAGCTATTGGAGCCATGAAATATTTATTAAATGAAGGTATTAAAATTCCTGATGATGTTGCCATCGTAGGTTTTAGTAATGAACCAATTTCAACAGTTATTAATCCTGCTTTAACAACTATTAACCAACCGGGATTTGAAATGGGAAAAATAGCAACCGATTTATTGCTAAAACAAGTAAAAAATAAAACGACGTTACTAAAAACGCAAACGATCATATTAGATTCAAATTTGATTGAACGTGATTCTTCTAAAAAATAAAGACATTCAAGTCTACTGGGAAATGATATAAAAACATTTTGTCTCAAACTGAAAATTTAGGAAGACTCAGAAAATGAAACATTAAGACCTATATAAAGAAACATTTATACTTCATTGTAATTTTTGGGATTTCTAAATTTACAAAACTGATTTTACTTATTTTCAGCTAAGTTTTAATCCTTGTCAACAAGGCTATTTACTTATAGTTTGTACAAAATGAAATTAATGGAAAGTAGAAGCCTCTTTGACCAAGCATATTAGTATGATAAAGAGTATGGAGGTCATATAAAATCATCGCTTTTTTGTTTGGTTTGTAAGCGAGCTACTCTAAAAATAAAATATTGGAAAATAAACGTAGAGAATTTTTGAGAACAGCTGGAATGGGAGGGCTATTGTTCATGTCGTTACCATCGATGGGGCCATATAATTCTGGGATAGTAACCTTTAATGATGATTTACTGTTGAAGACGAGTAGCGAATTACTTAAACAATGGGGAGATACTTTACTAAAGTATCAAATAAACAATAAAAATCTAGAAGTGCTCTATGGAGGATTAATGTGCCCTGCTTGCGCAAGAATTCACGGACGCTGCCCAGAGGCTATATATCCATTGATGTATCTTGCCAGTGATACTGGAGAGAAAGTGTATTTAGAGTCTGCAATGGCGTTGTATGAATGGATGGAAAAAAACGTTAGTCAACCAGATGGATCCTGGGTTAATGATGTTAATGTTTCCAATTGGGTAGGTACAACTGTTTTTATGGCTATTGCCTTAGGAGAAGCTTTGATGAACCATGGTGAACTATTAGGGGAAACCGTAAAACAACAGTGGTTGCAAAGGTTAAAAAAAGCAGCAGATTTTATTAATAGCAACTTTCATATCGGGTATTCCAATATCAATTATCCAATCAGTGCTGCGTACGCATTATCATTATCAGGAGATTTGTATAATAATGAAGCATACAAAGAACACTCAAAAAAATTAGCACATCAGGCACTTGATTATATAACTCCTAAGAATAATTTATTATTAGGAGAAAGAGGAAAAGGAAATGATCAAGCCAGCTCCAAAGGTTGTTACCCAGTTGATTTGGGCTATAATGTAGAGGAGTCCCTTCCCATGTTGGTGATGTATGGTTTGCGAACCAAAGATACTTTGGTGTTAGATGCTGTAAACAAACTTTTAGCTGCACACATGGAGTTTATGCTTCCAGATGGAGCGTGGGATAATAGTTGGGGAACCCGAAGTTTTAAATGGTCGTATTGGGGTAGCCGCACAAGTGATGGCTGTCAAACTGCTTATGGGTTATTAGCAGATAAAGATCCTAGATTTTATAAAACGGCACTGCAAAACACCCAGCTACTTAAGGCATGTACTCATGATGGTATACTTTATGGAGGGCCACATTATAAAACCCATGGCGTTTCACCTTGTATTCATCATACATTTTGCCATGCTAAAGCGTTGGCAACTATTTTGGATAAAGGACTTCCTGTTAAATATGATAATATCCCTGATAACATGAAGCTGCCAAGGGAAAACCCATATGGCGTAAAAGAAATGTCAGATATAGGTACCTGGTTGATTTCTGGAGAGCATTGGAAAGCTACGATAACGGGCTATGATAAAGAGTATTCATTCAAGAATGGTCATCCTACAGGAGGCGCATTGTCCATGTTATGGCATAAAAAGATGGGGCCCGTTCTTGCTTCCAGTATGAATAAATATCGACTGTTTGAAACACCGAATATGCAGCACAATTATGATCCAAATTCAACCTCACTCACGGCAAGATTTCAAACAGTGGATGGTGAATTTATGAATATAAGTGATCTAAAATCTAATATTGAATATCGAGAGTCTGAAGAAAAGATTGAATTTACTATTGAGTCAAAATTGGTAGATGAAAATCAGAAATCTCCAGAAAGCGGAGAGATAAATGCTAAGCTACAATATACTTTTTCAGAACATTCGGTGAAAATAAGTGCTCAACATGATAGCATAAATGAAGATAAGGTGCATTTTGTAATACCCATTATTTCATCGTCTAAGGAGCCTTTTCAACAGACCTCCAGAACGTTATTAACCGTGCAAAAAGAAGGCACTGCATTGCTCATAAAAACAAATAAACCAATCAAAATTTTGCCAACCTTAAAGGAGAAAGGCCGGATTTTTAACCACGTACCTGGCATGGAGGCCATCCCATTGGTCTTAAAAGGAAATCATGTGGTAGTAGAGTTACAGGAGAACTAAGATTGATGAACATTAATAGTTATGTAAACAAGTGTTTAAAAGAATATGAATATCATTAAAACTAAAAGAATAGTGTTGATAAAATTAATAAATCGCTTACTACTTTTAACAGGAATCGTGGCCATAGTATCTTGTGGTAAAAAGATTATTGAAAAACAAATAGTAGAGAGACCAAATTTTCTATGTATTACATTTGAAGATGCAAGCCCTTATGGGCTTAGTTGTTATGGTAATCCCGATTTTAAAACACATACAATCGATAGTTTAGCAAAAAGAGGAATTTTATATACCAATGCATTTTCTACTGCTCCACATTGTTCACCTGCAAGATCTACATTGATAACAGGTTCATTTGCGACTACTTATGGTATGGATGTGCATCGGGAAGATTATGAAACACCTCAGCATATCTTTTACTCAGAGATTCTAAGAAAGCATGGCTATTTTTGTACTAATAACACAAAAACAGATTACAATACGATCCTAAATGATAAGAGTTTTTGGGATGAATGTGGAGTCAATGCAACTTATTGGAGTAAACAAAGAAAACCAAACCAGCCTTTTTTTGCTGTATTTAATGCAAGTGCGACCCACATGGGAAGGATGCGCACTATAATTACAAAAGACAGAGGGAGATACAAGAAAATGGGGATAAATCCGGAGACAATACAATTACCTAATTATGTTCCAGATTTACCAGACGTACGTTCAGATTTGGCTGTTCATTTGGAGTCCTATAAAGGCGTAGATCTTTGGTTACGTACTTTTTTAAACGATTTAAAACAAAGAGGGTTGGCAGAAAATACCATCATTTTCTTTTATAGCGATCACGGAGGTTGCTTACCTAGAGGGAAGGGGTTTCCGTTTGAATCTGGCTTAAAAGTTCCCTATATAGTCCATGTCCCAGAAAAATGGCAAAAGATATACGGAATCAAGCAAAGCATCATAGAAGATAGGTTAATAGGTTTCGAAGATTTTGCTCCTACAGTTCTTAATTTGGCAGGTATAGAGATTCCTGGATTTATGCAAGGACACCCTTTTTTAGGACCAGAATCTGATAAAGAAAAACAGTACCAGTTTGGTTTTAGAACCAATCAGGAAAATTATCATTATGATCCTTCAAGAACAGTTAGAGATGGTAAATATAAATACATCAGAAATTATATTCCCCACAAACCATTTGCTTTAAGAAATTTGTATCAGTGGGGGATGCCTGCAAATTTAGCATGGGATAATTATGTTTTATCTGGAGCTTGTAACAATGAGACCTGGTTACAACCATTTAAACCAAAAACGTCAGAGATGTTATTCGATTTAGATAAAGATCCTAACGAGTTAAATAATCTGGCAGACAACCCTATTTATTCGAATAAATTAATAGAGCTAAGAACAGCGGTATCAAAACATATTCGTGAAACAAAAGATTTAGGTTTTTTCTTTAGAGGAGGTCGAAAGAAAGAAGAAGGCTTATATAAATGGGTTAGAAAAACTAATTTTCCATTGGAAGAGATGTACGATGCGGCGGAAAAAGCAAGTATGCCAACCTTGAGGGATATACCTTATCTAACAAAATTGTTATCTAACAAACATGCAGATATTAGATATTGGGGAGCGGTAGGTTTTAATACCCTTGCTTCAAGAGGAGACATTAAAGAAGTTCCTTTGGTTTTGAAAAATGTAGTAAAAGATTCTGTTATTCAAGTTTCAACAATGGCTGCCGAAGCACTTTGTTATATTTCGGAGGATGACAAAGCACTTTCTCTTTTATTTGAAAGGTTTAAGAATAATGATAATACCGCCTATTCGGCATTGGAAACGTTGACCTGGTATCCTAAGCAAAAAAAGAGGGTGGCAACTTTAGCGGGTAAATTGGAAAACCTATTGGCTGAAAATGAAAAAAATAAAGATGATAGAATGAGTATCTATTTGAAGATTCGTTCCTTAATGGTAAACATAGGTAAGTTACCCGTTAAAGATTTATATCCTGAAAGTCATAAAGAAAAAGGACGATTGCTTAATATAAAATCTAGACAATTTCAGTATCCTGAAGGCGTCATATTATATGAATAATGATATAAACTCACTTTTATGAAAAATATATATCTGTTTTCGTTTATCATTTTCTCCTGTGTATTTCAAGCATGTTCACAGGAAAACAGTGATGCTGTAAGACCAAATATTCTTTTTATTGCTGTTGATGATTTAAAACCGACTATTGGAAGTTTTGGAGATAGTTATGCTATTACACCAAACATAGATAAGTTATCTGAAAAGGCTACAATTTTTTTGAATAATCACACACAACAAGCTATTTGTGGTCCGTCTAGGGCAAGTTTAATGACAGGAAAGCGTCCTGATTATACAAAGGTTAGAGACCTGAAGACTAGAATGCGAGATGTTAACCCTGATATTTTGACAATCCCTCAATATTTTAAAGAAAGTGGGTATACGACTGCTATAACGGGTAAAATTTTTGATTTTAGATGCATAGATAAATTTGGAGATAAAGTTTCTTGGACTATTCCATATATAAGAGAATATGATATAGATTATCCAGAGAAATATGGCAAACCCGAGATAAACTATTATCAAAATAAAGAGATCAAAGCGAAATATACCCAACTTAAAGAAGAAGCCAGATCTAAAGGTATTAAGGATGTAATTCAATATGCAAAGGATAGATTTAAACCTCCTTTTGAATCGAGTAATGCACCCGATGAAGCCTATACAGATGGCGCCATCGCGGTTCATGCTTTGAAATTATTAGATACCGTTACAAAGGACCGTTCAAAACCCTTCTTTTTAGCTGTTGGGTTTAAAAGGCCGCATTTACCCTTTGTAGCACCAAAAAAATATTGGGACTTGTACAATAGAGAAGACGTGGTATTAAGTGCTTACCAGAAAAAAGCGAAAAAGAGCACAGATTTGGCATACCACAACTCTTTTGAATTGTTAAAATACAAAACTCCAGAGATAGATTACATTGTAAAAGATGGTTTGTTGGAATTAAGTTCAGATGCGCAAAAAAAACTAATACATGGCTATTACGCCTCCGTGTCATTTGTAGATGTTCAGATAGGAAAGATTGTAAAAAAGCTAAAACAATTAGGATTAGACAAAAATACGATCATCGTGCTTTGGGGAGATCACGGTTGGCATTTGGGAGATCATAGTATGTGGAACAAACATTCTAATTTTGAACAAGCTACACGCTCCCCTTTAATAATAAGCGCACCCTATTTAAATAATGCAACTTTAAAAGTAAGTTCTCCCACCGAATTTTTGGATATTTTTCCGACCCTATGCGAACTATCTGGGGTGGATATTCCAGAGGAATTAGACGGAAAAAGTTTATTTCCAATAATGAATGGTGCAAAGAAAGAAGTAAAGAAATATGCGGTTAGTCAGTATCCTAGAGGAGATAACACAGGGTATAGCTTTAGAACCGGAAGCTATAGATATACCGTTTGGATAGGAAATAATAAAAAAAGCACAGATGTCATAACCCTTGATGACATTGTGGCTCAGGAACTATATGATTATAGTGTTGACCCTTTGGAAACATCCAACTTTTTTGGAGAAAAAGAGTATAAATCCATTGAGCAAGAATTGCTCGCAATGGCAGAGGCATTTTTTACAAGAGAAGTAAAACAAAAATAGATGGTGTGAATGATAACTATTATGCTTGTAGTTGAATTGACATTAAATTATAGATAACTAAATATGATCTTAAGAATAAATCATTTTGTAATTCTTTTTCTCTTAATTGGATTCAAGACTGTTAAAGCTCAAAAGAGTCAAGTTTTAGAAAGACTCGATTTGAATAATCCACAATTATTGGAAACCAAAGAGGCTTATCAAAAAGGAAATGAGAAGGCTGCATTAGAGTCATTATTGACATATTATCGAAAAAAAGATGATATGTATTTAAAGGCTTTTAAGAGTGATATTGATTTTATTAAAACCCAATACCGTGAAGCGGTAGATAGAACGGTGAAAACCGCCAATGAAGTATTGAAAAAGTCTTTTATGTTTCGATACGAATGGGATATGGAAAAAACAAATATACCATACCAATTTAAGGGAGAGATAAATTGGACAGCGTCTCCCAATGGTGATCCTGAGTGGTGTTATATGATTAACAGACATCGTTTTTGGATTGATCTTGGAAAGACTTATTTTTTAACAGGAAAGGAAAAATATGCAAAAGGTCTTGTTAACCAAATAGCGCATTGGATTGATAATAACCCAATAGAAGATAGGCTCAAAAAATTATCGTGGAGAAGAATAGAGGCTGGTATTCGTTGTGAAAATTGGATTAAATCTTTTGAATATATTAAAGAATCAAAATATGTGACTCCAGAGTTTTTGGTGAAATTCCTGAATGCCATGTATGAACATGGCATGTATATAAACAGCTCGTATAACTATTTTTCAAAAACAAGCAATTGGGGTGTTTTAGAATTCCACGGATTGTTTAATTTATCCCATTATTTCACGGAATTTAAGCTGGCCCCTCAATGGCAGCATGACGCTATTGATCATTTAGCAAATAATATACAATTACAAATTCTGGAAGATGGCAGTCAATGGGAGCAATCTCCCATGTACCACAATGAGCTTTTTCATTGTTTTATGAATGTGAATTTAATTGCACAGCGAAAAAATATCGTACTTCCAGAAATTTTAGTTCAAAAAACTAAGGCTATGGCATACGCTAACATAAAATGGCAAAAACCAAATTTCCATCAACCCATGTTAGGAGATAGTGATGATACGGATTTACGAGGGTTACTTACGCAGGCTTCTTTTATATTTAATGATGAGGTTATAAAATCAAGAGCATTAAAGACCTTAGATTACGAGACCTTTTTTACACTTGGGAGAGAAAATTACAGAACATACCAAAATATGACATCCTCTCAGCCAGATTTTTTATCTGCTTACCAGAAAAGTTCGGGAGATTATTATATGCGTTCTTCATGGAAAGAAGATGCTACATATACCAGTCTGCATTTAAAAAAATTAGGGAATGGGCACGGGCATGATAATATTTTACATTTTACACTTTTTGCCAATCAAAGAGATTATTTGGTAGATGGAGGGCGCTATACCTATGTGAATAATGAATGGAGGAGACTATTCAAGAGCAGTAAGAGTCACAATACTTTGGGAGTAGATGATCTGCCTAATAGTATTTATAAAAACTCATGGACCAATGAATATGAAGCACGTTCGCAAGGGATATATACAAAATCGACTAGCGATTTTGATTATGCAGAAGCAGAAAATACAGCCTATAAAAGATTGAAAGATCCCGTTTCAATGAAGAGAAGAATGCTGTTTTTGAAACCAAATATTTGGTTGGTGTTTGATAGCTTTTCTGCCAACGGGAGCCATAAATATTCGCAATATTTTAATTTTCCAAACAACCTTATTGAAATAAAAAACAATGGACTGTCTACGACATACCCAAAAGATAATCTAAGGATACAACCCATAAATGAAACCCGTATCGAGTTGGTTGATGCCTGGTGGTCGCCGGAATACAATCTGAAAAAGAAAAGTAAACGTGCTGAATTATCTAAAAGGGCTAAAGGTTTCAGTTCTTTTATTTCATTGTTGTACTTCCCGGAAACCACGGTATTGCGATTCGAAAAAACACCTGTATATAACCGTGAAGATGAATTGATTTCAGACACAGATGCTGAGGCGGTAAGTATTTTTTATGAAGATAAACAATATACGCTCTTCATAGTCCACAATTCTCCCTCACCTAAGACTCACTTTTTTAAAGTAAATAATCAATTGATATATGGGGAAGTCGTATTGATTGAGAAAGGTATAAATGGAAATAAAATTTTAGTTATTAAGGAATAACATAGAGCTTAAACTAACAGTCAGGCTCCTTATAAATAGATGTAACATATAGCATTTAAATAGGTAACATCAGTTGGATCGTATTTTTAAAGGACTTCCTAAATTGTAGTATTAATTTAACTTATAATAATTATGAAGAAAAAATACTCAATTAAGACACATTTGACTTTTATATTTGTGTTAAGTCTTTTATTAGGTTTTGAAGTGTCTGTAAATGCTCAGACCTTTAATTTTGATACTGATACTGACACAGAAGGTTGGACATCATCTAATGGAACACTGGCTGTTGCTGGAGGTATTATGACCTTAACACCAAATGTAGGAACAACTAGCCCAGGTGCTAAGTATCCAAATGCTCTAAACCCTGCTAATGGACAATACTTACATGTATTATGCACAACTCCTGGTCCGGAAATTGATAGACGAATTCGATTTAGAGTTGATAGTGATGGTACATGGACAACTCAAAATATTATAATTTCTGCTAACCCCCAAACATATAATTTTGATCTCAGTAGTAATCCAGGCTGGACGGGAACATCTATAAGTGATATAACCATTCGTTTTCAATCAAATAATAGTACAACAGCATCTGTAGAAAACGTTTCAATTGATGCCATAATTTTTGACAACAATCCAACATTGAACATCGTGTCATTAGAAAGATTCGATTTCTCATTCTTTCCTAACCCAACCCAAGATAAGATAAACTTAAAAGCTAATGAGCCTATTAACCAAGTTCAAGTATATACCTTATTAGGTAAAGAAGTTTTAAATTTAGACTTAGGCGACATATCTAACCCAAACGTGGATATCTCTAGCTTAAGTGTTGGAATTTATAATATGAAAGTTAGCATTGGCGATTCAGTTGGAGTCGTAAAGGTTGTTAAAAAATAGAACAAATCAATACTAATTAGTTAAAGAACGGTTTTATAGATAAGCCAGTTTTTAAGATTTTAGAAAAAGGTTAGGGTTATGAATATTTGTGAGCACAAATAAAGCATAACCCTAATTTTATTTTATAAAGTATATAATAAATAACTATAGAAAAAGTAACATCCACACCTTTACAAAGAAACATTTATCATATGACTGTAATTTAATATCTAGTTAAATTTACAAAAATAACTGTCACGTTTTGAAATTACAGTTTTAAATAAAATCAATATATGAAAAGAGTTTACCTGTGTTTTTTTATGCTTATAGCATTGCTTTCTTGTGCACAAACTAAAAAGCAATCAAAAAAGCTAAATGTTGAAAAAGAAATTACATCCAGGTCAAGTGCTCAAAAAGATGTTGCGAGTGCTAGTGATATTGTTGATGGTCGATTTATAGTAATCGGGAATAGGAGCCCAAGTGGCATAGTTACCAGAGAAGAAACAAAAAAGGGGCCTATATATCATTTTAAAGCAACAGGAGATGCAAATCGTATAGAATTTAGCCCTTGTTTTGGCTCTAAAGAAAACCTTAAGGATATTTCTCAAGAAGAAATAGAGCTATTGAAAAAAATAAAAAGTGCTTATGAATATGATGATGAAGGACAATATGGAGAAACGGTGACCTATGAGTGGGAAGCACGATTTCCTGAAAAAATGATTGAAGGAAAAGGGGGTATATTTGCTCAATGGCATGGCAGGCCAGACCGTACGTTGGTTAAAGATCCAAAAGGAAATTTACAATACCTGCCAAAAGAGAAATTTGTAGCTATGTTGGATACTGTATATTTTGAAAAAAATGTAGGTATGAGTATAAAAGATAATAAACCAAATGGGTGGTTTGTTGATAATTCTGCAGGAGGTCCCATTGCAGCTTTCCATTTTCGTCCAGATTATATGTACCTAATGGTGCGTACAGAAGCAAATCGAATTTCAAATCCAACATTTAAGGTAAAACCAAAACCAGGAATACATCTCAATCAATTAATAGGAAAAGATGGCAAGTATGGCACCATCGTATTTGAAAAACCTTCATCAGAAGTGCCTATTAATGAATGGATCAAGTTCAAGGTCAAAATTAAATATAGTAAGTATAGCAAAATAGCTGATGAGGTATTAAAATCAGGAGGAATTCAGGTATGGATGAATGGTGAAAAAGTAGCTGATTGGAAAGGTAATATTGGTAAAAACGATCTACATGGCCCTTATTTTAAATATGGAATTTACAAACCGGGAAAACTTGGTTTTAAAGTAGATTGTAAAAAACTTATACAAACAATTAATAGGTAATGTAATACATTGACAACGGTTTATTGTAAAGACATAACATGGTAAAAAAGAAATTAGAAATTAAATTTTATAGAATGAATAAAACAATAATTATATTATTAAGTTTTTTTATAACAAGCACCCTTTCTGCCCAAGAAACGCTTTTCGCCGATTATTTTGATATAAAAGTAGGCGAGAAATCAGGAGCCATTGTTTTAGGGAAAGTACATTTAAAAAAGAATAAAGACATCTATACTGAAAAAATACCCAAAGACTACCAATTTTATATTACAGAAACAGATACAGATAAATTTGAAATCCAAACTAGTTTTGATAGTCAGGGAAGAATTTTTGGCGTAATAAAAGTAGCCAAGAGAAAAAAGACGGGAAAGATACCGGTAGATCATCATCTCGTCATATCACTAAAGGAAGGAAAAAAGGTGTTGACTTCAAAAAAGATAACTATTCATGTTGTTGAAAAAACCATGTGGGAAGATTTTGTAACGTATTATACGCCCAAGACACTTTCTAACAAAAGACTTTATGGTAAAAAATTTAAGAATGATAAGCTTTCAAACCTGATAACACTTTTAGAAAGGACTAATGGTCAATTTTCGTTTACTACTATGTACGGGAAACATCCTTCAGAATATAAAAGTGGAAAGGAACTGGAAAATGATTGGCGAAACGTAGCCGATCATATAGGAGGATTAGGTTATGCTTATGCTAAGTCAAAGAAGTTTGGTTTGCCTAGTGGTGACCCTGAGAAGATTGAGCGTTTAAAACGTGTTATCTATAAGGCAATCATTCAATATACAAATAGCGTACCTGTAGAACCTAATGACGTGATGATAGAAGGGAAACCCATAGGAACCGAACTAGGAGATGGCTTTAGTATGTTAGGAGAATATAAATTTGCAGGTCATGGTTTTGTAACGCATCATTGGAGAACTACTGATGCCTTGGCAGCTCCATTAATACATATTTGGCCAGAAGTTTTAAAAGGAATTGAAAATGGGGATGAAGAAGCCCAAGAGGTATATAATTCTATAATCCGGTTCTACCAACTTTTCTTTGCAGTAGTCCCAGGTAGAAGATCTATGGATGATCCTACAGAACGATGGAAAAACATATCTGATGTGAATTATTCTGAAGGAGCCTGGTCTGATGCCAATATTAGTCATAGAATGCGTTCATTAATGATGATGCCTATTCTTTGGGCAGATTATAACAGACCTATTACCTATGTGCCTTATTGGTACGATGACTACTATAATGGGACAAAATTTGAAGGGATGACATTTGCCGACAACTGGTCGCCACGAGGCGTCGTTTTGGATTTAAGAAACTGGTGTGATAAATTATCATTACCTACCCATCTTTATGATCAATCGGGTTTTCATCCTGATGGAACCATATCTCATCATACAGGTCATAACTCTTCCGATTCGGCCATGTTTGCCTATGGTTTCGAATGGCTTGTTACAGTTAATGATGCTATCGAATATTATAAGAATACACCTTACCCTTTAAAGGATGAAAATTATCAATTTCTTGCTGATCGCATAGGCTATACATATAGAAGGATGATTTATAAAGATCATTTGGATTTTGTTGTAGCGGGAAGAAGTTTTTCTTCAGATGTCTCCGATTTTGGTTCTGGTCATGTAGCAAGGGAAATTAAACAGGTTTTAGCAGGTAAATCCCCAACGACTAAAATAGAGGGAGAAAAAGAGCTTAAAGAGCTAAAAAAAGCATTTAAAAATAAAACACATAAATTTTCGGGAACTACCTCATTTTGGAATGCAGATTATTTGGTACACAGAAAAGAGGAAGATGACATCAATTATTATTTTTCAGTGAAGCATAAGTCAGTAAGAACATCTGGTGCTGAGGATTTTACTAAGGTAAGAAAATCATGGCATGCAGGTAGTGGAGTATTTCAACTGCGAGTAAATGGAAATGAATATTCTCCAGATGTCTTATCACATATGGATTGGCATGTATTGCCTGGCGTTACTGAAGCATGGAAAACGAACCCAATGCCTAAAGGTCCTGCTTCTGCTTCTATGCCAGGAGGGAATGCCTTTTCAGGAATATTATCAGATGGAACTTATGGTCTTACTGGGTATCACCACAAACCAATTGACAAGTACACAGCAGCTGAGGCATTGAAATCATATCACCTTATTGATGGTTTTGGGACAGCTATAGGTAGTCATATAAAAAGAAAAGAACAGGCAAAAGGAGAGGATCTTATAGTTACCTGTGTTGATCAATCCAGGTTTACATCTGCTATTACCTATGGTATAGATGGCAAGATAACTTCTATTCAAGCAGGGGAAAGTGTTAGTATCGAGAAGGAAATAAAAAATCCTGTTTGGATTCATCACAATAATAAAGGATACCTTATTTATCCAAAACAAGGACAGAAATTATTCATTAAAACGGGAACTGAGATTAACGTTACAGAAACAGATCTCAATATTGAAAAAAATGATAACTACATTATTGCTATAGATCATGGTGTAAACCCGGAGACTACTGAAAAAGATAAATATCACTATGTCCTAGTTGCTAATGTTTCTGTAGAAGACATGCCGGAAATACTTACTGAATATACAGGGAATACGGCTACGTATGCTTCTGATGGCATATACCATGCTTTATGTCATTCATTAGAAAGTTTAACCCAAGTTGTGTTTTATGAAGCTGGAAAAGCGATCTTGGATGATCAATGGGTTGAAACCGATAAACCCGCTTTAGTAATGCTAAAAGATCTGGGTACTCAACTTAGGTTATCAGTGGTTGACCCTATGCATAGCTTGGATAATGAAGTATTAATACTTAAAATATCACAATCACTTAAGGCTGGAACATACCATTATACCATGCCAGGGATAAAACCAAGAAAAGGTGAGAAAGCCATAGTGACATCCACTACTGAAGGTTCGGTAATTACCATTTCTTTGCCCGACAAAGCAGATGGTGTTTATTATAACTATCAAGAGCAGATGTATGCAGGGGCTCCTATAGTATTAATGTTGGAAAAGAAATAAGGTTACTTTATAACATGAAATCTCTCTTTCATTTATAGATAAAAAACTAAAAAAATAGCTTCAAAAGGGGCTGTTATTTAGTTTTTGAGACTGTCTAAAAAGATAGTCTTTTTTTTGCAATTTTTTAAGCAATTCTTAATTCTAGTAAAACAACAGAAATTTATACGCATATTGCTACAAATTCCTTTACATAGATTAAAGGTTTATTATATTAGTGAGCATATAATAGATATATAGTTAACATTAACTATATATCTTTGTTGTAGGTAATTTAAAATACTTCTACTAAAATTATATGAAAAAAATTGATTGGAATCTTCTAAACGAAACAATTGTTTGGTGGGAAAAAAAACGAATTACCTTTAATGTTGTTGTCGGCATATCTGGATTGATATCATTTATGGTATTATCTCCTAACTATTTTGGAATTACGGAAATCATAGGAATATTAACTTGGGGAATATTAGCGAACATTCTTTATTCAAGCGGAATTTTGATTGAAATTTTTAATTTTTATTATTTTAATGATAAAGTAAAGTTTTTTAAATTTAGGTTTGGATTTTACATATTTGGATCTCTTCTTTATTGTGCTGTAACTTTCATTTATCCTTTTCTTTACTATATACCTCCTTTTTGATAAAAAACTACCAACAACAAAGAACTGAGTTAAAAAACAAACTTAAGCGGTGTATAAGACATAGCTATTAAAGCACTAGCTATCATGATTGCAGCAGAAATACCACAGTAGGTATGGGGAATCTTGGGATTGTCAAAAAATTATAACTATCTAGAGTAAATGTATGCAGAGATTCCAATAGTATTAAATTGGAAAAGAAATAAGGTTTCGTTCTAACATACGATTATAAATAAAAAAAGAAAAATGAGACTATCTAAAAAGTAATAAATTTTGTCATTCAGAGCACTTCGACTACGCTCAGTACAAGCTATAGCGAAGAATCTTATGCTTTTAGAGATTCTTCACAGCTTCGCTACTACCTTCGAAACAAAATATATTTTGTTTCTCGGTAATATTCAGAATGACACTTTTTAGACAGCCTCATTTAAAAATTAGGGTTAGAGTAAATAAATGTACTTTATAAAGTCCAATGAGAATTAAATCTTAGATAAATCACGATTGGTAATATCAGCATATCTAATTAGTGCTTCCAAAAAATAATAATCGGCATAATTGATAGGGGTATCAATTTCAGAGTAATTAGGAAGGTGTCCTGTGCTATGCTTTAGAATAAAATTTGCATTTTCTCCAATTTTAGCAAGATATTGCTCGTTTGATAGATTTTTAAGAATAGCTTCAGCATGTGAGAAATATTTATCACCATCATCAACAATGGTGCTTAGTTTTAATAAGGCACTGGCCATAATAGTTGAAGCAGAAACATCACGATAAGCATGTGGAATTCGTGGACTGTCAAAATCCCAATAAGGAATTTTGTCCTTAGGAAGCCTTGGATGATTCATTATAAAGGCCGCTATTTTTTTTGCCTGTTCCAGATACTCCTTTTTTTGAGTTTCTCTATACATCATAGTATAGCCATACAATCCCCAAGCCTGACCTCTTGCCCATGACGATTCATCAGCATAGCCTTGATGGGTCATTTTTTTGATTATTTCTCCTGTTTCTGAGTTATAATTCACTACATGATAAGAGCTATTATCAGCTCTAAAATGATTAGCTAACGTTGTATCGCTATGCGAAAGAGCCATTTGCTTGTATGTGTTGTTATTTGCGTTTTTTGATGCCCACATTAATAATTCTAAGTTCATCATGTTATCCACGATTACTGGAAAGTTATATGGTGCAAAATCCCAAGATTTTATACAACCAACGGTTTTAGAAAATCTACCAGAAAGCGTTTTTGCACCATTTAATAAAACAGTCTTATAATCATTGTTCCCTGTAAGTCGATACCCATTCCCAAACGAGGTGTAGAGCATAAACCCCAAGTCGTGTGTATGAGTGAAATATTGTATTGTATCCAATGCTGTTGTAAATTTATTAGCCTGTTCCTTGAAAAAATCATCTTTACTTATTTCAAACATGTACCACAATGAGCCCGGAAAGAACCCCGTGGTCCAATCTCTCGTTGGCGCAATCCTAGTTTCTCCACTGGGCCATATGGAACGTGGGTTTTTACCTGGTTCGTATGCGGCTGTTGCCAGTTTTAGTTGTTCTTTTGCTGTGGTAACACTTTTGGTTAGCCAGTCAGTTTCACTGTAATTTGTTTGTTTTTTGCTCTGGCATGCCATCAGTAAGCCAATTAATATAAGTGCAGCGATTGATCTATAGTATTTAAGCATTCTTTTTTGTTTTAAGTTATTTTTTAATCAGTTTATAATTTCCACCAGTACCTTCAAAATACAAGGTTCCGTCTTCATTTACAGTATTAGAAGTTTTGAACATCTCATTGTCTTTTATAATTTGCCAATGCCCTGGTTTTAAATCGGTCAATAGAATCTTGTATGATTTATTTTCTTGAATGCTAAAACTAAATGGTTGATCCATTGATTGAAACCATTTATTGAAGCATACAATTCTATCTTGTATCTGGATTCCCAGAATGTGCTCTCCGTCTATTTTTTTGACAGATAAATGAGTATTGTTATCATTATCCATTATCTGCATGACATTAAGAAAATAGTTTTCCTGCGTATCGGTTTTGGGTGTGACTTCTATTCTCCAGGCACCTCTCTCATTAGCAATGTCTGGTCGTTTGGTAGGAGTGTTGTTATAGTTTGTACCACGTACCCAAAAATCTTTACCAGGACCCCCTACCGATTTTATTTCAAGATCATCCAATTCTGGAATTAAAGTCGTATTGACTAATTTTCCGGTATAACCATTTTCGGTAAGTGATAACGTTGTTTCATTATTACTGATTTTTGGTTTTTCTATACTGTGTAAAAGCCAGGTTTTTTGAAAAGAAGGGTTAGATGAAACCACTTTATCAAAAACAATAAATACAGCAGGAATAGTATCATTTTTTAAATTTAAAAAAGTGAACGACCTTTTAACTTCTTTGACCTTTTTGCTATACGCTTTTGTAATATCACCCTTTAAATAGGAATAATCTGGACTAAGAAGGTCAGGACCAAACTCTCGTGCCAAAATCTCACCAGTCTTATAGCCTTTGGTCAACAAATCCTTTAATGTTACCGGAGGACTCCATCCATCACCAGGCATTCTTTGTCCGCCATCATTAGCTGCAAAAGGTGTTCTTCGGGATCCGCCATAGCTTGACGATTTAAATGTTTCATTGGGGTCATAAATCAGCAAACTATTGTGTGCTATGGAGCGCTTAAAATAGTTTTTGTTGTGATCACTATTGTACCCGCCAGATGATCCGGAATAAATACCAGAATCAATGGCAAGTGGGCCTTTGTAGTAAATTTGAAATGCACCTGCATCCAGATGTTGATGGTTGTTAAATTGATATTCGTTTATTTTCATTTCGGCTATAACACTTTTTTTGTTCCAGCCTGTACGCGCAATCATCCATCCATAAGGAGCTCCGAAATATTTAGTTAAAGGTAAATCTGAAGGTGTCTTTTTTCCAAGTTCAGTGTCTTTCCATAAAAACTCAAATAGCTTATCCCTACTATCAATATTGGGTCTTTTTAAATATTCATTGTTAACATATTCATCTTTATAATAGCTTCCGGATAATAACCCTACCAATGCCATGGATGTTGGTTTACCTTGTGAATAATTAACATCACCACTGGCAAGAAATTGCCCATCAGGACGTCTACTATAAATATGATGATACGGAATATATTGTTGAGATGGATTATACACATTACCAGCTCCCATACGATCAAATATCCAAAGCGGATATAAGTCTGCTGCCTGTCTTACCTTGCTATAGCCAGCACCTTGATGATAAGCTTCTCCAGGGTAAAACCAATTTCTGACGGGAAGGTGCTCACGAAAAAAACGTCCGGCTGCCAGATGGTACATTTCGGGAAATTCATCATAAATTGCTATGGACGCAGATAACAGATCTCTCATAATCATCCATTCTGAAGAATGTCCAGTAACCGAACTTTGTTTTACGGGAGGATATCCGCATTCAAGTCTTTTGGCCATGCGCAGAAATTCAGCTATAAAGGCTTGTTTTTCGTTTTCGGTCAAAAGATCATGACACCAATCATAAACAATGGCTCCAGACACCATCATGCGACCAAAAGCCCTGGCAATGTCTTGTACGTGCGGCCAATCGCTTTTTTGCATTTTAGTGAGTATATCTTTAATGGCTTGACGCCCGAATACCTTTTTACCTGTGGTTAAATAACGTATGGCATTCAATTCAGAACGAACCGTTACTCCTTGCTGTTTAACATAATCTCTCCAACCTTTTACCTTACCATCATCTACGCTTTCTTCTTCGCTCATTTTTACCAGCTCATTCCAAATAGACTGGAGTTTGGGGTTGGAGATTCGCTTTTTTAAATCTGGAATATCCTTAGCTCTTAAGTAGAGCCTTGGATGTTCAGATGGAGGTATAGGAATTGAAATACCATCAATGGATTCCCATTTAAGGCTATTCTCATTCTGAGCTATAACTGGCCCACATATCTGGAAAAATGTACCGATCAAAATAGTACGAATTAGGACTTTATATATCATTGTGTCTAAACTTGAATGTTTTCTGCTAAATTAATTCTTAAAGTAATTCTTACAGAGAATCATTTGTGTCATAAAACAAGTAGATATGTTTCATTATCCCAGATTCTATATTAGAAAACCTATTATAACTTAAAACTGTAGTAAACTATAGAGCTTCTTTACTTTTTTAGTTTAGCTCTCCCTCTTCACGAGTTTAAGAAGTGCCTACATCTTTTTAACTATTATATTCTATTCATCAATATTTGTGGACACATTATAGCTTCTAGAGGAGAGGCTACTCGATGCTATGTATGCTGAAACTTAATAAAAAGTCACAGTTTTTGCAGCTTTAACCTTCATAGTAAAGTTATAATGTTTTAAGAAAGAGACCTGACGTTTTATTAGCTGAGAGATAGAGTTAAGCTCTGATCAAAGAGTTTCGTACTTCTGATTAATCTATAATCTCATAAATATTATAATTATCATAAAGTCCTTTAGCAGGAACCATAAGTCGAATGGCAGTTTGACCGCCTTTGAGGTGTTTGTTTGTATCTTGATATCGAAAACTAAGCGTATTGTTAATGTACCATTCAACAGTGTTTTTATACTTAATAATCTTCAAATGATGCTTCCCTTGTAAATCTTTGAGAGTTAGATCTTCTCCTTTGATAGTAAGTATGCGACCTGGACATTTACGCATGTTAGTAGTACCTCTGCCTGGAGCAAAAAATGAGATTCTGTAGTTATGTAAATCACTTTTGGTGTATTGTGCGGCAACCCCAAAACGTTTTTTTAAAGCGTTGTCAAATACATCCTGTCCTTGATTTCCAGTACAACTGAACATAAGCATATGTAATGCGTTTTCAGACAAACTTTGAAATTCACACTCGATAATATAGTTTTCGGGGGTTTTGAATTTATTCCAATAAACTAAGTGACCTCCTCTGAAAACCCCATCGACATAATACTTTTCAATTTCCGAACCTAAATCCTTTTTCATGGCAGGTTCCACCGCTTCATAAAAATTTGCTCCTAACCCTGAGAAGTGACCTCCGTTTTGAGTGTAGTATGCTGAAGTAACATCGTAGTATTTGGAATGCAATAACAACTTACCGTCTTGAATTGTAGCTATTCCAGGCCCTTCCATAACCCAATTGGATAAGTCTGAAGGGGCGTTAAAATTACAGGAATAGATCAGTTTTGTTTGATGCTCCTTATGAGTTTTACACCCTAAAAAACTGATAAGACATAGAAGTGTCAAGGTTATCTGATTCATAATATGATAAGTTTTGAGGTTTTAAAAATAAAGTTTTGTACTATTCTTTGTTGGGTCAAATGGAGATATTATTTTAAATGGAACATTGATACCCTTTATATGTAACATGGAACTGTTAAAACTGCTATGAATCTATATAAATTAGTAAGCTGAATATTTATATAAATAACCCATCTGTAATATCGGGGAAATGAAAGTTATGAAAAAACACTACCTCAGACTCAGTCTTGCCCTTATTTTTATAATGCAATCGTGTATTAATAAGGATACTAATGTTGTGACTTCGTTAGAAGCCGAAAAGCATATTGATAAAAAATTCATTCATGCCATGGTTAAATTAGAATCATTTCCGAAAAGCGGCAAAATAGAAGTGAACTCACCATGGATGTTATGGTCTCCAGTCGTTAAAGAAAAGAAGGGGTATAATACTTATGAGTTTAAAGAAGGATTTTTATATAGAGGAAGGGTTTCAAAAGATCCAGAATTTAAAGATGCAACCACGATGACTTCAGAAGCAAGAGAATGGAGTTTTTTTAATCCTCACCAAGAACTGAATTTGGGGACATGGTATTGGCAACATGCCGTTATTGACAAAAAGACTAATATAGAAACTTGGTCTGAAGTCATGACATTTGAAGTCACGGGTGAAGAACGAAAATTCGTTTCTCCTCCTATTGGTCAGGTGATCAAAAATATACCACGAAACCATCCACGTGTACTTGCTACCAAAGATCAAATAGGTAAATTACCATTTCCTAAGAAGGCTGTGACTATATTTATTAATAAGATGGATGGTTTTTTGGGAAAAACCTTTCCCAAGTCGCTGATATACCATGATGAAGCTGTCTTGTCAGAAAAAAGAACGAGCATAAATAAGGTAGATTACAATAGATTTATTGATAAACGAACCAAGGAAATTTATAGAGGACATAAATTTAGATTGGAGAGTATGCTTAAAGCTTATTTAGTGACTGGAGATGCGAAGTATGTAGAAGAGTCTTTAAGAAGGTATTTTTACCTGAAGAAACAATATTTTGATATTGTAAAAAAAGGCGTTTCCAATGATTTTACAGATGGTTTCTATCTTAATATATTGGCTGGTATTTATGATGTATGCTATGATTACCTTGAAGATGATGAAAAAGAATATATCAAGAAAACATTGATAGTATCACAGAAAAAAACATACCATCACTTTCTTCACAGAGCAGAGCATTACATTTTAGATAGCCACATGTGGCAATTTCACTTACGTACCTTTTTGGGGACGGCGTTGTCTTTAGTGCACGATGTACCAGAAGCTAAAAAATGGGTAGAGTATATTTATGAAGTTTGGACGATGAAAGCACCAGTAGGTAGTAGAAATGATGGCGGGTGGTTTACTGGAAATGGCTATTTTGATGCAAACAAAGGGTCGCTTCTTATTATGCCAATAATAATGACTCGTATGACTGGAGTCAATTATTTTGATCATCCCTGGTATCAAAATGTTGGCGCTTATTTAGCTTATACAGCACCAGTAGGGCATATTGCCGGTAGTTATGGTGACAATGCAGATGTAAAAAAAGAGAATACCATGGATTTTGTAATGGCCTATGCTCACATTACAGGAGATCCTTATGCAAGGCAATATATTGATTTAGGAAAAAAATTAGGAACTCCAGAAACAAGAGGGATTCGAAAGGCATCCGATGAAGAAAGTAGATTACCTATGGGATTGGATGAGAACGGGAACCTGTTTTGGTATATGTACCAACCATTGCCTCTAAATGCTAAAAGGAATCATCAGACAGATTTTTCACGTAGCAAAGTTTTTGCAGATGTGGGAACAGTGACAACACACACTGATTTATTAAATCCTGATCGTAACTTGATGTTTTCCTTTAGATCGTCTCCATTTGGTATGGTAGGTCATTCACAAGCGAGTCAGAATACGTTTAATATCCAATATGGGGGAGAGCCCTTGTTTTTTCGAACGGGATATTATTCAAGCTGGGCAGATCATCATTCATTACAAAGTTATAAGCATACACGTGCCCATAACGGTGTATTGGCTGATGGTATAGGGCAAGCCTATACAACAGAAGGATATGGATGGGTTGCTAGGTTTGCCACTGGTGAAAAGATAAGCTACGCCTTAGGTGATGCCAGTAATGCATATAATGGTACGATGAGAGACCAGCTTATTAAGATGTTTAAAAAATGGGATGTACATCATACGCCTGAAAATGGATTTGGTAACCCGGGAGTAACGCGTTTTAGAAGACATACTATGATGTTGGAAGATCATATTATTGTAATTTATGATGAACTTGAAGCTAATAAACCAGTAACATGGTCATGGTTAATACATAGTAAAGATACATTGGCCGGAAGTGAAAATTCATATTATACGGAAAACAAAAAAGGTAAAGGAACACTTCATTTATATAATAGTAATAATGATTTGAAAAATACAGTTACCAATAAGTTTCATGCGCCAGCTGTGGATTGGTTAGGTAACGGTTGGAAGAGAGGAATAACATATAAGAATCATTGGCACGGAAAAACAGATACAGAGAAATTGCCCAAAACACGCTTTTTAGCCATCTTACAAGTTACAGCAAAAGAAAATGAATTTATGCCTATGAGTTATTTAGGGGGTGGTAAGTTACAGATTGATGGTTGGCAAATTAGTGTTGAGCTAGATGAAAACAAACCAGCTAGCTTTATATGCAAAAAGGAAGGTGCTGGGGCGATAAGCTTTAATAATAGAAGTATTGAAATGAATGCTAAAAAGTATGTGCACCAAACTCCTGGGAGTACGATGTTAATTGAAATAATAAATGATAAGATTGAAAAGCAGGAGGTTATTGATACATTACCCGATGAAGTTATTTATTATTAAAGAAGCATAGGTTTCCTTTTTTGTTACAAGCCTCAAATAATTAAAGCTCTTTTTAATGATATTTAAGTATTATATTGATTAACACTAACATTTCATCGCGAAAAAGTAACATTTAAACCTTTATAAAGAAACATTTGTTAGCACGTTTTTTTAAGCCCGCTCTTAAATTTACAGAATAAACTTTTAAATATAAATTTTATGCAAAAGAAGTACAAAAACTTGTTTAAACCCTTAAAAGAAAAGTGGACTTTAGCTTTTTTTATTTTGTTTCTGGGATTTTCATCCTATGCACAGGAAATAGGGCAAATAATAAAAGTAACTGGAACTGTAACGGACACTAGTGGAGCACCCCTTTTAGGTGTGAATGTTATTGAAGAAGGAAGTACATCTAATGGGGGTACAACAGATTTTGACGGGAATTATAATATAAATGTCAAAAAGGGTAGTGTTTTAACGTTTAGTTATATTGGTTTTTTAACTCAAAAGGTGACTATTGACACTAAATCAGTCGTCAATATTGTTATGTCTGAAGATTCACAGAAACTTGATGAGATTGTTGTTATAGGATATGGTACTCAAAAGCGAAGAGACCTTACAGGTTCTGTTAGCTCGGTTGATGTTGGAGATTTAAATGTGGCTCCTGTAGGATCGGTAGATGGTGCTTTAGCAGGTCGTATTTCTGGTGTGCAAGTTACTTCATCGCAAGGTAGACCAGGAGCGCCTACAAGTATTAAAATTAGAGGAACAGGATCTTTAACCCAATCTAGTGATCCATTGTATGTTATAGATGGATTTCCAATTGAAGATTTCGATTTGTCATCTATAGACCAATCAGATATTGGATCATTTCAAATATTAAAAGGACCTTCGGCTGTTGCAATTTATGGAGCTAGAGGGGGGAATGGTGTTGTATTAATTACTACCAAAGATGGAACTTCTGGAAAAACAGAAGTTAAATATAATGGCTTTATTGGTTATGAGAAAATTACAACTAAGATAGATGTGCTCTCACCGTATGATTTTGTAGATTTAAGATATGAAGTAGATCCAGATGAAGCAGCGAATAGGTATGGGCCATTAAGCGCATATCAAAGACCAGATGGTTCGAGTATTGAAGGTATTGATTGGCAAGAAGAAGCATATAGAGAAACAGAAGTACAAAGTCATAGCTTATCTGTAACTGGTGGTTCTAAAGAAACTAAATACAATTTGTCATTATCTAAATATGATGGTGAGGGGCTTTTAGAGAATAGTGCATTTAACCGGACTTATGCGAAAGTAAAACTCAACCAAAAAATTTCTGATAAGTTAAAAGTGGGTGTAAACATATCATATACCACTTCTAGAATTTCGGGAACAAGTACATCATCAAATATTTTGAATCCTGATACAGATGGTGGAAGCACGAGTTCAGCCAGATTTAATTTGTTAAAAGATATAGTGCAAGGTAGACCAACAGGCGGGCTATTTATATCTAATGAAGAATTATTAGGACTTCCTGAAGATCCAGATACAGAAGAAGGTGCGCCAATAACCAATCCTTTAGTAAATGCAAGGACGCAAATTAGAGAAGATGAAAGAAGTACATTGTTATTTAATGGATTTTTAGAATATGAAATTATTGATGATCTTAAACTAAAAGTTAGCGGAGGTATTCAAAAATTGAACCAAAGAAGAGAATCTTTTGATAAGGTAAATAGTGCTTTTGAAAGAAGGAATGGATTTACTCGTGGAGAGATTAGAAACAGAGAAAGAATTAATAAATTGTTTACGTCTACATTGACCTTTAAAAAAACAATTTTAGACAATCATAATTTTACAACCTTACTTGGTTTTGATTATCAAGATATAACCGACGAAACAAGTGCTGCATCAGGTAGTGTTTTTCCAGAACCAAATCTGGGTATAGACAACTTAGGAGCTGCTACCGAGGCTGGTTTTCCATTTTCAGTACGTGTGCCAACAAACAGGTTAATATCACTGTTTTATAGAATTAACTATGACTATGCCGGTAAATATTTTTTAACAGGTACGATAAGAAGAGATGGATCTTCTAGGTTTGGTGCCAATAATAAATTTGGAGTATTCCCTTCTGTTTCGGCAGCATGGCGATTTTCTGATGAATCTTTTTTGAATGATTCTAATGTCATTTCTAATGGGAAACTAAGGTTCGAGTGGGGAGAAGTTGGAAATAATAGAATTCCAGCTTTCGTTTCTACCGCACTCTTAAATACAACTACTTATGGATTAGAAAATGCTATAGCTGCAGGTGTCTTTCCGGCTAATTTAGCAAACCCGGATATAAAATGGGAAACTCAAAGACAAATTAATTTAGGTTTAGATTTAGGATTGTTTAATGGTAATGTGTCAATTACTGCAGATGTTTACAGAAAAGAATCTGACGATTTACTACTTCAAGCACCAACGCCAGCGAATACAGGGTTTACTACTGTATTTAGAAACATTGGAAAGATTCGCAACGAGGGTATCGAGTTAGGCTTAAATACTGTAAATGTTGACAAAGGCGTTAAATGGACCACCGATTTTAATATAACGTTTCCAAGTAATAAAACATTATCCCTAGTTGAAGACGATATTTTATTTAGTAGTTCATCATGGTCAACATCGACTGTAAGTCAGGATCCTTATGCAAATGATTTTATAACTCAAGTAGGTCAGCCTTTTGGATTAATGTATGGCTATATTGATGATGGTTTGTATAGAGCTGAAGATTTTGATACCAATGGAGATGCATTAATAAATGTTTCATTTGGAGATGAAGAACTCGGTTACAGAAAATATGTTGATCTAAATGGTGATAATATTATTGATGAAGACGATAAAGCAGTACTTGGTAATCCTAATCCTAAATTTTTTGGAGGACTTACAAATAATTTTTCTTATAAAGGATTTGATTTAAGTGTTTTTCTACAATGGTCTTATGGCAATGATATTTACAATGCCAATAGAGCATTATGGACATCAGGACTAAACTCTCATAGAAATTTTGTTCCTGAAATAATAAACCGTTGGAGAGATACTAATACAGACGAACAAAATGCTGCTGCGACTTTCCGTAGTATCAATGATAATACAGAGGTGCTTACAAGTCAGTATATTGAAGATGGTTCATATATAAGACTAAAAACAGTTTCTCTAGGATACACTTTTCCTAAGCAGTTAGTTGAAAAATTGAAGATTCAGAAGCTTAGAATATATGCTACGGGTCAAAATTTGGTGACCTGGACGGACTATACAGGATACGATCCGGAAGTGAGTACAAGAGGTAGTGGACTTACTTCAGGAGTTGATTTTGGAGCCTACCCAAGAAGTAGAACTATTATTGGAGGCTTATCTGTTTCATTTTAATAAAACATCTGTTCACTTAAAAAAATATATAATATGAAAACCAAATTTAAAAACACATATTGGTTGACGCAAATAAATCAACAATACAAGTTTGTGCTTTGCGCTATAATACTAGGATTGCTATCAGTATCCTGTGAAAAAGAACTGGAAGAAGAAGTCTTTTCTGCCTTTACTGGTGATAATTTTTATACAGATGTTGCATCTGCAGAACTTGGTCTATTTGGAGTATATGATGTTCTAGGGACTGAAGATCTTTATGGACGTGGTTACCTCCTATATTATCATACGAGTACAGATCAAGAACGCTATTGGAGACAAGGTCGTGGTCAAGACGATGATTTATTATCAAATTATCAGATCCAAGAATCTAATGCTTGGGTAGGGCGTGTATGGAGCAGGTTTTATGATGGTATTAATCGAGTAAACTTACTTATTGATAGAGTGATACCGCTGCGTGATCAAGCAGAAGAAAATCAGATTACTTCAGATTTAGATGCCTATAACACGGTATTAGGAGATGCCTATTTTTTAAGAGCATTCATGTATTTTCAACTCGTAAAAAATTGGGGAGATGTTCCATTGAGGCTAGAATCAGATATTACTTTAGCAGATTTGCAAATTGAGCGGTCTCCAAAAGTAAATGTTTACCAACAAATAGAATCAGATATGTTAAAAGCTATTCCGCTTTTACCAAACGCTTCACAAGTAAGTACACCAGGTAGAATAAATAAGGGAGCAGCTCAGGCAATACTAGCAAGAATTTATCTTACATGGGCAGGACACCCTATACAAGATACATCTAAATATGAAAAAGCAGCAGAACAAGCGTGGGCAGTGATTAGTAGTGGTGAACATGAACTAAACTCGGTCATTGAAAATCCTGCAGTTGGAGCTCCATTCGATCATCCGTTTCCAGAAGTATTCAAAAACTTATCAGAAAATGTATATGACCTTAAAGAGAGTATGTGGGAAATTCACTTTTCTTATATAGGTGATGATAGATTTGATGCCAGTACGGTAGGTGTTTGGCATGGAATAACCCAGCATACAAGATCAACCTTTAAACGAGGAGCACCAAGAAGACACCCCTTACCTACGTTTTTGGCTTCTTTTGAAGCTGATGATACGGCAAGAAGGGATTGGTCTATTGCACAATTTGAAATAAATAGTAGCGATAACTTTATAGCAGAAACGAATGAATTAACTTATGGTGTAGGAAAATTTAGAAGATATTTGATTCCTACTTTATCTCCCAATAATAATTATGATGTTATGAACTGGCCTATTGTTCGTTATGCAGATGTTCTCTTAATGTTGGCAGAAAGTGTTAATGAAACTTTAGAAAACGGAGGGGCGTTACCAGGAGGAATCTCTTTATCCTCAGCTTATGATGCTATAAATCAGGTAAGACGTAGAGCTAGAATGCTTGATCCGAATTCTCCAGATGTATCTGTGGATTTAACAGGAGGAGCAGGTGAGACTTTTAGACAGCAAATACGTAACGAAAGAAGCTGGGAGTTATGCTTTGAAAACCAAAGACGTCCGGACCTAGTTCGATGGGGAATATTAGAAGAAACTGTTAGACAGGCAGGTGTAGATTTAGCAGCTGATGGTGTTGATGTCGCTGCTGATTATTTTCCAGCAGCTGAGGTTCAGTCAAAACACGTATTATTTCCTATTCCTTTTGCGGCTGAAATTAGTCAAAACCCAGCTATTCTTAATACAGATCCTACTAATAACGGGTATAGGTAGACAAAATTATTATTATTTTAAATCGAAATAAAATGAAAAATAAATATTTTAAGTTTAATAAAAAGAGGGCTAATTTTAGTGTTTTTTTAGGTATTCTGATAACATTTTTTTTAATTTCATGTGAAGAAGATGAAACTAATTTGGGGATAGATCATGAGCCAAGTGCAGCAGTAGGATTTCTCAATACAGACACAGAAGCTACAGAAGGTGGAGCGGCAGGTGTGTTAGAAATAATTGCTACCAAAAATGTTTTTAATGATGTATCTTTTGATATTGTCGTTTTGGAAGGAGATGGGAGTGAAGTTACTATAACAGATTCTGACGGTAATTCTGGAACTAGTTTTAAGATCTCTAAAGGTACTAAGCAAACTAATTTAAGCTTTGTAATTAGTAATAATTCTGACTTCACAGGAGATAGAGAGGTTAAATATGGTTTAACTAATTTAGTAGGAGATGGTGTATTTCTGGCTGAAGAAGAAATAGGGTCGGGAAGTGATAAAGTATATGCTGAGTTTGCACTTTCTGTACTTGATGATGAACAAGCACCCCCAACAGTTAGCTTTGATGTAGCTTCAGCTTCAATAAGTGAAAATGCAAATACAATGCATACTATTACACTTCAATTTGCTGAGCCAACCCCTTATGCAGGAACCTTTGATTTAGCTTTATCAGGAACGGCAGTAGCAGGAGATGATTTTACCTCTGATGCTGTAGCTGGAATTATTCCAATAAGTTTTGGCGTAGGCGTAGAAGAAATTATAGTAAATATTATGCCTGTAGATGATGCGGTAGCAGAAACTGATAAAACTGTAATTTTAACCATGACTAATCTTGGTACAGATATTTTATCTGGAGCAATTACCGAATATACTCTGACTATTACTGAAGATGATTTACCAACAGTAGAGTTGATTGCTGAAGCTGATGGTATTATTAGAGCAGGAAGTGGTAGCGGAGATATAATAGGAGGAGGAATTGGTAGTTCTACCCAGATGAGCTCAGGAAGCGATCCATTAGATAATGGCGATAAAAATAATCGTCATAGTTTATCTCGTTGGGATATAAGTGGTGTGGATCTTTCAAAAGTAATTTCTGCTAAGCTTGTTTTTACAGCTACTGACGATTGGACAGATGCAGAAACAAATGCTGGTGGTACAACAACGCAAAATATACATCACATCACAGGAGATGATAGTTGGGATGAAACTGTACTTACATGGGATAATGCTCCGGTTTTTGATGCTACACCATTCGTTACTGGTACTTTCGCTGCTGTTGGTGCTGCACCTGCACCACCAAGTGCTACTATACATGAATATGATGTAACTGATACATTGAAAAATGATAGCGATGGTAAATTTTCCATTCGTATGACGGTTTCTGCTGATACGTCAGGAAAAAGAATTAGGTATAGTTCTAAAGATACAGGGACTCCAGAAAACCTTCCTAAGTTGATAATAGTGTCAACGTTATAAAAATATGATCCACGGCCTCAAATAACGAGAATTTTTGAGGCTGTTTGGATTTTTAAATAATTCATTAATTTTATGATGAAAAACAACAACCGTGCTAATTTAGTATGTATTTTATTATGCACCATCTTCCTATGGTCTTGCAAGAAAACCTCATCAGGAGCTAAAGAAGCATCACTAGAAAAGCCTGATATAACAAGAAGTTTGTCAAAAACAGACGTTGACAATCTTTTTAAAAAAACAGTTTTACACCTAAATAACGCTTGGGATTCTATAGAGCAAACCAAAAGATTGCCTCGATCCATCGAAAGAGGTTTTAGACATATTGGAGACTGGACGAGCGGATTTTATCCTGGTAATCTTTGGATAGCCTATGAGAAAACTGGAAATCAAAATCTGTTAGAAAAGGCAAAATTTGCAACAGAACTACTTGATGAAGAAAAGTACAATATTCGTGACCATGATATCGGTTTCAGGATTTATTGTAGTTATGGAAGAGGCTATGAGTTGACAAAAAAGCCTGAATACAAAGACGTTATCGTTCAGGCAGCCAAATCGGCTATACAGCGATACAATCCAAAAGTAAAGGCAATCATGTCTTGGGAACCCAGACCAGATAGAGATTGGCAGTATCCGGTAATTATTGACAATATGATGAATTTAGAGCTGCTATTTGCTGCTACAAAATTTACTGGAGATTCTAAGTTTTATGACATTGCTGTAAATCATGCCATTAAAACGATGGAGCATCAGTATAGAGAAGATTTTAGTTGCTCGCATGTCGTTGATTTTGATGCGCAAACTGGTGAATTTCGAAAAAGAGACTGGAATAATGGGAACAACGATCCGAGTACTGCAGCATGGAGTAGAGGACAAAGTTGGGGATTATATGGGTTTACTATGGTTTATAGAGAAACAAAGGATAAACAATTTTTAGAGCAAGCCGAAAAAATTGCAGGGTTTATTTTGAACCATCCTAACATGCCTAAAGATATGATACCCTATTGGGATTATAATGCACCTGAAATACCTACTCTTAGAGATGCATCTGCAGCTGCTATTTTAGCTTCTGGATTGATAGAGTTATCACAATTATCAGAAGATGGGGAAAAGTATTTTGAAGCAGGAGAAAAAATCCTTAATAGCCTTGCTTCGCCGGAATATTTTGCAGAACCTGGTACAAATGGAGACTTTGTTCTTAAACATGCTACAGGTAATTATATAAGAAAATCGGAAAGAGATGGAACATTAATTTATGCTGATTACTATTTTCTTGAGGGACTCATGAGATACACCAAAATTAAGAATCAGTTAATGTAATTACTGGTGAATGCAGATAACCAATTATTAAATCAAAGTAGACATATGAGAAAATCAATAGTTTTACTTCCATGCTTGCTTGCATGTACTTATATATGTGTTCAAAGTATTTTAAAACAATCGAAACCGAATATCATTATACTATTCACAAAAGTGGAAATATGAGAAAATCAATAGTTTTACTTTCATGCTTGCTGGCATGTACTTATTTATATGCCCAAAATACGTTAAAACAATCGAAACCCAATATCATTATATTATTCACAGATGATCAAGGGTATGGAGATGTAGGAAGTTATGGAGCGAAAGACATTAAAACACCTAATCTAGACAAGATGGCTGCTGAAGGTGTAAGATTTACTAACTTTTATGTAGCAGCTTCATCCTGTACACCATCTAGAGCAGCATTGCTTACAGGGTGTTATCCTCAACGAGTTGGATTACCGGCTGTTGTCGACGACTTGTCTAATAAAGGCCTTAGTTCTGCAGAGTTTACTATAGCCGATTATCTTAAACAGAATGGCTATGCAACAGGTATGTTTGGCAAATGGCACTTAGGACATCATCCAGAATTTATGCCAACAAGACACGGTTTTACCGAGTTTTATGGTATCCCTTATTCTATGGATATGTGGCCATTTCATCCCAAACCAAGCCATCAATATCCCCAAGTTCCTGTGTATTCTAATGAAACTGTGGTGGAATATAATCCAAATGTCAATCAAATGACAACAGTTTTTACAGAAAAATCAGTTGATTTTATAAAGAGAAATAGTAACCAGCCCTTTATGTTATACCTTCCCTACTCTCAACCACATGTACCATTAGGGGTTTCTGATAAATTTAAAGGAAAATCTGATGGAGGACTTTACGGGGATGTTATTATGGAAATAGATTGGTCTGTTGGAGAAATTATTAAAGCGGTTGATGCTGCTGGAATTTCTGAAAACACGCTTATTTTATTTACGTCAGACAATGGACCATGGCTTACCTACGGAAATCATGCTGGATCTTCAGGAGGATTACGAGAAGGTAAAGGGACTGTATTTGGTGGCGGACAAAAAGTACCATTTTTGGCAAGAATGCCAGGAAGCATTCCTGCAGGTAGAGTGGAAAATCAAATGGCTACGGCTATGGATATTTTGCCAACAGTATTAGGAATAACCAATACTTCAATGCCAAGAATGAATCCTATGGATGGACAGGATATATGGCCATTATTAACAAAAAAAGATAAGATAACAAGCAAGCCTTTTTTCTTTGTAAAAGGTAATGAAGTACAGGCAGTAAGAGATGGAAAGTGGAAATTGCACCTACCACACAAATATCGTGTTACACTAGTTAAAGGCAATAATGGGCTGGTAGGCAAACAGGATAATTTTGGAGGGACTATAGAATTGTCACTTTATAACATAGAAAAAGATCCTGCTGAATCTAGAAATCTGGCAGGAAAAAATCCTAAAATAGTAAAGCGATTAAGAGGTTTAATAGAGGCATTTAAAGAAGATCTAGAACAGAATAGCCGACCAGCGGGTATTGTGAAAAAGAAACTTTAAATAAATTAAATAGTAGTTATTACTATGATAATAAGTTTTTTGTCATGTCGACAGAGCGAAGTATGAGCGACGAGACATCTCAGAAAGATGAGATCCCTCCTCGTTCCTCGTTCGGAATGACAAGAATAATACTTAATTTATCTATTATGAATGTGTCATAATTCGAGCTCAGGTTAATATTAAGAAAGCCAATTATATAAAATCGTTATAAAAAATAAAAGTAAACATATGGAAAGCCCCTTTTTTAAATTTTACATTTTATTTGCCCTTGTTGTTTTTCAATGGTCTTGTACTTCAGTTAAAAAAGAAGTAAAAACGGCCATTGAAAAAAAACCTAACATTATATTTATCATGTCAGATGACCATGCTACAAATGCTATTTCAGCATATGGTTCTAGATTGGCATCAGTATCACAAACACCAAATATAGATCGTTTAGCAAAAGAAGGCGCTATTCTTAATAATTGTTTTACGTCAAATTCAATCTGTACACCAAGTAGAGCATCGATCCTTACGGGAGAATATAGCCATAATAATGGTGTTAAAACTTTAAATGACGATTTAGATCCCAATAAAAAGCATTTAGCGCACTATTTTCAGGAAGCAGGTTATCATACCGCTGTCATAGGTAAATGGCATTTGCATACAGAACCTCAGGGATTTGATCATTGGCAAGTTTTACCGCGTCAGGGCTTATATTTTAATCCGGAATTTAAGTTGAAAGGGCTTGACGAGAAGCGTCATTATAATCAGAGAGAGAAAAAAAAATATGAAGGTTATGTAACCGATGTTATTACTGACCTCTCTCTTGATTGGATGAAAAATAGAAATGATGATAAACCTTTCATGTTAATGATGCACCATAAAGCACCACATGCACTATGGGAATATCATCCAAAATACGAACATTTGTTTGATGGGCAGATTATACCTGAACCAGAGAGTCTGTTTGAAGATAAATCCCATCGGGCACAAGAGACTGTTAAGAAAGAGAATACCTTAGTAAGGTTAGGTCAACGTATGAGTGGCCAGATAAAAATATCTTCAGTACACGATTATAAAGAATGGCCTACAGGTAAATTGGATGTAGAAGGGTTGAGCAAAGAAGACATTATAAAAGCAACCTACCAAAAGTATTTAAAGGACTATTTAAGAGTCATAGCATCAGTAGATGAAAGTATTGGACGTGTATTAGAGTATTTAGATAAAAATGGTCTGGCAGAAAACACGATTGTAATCTATACTTCAGATCAGGGAATGTTTCTTGGGGAACACCAATATCTTGATAAACGTTGGATTTTTGAAGAATCTTTACGCATGCCATTTTTAGTACGTTGGCCAGGTAAAATAACACCAAACAATAAGGTTGACGAATTAGTTAGTAATGTCGATTTTGCACCAACCTTATTAGATGCTATCAATCAGAAAATACCAGAGAATATGCAGGGAAGTAGTTTTTTACCTATTCTGAAAGATGAAAAAGTGGAGCATTGGCAAGCATCTATTTATTATAGATATTGGATGCATAGAGATATGACTCCAGCTCATTTTGGTATTAGAACAAATGATTATAAGCTTATTTTTTACTACGGAATGAATTTAGATACCAATAGTTATAACCATGCCAATTCGCAACCTACTTGGGAACTTTACGATTTAAAAAAAGATCCTTTGGAAATGAATAATGTATATGGAGATAAAACATACGCTTCGGTAATTTCTGATTTGAAAAAACAAATGCTTAAAAAAAGAGAAGCCATTGGTGATGTTGACAGCAAGTTTCCAGAAGTTACTGAAGAGTTGATAAAAGACTATTAAATTGTCAATGAATTAGAGAGTAAAAGAAAACGAAGCTGTCTAAAAAGTGTCATCCTATGTTTGTAAAAGGGAAGAATCTTATATCCCTATACATCATTATATTTTTAAGAGATTCTTCGCTACGCTCTGAATGACAAAATATATTACTTTTTAGACAACCTATAGGTTTCTCTTTAAAGCGCATGTTATGAGTTTAACCTATTAAGATAAATAAAACTCATGCTAAAATAATTATTGAACCTACAAATAACTAACCTACACAATATAAAATGGAAGCAATAAAAAAAATAATATTACTCGTAATATGTTTGGTCAGCTTAAATTTAATACAAGCCCAAGAAGTCTTATTTGCCAATTATTTTGATATTGAAACCAATCAAAGCGAAGGTACTACTGTAACTGGAAAAATCAATTTAAAAAGTAATAAAGATGTTGATATTAGTCCAATTCCTGGTACCTATCAATTTTCTATCGATACTGGAGATACAGATATTTTTGAAATAGAAACCCATTTTGATAATAAAGGAAGGGTTTTTGGAGTATTAAAAGTGGCTACTGGTAAAAATTCAGGAAGCGCACAAGATTATAATTTGACCATTGTGCTAAAAGATGGAACGACTACTAAGGCTACAAAAAGCATCATTGTTCATGTGGTGTCTAAGACCTTATGGACAGAATTGGTAGAACACTATACTCCAATTACAATTTCGGAATCCAGATTGTATGGACGAACAAAGTTTTCAGAAAGCGAGTTGACTACTTACATTACAGAGCTCGAGAATAATAATGGGCAGTTTACAGTTTTCTCTTTTTATGGAGCCCATCCATCATCTTTTAGTGGTAAAGATTTAGAAAAAGAATGGCAAGATGCCTCAGAATTAATTGGCGGATTAGGATACGCTTATGCCAAATCTACCGTTTATGGTATTCCGAGTGGGAATAGCACTAATATGGAGCGTTTAAAGCGCGTTATCTATAAAGCATTATTACAATATATGAGTAATGTGCCTGTTTATGGTGATGATGTGCTTGTTGGAGGAAATCCAATAGGAACGGAATTAGGAGATGGCTTTAGTAGAATGAACGAATATGGATATGTAAGTCATAGTTTTTTAACCCATCAATGGCGTGCTATTGATGCTTTGGGAGCTCCTTTATTACATGTTTGGCCAGAATTGTTGCAAGATATAGAGAATAGTGATACCGAAGCACAAAACGTGTTTGATGGTGTCATGCGCTTTCATCAATTATTTTTCTCTATTGTTCATGATTTAAGAGACATGAATAACGACTTTGGAAGATGGAGAACGATTTCTGATTTAAACTATTCTGAAGGCGCATTTTCTGATGCCAATATAGGGCACCGTATGCGTACTTTAATGACCATGCCAATACTTTGGGCAGATTATAACAGACCTATAACATATGTACCTTATTGGTATGATGATTATTATGATGGCACTGCATTTGATGGAAAGACCTTTGGACATGATTGGTCGCCTAATGGCGTGCTTGCAGATGTAAGGCATTGGTGTAATAGACTGTCCACACCAACTCATGATTATAATCAATCAGGCTTTCATCCAGATGGTACAGTCACCCATCACTTAGGTCATGATGCTTCTGATGTTGCTATGTTTGCTTATGGTTTTGAATGGCTTACTACTAATAATGAAGCCTTCAAATATTTTAAAAATACACCTTTTCCAATAGCGGATAAAAACTATCAATTTGTGTCTGATCGTCTGGATTATTCTTATAGAAGAATGCTGTATAAAAACTCCTTGGACTTTTTAGTTACAGGGCGTAGTTTCTTTTCAGATTTATCCAATTTTGGAACTAAGCATGTAAAAAAAGCAATTTCAAATATGATTGCAGAAAAAGGATCGTCAACAGTTATTACTAATGAATCGGAACTTTTAAGTTTAGAAACGAATTTAAACAATGGGTCACATACCCATACCGAAACGACTTCATTTTGGAATGCCGATTATTTAGTACACCGAAACGAAACAGGTGCAAATAATTATTATTTTTCTGTAAAACATAAATCAATAAGAACTTCAGGAGCTGAAGATTTTAGTAAAATACGAAAATCATGGCATGCAGGAAGTGGCCCTTTTTTATTGCGTGTGGATGGCGATGAATATGATGTAAATGTCCTGAAGAATTTTGATTGGCATGTTGTACCAGGTGTTACTGAAGCTTGGCGTACTGATGCTATGCCAACTGGTGCGGCATCTGATGCAAAACCAGGGGGGAATGATTTCTCTGGTGTTTTAGCAGATGGAAGCTATGGCATGTCAGGTTATCATCATAAGCCCATAGATACTTATACTACTGCCGAAGCACTAAAATCCTATCATTTAATAGGGAATTCAGGTACGGCCTTAGGGAGTGTTATAAAGAGAAAAAGCACATCATCCGGAACTAACGAAATTGTAACCACTATAGACCAATCTGAACAATTAGGAACAATTACCTATAATATTAACGGAACAACAAAGACGATTACCGATGGTACAAGTGTTAATTTAGTGGAACCTTTAACGGGCTCAACGTGGATTCATCATAACAATAAGGGGTATTTAATAATTCCTAAAACTGGTCAGAATTTATTAATAAAAACAGGAAGCCATATTAATATCACAGCAACTGATTTAGGGCTTTCTCAAAGTATAAATTATATTTTGGCTCTAGATCATGGAGTAAATCCGGCTTTAGAAGCTAAAGATGGTTATGAATATGTGATGGTTGCTAATGCAGACTTAGCAGATATGCCTAATATTTTATCATCCTATATGGTAAATACTAAAAGCTATATTTCCGAAGGAAATTATCATGCCATAACCAATACTAGCGAAAATGTTAAGCAGGTTTCTTTTTATCAGGCTACACGTGCTAATTTGGATGGAGGTGAATTCATAGAAGTAGATAAACCTGCTTTGGTAATGATTAAAGAGCTGACAGATGATATTCGTTTAACTATAGTAGATCCTCTACATGATTTAAATACTTCTGAGATAACAGTGAAGATTTCTGAAATACTTGAAGAAGATACTTATAGCTATAATTTGGCGGGAATAGCACCCGTAGCTGGAGAATCTGTTGTAGTGACTTCAAATGGAACAACTGAATCTACTATTGTAATTTCCCTTCCTGATACAGGCGACGGTCTTTTGTATAATTACCAAGAGCAAATGTATGCTGGTTCACCAATTGTATTGACTTTAAAGAAGAATGATTCCCTTTCGGTAAATAGCCCAGATGAGGTGACAAATTCAAAAGTTAAAATTTACCCCATTCCAATAAAGGACTATAGTGTAGTTGAAACAAATGATGGCAGTTTTATTCAAAAAATTGATACCTATGATGTATTAGGAAAGCAGTTGTTTTCTAAAACGTATGATGGTCAGAGCTCTAAAGTTAAATTAGTACATAATAATCAGTTGTTACATCAAAACCAAATGCTTATTCATTGCATTGAAACAACAAAAGCAACGGTATTTATAAAAACGTTTTGAGTCAACACATAATGCCATCTCTATCATAAGAATGAGGTATATAATTCTATTAATTCATTGAAAAATGAGGCTGTATAAAAAAGTAATATATTTTGTCATTCAGAGCATAGCGAAGAATCTTATATTCGTATAAATAAACACATTATATTTTTAAGAGATTCTTCATTGCATTCTGAATGACACTTTTTAGGCAGCCTCATTTTTATGCTTTGAACTAGTAGAAACTAATTCAAATTATTTATATCGTATTTTATAACAGAACAGGGATAAGACGTTAGGGTATCAGACACTTTTTCGTGTCATGGATTTGATATATATCCTGATAAAAAATAGAAACCATTCCTGAATCAATCAAGTTTTAAAGCATACTGGAAAGGCTTATTTTTAATCCTTTTCCATCAAAGCACTCAAAACGAATTTTAGTTTCTTCGGTCGAAGACGAAACAACAGTCGCTCCTTTTCCTGAAACGATTTCCCATTTACCAACCAATGTTAATACTACAGGTTGTACTGTGGATTTAGCATGTAAGGTTTCTTTAGTAGAAAGATCTCTATACTTAAATGATCCCTCAATTTTACCTAATTCTGGATTCATCACAGTCAGATTTATTTTATTTTCACTCAGTTTCTTTACCATGGCCATACAAGGCACATCTGTTTTATCTATTAACTGCCCAGTAGAAGTATTAGCGCTCATCATTGCATAGCCAGTCACTTTATTAGGTGTGTATTCTACAATATGAGCTTTACCATCATGTTTATGAATGTTGAATAATGTTGTCGAGTTCTTTTTTAAATTGTTAGCGCCTTCCTGTCCGCCATTCACTTCAATATAGTATTCGTATTTCTCATCAGATGGGTTTTTACCATGCAAAAATCTGGCCGAAATATAGTTTTTACTAAATTCCTTTAGACCTGTGTGGTCGGGCATTGTTTGTTCTTTTCTTTCTATACTAAAACGGCCATTATTAGGTGTGTAAAAAGCATTACCAACAGCATCGGTTACTGAAACTGGTTCTCCTTTTTTAATGATAGTTCGATCTACCCTCGTAATAGTTTGCCCATTTAGATATGTTACAGTCGATTCACTTTCCATAGCTGTTTGAAAAACAGTCGTGTGCATATCATAGTTTTCCCCACTTGATCTTATTCCAGAACCTATTCCTACAATATAATTCTCAAAATAGAACACCGATTTATCAGCTTCCATAGAATTTCTGTTATCTCTATATTGCATGGAGGATAAAGCGTGGCTCTCATCTATATTAACGCCACCTACAAACACGTTTTTGGAAAATATCCTTTGTTGTTTTGAAGGCACGTCTGCTATCGGCTCATTTAAGGCTGTGGTGCCTGGTACACGTCGCCAATCCCATCCTTTTTTTGAAATTCCACTTGATTCTTCACTTACAGGAGTGCCACCATTTAAAATGGTTAATGCTCCAGCTCCGGAATATTTACCATAGATATTTTCATGTTTATCCACAGGACCTTCATAATCCCATAAATATTTACCTAAGCCTTTCCATATGACAGCCCATTCACCTTTTCTATGAACCGACATTCCTGCATAATTAAAATACCAGTGCCCATTAGGAGCGGGTTCGGCCTGACCACCCGCCTGTAATTGATTTACCATATGTTCTAAAGCTCCCATTGTGTGCATATAACCTTTGGCAGGACTTGATCGCTCTATTAATTCATTAAACTTATAATAAGAAGGATCCCAATATCTTAAAAAAGCCCCCTGTAATTCATCACTATAAGGGCTTTTAATTTTAGCCATTTGTGCAAAAGAAGACGTTAAAAATAAAGCTTTATCAAAATGTGCTGCTCTACCGGAAACACCTCTGTGACAATCATACTTATTGGTGTAAATTCTAGCTGCTAATAATGCTTTGGAAATGTTTTTAATACTCATTTTATTTGGGCTGTAATGTGTTCCAGCCAAGGCATATACCATCGCTGAAGCTCCTTGTAAGGCTTCATTGCCATAACTGGATACATAGGGGTTTTTATGATGGTTGGTTGTAAAGTCAGATTTTATGAAATCAGCAAAGCCGTCTGCAATAGTCAAGGCTTTATTAACAAGCTTTAATATATAATCCATTTCCTTTTCACGCTTTGGTCCAGATGGTAAAGACAGTACATAACAAAGTCTACTTTGTAAAAGCCCAATGACCATATCTGAATTTAAACCTCCAACTTCCCATAAAGCGGGCGTATCGAACTTTGGACCGAGAACTTCAGTGGCATGATCTAAAGTACTTAACTCTCTCTCTAAAATCCCTGCTTCGGCCAATACGTCACGAAGCATAAATACAGCAACTCCATAGGGGCCTAATCTATTACCATAAGTGCCGCCTAAACCTATCACACCTGTTGTTTTATAATGTTTTAGGTCTTTCCACCCCATGTCTGTAGATGCATTCCACCCAGTTTTATTTAATTGATTGAAAATATTTAAAATGTCTTTTTTGAGGGTAGGTGATTTGTAATCTGGATTGGGATCGTTTTTTGGACCTTCTAGGTTATAACTTAATGTCATTGGAAATAGAACATTACGCCATATTCTACTTCTACTACTTAGAGTTGATGTGTTTTTCAATGATTTTGCAAATTGTCTACGGGCAATTTTGGCGAGTTTTAATATACTTTTGTAGCGCTGATTTATATATTTATTAGTGTAATCCATAGAAGAACTTCCCAGCAACCAATTATAATATTTCACTTCGATTTCATCTACTTTGTCATTTACTTTATCATTATGCGGAACCCTACTTGTATTACAGGCCAAACATAATAGTAACAAAATATAGAAGCATTTCTTTTTAACAATGGTTTTATAATGTACTTTCTTCATAGTTGCTATCTTTTAATTTTATTGTGACAATGGTCTTTATTCATTTTTTTGTTAGTCTTCGAAGTTCGTCTGATACATGTTTAGCCTCTTTTTAAAATTCTTATTGTATTGTTTTTGTCAATAGACGGAACGGAAATTAATAAAGCCGTTTCTGTTATTCTTTTATGGTTTATTTCTTTGCCATTTAAATACACTACATAGCTGTAGTTCTTATTTAAGGACACTAGGAAGTCTTTATTTTTACTACGATGTAAATCTTCTAGTTTGAAGCTTATTTCAGCACCCGAAAAATCATTCTCCATATGAGTGGATTTTATCCAAAAATCAAAACCAGCATAAATACTGCCGGGCTTAAAGTAAGCAGCATACCAATTAACCAAAGGCGCATTCAATCCAGAAAACTGATGCCAACCAGATCCTAAAAGACTTTCTTGTGTGTAGTGCTCCCAACAATGATAGGTGCGATTTGTTTCATCGCTAAAGACTTTTAAGGCTGTATTAGCCAAATCCCATGCCTCTTGGCCATAGCCAAGATCAAGCAGGGTTTTCCAAAAAAACCATTGATGTGATATCCAGACGGTCTCATTATCGTAAGCATTCGTATTAAAAAATGGCGCTTTTTTATCGACGGATATCCCTAATTTAGTCCATAGTCTATTCTTATCAAGTAGCTTGTCTATAATAACATCTCGCTGTTTGTCATTACAGGCACCCGCAATAATGGGACTGGCTCCATCCATACCCATATTCATATTATTTCCGTCTTTTGAACGTAATATACCAGTTACATCGCCTGCTTTATTGTGTTTCACATAAGAGAAATAACCTGAAGGTTCATCCCAAGAGTATTTTTGAAGTGCTGCACTGACCGCTCTTATATCCGAATCATACATTTTTATGTCTTTTGATAATCCCAACTCAATAGCCGCCCCTTTTAATATTTTGGCACTTCTAATAACATGCGTAGAACTTATGGCCGGGGCAATAAGGTTTTCAGGATCATGATGTTCTACCCATCTTTGTGGTGGATAGTCATCCCAACCAGCAGAATTATAAAAATAGTCCCATGTTTTAATTAAATTCGAAGGCATTCTGGTAATTGAACTTCCATACGTTCCTGCTAAAAATTGATAATATTTTTTAAGTCGCGGATAAAAATGTTTTAAAAATGTTTTGTTGTTTGTTTTGTTCCAGATTTCAAGATATTGATAAATTTGTGTTGGTGCTGGAGTACCATGATGGACAAAAGCATTAGGCGCTTCGGCAGGAAAAGTATACGTATTTAAAATATTTATAGATTTATTCAAATCCATTTCCAGCATTCCGATTCCTATCATTCCTACATCCCAAGTATAAAGGCTGTTCCACCTTCTTCCCGGAGTATAATGTTTAATATATTCATTATCACAAATAATTGGAAAAACCAGATTATTTGCCATAACAGATTTCATTCTGTTCATAGCAAAGTCATATTCTGAATCTAAAGTATTAGAATGTAGTGCTTTGTAAAGATCGTTTTTATGATTATTGTATACTTTTTTATTTTCTGAAAACGATTGCAATTGTTCTGTTACTTCTGCTTTTGTGCCAACGCATACCAATCCATTGAGTTCTTTTTTTGAAAAAGGCATCACTTCAATCCCATACACTAAAATATCGGTAAAATGGCCTCTATTGTTTTCAAAATGTGAGGAAACATCAATATTACGATTGTTATAAGCAGGTAAGTTTTCAAGCCCGTCTGAATGAATTTCTACTTGATAATGCTCTGCACCTTCCCACAGAATTCCATAAAATAAGTCTGTATTATTATATTTTATAATTTTACTATTGTGAACGGGACCGTTCTCCAATATAGGGATAGGTTGAAATTTTTCCTGAACAAATTTTAACTCGTCGTATGTAGTATCAGGAACAAGAGCAAATCCATCTAAAATAAATACTTCATTACCTTTAGATGTTAGTATGAGTTCAGAAACATGTCTTTTAGATGGGTTTATTTTTACGCGTTTTATACCAAAATCGCTTGTAGGTTCAAAAGTAAGTTCTCCATCAATAATACCTCTGGCATCCAATCTTACAACGGTATTTCCTTTTGTTTTATAGCGAAAAACGATTTCGTCTTTATTAACAACATGATTAAGATCGTAAGTAACCTTATCTCCTTTATCTTTGGCAAAAGATGCTCCTAAAGCACGTGAGTTAACCATGCCAGATCCATATATTTCTCCTTTAGAAAAAGCGTTGTATATTAAATTATCATCATATCGTGGATGTGCATAATTTAAAGTTTTATAATCCATGCCGTCAATCCAAGTTCCATAATTAGGAAGCTCCACTTTAACAGGTAAAACTGGCTTTTTTTCTTTTTTAACTTGCTTTATTGGATAATTTATGGAAGCCAATAAATTGTACACAACATCTTGTCTGGATACTGTATTATTGGAATAAGTAATAGATATTAATCTTTTATTTTTATCGATTTCAGAAAAAACAACGTCGCACGTTACTTTATCTTTCCATTCTAGTTGGTAATTATAACCCAGATATTTTAGACTGGGATCTACATCCCATACGAAATAATCACGTTCTTGAATGACATCTGGAATAATCATTTTTGAACGATGAAAAAAACCAACGGCCAGGCTAAGGTCAAACCGATAACCTTTTTCTTTATTGGTAATATGCGATATGCCATTATATTTTTTTGAATAAGGTCCCCAATCTGATAATTCAAGATCATGAGAATATTCATATTTCTTAATTAAACTTAAATCTAGTGAGGCTTTTTGAGCTATAAGTGATATGGGTAATAAGAAAACTAATATTAATAGATTTTGCATAATAAGTTATTTATTAAAAATCAATTTACCGTATGACATAGGAAAATGTGTTGATGGTGGTAACCAAGAAGATTTTTGTAGAGTGCCATTTTCCTCAGTGCCTTCTCTTCTTGTTAAATCGAAACGCCAGATATCTCCATTTTTTGGTGGAATATTCTCTGCAGATTGGATTTCGGAAAAGGGTATAGCCACTTCAAGGAACCAGCCTTTATCATTGTCTTTAGAATTGTTTATCGTACCTTGAACGCTTACAGCAGATAAAAGACCTTCACAATCCCAATTCCACCACTGACGGATAACATCTCTATTTAAATTTGGGTTGAGTACATATAAATCTAGTATGGTATTAAGGGCGTTCCATTCAAATTCATAATAAGTTTTGGGGTTAGAATCAGCATCAATAAAAATTTCCATCACTTCTTCTAACCATAAGTGGTCATCACGATTAGTCATTTGGGCTTGTATGTCCTTATCTTCTAACCAAAAGTAAAATAGTAAATACTCACTATTCCAAGTAATTTTAAACCATGATTTTGCTTTTAGTTTTTCTTTTTCATTTGGAATAAACCAAATAGGGTCAATGCTTTTCCAAATGCTTTCATGCTGCTTTCCATCAATTTTGATGGCTACATCTGTAAAAATACAAGTATAACTCTGTTGTCGTTCCTGACCCACAGCGCAACTATTAATAATCATTTGAGTAAGAAAAAAATAAATAAATTTAGTTTTCATCACATTTAATTTTAATATTTTTAAACTTTTAATACCAGAACAGGTATAAGAACCTTAAATGATTTGTTAATAGGTATATAAAGAATGTGCGTTCCCTTATTATAGAAGGTCTTTAATTGTTCATACTATATACAGTATTTCTAATTTTTAAGAGCAATATGCCTTAAAAAAGGGCAGTACCTTTTATTTTTACCCAATCTTGTGTAGTGTTAAATTCAATTAGTATAATTCTATGATTTAAGAGTAGCATTATTAAGGGAAAGATAAAGCCAGTTTTATACTCTGACTTTATCAAGCCTCGCCATATAACACTAAAACAAATTAATGGCTCAAATAATCATATTCTTCTTCTAAACCAAGGGCTTCAATGGCTTTTTGCCCTGGTCTTGGTCTTTTATCCCCTTCCATATAATATGTTGCAGCATCCCAATCAAAAGAGGCATCTGTTTCTCTAGGATCTCCTGAGCTTACTAAATAATCTGTAAGTTGTTTAGAGAGTTCGGATTTAATCTCTGCATAGTCTGGAGATTGCGCTATGTTATTCAATTGATCTGGATCTTTAGATAAATCAAACAATTCTTCTGCAGGTCTTTTTCCAAAAGCCATACTAAAAAGAGGTTTTACTTTCTCATCGTTTCTATGAGTTAGCATATAGAACTTACTTGGAGCCGGGTACTGCAGCATGTGTGCATCTACATCTCCATATAATGGAGGGTCTCCAGCCGGCCATCTACTTGGTTCGTAATTTCTTATATACAAATAGTCTTTTGTACGAATGGCTCTACCAGGATATCCAGCTCCATTTTGTCTTACAAAGGCATGGCGTTCTCTACCTGTTACTACAAAATCTCTTCCTGCTTCAATCTTTCCACTTTCTTTAGATTTTAAAATATTGACTAAACTTTTTGCATTCATTTCCTCGGGAATATCTATACCAGCAAGCTCAAGAAAGGTGGGAGCAAAATCATTTAGAGTCACAAAATCTTCAATTTTTCTATCTCCTTTAAAGTGCTTTGGCCAAGAGATAATTAATGGAATTTTGGTGCCAAAATCATATAAATTAGCTAAACCTCGAGGCATTTGCCATCCATTATCACTGCAAATTACAATGATAGTATTTTCTAATTGCCCCATTTCTCCTATAAGCGCCATATATGAAGAAACTTCTCTGTCGAACAATTGTATTTCGTTATAATAATCGGCAATATCTTTTCTAACTTCTTCGGTGTCTGGTAAATAAGAAGGTACTACAATGTCTTCAAGTTTGATGTTAGATTTTTTCCAGCCATCTTTTCTAAAAGGCCTGTGAGGATCTCTACTACTATACCAATACATCCATGGCTTTCCCTTTTCTATTTCATTATAAAATTCCTCAAAAGAATCGTAACGTTCGCCACCCGGATTATTTTCCCAGCCATTTGCTTCTGCATTTCCCGGTCCCCAACCTTTACCTTCTATGCCAACATGATACCCGGCATTAGCCATAAGTTCTGTATACACTTTTTCTTTTGGAAAGCCGCCCCACAGATTTGCTCCTTCTCCTAACCTCCAAATATCTTGACCAGTTAGCATAGCTGCTCTGGCAGGAGAACAAGAAGGAGATGCACAAAAAGCGTTATTAAATTGTATACCTTCTTTGGCTACACGATCTATATTAGGTGTTTTAACTACTTTATCTCCATAACTACCCAGATGATTCCAAGAATGATTATCAGACATAAGTATTAAAATATTAGGCTTCTTTTTTTGCGTAGTATCTTTCTGTTTAGTGCCTTTATCATTACCACAGCTTACGTTTGAAATGGCTATGACAAGAAGGATGATCCAATAATTTTTAAGAATATTCATTACTTTCTTTTTATTTATATAGTTGTTTATTTTTAATTTAAAGATTTGAATTCAATAATGTCATCACTTGTACTTTTCATTGTGTCTTTTTTTGTTTTTAATGTTTTGTTTTTAACCAAAGGGTTTGCCCAAATACCAATACTTAATATATAAGCTAGCATGATATAGTTAAAGAACATGCCGGCTTTGAGACCAAAAAGGTCACTTAATCCGCCAACAATAAATGGAGCAATGGCTCCACCAACAATGCCTGTACAAAGAATACCTGCTATCGAACCATGATGCGCTTTTACCGAATTTAGAGCTAAAGAAAAGATTATAGACCACATCACGGAAGCAAAGAAACCTACTGCTGGAAATGCAAGCAACGCCATGTTTTTAGATCCAAACAATGCTAAAGAGAGGGAAATAAATGCTAGGCTAGAAAATATAAGCAACACTTTTTTACTATCTATAAACTTAAGTAATACCAATCCTAAAAGGCACCCCAGTGTTAAAAGCCCCCAGAAATGACCAACAGAAGCTGCTCCTTCCGTATTTGGATCTACACCATGATATGTTTCTAAAAATTGTGATATCCAAAAAGAGACACCTTGTTCGAACCCAACGTAGCAAAAAATTCCAATGAAAAATGCTAAAACAGTTTTGTTTTTGAATAATGATTTAAGTAATGACAAGTCTGCAGGCTTTTCATCTTCTTTTAATTCTACTTTTGGAAATTTAAATAAAGTGATAACAATGACCATCAAAAGGGCAATAGCTCCAAACACCCAATAAATAGAAACCCAAGACATATCGGAAGGAATCAAAGAGCTAATAAAACTTATAAACTTATCTGATGCATTATTCTTTCCAATGTTTTGTACTAAATAGGTAAATAGAAAGGGACCAACGACACCTGCAGCTCCAAAAAATAATTGCCCCATAACAGAGTAAAAAGCAAAATGTTCTTCACCACCAGCTTCTCTCAATAATGGGTTAATAGCAACTTGTAACATGGCCATACCAGTACCAATTAGAAATAAAGAAAAAAGAAAGACCGGGAAAGTTGGGAAAACAGCAAATGAAAAAGCACCAATTGTAGCTAAGGAGAATGCCAATAGCATCATTTTTTTTTCCTTATACTTTTCTAAAAGTATACCGGAGGGTATGGACATGATGCCATATGCAGAAAAAAATGCTAGGGTCATAAAGCCTAGAGAAGAAAATTCTAAATTAAAACTTTCTTTAATTCCAGGATTTAGTGCTCCAAGAATATTTGTTAATAAAGATATTACGAAGAATACTAGTAATACTAACCCAACTATTAAATGTTTGCTATTCACGTTAATTATATTTATAAATTATTTTTTCTATTAAGGGCATAAATTCCTGCGCCTATAAAACCTGCTTTATTGCCTAATTTTGCGGATAAAATCTGTACATTTTCGAAGCTCTCTTTAATGGCATATTGTTGTGCTGATTCTTTTATCTTTTCTATAAAAAAACCTCCTGCCATAGATATTCCACCACCAATAATGATTTTTTTTGGATTGAAAACATTGATATAGCCAGATATGCCTAGTCCAACTAGTTTTGAGGTATCATTCACAACTTTTTGTGCTAGTGCTTCATTTTCAAAATATTTTTTTACAATGTATTCACCATTCATTTTTATATTTGAAGGTTTGTTTTTGCAAGAATCTTTATACTTTTTTACCATAGCTGCGGTTGATGCCACTTCTTCCCAATACAATACGTCATTATTAATAATCATAGGAAACAAGCCATACTCTCCTCCAAATCCGTAATGTCCTTGAAATAGCTTTCCATCAACAAATAAAGCACCTCCAATACCAGTTCCTAATGTTAGAAATAGTGCTGTTCCAATAGCATCGCTATTTGAAAAATAAAGCTCACCCATGGCCATCATATCAGCATCATTAGCAACGTAAGCCGAAAGCTTTGTGTTGCTTTTAATCAATTGCCCCATAGGAACATTAATCCAGTCTATAATGTTTTCGGCACCACCTACAATGACATCTTCATTATCGACTAGCCCTGGAGTTCCTAAACCAATAGTTGCAACATGGATATTTTTTTGACTGGCAGCACTCATGGCTTCATCACATACATCAAGAATATTTTGAATAACTTCGTTTTGAGAGGTATTTGCTTTTGTTGGCCTTTTTGATTCCCATAAAATTTTTCCTGTAGAACTAACAAGTCCTGATTTTATTGAGGTGCCTCCTAAATCAATTCCAATGCCTATATTTTCATTCATATTTTAATAGATTAGTAGTCTTTTAAACGCTGCTTTGTCATTGTTTTCAACACACCAATTATAGAGTTGTTTTCGCATCGTTTTTATTTGATTTTTATATTTAGAGCTTGCTGCTAGATTTGATATTTCAAAAGGATCGTTTTCAAGATCAAAAAGTTGTTCTCTATTTTTGCCTTGTTCATAAATAACATATTTATATTTTTTGGTTACCAAAGCTCTTCCCTTTGTTTGAATAGAGTTTCCGCCATCAAACATAGTTTCAATAACAACATATTCTCTTTCTCTTTTTTGTTCTTTACCTTGTAAAACGGGTAATATGGAATGGCCTTTTAAGTTACTAGGAACTTTTACCGAACCCATTTCTAGTATAGTTGGCATTAAATCAAGGCCATTAGAAACCAAAATGTTAGATTTTTTTGACTTGGTGTTTTTTTGTGGATACTTTACGATTAATGGCACATTAACAGACTCTTCAAAAAGGACTGTTTTTTGATTCCAATGATGAGCAGACATTCCATCTCCATGATCTGAAGTGAAAATGACTATGGTATTTTTATCCAAACCATTTTTTTCTAGACCGTCCAATATTTTTCCTATTTCCAGATCAACTTTTTCGATTAATTTATAGTAGGCGGATAAATATTGTCTCCAATCGTTATCATTATAAGAAACAGTTGGATATACTTTAGAATTTAATTTTTGTTCTATACGTAAAACCTCAGCATCATAAGCGCCAATGGCATGATTAATAGGTAACATAGGAGCTTCTTCTGGAGATTTAACTTCTATCGCTCCATTCGGCAGTCTCTGACCTCTGGCATATTCGCAAATATCATGTGGGTTCACATACGATGCAACCATAAAAAAGGGACTCTTATCTTTTTTACCATCTAAATAGGCTACACAACTTTCAGCTAAACCATGATCTCTAGAGTCTGCGATTTTTTTAAATCCAACATTATCGGGGATATTAATCTCTGGAATATGCCATTTCCCTCCATAAACACAATCATATCCACTGTCAGACATCAATTGTCCTAATCCCTCCTTAAAGCTTCCTTTTGGGATATTAATTTTGAAGTTGGAGTAAACCCCTAATTCGTGAGGCATTTTACCTAAAAACATACTTGCTCGCGAAGGTGAGCATATAGGATACGAAACATATGTTTTTTTGAATAACGTACCTTGCTCGGCAATTCTATCAATATTAGGAGTTTTTAAATCTGTATTTCCCATACAACTTAAAGCTGAAGAAGTGTGCTGGTCAGTTATAATTAGTAAAATATTTGGACGCTCTACTTGTGATAAAGCTGAGGTGCAAATAAGGAAAAAGACTATCTTATAAAATATTTTCATATTGAAATCTTTAAAATTATTATTGTAACCCAAATATATGAAGGTGGCGTCATAGCAAGAGATTAGCATGTTACTTTTTTAAAGGTTAGATGATACATTTGAGAAAAAAGCTTGAAAATTGTATTTAAAAATTGATTCTAATGACTTAAATTTAATTTCTATCAATTAATACGCGAGTATATAAGAATAATTAAAAATGAAAACCCTAAGCATGAAACATATTTATATATTAAACCATAAGCGTTTTTTCCTTTTACTATGGTTTTGCTGTATAGGCGTTTTTTCTCAAAACCAAGATATATCTTTTACTCGCCTCTCTGTTAAAGATGGTTTATCACAAAACGGTGTTATGTCTATTTTTAAAGACAGCAAAGGCTATGTTTGGTTAGGAACAAGAGATGGTCTTAATAGATATGATGGTTATAATTTCAAAGTTTTTAGGCATAACCCACATGATTTTAACTCTTTAAGTAATAATTATATTAATACAATTGTCGAAGATAAAGATGGTGTTTTATGGGTTGGAACTCAAAATGGTCTAAATGCCTTTAATCAAAAAGACCAAACTTTTAAGTGTTACAAAAATATACCAACTAATGATAAATCTATATCTGATAATAAAATCCTCTCTATTTTAATTAGCGACAATGGGGATCTTTGGGTTGGAACCGAAAATGGACTTAATGTAAAAAAGAGGCACGAAAATACTTTTACAACATTTTACAATCTTGAAGAAGATCCAAATTCTATAAGTGGTAATGAAGTATTTGCTTTATTCGAGGACTCTAAAAATAATATTTGGGTAGGTACTAGATACAATGGATTGAATAAGTTTTTGGGTGAAAGTCAAAAGTTTAGAAGGTTTCTTAATGAACCTTCAAATCCTATGAGTATTAGAGATGATCAAATCACGTCAATTGCAGAAAGTGAAGATGGAAAATTATGGATAGGTACAAAGGATAATGGCATTAGTATTTTAGATAAGAATGATACTTTTACGCACATTGTAGCAGATGTTGGGGCTTCTAATACGTTATCACATAATAGAATTCGATCTTTGGTTTTTGATGAAGATTCGAATGTGTGGATTGCAACGTATAATGGGCTTAGCCATTATAATACCAGTACAGGCAACTTTACAGTATATAAAAATGTTACTGATGACTCAAATAGTATTAGTCATAACTCAATACGCTCTTTGTTTTTAGACAACTCGGGGCTTTTATGGGCAGGAACATATTTTGGAGGCGTCAATATTATTAATCTAACTTCAAATGAATTTATACATTTTCAGCATAGTAATACTAATAAAAATAGTTTAAGCTATAATGTTGTTGGTCCCATGGTAGAAGATCAAAATAAAGATATTTGGATAGGGACTGAAGGAGGTGGGCTTAACTTTTTTGATCATTCAAAGCAAACTGTTTCAAGAATTACTTTTTTTAATAATAAACCAATTATAGACAAAACAATAAAATCCCTTTTAGTAGATGGAAAAGGGAATTTGTGGATTGGAACATTTCAAGAAGGATTATTAGTAGTAAATTTAGATAATAATAAACTTGAGAAATTTACTTATGACATTGGTGCTCAAAGCGGTTTAAAAAGTAATTCCATTTTGTCATTACTAGAAGACCATATAGGTAAAATTTGGATAGGTACAGATAATGGGCTGTGTGTGTATAACCCCAAGACAAAAGAAATAGGTAATATTCAACTCCCAAAAATAAAGAGTGCAGCAAAAAATATTAGCATTACTTGTATTTGTGAAGATTCTAATAATATTGTTTGGATAGGAACTAAAACTAATGGGTTGCTTGCTTTTGATGGTGATACTATAAAACAATATACACATACAATAAATAATGACAATAGTATTAGTCATAATTATATTAATGAAATTTTTGAAGACTCTAAAAACCGTATCTGGATAGGAACTTATGGTGCTGGGCTCGATTTAATCAATCCAGAAGAAGAAACTTTTAAACACTATACTTTAAAAGATGGTTTAGTAAACGATATTATATACAGTATTGAAGAAGACAGTGAAAAAAAACTATGGGTTGCTACTCCTACAGGAATATCAAAAATGAACCCAGAAGAGAATAGTTTTAAAAACTATACATATTCAAACGGTATCCCTATAGATGAGCTTAACAATAATTCGTCATTACACCATTCCAGTGGATTACTTTTTTTTGGAGGATTTAACGGTTTTATGGGGTTTATACCAGATCATATTAAAGACAACCCAAATGTTCCGGACATTACTTTACTACAATTAAAATTATTTAATAAAACGGTTAAACCAAACGATAAAAGTGGTCTTTTAAAAACTCCTCTTGATGAAACTAAATCAATAACTTTTTCTCATGAGCAAAATATATTTTCAATAGACTATATTGCTTTAAATTATTTTCAGCCAGGGCAAAACCAATATGCCTATAAATTGGAAGGATTAGAGTCTGATTGGAATTATGTTGGAAATAGAACATCAGCTACCTATACGAATTTAAGCCCAGGAGACTATACTTTTAAAGTAAAAGCTGCAAATATTGATGGCATTTGGAATGATAAAGTTATCAGCTTAAATATTATCAAGCGCCCTCCTTTTTGGAAAACAATTTGGGCTTACCTCATTTATTTAACTTTTGCTTTTATTTTATTTTTTATAATACGAAAATACTTTTTAATAAAACTTGGTCTAGAAAATAATTTAAAGCTAGAAAAGCTAGAAAAAAATCAAATAGAAAAATTAACAAAACTTAAGCTAAAGTTTTTTACAAATATTTCACATGAGTTCAGAACCCCTCTTACACTTATTCATGCTCCTTTACAAGAACTTATTAGTACGCTAAAAGAATCTAAATACCATAATCAGCTTTTACTAATCAAAAAAAATGCTGATTTAATGTTGCGACTTATAAACCAATTAATGGATTTTAGAAGTATTGAAAGTGGTCAAGTTTCCTTAAAAGTGTCAAAAAAACCATTCGTGCCTTTTGTTAAAGAGGTGGTGTCGTCATTTAAAGAATATGCTAAGTCTAGTGATATTCGTTTTTCTTTTACTTCTAGTGTTTCGAATGACAATTTTTTATTTGATAAAAATAAAATTGAAAAAGTATTATATAATTTACTTTCTAATGCATTTAAAAATACTCCGGAAAAAGGGAAAGTATCTGTGAAAATATCAAAAAACATTTCAACGTCCGACATAAACTTTATTGAAGTAAGTATTTATAACTCTGGTGTGGGTATAGAAAAAAAGGATATAGAACGCATATTTGATAGGTTTTACCAAACAACTCATTCGCACGAAAATGATAAATTAGGATCAGGTGTTGGACTTACTATGGCAAAGAATTTAATTGAATTGCATAAAGGATATATTCATGTAAACAGCAAAGTAAACCAATATGCGGAGTTCACCATCGGAATCCCTATGGAAGATGTCTATTCAAAAGAAGAGAAGGAAAGTGCTAGTTTAAGTATGGAAAGTGAAAAAAGTAGCTCGTCTAGTTCTTCTGTAAATGTTGAAGATACCCCTCTTGATAAGGAATTTACTTTGCTAATTGTAGAAGATAGTCATGATTTAAGAAACTTTTTGGCACAAAGCTTTTCAGCTGATTATAATATTAAAGTTGCTGAAAATGGAGAGTTAGGTTTACAGATAGCTAGTGAGGATCATATAGACATCATTATTTCTGATATCATGATGCCCAAACTCTCTGGTATTGAAATGTGTAAAAAGATTAAATCAAATCCTAGAACAAAGCATATTCCAGTTATTTTGTTAACCGCCAGAACGGCGTCAACATTGGAATTAGAAAGTTATGACACTGGTGCTGATGATTTTATTTCGAAACCTTTTAACATTGACGTTTTAAAATCTAAAGTTAGAAATAATATTAAATCGAAAATTGATATTGATAGTCATGCCAGACAGGAAATTTTTCTGGAAGATTCTGAAATAAATAATTCTCCAGCAAATGAAAAGTTCTTAAAAAAACTTTCTGATTATATAAGAGATCATATCAGTGATCCAAATCTTAATGTTAATTCTGTTAGTAAAGAATTGGGGCTAAGTAGAGTGCATTTATATAGGAAAACCAAAGAGATAACGGGGAAAAGTCCTGTAACATTTATTAGAGATTTTAGATTATCCGTAGCAACTAAGTTAATAGAAAAGGAAAACTATAATATTAATGAGATTTGTTATAAAATCGGATTTCAAGATGCAAGTTATTTTAGGAAATGTTTTAAGAAAAAGTATAAAGTTTCACCTTCGGCATATTTAGAAAAAATAAAGACAGAAGAGATTAATTAATAGCACTTTTCCTGTAAAATAGAATACACTACATGTTATGCACTCAATTGTTTATCTAGAAAGTAACATTTAGACCTATAAAATGAAACATATACAAAGTGGTTTAATGTGGCTTCTAGCTAACTTTGAAGTACTGAAATTTCTATAAACTTGATTGTACATAAATTTATTGGATTATTTAAAACATAGCTAAAATCACATAATATAGATGAGCCAAGTTATGGAAATATGCCGATGTAACTTGAGTAGGTATGGGATCTAAACTTGTACCAAAAGATATTATTGATAATTAAAGATTATAATAAATTAGAGTAAGGTGTACAATCTGCTTTAGAAATTATTAAGTCTGTTAGAAAATAATTAAAGAATTCAACCATTTATGAAGAGACTTCCAATAGTCCTTAGCTTTTTACTTTTTTTACTCTTGTTTAGTTCTTGTGATACTTTACAGAAACAAAAGACAATCAAATTAGCACACGGATTAGACATGAGCCATCCTGTCCATAAAGCTATGATGCTTATGGGCGAGGAATTGGATAAAAATTCTAAAGGAGCATTGAAATTAGAAATTTATCCAAACCAACAACTCGGATCAGAACGGCAATGCCTAGAACTATTACAGATTGGTAGTTTGGGGATGACCAAAGTATCGGCAGCAGTCATGGAGAATTTCTCACCAAATATGAAAGTATTTGGGTTACCATTTTTGTTCAAAGACCGTGCCCATACGTTTAATGTACTAGATGGAGATATTGGTAAAGAACTGTTGGATGGGGGGCAAAAATACTGGCTGAAGGGTTTAGGGTATTATGATTCAGGAAGTCGAAGCTTTTATACTAAAGAAAAGCCAATACAAACACCAAAAGATTTGGAAGGACTTAAAATTAGGGTCATGGAGAGTGTCACAGCTATGAATATGGTTAACAAATTAGGGGGTTCACCAACACCTATTTCATGGGGCGAACTATACACGTCCTTGCAGCAAGGCGTCGTAGATGGGGCAGAAAATAACCCTCCCAGTTTCTACCTTTCAAGGCATTATGAAGTATGCAAATATTATACATTAGATGAGCACACAACGATACCGGACGTTTTGATTATTAGCACTCATTTATGGAAGGATCTATCTGATGAAGAGCAAGGTTGGTTGCAGTCGGCAGTTGATACCTCTGTTCAATATCAAAGAGAACTATGGGCAACCTCGGAGCTAGAAGCATTAGAGGCTGTAAAGAAAGCTGGTGTTGAAGTGGTAAGGCCAGATAAATCATCTTTTAAAAATAAAGTAAAGTCTATATATGAGGAATATAAAGACGATATACCCGTGTACAATTTGATTAAAAGAATTCAAGAAGTTCAATAAATATGATATTAAGAAATAAAATAGATCGGATTTTGAGTACTGTACTAGTCATTATTATGGCTGTTATGGTCGTTAATGTATTGTGGCAAGTTTTTACAAGGTTTGTGATTGGTACTCCAAGCTCATTTACAGATGAGCTTGCAAGATATCTCATGATTTGGGTTGGTGTTCTTGGGGCTGCATATATTTCTGGTAGAAGAATGCATGTTGCTATAGATTTACTGCCTACTAGATTAAACAAAGAAGGACAGCAAAAGCTTAAAATAATTTCAAATAGCATTATTATATTGTTTTGTTTTTTTGCTATGGTTATTGGTGGGGTAAGATTAGTGTATATAACTTTTACATTAGAACAATATTCCCCTGCACTGCAAATTCCTTTAGCAGTCGTTTATTTGGTAATCCCTATTAGTGGTTTATTAATTATCTATTACAAAATTTCGGACATATTAAACAAGCAATAAAGAATGGAATACTTACCAATACTCGTTTTAGTTATTAGTTTTATAGGATTATTGTTTATAGGTGTTCCAGTGGCATGGAGTATTGCTATTTCATCGTTATTAACAATGATGACAAGCATTTCGATGCTTCCAGCGCTAACAACCGTGTCTCAAAGAATAGCTACGGGATTAGATAGTTTTGCACTACTGGCTATTCCATTTTTTGTGCTTTCTGGACAACTCATGAACAAAGGAGGTATTGCGCATCGCCTTATTGATTTTGCTAAAACCCTAGTAGGTTCACTTCCAGGAGGCTTAGCACTTATAAATGTTATTGCAGCCATGTTAATGGGAGCCATTGCTGGTTCTGCAATGGCATCAGCTTCAGCAATGGGAAGTATTTTAGGACCAGAAATGGAAAAAGAAGGCTATTCAAAAGAATTTGGAGCGGCCGTAAACATAACATCATCAACAACTGGTTTGATCATTCCCCCAAGTAATGTGCTTATTGTGTATTCATTGGCAAGTGGTGGCGTTTCTATAGCAGCGTTATTTTTAGCTGGTTATATTCCAGGGATTCTAACAGGTTTATTTCTTATGATAGTGGCCTCATTTTGGGCTAAAAAGAAAGGTTATAAAATAGGAAAAAGAAGCTCATTAAAGGATGTAGCTAGAACTTTTGTAAGTGCATTTCCTAGTTTAATGTTACTTGTTGTCGTAATAGGGGGAATAGTTGTCGGTATTTTTACGGCCACAGAAGCTTCAGCTATAGCGGTATTATATACACTAATATTAGGGTTTTGGTATAAAGAAATTAAAAGTAAAGATCTACCTCAAATATTATTAGAATCTTGTGGTACTACAGCTATTGTAATGCTATTAATTGGTGCTTCCATGAGTATGTCTTGGGTCATGTCTTATGAAAACATCCCACAAGATATTAGTAATTTATTATTAGGAGCTAGTGATAATCCAATTGTTATTCTTTTAATTATCAATTTATTATTATTGTTTGTTGGTATCTTTATGGATATGACACCAGCCGTATTAATTTTTACACCTATATTTTTACCAATTATTACTAAACTAGGTATGGATCCTGTGCAATTCGGAATTATTATGGTCATGAATTTAAGTGTAGGACTCTGTACACCTCCGGTAGGCTCCGTGCTGTTTGTAGGAGTAGGTATTGCAAACACAACTATTGAAAAAGTAATTAAACCCTTATTACCTTTGTTCATTGCTATGATAGTTGCTTTGTTTTTAGTGACCTATTTCCCGCAATTGAGTTTGTGGTTACCTAGTTTGTTTGATTTATAATTTTATTTGAATACATTGGAAAAAATAATCACATTATAAAAGTATCATATAACCATTATAATAGTAATGAGATACATTAAAATTAAAGTTTAGTATGAAAACAATTCTAGATGTAAAGGACATAAAACACAAACCTGTTGGTCAATTTGAAGAGACGCGTTTTGAAAAAATTCATAATGTGATTTTTAATGATTCAAAAGTGGCTTCAATAGTTATAGCAGAAGAGATTGCTAGCTTGATACAAGCAAAAGCTGAAAAAAATGAGATGTGTGTTTTGGGGCTGGCTACGGGTTCATCGCCAATTAAAGTTTATGAAGAACTGGTAAGAATGCATAAAGAAGAAGGGTTGAGTTTTTCTAACGTAATTACTTTTAATCTGGATGAATATTTTCCAATGGAAAAAGAAAACATCCAGAGTTATTACTACTTCATGCATCAACACCTTTTTGATCACGTTGATATAGATCCAAAGCATATTAACATTCCTAATGGTATGGTTGCTTCAAAAGATCTTAATGCTTATTGTCAAGCCTATGATGATAAAATTTTATCGTCTGGAGGACTAGATTTTCAGCTGTTAGGTATTGGTAGAACAGGGCATATAGGATTTAATGAACCAGGTTCACATATTAATTCCGGTACAAGAAGTATTACGCTTGATCACATAACAAGAGTAGATGCCGGACCTGCATTTCAAGGCATAGAGAATGTTCCAAGGAAAGCAATAACCATGGGTATTGGTACTATTAAAAAAGCCAAACGTATAGTTTTACTTGCTTGGGGACAAAATAAAGCTGAAATTGTTAAAAAGGCTATAGAAGGAGACATACTTTCTCATATTCCAGCAACTTATTTACAGGAACATTCTAATACAACATTTGTACTAGATAATGAAGCTGCTACTAACTTAATAAGAATTGGTACACCTTGGCTAGTAGGTTCTGTAAAATGGAACCCAACACTCATGCATAAGGCCATTATATGGTTATGTGATCGAAAAAACAAACCCATATTGCAACTTACGGATAAAGATTATAATGATTCAGGGATGTCTGAACTTTTAAACCAAGAAACGACATCTTACGATCTTAATATACAGGCCTTTAATAAATTACAACATACTATTACAGGGTGGCCGGGAGGTAAGCCTAATGCAGATGATAGTCATAGACCTGAAAGAGAAAAACCAATAAAAAAACGAGTTATTATTTTTAGCCCTCACCCTGATGATGATGTCATTTCGATGGGAGGTACAATAGACCGCTTAATTTCTCAAGGACATGATGTGCACATAGCTTATCAGACTTCCGGAAATATTGCTGTACCAGATTATGAAGCTTTAAAGGTTGCAGAAATAGCCGATAGTATCTCTGGCGAAGAGGCTTTTAAAGATATAATCAGTTCCTTAAAAGAGAAAACGACGAATGATTACGATTCTTTAGAGATTAGAAAATTAAAGGCTAATATTAGAAGAAGTGAAAGTTTTGGAGCTACTAGGTTTTTGGGATTACCAGACGAAAATGTTCATTTCCTCGATTTACCATTTTATGAAACGGGTATCATTAAGAAAAACCCAATAGATAAGCATGATATCTCAATAATGAATGCTATTATTGATAAAATTAAGCCCCATCAGATTTATGCTGCCGGAGATTTAGATGACCCACACGGAACACGTAGAATGTGTTTAAATGTTTTGTTTCAGTCACTAAGTCAGCTTAAATCGAAGGACTATATGAAAGATTGCTGGGTATGGCTATATAGAGGCGCTTGGAACTCTTGGAGTACCCACGAAATAGAAATGGCAGTCCCTATGAGCCCTACACAAATATTGAGAAAAAGAAAAGCCATTTTTTTCCATCAAACACAAAAAGATGATGTGATGTTTCAAGGAGAAGATTCAAGAGAATTTTGGGTACGAGCAGAAGATATAAATAAAGATACAGCAGAAAAATATAACAAACTTGGTTTAGCTAATTATGCAGCTATGGAAGCCTTTGTTCGTTATCATTTTTAGGCGCATATAAATCTTAACGCTGCACTCGGTGGGACAATTTTTAGTTCCTAACACTTTTTAGACCGTCTCATTTTCGTTGTTTTATCTAACAATAAAAAAATCTATTTAAAGAATCATTTTAAAGTAGACAATGAACTCATCAATTTCTTAATAATTGCAGAACCGAAGTTTATACCGATTTAGTGTTTAACTGTTTGAATCATGTACTTATAATTACTAAATTTGGAGTTAAATGGCGAATAAAGTATGAAAAGAAGAAAATTCATTAGTCAGATAAGTGCTGGAATGGCAGCAACCATGTTGCCATCAACTTTATTATCTTTTACGCCAGGTATTTCATCAGACAAAAAAACTGAAAAGTTAAGTTTTGGGATTGTTAGTGATGTTCATAAAGATTTGATGCCAGACGCAGACCAACGCCTTGAGACGTTTATTGATGAAGCTCAAAAGCGAAAAGTTGATTTTATTATTCAGATGGGAGATTTTTGTTTTGGAGAAACAAAGAATAAAGCGTTTTTGAAAATATGGGAAACATTTGAAGGTACTAAATATCATATTTTGGGAAATCATGATATGGATAGACAGTCTAAACAAGAAATAATGAATTTTTGGGGCATGCCAAAAGCTTATTATTCGTATGATTTAGGTGGTTATCACTTTATAGTTTTAGATGCCAATTTTTTATTTCAAGACGGCAAGTTTATTGATTATGAAAGGGCTAATTTTTATGTAGATTCGAAATTTAGAACTTATATAGACAATGAACAAATAGAATGGTTTAAAGCCGATTTAGAGGCTACAAGATTACCGACTATTGTATTTTCACATCAAAGTTTATGGCATAGTGTAAATAACCGTTTGATCTTACAAAGAATAATAGAAAAACAAAAAGAAAAAGTAATTAGCTGCATAAGTGGCCATAGTCATATAGATTTCCACCATCAGAAAAATGATATAAACTATATTGGTATAAATAGCATGTCTTACCAATGGTCACAGAATTATACAACGACCGAACGATTTCCAAAGGAGTTGTACAAACAGTATGGTAATCTTCATCATATTGCTGGCTATAAAGATCCCCTATATGCGTTTGCAACTTTAAAGCCAAAGGGAACTATGAAAATTGAAGGCGTAAAAAGTGAGTGGATGCCTCCTTCTCCGTATGATTTAGGAATGCCACGAAAAAAAGAAGGAGAAATTAATTCACCACAAATATCCAATTATCAAGTAAACTATTAATCTAAATATTTTATTAGTTGCTTAAATAGGCTTTAAGCATTGTATCATTTTTGAAAAAACTTTATTTTCTGCTCTGTGGGATCTAAATCTTTATATTCTATTTGAAGTTCTTTTAACTGATCTTTGAGAGCATCTATTAAAGCCTTATTTTCTGGTTGATGGTAAATATTATCGAGTTCTTGAGAATCATTTTCCAAATCATATAATTCCCATTCATCAACATCATTATAAAAATGGATGAGTTTATACCGTTCTGTTCTAATACCGTAATGTCTTTTTACAGAATGCCATGATGGATATTCATAATAATGATAATAAGTCGCTTTTCTCCAATTGCTATTTACGGTTCCATTGTTTTCTAAAATAGGTGTCAGAGATGCTCCTTGAATATCTTCAGGGATTTCAATGCCTGCTAAATCCAGTAGAGTAGGGGACAAATCAATATTCATGGCAAGCGCTTTACTAACAGTTTCTTTTTTTATCTTTTTGGGATACCTGATAATTAATGGGGTACCATAACTTTGTTCGTACATAAATCGTTTGTCAAACCATCCATGTTCGCCCAAATAAAACCCTTGATCGGATGTGTATACAATAATAGTATTGTCTAATTCACCTGTTTCTTCAAGATGTTTAATCATTTTTCCTATGTTTTCATCTACTGCGGCTACAGAGCGTAGATAATCTTTAACATAACGTTGATATTTCCATTCAAGCCTTTCTTTTTCATTCAAATTAGCTTCTCTATAGGCTTTTGTTTTTGGGTCGTATGCTTTATGCCACGCTTTCCTCTGTTCCACGGTCATTTTTTCGTAAACTCTTAAAAACTTGGCCAAATCTGCACTTTTATCATTAGCTTCCAGCATGTTTTTGCTTTTGGAATCCAGACCGTTATCGTTTTTGTTTTTATATCTGTTGGATGCAATATATGCATCCATTTCCGCAAGTGTAGCTAGTTTAAAATCCCAAATAGGATACATGTGTCTATCAATTTCCATTTCTTGTGTCCTAGCTGCTGTACCTCTATTTTTATAATCGTCGAATAAAGATTCTGGAACAGGGAAATTTATAGAGTCATAAAGATTTAAATGTCTGGGAGCTGGCATCCAATTTCTGTGAGGTGCTTTGTGATGATAGAGTAGGCAGAATGGTTTATTGGCATCTCTTTTCTTTAACCATTTAAGAGATATATCTGTAATGACATCTGTTACATAGCCTTTTACAACAGTTGTGTCCCCCATTTCAATAAACTCAGGATTATAATAATCACCTTGCCCAGGCAGGACATTCCAATAGTCAAAACCAGAAGGTTGAGATCCCAAATGCCATTTACCAACAACGGCTGTTGAATATCCGGCTTGTTGTAAAAGTTTTGGAAAAGTTACCTGAGTATTATCAAATTTTATCCCATTATCTGTTAATCCATTGATATGACTAAATTTGCCAGTAAGTATGGCTGCTCTACTTGGACCACAAATAGAATTATTGACAAAACATCTATCAAAACGGATACCTTCATTTGCTAATCGATCTATATTTGGGGTTTCATTTAATCCACCACCATAAGCGCTAATGGCCTTAGAAGCATGATCATCTGTTAGTATAAACAGTATATTGGGTTGTTTTGCAATATCAACTACTTTAGATTCTTTCGTGTGTTTACCAACACATGCGATAGGAGATATAAATAGTAGACATATCCCCACAAGATAAAATCTGTTTAATCCTATAATACTCAATTTGTAACTCTTTTTTAAGTTCATTTATTTTATATGCTAGTAGTTAATAGAACTGGTATGACACCTATACATACAAAATTACCTTAACACTATAAATAGTTATAAAAAATCAGTTACCATTTATATAGACATTTGATACTTTTAGAGTTTTTGAAGCAGTTTCTTAAATGAGCTCTACATATATTCTGTAACATTTGCCACTCATGATAGTATTATTAATTCAGATACATTTGCTATTTTAAAAAGATATTTGTTGAAATAATCGAATATGCATTAAAATTACCATGTAGATAAAAAAGTGATGGTCAATTTTTGTTTACTTTTGAAATCCTATATCTACTTCAAAGTGTAAAAGGCTTTTTGTGGAATTAAGAAATAAAAAATATGAAAAACATCAGTCCTAAAACAATTGGTCTGTTATTGACTTATATGATAATTATCCTTTCATGTAAGGATAAGCTAAAGTCTGAGTATATCAACCAAAAGGATACTGTTTTTATATCTGCCAATGTCATCCCAGATGAACATTTTTTAGGAGATGTTGCGTGTAAAAAATGTCATGAGGATCAGTTTAAATCATGGGAAGGGTCTCACCATGATAAAGCGATGCAAACCATTTCTGATTCTACAGTTCTAGCTAATTTTAATACCACATTTAAAAGTCAGGGCGTCCTATCGAAATTCTTTAAAAAAGATGGGGATTACTATGTTAATACAGAAGGGCCTGATGGGAAAAATCACGATTATAAAATTGAATATACCTTTGGAATAACACCGCTACAACAGTACATTGTTAAATTTCCCGATGGACATTACCAGTGTTTAAGAACTGCTTGGGATTCTGAAAAAAATAAATGGTTCGACTTATACCCGGACTTTAAAGTGGTACATTCTGAATGGCTGCATTGGTCTCGAGGCGGATTAAATTGGAATAATATGTGTTCCGATTGCCATTCGACTAATGTCAGAGAGAATTATAACGAAACAACACATAGCTACGATACTAAGTTTGCAATAATCAATGTGAATTGTGAAGCCTGTCATGGACCAGGAAAGAATCATGTAGCTGATGTTAGTAGGCTAGGAGATGCTTACAAAAATTCTGGGAAAATGAAAATGACTTTGGATACTAGTCCAAAGGAATTGGTTGATCAATGTGCTAGATGTCATATGAGAAGAGAGCAGATTTCTGGGAATTACAACTTCGAAGGGACTATGCTCGATCACTATTATCCGCAATTAATCACCGAAGGAATCTATCATCCTGACGGTCAAATCTTGGATGAGGATTATGTTTATGGATCATTCGTGCAAAGTAAGATGTATCACAATGATGTCACCTGTACAAATTGTCATGATGCACATTCGCTTGAACTTAAATTTAAAGGTAATAATTTGTGCGCTCAATGTCACGTTCCAGAGGATTATGATACACCAAAGCACCACTTTCATAGTCAAAATTCGGAAGGGTCACAATGTATTAATTGCCATATGACAGGGAAGTACTATATGGGTAATGATTTTAGACGCGATCATAGTTTTAGAATTCCACGACCAGATTTAAGCCTTAAATATAATGTACCAAATGCATGTACTCAATGTCATCAAGATAAAAGTGACGATTGGGCTTGGGAAAATTTTAAAATCCAATATGGTGTGCCCGACTATACCCATTTTTCAGAGTTATTAGCTCCGGGTCTCACTGGAGCAGAGAATGGAATGACCGCTTTACAAACGTTGGCCAAAGACACTATTTATCCTGAAATAGCAAGAGCTTCAGCGGTAAGAGCTATGAGTAATTATTTAACTTCAGAGTCTATTGATGCCCTTCTAAGTTTTTTAAATGATGAGTCTTCATTAGTTAAAGGTGCTTCCATTGATGTATTGAGTGAAATCAACACGACCGATTATGTGAATTACTTTTTACCTTTATTAAAGGACAGTAAACGATCGGTTAGAGTGAAGGCTTTTTTCGCTATAAGTGCGTTGGATGCACTTCAAATCCCTGCTGAATATAAAGGTGTTTATCATAGTGTTAAAAGTGAATTTGAAGCCTATTTGAATATCAACGCTGATTTTGTTGGAGGACGTATAAAACGGGCCAATCATTTTCTTAAAAAGGGTGATTTACAAAAAGCTATTCAAGGTTATGAAAGTGCTTTAGCTATAGATAACATCAATAATAATGTAAGAATCAATTTAGCGAACCTTTATTACACGAATCAACAGTATACAGAAGCCGAAAATGCTTTTAAAATGATTATTGAACAAGAGCCGGAATACGGTCCGACCTATTATTCTTATGCTTTATTGCTGGCAGAATTAAATAGAACTGAGGACGCTATTGAGAACATTAAAAAAGCTATACGATATATGCCCCAAAACATTAGATGTTACTATAATTTAAGTTTGTTATATGACAAAATGAATAATTTTAAAGAGGCAGAAAAAGCATTGGTTAATGGTTTAAAAATAGATCATCGAAATGAAAGTTTGTTATACACGCTAGCATATTTATATTCAAAGAATAAAGATATAGAGAAGGCGAAAAATATCGCTTCAAGATTATTAGAAATTAACCCTCAAAATACCCAATATATTAATTTTTATAAGCAATTAGGCAATACTGATTTATGATATAAAGAAGGTTTTAAGGAAATGATTTTTTAACCATTTGGTATCACAAATGATCCTGAGTTTCTTTTTTTATTTTCCAGTTAAAGGTTAAAACCCTGCAATTTTATTGCAGTTACTTTAGTTTCTATAAATTTTAAAGATAGTTTTGTCATTCCGCACTTGATGCGGAATCCACTCTTTTCTAGTATGGATTCCTGCTTTCGCAGGAATGACAAGTAATCGCAAAAAAAGAATTTTATTCTTTACTTAAAACTATGGATTTCCAATCCATAGTGGTTTATTCTTGCCAGAATCCTTCAATTTCTTCAAGGGATTTTCCTTTTGTTTCGGGAATGTATTTGTAAGTTACAACCATAATAATCATAATAAATGCGATAAATATAAAATATGGTAAAGAACCATTCCAGATGGCGCTATTATTTGTGTCACTATCCATAACTATTGGAAAAGACTGTGAAACCACATAGTTTGCTGCCCATTGTGCTGCCACTGCAACAGACATGGCTACACTACGTATTTTATTTGGAAACATTTCTGAAAGTAAAACCCAAACAACAGGCCCCATAGAAAGCGCGAATGAAGCTATAAAAATTAACACACCAAGCAACGATAGAATACCTACAGATTGTTGTTGCAACGTGATTCCTAATAATAAGAAACCAACGATCATACCTATAGATCCAATATATATTAATGGTTTTCTACCAAATTTATCTACAGTAAACATCGCCACAAAAGTGAATATCAGATTAACAAAAGCTAGAAGTATTTGTTGTGCTAAAATGTCTTCTTTACCAAAACCTAGTGCTTTTTCAAAAATATCTGCACCATAGTACAATACGGCATTTATTCCAGTAAACTGTTGCAATACAGATAATGTGGTACCTATAGCAATGATTCCTAGTATTATTTTTGAAAAATAATTTACCTTAATATGCTTATCATCTACTTTAAGAGAGTCTTTTATTTCTATAATTTCTTTATTTGCTTGATATGCACCATGTATCTTAGTTAAAATTATTAAAGCATCGTCATCTTTTCCTTTAAGAGTTAACCATCGTGGACTTTTAGGTACAAAGAATAACAGTATTAAAAATAAACAGCTGGGAATTAATTCTGACCAAAACATACGCTTCCATCCAAACGCAATATTTTGTGTTTCTGATAAACTATTTCCAATAAAATAAGTTGCCAAAAACACTACAAAAAAACCAATAACTATTGCCAATTGGTAATAGGTAACCATTTTTCCTCGTATGTTACTCGGTGCAATTTCAGCAATGTACATAGGAGCATTCATAGAGGCAATACCAATACCAAGACCTCCAATGATTCTAAAAACGACGAGTAAAGAAACCGACTCAGGAAAAATGGATGGTAAACCAGAACCATAGGCTGAAACTGAAAATAATACAGCAGAAACTATTAAAGAATGTTTCCGGCCAAATTTTATACTTAGTGGACCAGCGGCAATAGCACCAATCAAACAACCCAGAAGTGCACTTCCTACAACCCAACCTTTCATTGCTGAATCTAAATCGAAATGTTTACTTAAATAAAATTGAGCGCCATTAATAACACCTGTGTCATAGCCAAATAGTAATCCACCTAATGCAGATACTGCTGTTATTAGTAATAGAAAAGTTTTTTTATTCATAATTTAAATCTTAGTTAGTTTTTATTAGCTGTATTTCTATATAAACAGGTAAATGATCTGAAGGATATTTACAATCTTTAGAATCACTTAATACTGCATATTTGTTTACCCTGATGCTATTATCACTTACAAAAATGTAATCAATGCGTCTTGTTACAGGTTCATTGAAATGAAAACCATTAAAAGTTCCAGACGGCCCAAAAGAAGTCGTTTTTGAAGCTTCTTTTGAATCCTTTAAGTGTTTCTTGATAAATTGTATTTGTTCCGTTTTGGGCTCCAAATTAAAATCGCCCATTAATATTACAGGCCAATTTTCAGTGTTCAATTCGTTTATTTTTTGAAGAATGAGTTTAGGGCTTTCAGTACGCGCTAACTTCCCAACATGATCAAAATGAGTATTGAATACCCAAAAACGGGTATGCGTCTTTTTATTTTCTAAAAGCGAGTATGTACAAACACGGTTGCAAACAGCATCCCAACCCATAGATACCTTTTCTGGAGTTTCAGACAACCAAAACGTAGCGCCTTTTACTATCCTAAATGTTTCTTTTTTATAAAAAATGGCTGAATACTCGCCGGCATTTTTACCATCATCACGACCTACGCCCACATAATTATAATCTATGAGTGTGCTGTCCATATATGTCATCTGATTTGGTAAAGCTTCTTGTACGCCAAAAACATCCGGTTCATAAAAATTAATTTGCTTCATCATAAAACTTTTGCGGTTGTCCCAGCTGTTTTTACCTTCTTTGGGGTGATCTAACTTAATATTGTAGGTCATTATTTTGGTTTCTTCTTGGGCAAAAAGCACTCCGAAGTAGCAAAATAGAATCATTAAAAAACTCATTTTTTTCATAGTGTTTAATTTATTCTTTAGGTATTAATGATATGGCGCATCCTCCTCCAGGAGCTAGTTTAAGTTCTAAAACTGTTTTATTGCTTACTTCCTGTTCTGAAATGTCATAAACTTCAGGGTTGTTCATATAGTGTGAATCCTGAGTGTCTTTGTATAGCTTAGCAACGTATACTTGGTCTTCATCTAAAAAATTCAGACCTACTTTGATTACTCTGGCATTTTCATCTGTAATACATCCAACAAACCAGTTTTTTGTTCCTTTTTCTTGTCGCGCAACAGTAATAAAATCACCTATTTCGGCATTCAAAACTTTAGAAGCGTTCCAATCCACACCAACATCTTTGATAAATTGAAAAGCCGAGTGGTTTTTGTAGTGTACTATTAAATCCGGAACCATTTGTACTGGGCTGTATAAAATAACGTACAAAGCCAACTGATGGGCTAATGTTGTATTAATTTGATTATCTGTTTTATAAGGGCTCAAGGAGGTGTTAAAAATCCCTGGTGTATAATCTATGGGGCCCCCCAACATTCTTGTAAAAGGCACAATAGTTAAATGCTCTGGTGGATTGCCTCCATCTTTAGACCAAGCATTATATTCTTGACCGCGAACGCCTTCACGAGAAATAGCAACTGGATAAGTGCGTCTTTTTCCTGTCGCTTTAATAGGTTCGTGAGCGTTTATTGCTACATGGGTTTCTACGCCTTTTTCTAAAACTTTTTGATAATGATTTACCATATACTGCCCGTGATGATATTCGCCTTTAGGAATAATGCTACCTACGTAACCTGTTTTAACCGAATGGATATCAAGTTTTTTCATTAATGCAAAAGCGGTATCTAATTGAGTTTCGTAACGCGTAATATCTGCTGAGGTTTCATGATGCATGATCAACTCAACACCTTTAGATTTTCCGTAGTTTACGATAGCTTCCAAATTATAATCCGGATAAGGTGTTACAAAATCGAAAGGTACTTTTTTATTCTTTTTATCCCACCATTTTTCCCAACCAATATTCCAGCCTTCTACCAACATACCATGTATATTATGTTCTGATGCAAAATCAATCATTTCTTTGGCATATTTGGTGTTGGCAGCATGATATTTACCGGAGTAATCCCAATTTCCTGTACCAATATGCATATCCCACCAAATACCAACATACTTTGTGGGTTTAAAATATGGCATATCACCGATCGTATTTGGATCGTTAAGATTTACAATGAGTTTAGACTCTATTAAACCGCCAGCTCTATCTGAAATTTGAATGGTGCGCCAAGGTGTTTTAAAAGGTGTTTGACGCTTGACTTTTATATTTTCATTATTGCCAACCAATTCGCTTTTCATTTTTAAGTCTGCCGTATTAACTGCTAAAGTCATACCTGCATAATTGGTTAAATCTGCTTCGTGAAAACTTAAATAAACCCCAGAATTTGTTTTCATTGTTACGGGCGTATTTACAGCATTTTCGGGAACATAAGTCTGCCCTAAATGTGTTCCAGGTTCGTAATATTTTAAAGCATCTATTTCTGAAAACTTGGTGGTATTGTATAAATACTCGTAAATATCCCAATCTCCGGGAATCCACCATACTTTATGGTCTTCCGTGAGATTAAACTCGGTATTTTCATCCGTAATAACGGCGTTATTTAAATGGTCTTGTTTTGGAAATTCGTATCTAAAGCCTATTCCATCGTTATACACCTTAAAGATGATATTTAACTGCCTTTTAAGTTCTGAGGTTTCTTCTAGCTCAATTTTAAGTTCGTTATAATGATTACGTACTTGTGCATCTTCACCCCAAACCATATCCCAAGTTTCATCAGTTGTTGATTCCTGAACATTTACTATTTTAAAATTTGAATTTAATGGTAAGGCCTCTTTTAATTCAAATCCCATTTTAGACGAATCAATAATAGTTTTATTTTTAAAGTTGACTCTATATGATGGCTCGTTTTTTTTAGAAAGAAAGAAGGAAACTTTTATTTGTTCATCTGGAGAGACTACTGTAGTTTCAATTACTTTTTCAGAACAGGAAAAGAATACACATATTGTTATAAATAGACTTATAAATTTGTACATGGTTTTAAATATTAATGTTCATAAGCTTCCATCGGTTGACCTCTTAAGCGTTCAAAACCTTTATAGCTTTTTTTTATTTGTTCAGGATTAGCACGCTCAAATTCTTTGTTTGTTACATGATATTGAGTTTGTAACGTTTTTAATTTTACTCTAAGGTTTTGTTCAATATTATTATAATCAACATCATTTATCAAATTATGAATCTCATTGGGATCCTTTTTTAAATCATACAACTCCCATTCGTCGATATCATCATATACATGAATTAACTTATAACGCTTAGTTCTTACGCCATACATTTTTTTAACCATGTGAAACGCAGGAAAGTCATAATAATGATAATATATGGCATCTCTAAAATCATCATCTTCAATAGTGTTTACGAGCAAAGGCTTTAAAGATTTTCCTTGCATATCTTTTGGAATTTCTACTTGAGCAAAATCAAGAAAAGTTTCTGCAAAATCAAGATTTTGTGTTAAGGCCGTAATCTCAGACTCTGGTTTTATAACGCCGGGGTATTTTATCAACATAGGCATTGCTAAGGATTCTTCGTACATAAAACGTTTATCAAACCACCCTTTTTCGCCCAGATAAAATCCTTGGTCTGTGGTGTAAACTACCATGGTGTTTTTTGCCAAATGATTAGCTTCCAAATAATCCAGAATTTTACCAACACCTTCATCAACAGCCTTTATGGTTGCCAAATAATCTTGTAAATAGCGTTGCAATTTCCATAAATCCAAATCCTTTCCAGATAGATTAGCATCATGAAATGCATCATTTTTAGGCTGATAGGCTTCATTCCAAGTTGTTCGTTGCTCTGGTGTCATACGATCAAAATCTGTTTTCCAGGGATTGTGTGCTAATTCTGGATTTCCTTTTTTCTTGGCCATCTTTAAATCATGGCCTTCATACATATCTCTGTAAATAGTTTGATATTGTTCTTTTGATGCAGAAGAACCTTCATGATTTGTAAAATAGGTATCTGGTATTGGAAACTGAATGGTGTCATATAAATTTAAATGCCGTAAAGCAGGCATCCAGTTTCTATGAGGTGCTTTGTGTTGCACCATAAGCATAAATGGTTGGTCACTACCTTTGATTTCCTCTAAATACTGTATGGCGTCTTCGGTTACAATATCTGTTGCATAACCAATAACTCTAGTGGTATCTATTTTTTTTGTTTGTTGGTTTAACGATATAAAATCCGGATTGTAATAATTACCCTGATCTTGAAGTATCTTCCAATAATCGAAACCTTCCGGATGACCATGCAAATGCCATTTCCCAAACATCGCCGTTTTATATCCCGCTTTTTGTAAAAGTTTTGGGTAGGTTTGTTGGCTGCCATCAAAACGATTTCCGTTCATTCTAAAGCCATTAATGTGGCTATGTTTTCCTGTTAAAATAACCGCACGACTGGGGCCACAGATAGAGTTTGTGCAAAAATTATTTCTAAAAATAGTACCTTCTGTAGCTATTCTATCAATGTTTGGTGTCGGTGCCAACTGACTAATTGGATGTGCATATGCACTAATGGCTTGTGTTGCATGGTCATCTGCCATGATGAAAATAATGTTGGGTCTTTTTTTAGGTGCATCAACAATAGTTTCTTTTTTTTCATGCTTACAGGAATGAAATATACTTGCAATTAAAATGAAGACTAGTAGTTTTTTCATTAATTCTTTGTTATTATTTTTTTTGTTTGAATGATTTCAGAATTAAATACTGTTTTTTCAAAAAACTGCATGATCGTATCTAATTGGTCAAAAGGAATGGCACATAATTCATGCTTTCCACCAATAACTTTATTGAAATAGTAAGGGGTTCCTAAATCATCAAATTTTTTAACAATGGTTTCAGAACCATCCAGTAATAAATACCCTGGTTTTTCAGCTGAGCAATAATGATGAGGTGCGCTTGCAAATGGAACTAAAGGATCATCTGTTCCATGAAACAAAACCGTTGGTAAGGCATTACTTTTAGAAATATATTCTGCATTCACTAAAGCACCTGCCAAAGAGATAACACCGGCATACTTTACATCTTTAAATCTTTTTAAATCATCTACAAAATACGCTTTCATATAAACAGCATTTAAAATACTCTCGGCACCAGCACTACTACCGCCAGCAATGATTTTCTCTGGGTTTATTTGTAACATTGATTTATTATCAATTATAAATTTGGTAGCATCTAAATAGTCAATGGCGGCTTGTTTAAATATTTCCAGCTTGAAAGCTTTTGGACAATCACAACCCGAACCTGTTTTTGAGTTTTTTAGTAACAGCCTGTAAGAGATTGATATACCAATATAGCCTTTGGTGGTAACATATTCTACTAGTTTTTGCTCTTGTGGATGATCTCTTGTGCCGCCAGCAAACCCTCCTCCGTGCATCCAAAGTAAAACAGGTAAGCTGTCATTGGCTTTTATTTCTTTTGGACTATATACATCCAGTTTTAAAGTATCAGAGCCTTTTATGGCATAAGTGTATGTTGTTTTGTTTTGCGAAACCACATAAGAACTTATGCAAAAGAAGATCATTAAAAGTTTATGCGTCATCTTTAATTCAATTTTTCAATTAAAATACCACTTATCAGTGGTTTGCCTTCAATAGATTGTAAGGAAATAGTTAATCCTTCATTATTTTTAATACCTATTATAGCCGATTTTATAATGCCATATTTTTCTGGATATTGCTCTGCCATATTAAAGTGACTTTCAACTAATGTCTGGTTTAAAAGGATATTAAAAACACGTTGTTCTATTTTGTTTTTAGATATTTGGGTAGATACTTTTAAATTGTAAATATTCTCAGTAGATTTTATTTTGGGTTCTACAAAGAATAGATTCACTTTATATCTACCGTTTGGGATGTTTAATTTATAGTTGGTACAGCCTTCCAACATGGTTTGAAATAAAGGCTCGGAATTTGTTTTCTTTATACCGTACGGAATGCCTTGGTGCTTGTCTTTGCTTAAGTTATATGTTTTCCCGTCAACATGTCCAAACAATCCTTCTTTATAAGGCTGATCTGGAACAAAAGTGATTTGGTGTTCTTTATCGGTAAAGTAAAAATGCGACCCTATATTGATTCCAAAACGTGAAAATGTTTGAAAATCTAAAGTTTCAATTTTTAAGACTTCTACTCTTTTTTCTTCTGAAACAGTTGCTGAAACAACTTTAATCGTATTTATGCCATTAATAAAAGGTAAATCAATATTTGCCACACCGTTTTCAAATATTACTACCTTTATTTTTTTGCCGTTTAAAAAAAGTTCAGCAGCTTGTTGATTAGAATATATTTGAACAGGATAAGTATCATCGCCTAACAATGTTAAACCATCAAAATAGTTTGTGGCAATGTGAACAAAAGGTTGTTCTTTATTTAAAATTGATTTATACCAATAGTAAATGGGTTTTGGTGTTCGGTCGAATTGTATTAACCCTTTTTGATTAATGTGAGGAATGGCGTCACCACGAAATTCGGAGCCAAAGTCGGCAAAATTCCATGCAGTCATTCCTGTCATGTAATCTCTTTCCATAATCTGTTGGTAATAGGACTGATGTAGTTTTGCTTGATACTCAATTGAAAAATCAAACTTTTTAGGTGTTTTGGTGAAAATCCTAATATCTGATCCAGGGCCATATTCAGAAAGCAATAAAGAACGATTTGGATAGCGTTTATGTTGGTCATCTAAAAACACACCTAAATCTGGAATATCTTTGTCGTACCAACCAAAGTATAGGTTCCAACCAAACAGCATAGGCACATCCGCTATTCCCGTTTCATTATACAATTCATTTAAATGACCTGCCATAACCGTAATATGGTTTGGGGCTAACTCTCGTGTTAATTGTTCTAATTGTTTGGCTAAATCTAAAGCTGCTCTTTTTTGATTTTCCTTTTCTAATTTGGTTGATTTACCGTCAAAAGCTAATCTTAGGTAGATTTCATTCATATAACCAAACATCACTACCGAAGGGTGATTGTAGTACTGTTTTACATGCTCTTTTTGCATATTCAAACTCACATCAAAAAATTCTTTTGTATTGGTTACTTTATTAACTACAGGTATTTCTGTCCAGATCAGAACTCCAAGTTCATCACATACATCGTATAACTCTTGTGATTGCGGATAATGTGCATTTCTAAGGACATTAGATCCCATATTCTTTATAAGTTGAATATCCTTCTTTTGAAACTCTATGGGGGCTGCATTGCCATAACCCTGATAATCTTGATGGCGATTTACACCAATTAGTTTTATGGGTTTTCCGTTTAAAAAGAAGCCTTTATCGGCATCAACACTTACCCATCTAAAACCAATATTTTGGTGCTTCTCATCTAAAACGTTTTCTTTTTCATCTAAAAGCAGAATATGCAATTTATATAAATATGGGTTTTCTGGTGACCATAATTTAGGATTATATATTTCTGAAAATTTAATATTTAGCGATTCTGAAGCTTCGGCACTGCTTTTAAAATCTAAAGCTTTAGCAAAAATCGTTGTGTTTTTTGCATCTAAAAGAGTTACTTTAAGCTTATTGTTTATTTGTCTATTTTCAAAATTGTCAATTAATATTTTTACTTCTACACCTGCTTTTTCTTCTGAAATACTATAATAATTCACATAAAACCCATCAGATGCAAAGTCTGAAAGCGAGATGTGTTGTTTGGGTTTAGAGATTAATTCAACATCGCGATATATGCCTCCATAAAATGTAAAATCTGCATCAAGTGGTGGAATGTTTGGGTTATGGCTATTATCAACTTTTACTTCAACTAAGTTGTAAGCATCAAATTTTAACCATTTGGTAATGTTGAAATTAAATGCTGTATAACCACCTTTGTGATTACCAATTAGTTGGCCATTTACATAGACATGAGTTTCTTGGTTTACACCTTTAAAATGAATATAATGGATTAAGTTTTTGCTTTCAGCAGAAAAATAAAGTTTTTTTTTATACCAGCCAACACCTCTGTGATATCCTTTTTCATCATCAAAAGCATCCTCTTTATTCCAAGTATGTGGAATATTTACTGTTTCCCAATTTTGAGACGTTTTATCATCTAAAACAAACTGCCATCCTGAGTTTATAGTGATATTTTGAGCCTCTATTTTAAAAGGAGAAAACCCCAAAATTAAAATAAAAAAAGTAAAACTAATTTTGAATTTGTGATTCATTTTCAAACGTAAGCGGTTAAATTTAAATACCTGCATGGAATGTCTACATTGTTTTTTTACAATGAACTCATTTAAACTTTTTCAATTGGCTAAAAAAATACCCTTTTATGTCCATTTTTTATCTTTTTTTCCTTCCGTAACCCTACTATGCAACTCAAAAAAGCCTTCAAGTGGAAATAAAATTGCTAATTTTCGCTACAATCCAAAAAGTTTAAATAAGTTCAATAAAACGAATTTAGATTCTTCAGTCGTTCCTCCTTCTGAATGACATTACGATTTCTTTTGTTAAGGTGTCGTGTCATTCAGAGTACTTCGACTACGCTCAGTACAGGCTATAGCGAAGAATCTCATAATTATAAGACTTCTCTTCGTTTATTTTCCACTCTGTCGAAATGACAACTATTTAATAATTAATTAAAATCAAACAGGTTTTATATTGAACTCACATTAACTACTCTAAAGTAAAAGTGTGCTCAAAATCAAACTCTGAAGAGCCTTTAATAGCTATTTCAAATTCACCTGGTTCAACGGTAAATATCTCATTATTATAATACTTTAGATCTTCAGCAGTTAAATTAAAACTCAGGGTCTGACTTTCCCCTTTTTTAAGAAAAACTTTTTTGAAGCCTTTAAGTTCTTTCACCGGTCGTGTAATGCTACCGACTTTATCATGCACATACAACTGTACCACTTCGTATCCATCATAATCACCAGTATTTGTAATAGAAATTGACGCTGTTAACGTATCTGAAAACCCCATAGTGGTTGTCGATAATTTAAAATCAGAATAGTCATAATTAGTATAACTCAAACCGTGTCCAAAAGAGAATAAAGGTGTGTTTTGTATATCAATATAATTGGATTTATAATCCTCCTTTGGATTATTAGGTGGAATAGGACGTCCCGTATTTTTCATGTTGTAATAAATAGGTACTTGCCCTAAAGTCCTTGGAAAGGTAACTGGTAACTTTCCTGAGGGGTTATAGCTACCAAAAAGGACATCAGCAACTCCATGCCCTCCACTGGTGCCTGGAAACCAGGTTTCTAAAATAGCATCCGCTAGTGTAACTTCTTCAGATAAATCTAACGGGCGACCGTTCATTAAAATCAAAACAATTTTTTTGTTAGGTACCGCTTTTCTTATTGCTTTTATCAAATCTGTTTGGCGTCCGGGTAGTTTAATATTGGTTCTACTAGCTGCTTCACCACTCATATCGTAATCTTCTCCAACGACCATAAGTACTTTATCTGCATGTCTAGCAGCTTTAATGGCGGACTGAAACCCGCTATCATCATCACCTTCAATCTCACAACCTTTAGCGTAAATAACTTTTGCCTTGTTTAAGTACTCCTGAACACCTTGATATACACTTATGGCTTTTCCTTTTCTATCTCCTGCTGCTGCCCAATTACCAATAATATTTTCTTTGTCTTTTACTAATGGCCCTATCAATGCAATGGTTTGATTTTTATCTAACGGAAGTGCCTTGTCGTCATTTTTTAATAATACAGAAGACATAGCTGCAGACTTTCGTGCTGCTTCTAAAAATTCTGGTTTGTAAATCACTTCCTTTTCGCGTTGCTCATTGCAGTACCTATAAGGATCATCAAATAATCCTAATTTGTATTTGGTTAAGAGAATTCGTCGACATGCATCATCGATAAGCGCTATATCTACTTTACCTTCATTCACTAATGCTTCTAGATATAAACGATTCGCATCACTCATCATATCCATATCAATTCCTGCATCGATGGCTAATTTGGTTGCTTCCTTTTCGTCTTTGGCAAATCCATGGGGTACCAATTCATTAATAGCTGTATAATCTGTTACGACAAAGCCATTGAAGTCCCATTCGTCTCTCAAAATATCTCTAAAAATGAATTTATTACCTGTTGCAGGGACACCATTAAGCTCATTAAAAGCGGTCATAAAAGTTTCAACACCAACATCTACTGCAGCTTCAAAAGGAGGGAGGTACACATTTCTTAATTCATCTTCTCCCATATTTACAGTGTGATAATCGCGTCCTGCCTGAGCGGCACCATAGCCTACGAAGTGTTTTGCACATGCTAGAATAGTATTGTGCTTTGATAAATCGTCTCCTTGAAAACCTTTTACATAAGCTTTTGCAATTTCGCTTCCTAAATAGACATCTTCACCTGCACCTTCAGAAATACGACCCCAACGCGGATCTCTTCCTATATCAACCATTGGCGCAAATGTCCAATGTATACCTTCAGCTGATGCTTCCTCTGCTGCAATACGGGATCCTTTTTCAATATCTTCTAAATCCCAACTTGCTGCCAATCCTAAATTAATTGGAAAAATGGTTCTAAATCCATGAATCACATCGTACCCAAATAACAATGGAATACCCAAACGGGTTTCTTCAACTGCCATTTTTTGCAAATCTCTTGTGCCTTTTACGGAATATACATTGAGCATGGCACCTACATTTCCCTCTTTGATATATTTTTTGTTATTTGAACTTACCGTTGGCCCTGTAACCGTCCAGCCACCACTATACATTATAGTTTGACCAATTTTTTCCCTTAGAGTCATTAAGCCCATTAACGAATCTACTTTCACATCATAAGGCGTAGGTTCTGATAATTTAGTTGGATTTTTTTCTGTATTCGAATGACAGCTAAAAACAATGATAATTATTAAAAAAATGCTGAATTTGGTTAGTGTTTTACTCATCTTTTGTTACTTTTTATTAGAAAATAGCCAGGATAAAAGCTCAGGTTCTGCAAATGCAGAATCCCAACTATTGTGATTGTCTTTGGCATATAGTGTGAAATTGGGTTTACCACCATGTTCTAAAATACCATCAACCATTTTAACTGATGATTGGGGGTTAACAACATGATCATTGGCTCCGTGAAATACCCAAAATGGGGTGGTTTGGGCATATACTTTTGTTGCTTTAGGGTTTCCTGCACCACAAATAGAAAAAGCGGCAGCAAATAACCCTGGCTTACGGTAAACAATTTCAAAAGTACCCATCCCCCCCATAGATAAACCGCCGACATAGATTTGTTGTTTGTTCACATAATGTTTTGAAACCATGTCGTCCATTAACTGCATAACCAATTCCATAGGTTTTGTTGGTTGAATATTTAACGGAAACTCAATTTTTATGGGTTTTGAAGTTCTATCTACCTCAGCACTTGCCCAAAAGGAATTTCGAGGACATTGCGGAAAAATGACGATGGCAGGAAAATCATCTCGATTTTCTTTAGAGGCAAACAATTTACTACCATGAACCAATTGTGCTTTGTTGTCATCACCACGTTCTCCTGCGCCGTGAAGAAATAACACCATAGGATATTGTTTTGCTTCATCGAAGTTTTTAGGTAGCATCATGCGGTACTTCAACGTATCAGCATTATTTATAAATAGCTTAGAATTATATAATTCTTTATGCTGAGCAAAAGATATGCTAACATAAAAAGCAAGTAATAATCCTGTAATTAATTTTATATAATTTTTACAAATAGCCATATCCTTGAATTAAATATTAACGTTTTCAAAAATGAATTCATGCTCAGGTTCTTTTTTATAAGCATCTAACCATGGGGAATATGTTTTTACAGAAATGATTTTTGCTTTTTTATCTACTTTAATGATTCGCAAATAACCCGAATCCCCTTTTTCAACGCCTTTTACATTTTTTTGATAGTTGGCAAGCATTTGATAAACATTATTTCCATGACTGTTTTTAGAAACCAATGTACCAACACCAGAACCCAAAACATGTCCAGAAAATACCATGATTGTGTTTTTATTTGGATTTATTAATTTATTCCAAAGTTGACCGCCATCATTTACAGCATTTTTGCCTGTCTCTTTTCCAACACCATATTTTTGTGGTAAGTACCAATCTTCACCATCAAGCAATGTATTGTCGTTATACATGTAAGCATGCGTATTTATAATTATTTTGTGGTTGGGATGCTTTTCAATTAGATTATTTGCCCATTCGATTGTTTTGTTTTGAGGTCCAAACTCTAATGAAAAAATCAACCATTTTTCTCCTATAATGCTATACTCCGCACATGAATTATCTATAGTGTTTTCTGGAAATGTGGCTATTGTTTTAGAGTGTTGAACATATTCTTTTACAGGAAAAAAAGTATTTGCGAATACTGTATTTCTTGTATCAGCAAATTTGCCTGGTCCGCTTCCCATATCATGATTACCAAGCGCTATATTGTAAGGTGTTTTTCCATTTAAAAGAGAAAAACCCGCTTCTGCAATTGCCCATTCTTTTTCAGAGTTGTTTTGAGTAACATCTCCTACATGCAAGACAAAAGAAAATCTGTCATTTTGATTTGCAATCCATTCCATTTGTTTCATGTAAACTTTAGGGAATTCTTCAACATAGGTTTGTGTATCAGGAAGTACGACGAACTCAAAACTGTTTTGTGTGCATGAAGAGATATTTAGCACACAACCAATTGCTAGTATTAAGTTTAATATATATGTTTTTTTTAACTTCATCATATATTAGTAGTTGAACCCTAGTTTATCCAACCCTTTTTTTATATCCTCATTTTCCATAAATAAATTCCATAGTAAACCTGTTCTATGGTTTTCAATCATCACTATTTGAGGGCCTTGATCTATAGCTAAATAGGCTTCTGCAACCCAAAAATTATGATGAGGGCTAAACGCATCGTAAAACCCAGCAGGACCTAATAATTTCTCTTTATTTTGATACATATAATGCATTACTTTTAGAGATTCATTAGGTGTATAAGGTATAGAGCTTATTGCAGCCGTTGGAGATACAACGCCTTTATCGTTTGATGGACTATGAGCCGAATATCCAATAGAGCCATCGGCATTTCTTGAATAACTAGCTGTTAACCCCCAACAGTCCTCACCATAATCAATATAATTTTGGGGGTTAATAATGCAATATTGACGATTGATTTTTGTATGATTAACAGCTAGATTCCAATAATTTCCATATTGATCGGTTAAGTTTTTAGGGTTTAATCCTAGAAAGGAATAATGGCTAAAAAACAGAGGTCCTCCTAAGTTTGAACCGCCAGCATGTTTTAAAACTAAAGGAAAACCATATTGTGAGCTAGAAGACACTATATTTCCACTGCCTGCCCAACCTTTTTCGTAAGTTGTTTTTGTAATGCTATAATCTGGTGAGGCAGCAGCCAAAATATATGTGATTAAAACTTCATTATATCCTGCGAGCTTTAAATTTATATCGAAACCATGATTAGGGCTCCAATGCCAATATAAAGTCTCTTGGTTTTGTGTGTACCAATTCCATTCAACACCTTTCCAAAGTTCATCAGCTTTTTCTGCCAGTGATTTTTCGGTATCGGTGCCATTTTTTAAATACTCTTTAACGCAAATTAATCCTTGAACCAAAAATGCGGTCTCCACTAAATCGCCACCATCATCTTTAGTACTAAAGGGAATCGTATGGCCTGAATTACCATCAATCCAGTGGGACCATGCCCCATGAAAACGATCTGCATTTTCTAAAAAAGTCAAGATTTTACTCAGTCTTGAGACGCCTTGTTCTCTAGTAATAAAACCGCGTTCAACAGCAACGATGATACTCATTAACCCAAAACCTGTTCCGCCAGATGTCACTACATTTTGATTTAAAGTAGGATTATTTGGATGGTATCTTTCCTTCGCTGCTCCAGAATTGGTGTTAGCAAAATCCCAAAAATATTTAAAGGTTTCTTTTTGGGTTAAATCCATCATTTCTTCATCGCTAAGAGGTACAATAACTTCAGGCTCGTCATCTGAGCCTGGAATGTAAGGTTCTTGATACCCTGAACCATTATCTTTTGAGCATGAAAAAATTATAAAGCCAAGAAAGAGTATGTAAAATTGTCTTACCATTTAATTATTTTTTTAAATACTTAAAACCTAATTTGTCTAGTCCAGTTTGAACATCTTTATTTGCCATAAACAATTTCCACAGCATTCCAGAGCGATAATTTTCAATCATTAAAGGAATAGGCCCTTGGTCTATTGCTAAATAACGTGGTAAATACCAGTTATCTTGAAAACTAAAAGCATCGTAAGGGCCATATTCCCCTATTAATGAATCATGATTTTTATATAGTTTCTTTAACATTTTCATACTTTCCTTAGGTGTATAAGGAAATGAAGCTAGTGCAGCGGTTGGTGCTATGACACCTATATCTTTATCTGGTCTATGGCCTTTGTACCCTTTTATAGAATAACTAGATGTTAAACCCCAAATGCTATCACCATAACCTTCATGATTTTTTGGGTTTTCTACAGCGTGCTTATGGTGAATTTTAGCTTGATTTTGAACTAATTTCCAATAATCTGCATACTTATCTGATAAACTATTTGGATTTAAACCAACATAAGAATAGTGACCCCAAAACATAGGGCCTATAGGTGATTTATCATGTTCATAATAGTCAAGAATGACATCTTCATCATAATATTTTTCAGAAGAAACAATAGCACCATTTCTTGCCCACCCTTTATGATAAACTGAAGCATTAATTGGATGCGTTGGTGATGCAGCTGCTAAAACATACATAATTAAACATTCGTTATAACCACCAACAGGAAAATTCATGTCCCATCCATATTCTGGAGACCAATGCCAGTATAATACGTCTTCGCCATTTTTTGTATACCAATCCCATTCTACTTCTCTCCAAAGTTTGTCTATTTTATCAACAAGTGCTTGCTCTTTATCATTACCATCTTTAAAATATTCGGCTACGGTTAACAAGCCTTGAACTAAAAATGCAGTTTCGACCAAATCTCCTCCATTATCTTTTTTGCTAAAGGGCATCATCTTACCCGTTTCACCGTTAAGCCAATGTGGCCATACGCCATGATATCTATCCGCTTTTTCAAGGAAATCTACTATTTTAACAAATCGAGAAAACGCCTGATTTTTAGTAATAAAACCCCTTTTCACACCAACCAAAATAGCCATTAAGCCAAAACCACTTCCTCCTGTCGTAACGGTGTGTTTAGGTGATGTCGGATAAATATCATCCATATGCAAACGCTCGCGCGCAAGACCAGAAGTAGGCTCTGCGCCTTCCCAAAAATAATTGAAAGTTTGTTTTTGGATTGAATCCAACAAAACCTCATCATCTGGTAATACATTGTTACTTACTAATTCATTATTTATTGCAACATCCTTATTGTTTTTACAACTAAAGCTGAAAAACATTATTAGTAGTAATAATAAAAATGATTTATTTTTTTGAAAAAACTTCATAGAAATGCGCTAATTAATTTCATCTGCATTTTCTAAGAAAATGCAGATGAAAATTCAACTAAATTAAAAAACTACTCAAATAAATATTTACTAATCAGTCATTGCCATTATAGCTTGAATTTCAATTTGAGACAAAGCTTTACTATACAATGTCAATTCATCCATATAGCTTGAATCATAATTATGACCCCATCCTGTAAAACGAGGCGCTCCTGACATTATAGACATAATATCGCAACCTGTCCAATCTACACCTGCAAAATCACCTTCTCTTACTACCTCTCCATCTATGTAAACAGACGCTTGAGACCCAGATATTGAAAAGGCAATATGCACCCATTCATTTGCTGACGGATCTATATCTGCTAGTGCACCTCCATCAAACCATGAATCTCCACCACCTGTACCAACATTCAATTTAATACGTTGCATTCCTGAAGCATCTTCCCTAAATAACCTAAACCCTGAAGTTCTGTTGTTTTGACTATCTGGGTTGTCTACATCCGGTGGACCTATAACAAATATTCCTGCTCGATTTGGGTCTGCATTAACTTTATACCAAAAAGCCGCACTAAATTCATCACCTAACAAACCTGTTGTTGGAAACGTTAAATACGAATCTACCGCTCCAGCATAAGCATCACTACCTGATTTTGACTCTCCTGCAAAACTAGGACTGCCTACTTCTGTAGCGTCGCTACCACTTACAAATTCAGTGTAATTACCATCAAAAGACATTTTTAAGATTTGACTACTTTGGGCAATTAATCCTATAACATCACTTTGTGATATTGATTTGTTAAACAAGCGCAGTTCATCCATATAGCTTGAATCATAATTATGGCCCCATCCTGTAAAACGAGGTGCTCCTGACATTATAGACATAATATCACAACCTGTCCAATCTACACCTGCAAAATCACCTTCTCTTACTACCTCTCCATCTATGTAAACAGACGCTTGAGACCCAGATATTGAAAAGGCAATATGCACCCATTCATTTGCTGACGGATCTATATCTGCTAGTGCACCTCCATCAAACCATGAATCTCCACCACCTGTACCAACATTCAATTTAATACGTTGCATTCCTGAAGCATCTTCCCTAAATAACCTAAACCCTGAAGTTCTGTTGTTTTGACTATCTGGGTTGTCTACATCCGGTGGACCTATAACAAATATTCCTGCTCGATTTGGGTCTGCATTAACTTTATACCAAAAAGCCGCACTAAATTCATCACCTAACAAACCTGTTGTTGGAAACGTTAAATACGAATCTACCGCTCCAGCATAAGCATCACTACCTGATTTTGACTCTCCTGCAAAACTAGGACTGCCTACTTCTGTAGCGTCGCTACCACTTACAAATTCAGTGTAATTACCATCAAAGGGCATATAAAATATCTCTCCATCAAATAAGGGAATATATGGTGGTACATCTGCTTTTTCAAATAGTGTTGTTACTGTAACGACTACACCATTAGTATCGGTGGCAGTAATCACTAATGTATGACTACCAGTGGTTAGTCCATCATAGGTTAAATCATCAACATTAAATAGTGTACTGTTTGGAAAATCACTAATATTTGCAATTTCAGAATCATCAATCTCTACAGTGATATTTGCTAATCCTAGATCATCTTCAACTTGAAACTCAATTGTGATAGATGCAGTTGGTTCTGTTGATCGAATAACAGTAGAGCCACTTGCACTAGGAGTTAGAAGTGTAATTATAGGTCCATCATAAGGAAAATCACTAAATTCGAGGCGTTCTAAATCTTGACAACCAAAAAATAAAATGCCTATCAATAGAATACTTAAATATTTTAAATCTTTACTTTTCATCATTTTTATACTTATTTTATTTTTTAATAACAACTGATTAATAATCAGGATTTTGAACAATAATCCCTCCTGATTGGTCAATTGCCTCCTGAGGAATTGGGTATAATGCATGCTTAGGTTGATAGCCCAAACCTCCCAATACCGAAGGAGCATCGCCCCAACGCACTAAATCGTAAAATCTCGATTCTTCTAGAGCAAATTCAACACGTCTCTCCTGTTTTATTGCATCCCTAAGTGTACTTTGAGAAGAAGCACTTGTATTAGGAAGACCAGCTCTTGAGCGGATTAAGTTTATTAAACTAATTACTTCTGATTGAGGGGCTGCACCTGACTCATTGCCAGCTTCGGCCGCCATAAGAATAACATCTGCATATCTGATAATTTTAATGTTCTCCCATCTGTTGGCATTTGTTCCAAAATCATCACGAGCACTATCCATAGTATAAGCTTTTTTATTCCAATACTTTTGTGCTAGAGGTGGTGAATCGGGTAAAGTTCCACTTCCAAAACCACCGTCATCCTGCCCAGATTCCAATAAAGTGTTAGCTTTTCTTGAGTCTCCAGCTTCAAAAGCATCAACTAGGTTTTGTGTAGGTGTATTAAAGCCCCAGCCTAAATTCCAAACCCCTGTTCCTCTAACACCTTGCGAAACAAAATAAATACTAGCAAATCTCTCTCCACTTTCAGTTATGGTTTGTTGAATTTCAAAAATAGACTCTACACCATTATTACCACCAATTTCGAACAGATTAACCAAATTAGGGTCTAGGCTATAAGATTGAGAGTCAATAACTTCTTTAGATTTATTATAGGCACTTGTCCATTGCTCTTGATAGAGATACAATTTGGCCAATAGTGATTTAGCAAACCCAGAAGTAGATCTTCCAGGAAAACTTGCCCAAGTTTGCGGTAAGTTTTTTTCAGCGATCAGCAAGTCATCCTCAATAAATTTATCTATATCGGCAATAGAAGATTTTGGCGCAAAAGCATCGGATGGGACATCAATTGTAACTGTAATTATTGGCACCTCTCCATAATCCCTGCGCAACTCAAAATACATTAATGCTCTAACTACTCTAGCTTCAGCATCGTTGATTAAACTTCCTTCATCTGTAACTCCAGACTCTTCTATATTGTTTATTACTTCATTACACGCAAAAATAACTTCGTAATGCGAATTCCACCATTGCGTACTCAACCCATTGGTAGCAATATATTCAAAATCATTAAATGCAGTGCCATTGGCTGCGGAATCACCAGTTGTGCTTCCTTTTTGTGCGTCGTCAGATCTTATACTCCCAAACCAATGCCTGTTCCAACTTCCTACATTTGTAGTTCTTAATAATGAATAAATTCCAAATACAGCGGCTTCTTGACCACCAACACCCAATTCTTCATTATTTGCCACTTCTCCTAGCGGTAATCTGTCTAAAAAGTCGTCATGGCAAGAAAAGGATATTATTGATATTACTAATAAAACTGCCAAGGACCATACTTTTAATTTAATAAATTTTATATTATTCATATGCTTTTTTTTAAAATGTTAAACTAAGTCCAAGTGTGGATATTACAGGAACCGGATAGCCTCCATTATCAACCCCAAAAGAAGTTGGAGAACCACCTGCTTCTGGCGTAAAACCAGAGGTGTCCTTCCAAGTATATAAATTCTGAATGTTAGCAAATACTTTTAATTGCTGTATATTCAACCTTTCCAGGATTTTCTTATCAAGATTGTAACCAAATTGAAGGTTTCGTACTCTAAAGTAACTCCCGTCTTCAATCATATAGGTAGAAGGCTGTCTGTTATAATCTGTTGAAAACAGTCTAGGTTCCCAATTTGATGATCCAGAACCGTCCCACCTGCCCGCTCTGTCTGCTCTAAAATTAAATTGTGCAAACGAATTTCCGTTACCCCAATTACGGTATATCTCATTGCCGTAAACGCCTTGAAAATCCATATTCAAATAAAAGTTCTTGTATTTTAAATTTGTATAAAACCCATACGTAAAGTCAGGTGTTGGATTACCAATTACTGTTCTATCATCTGGAGTTATTTCACCATCGCCATTAAAATCCCTGTATTTGAGATCGCCTGGGGCATAATTACCTAAAGTACTAGGCGGTAGTGCAGCAATATCAGCATTTGATTGGTATACGCCATCTACGATATAGCCGTAGAAGTGCCCAATGGGCTCGCCAGTAATAGTTCTTGAAGCTGTGCCATTGGCAAATATTGGTGCATCTTCAAAAGTTGATAAAACTTCATTATTGATAGTGGTTATATTGCCTCCTACGGAATAACTGAAATTATCATTAAAATTGCCATCCCATGAAGCTTCAAACTCAAAACCTTTATTTTCAATCTCCCCAAAATTATCAAAAAACGTCTGTACTCCAGTGTCAACAAATACCAATAAATCCTCAGTCTTTCTATTGTAGTAGTTGGCATTAAATGTCAATCTATTATCAAACCATCTTGACTCAAGACCAACCTCCCACATTTTTACAGTTTCCCATTTTAAATTTGGATTCTCTTCAAACTTTTGAATAAAACCTGCAATAACCTCACTTCCGAATACTGCTGTGGCGTCTTGACTTACCCCAGGGTAATATGGGTAGTTAGTACCACCTGGCAAGGCTTGGTTACCTAATGACCCTATAGACCCCTTTAACTTTAAATAATCTAAACTTTCAACATTATCCATATAATCTTCTTTTGTAACAACCCAACCAGCTCCAAGTGACCAAAAATCCTGAGCTCTATTATCAGGTGCCAATTGTGATGTAGCATCTCTACGATAAGACATGTTTAACAGGTATTTTCCATCATAGTTGTACAACACCCTTGCCAAGAAAGAAGAGGTTGCTCTTTCAGATTGGCTTGAATTAGAAATTCTGGTAGAAGGGTCTCCGTAAGGAAACACATTCAAATACCAAAACCTTTCATTATCTGGAATAATGCCAACTGTTGAATTTGGATCGTGTTCAACACTTCCAGAAACGTTTTCGAATTTAAATTGCGTTGTTGTAAAACCTGCAGTAGCATTAACCCCATGTCTTCCAAAATCTTTGTCAAATGAAAGTATGTAATCTTGCTGAAAATTAAATACCGTTGCACTTGATTGATTGACTCTTGTTATTTGATTTCCATTAAAGTTTTCAATGTCATCTGTTTCTGATACATATATTCCAACTATGGGCACATAAGATCTTGATCTAAAACTGTTAAAGTCGCCATAAACTGTAGCTTTAAATTTAAAATGCTTTAAAAAATCTACTTCCGCGAACATACTGCCTACAAAACGGTAACGCTCTGAAATGTTTTTATTTTTAGTTACCTCAGCAACCAAAGCAGGATTTCCTATTTGCGGTCCTCCAATTTCAATAGGTAACTGATTATATAGACCATTAAACTCGGGTCTCACGTCCAAGTGAATGGGGTGTACAATAGGTGTTGCATTCAATGCTGCCCCAAAACCGCCATTATTTGGGAGTTTGTCTTGTAAACCATTCAGAGTAAGGCCCATTTTAAAGCCATCAGCAACTTTAAATTCATTGTTCAAATTAACTGTTAATCGTTGTAGCTTCTCTTTTTCTACCAATCCATCTTCTAAACGGTATCCTAAGCCAAAAGAAATTTTATTTTTTTCTGTTGCAGTTTGGATGCTTATATTGCTGGTTTGAATGAGGGCTGATTCATTTGCGATGCGATCAACCCAATTTGTATCTCCATTAAACACGTCGTAGAAACCAAATGGAGTTAAACCTTCATTTACCAGTTGTTCGTCATATAGCTCTCTAAAAAGAGCTGCATTGGCAAGGTTTGGTTCTCCTACTATATTTTTAATCCCAATTGAAGAATTAAAATTCACAGTTAACTTCCCTTCTTTTGCTTGCTTGGTAGTTACAATAATAACACCATTTGCGCCTCTTACCCCAAAAATGGCCAACGACGAAGCATCTTTTAACACTTCAATGGATTGAATATCATTAGGATTTACAAAGTCGATATTGTCTGCAAATATCCCATCAATAACAAATAATGGACTTGAATTATACCTACTGCTTGTACCTCTAATTCTAATATCTGGGTTTTGACCTACTCTTCCAGAGTTTACAACTGACAGCCCAGACACTTTACCTTGAATGGATGCAATAGGGTTAGTCGCTGGCTTATCAGCAACTTCATCTCCTTTAACACTAACAATTGAACCTGTTAAATCACGTTTCTTAGCTGTACCATAACCAACAACAACTACCTCGTCTAATGACGCAATATCTGGCTCAAGTGAAATATTTACGGATATTTGATCTTGAATTTGTACTTCTACTGTTTTAAATCCCAGAAAGCTAAATTCTAAGACTTCTCCCTGGTTAACATTGATAGAATAATTACCATCAAAATCGGTACTTATACCTCTGTTTGTTCCTTTTACTATAACATTTACACCTGGCACTGGTATATTATCCTCAGCATTAACTACTGTACCGCTTATTGGTATGTCCTGTGCAAAAGCATGAATAGAAAATAGAAAAATTAACAATAAAGAAAATCTTGTTTTCATATAGTTTTATTTAGAATGTTAGTTTCTACTAAATTATAAACTATTTGGAGGCAGATCAAAAAATGACTTACACATAAAATACGTCATAAATAGTTATATGCCAAAAAACACTTATTGACGTATGTTTTGATGGTGATTTTTAATGACTATAAGGGGCTTTAAGAAGTGTATGACGTAGTTTTGACGTAGTAATAAATATAAAAATTTATTATCCTTGAGATCTTTTATTTAAAATTACGTAGATAATCGCCCAGAGATTTATCATTTTTTAAGTTTAATTTACGTTTTAATCTATATCTATGTGTTTCAAGCCCTCTGATGGATACATTCATTAATGGCGCAATTTCTTTTGTCAATAAATTCATTTTGATGTAGGCACATATCTTTAAATCTTTATGTGTAAGCTGTGGATGTTTACTTTTTAACTGGTTGAAAAATTCCTCATGTACCTGATTAAAATTATATTCAAATAATTGCCATTCATCTTCATGCCCAATCGAATTATCAATCTTTCTCAGTAAGCGTTTATACATCAATGCGTTTTCGAAACCAGTTTTGTTTTTTATAAGCTCATTTTTGATTTCGAGCATAGATTCATTCTTTTTAACCAATGCCATGGCAGTGTTAGCAAGCTGCTTACTTTTTAATTTGACTTCATTTTTTAATGAATCATTTTTTAATTGTACAATTTTCTTATCGTTTTCAATAGCTTTTTCTTTTAATAATTCTTCTTGTTCTTTTATAAGTTTTTTATGCAAAGCCTCTTGTTCTTTGTCAATTTTTCGTTTATGTAGCCAATATATAATTAAGCTAATGAATAATACAGCTATCAGATAAAAGAGGCGCCTTTTATACCATGGTGGGGATATTTTTAATTGGAGCGTTTTTACAGAGGATAATGCTCCAGATATATTTGTTGTCCTAAAGTGTATTTTATAATCGTCACTGCTTAAACTGGATAATTCTAATTTTTCATTATCCATTTTATACCAATTCAAAGTATCTGAATTAGACAGCGCGTACTCAAAAAAATGGTTATTAGAATAAGAGGAGGATATTGATATACTTATGTTTTTATTAAAAGGAAACTCATAAACATCAGAATCATTTATAGACACTAAGTTTTTATCAATTTCTATACGCTCGATGATCGGTTCTTGAAGCGAATCACTTTTAGTATGGCTAACCTTGTTTATTAACATAAAACCATCATATAGGTTTAAGGCGTAAATAGAATCTTTTATTTGTGAAATACCTTCGCTATGTACAACAAGGTTTTTTTGAAAAAGTTCATTTGGTAGTTCTAAATTGGTTTTTCCATCAATTAACGAAATAAAACTTATTTTATCTTTTTTACTTTTAGTGACTAATAAGTCTGTATCTGGTTCTGAAATTATATTTGTATCTATTCCGAAGGTCTCATTTAATAAGGTGTTGGGAACAATGCTATCTATTAAAGCTTCATATTTTTGCCACCCTTGATTGGTTTTAAAGCAAATATCATTTTTTATATTATGTACGCGTACGTTAAAGTCTGAATAAAGTCCTTTATTTTTATAATCTTTAACTTGAATATTTTCATAATCTTTATCAAACTTTACTCTAAAAAGTCCTTTGTATGCATGGGCAGCCCATGCTGTATATTGATCTTCAAAGACTAAATATTTAATAGGAATAGTGGTTCCGCTTAAATGTTTTGTTTCCCAATTTCCATTTTGATAACTATATCTAACTAAACCAGCATAGGTTCCTTGGATGAACATGTTTTTTGACTCTGGTATTTTTTTGATAACCCATCCGCCTGTAGAGCTTGAAACTTTTTCTAATTTCTTATTTTCAACTAAAAAAGTACCGTTATTATGTCCACAAAATAAATCGCCATTTATTTCTTTTAATTCCCAAACCTGACCTTGAGAATCTTCAACAAATTTTAACTTATTATCGTTATTGTCTAAATAAAATAGTCCGGTATTACTACCTATATATAGTGTGTTTTTATAATTAATTATGTCATAGACAGCACCTAGCTCACCAGAATTATCATTATAAAACGTATGACTGTAGTTTAAATCTATTAATGCAATACCATTATCTAAACCGATCCATAATTTATTGTTTTTTCCTAACCCCTGACTTAAAACGGTGTTATTTAACAAGCCATTTTCTTTATTAATATGAAATAATATTTCACCTAAATTATTGGTTATGTATACCCCGTTTTTTATAGTACCAAAAACCATGTTGCCATTATTCAACTCCAGAAAACTATTCAGTTGCTGCTCTTTAATGACTTCATTAATTTCGGGTTGCCATGATTCTAATACTTTACCATCATATAAATAGCACCCTTTTAATGAGGTGGTAATAAGTAATCTATTCTTGAACTTTGTTATAGAAATAACTTTGACATTATTTGATTTATCTATATTTATTAAAGGAATCAAAGTTTTATTTTGTAAAATAAAGATGCCATCTTTTAATGTGGACACATAAACTTTATTATCTATTGTATTACATGAAATGATGGTAGATTTAGGTTCTATTTTTGTGATTTTATTCTCTTTGTATATATATAGATTTAAAAACGACCTAAAATAAATGTTACCATTATGATGTAAGATTTGCCAAAATTCTTCATTTAGAGATTCCTTTTGTTCTTGGAAGTTACTTAATGAAGTGTACATTAATTCTCCCTTTTGATTCTTCTTCCAATAACCAAACTCTTCATAAGACCCTGTATAAATAAGGTCTTTGTGTGCCAATACAGAACGTATAATGGTTTTGTTTGGTAGCTGAAAAAAATGCCATTTTAATCCGTCGAATTCCACAAGCCCTTTGTCATTAGCAACATATAATTTTCCGTTTTCTGCAACGGAAACTCCCCAGTTTTGGTTACCAGCATTAAATTCGGTTAATGAATAGTTTTGGAAAAACGGGGTATATTGGGCATGTAGCTTACTATAAAAGCAAAATATAGAAATTAAAACAAGGATATTTTTAAAATTCATTAACATATGCAATTGTTAACATAAATAAGCGAACGTAGATTCAAACAAATCTAATCAATTTTAAAATAATGATTTAATATCAAATAAACTTTCATTAATTCAGTTTTTCAATCAAATAACCCTTACAACAAAGGCTGCAAGGGCTAAAAAGTATTAAATAAAATAACCTTAGTTCTTATCTCCAGTTAACAGGTGCATGCCATTTATTAGAATTAAGATCTCCATTGATATGATGGGTAATTGTTCCGGTTAAATCAATCGCCCAAGCCCTGCCATCAGTTGGAAACGCATTTGCTAATTGCTGCCTGTTCCATCTTGATTTGGTACAATTAACTGTTCTTTGAAAATTTATTGGAAAAAATCGTGTTCGCCAACCTGAAGATGTAAATACACCTATATTTACCGAGCCACTGATATTGTATGTATAATTTCTTTCCTCTTTTTCTGCATATCTTAATTTATTCCTACTGTTTCTCCAATAAAGCTTGGTCTCAATGAACAAAAAAGCCGTGCTACCTGATCGTAAAGATTTTAGCTGTTGCGTATACCTCATTTGACGACTGGAAGGCCCAAGGATTTTAACATTATCAGAACACCTTCGATACGCATTCCTCCAAAAATCTCTATGCGAATAACCTCCAGTATTATTACCAGAAATATAAATTTTTGAGTAGTTATTTTCTTCTTTTCCATAACTGTCAAGTTCAACAATGGAAACCTCTAAGTTTTTGACTTTTTTAGAAGAGGATTTTTGTTTATTAAACTCATAAAACGAACCTTCTTTATACCTTATAATATTGCCTCCCACCATAAATTCCAAGTCATTATTTAGAATAGCCATCAACCCATAGGTCAATTGGTCGACTACTTCTAATAGCTTTTCATCTTCAGTAACCATTCCAGTCTCTAAAAATGGTGTGTAATTTTTCCCTGAAACAGCATTCAATACATCATATTCGTCTTCCAGTCCTTCGAGGTTTACATGATAGCTATGAAAACTATCCCAGTTTTCAAAACTAGCACCTTCAAAACTGTTCTCGAGCAAATCGTTTTGTTCTTTTTCACATGCTGTTAGGCTAAGCAAACAGATGCTAATAAAAATTAGTTTTTTCATTTTTATAAATTTTAAAATATTTTTTAATTATTATTTTTTACAAAGTCTTAAGAGGCAAACTACTTTTGGAACGTGATAATTGCTTAAAGTGTTAAGCAATTATAAGAGCAATAAAACTGTACGAAGAAACAGTATAAACCCTTCCTCTGGATGTTTAAATTGGGGACTTATTTCATAGGCTTATTAGAGTTACAAATTTGTTGTAATTTTTTTAATTCTAATTTCACCCTCCCCCTAGAGGTTTTTAATATGGAATTCTTATAAATTTAAACCATTATATTGAGTGTTTTTTCGTACGATTTATTTTTTAACAAAAAGTTAACATGTTTATTTGTAGTCTTCTAGCTTGTATTGGATTCAATAAAAAATTGAGATGTATTCACTTTTCTCTTAACATTCTAAGCATTTAAAAACTTCAATATTGCCGATTGTTTTTTATTCGCTTTAATCTTTTTTAGAATTTAGGATATTTATTAAGAGAACTGATTTTAATCATATTTGAAATTTTAGTGATTTAGTATCTTGAAGCACTCAGTAGCAGAGTGTCATAAATTAAAAACTGATGTTATGGAAAAGATTAAAACCAATAAGTTTTGTCAAAGTTGTGGTATGCCCATTAAAAGCGATCCACAAAACGGAGGTACTCATGCAGATGGCTCTAAGAATATAATCTATTGTAGTTACTGTTACCAAAAAGGGGTTTTTTATTTAAAGGAACGGCTAAAGAAATGCAAACATTTTGTAAAGATAAAATGATGGAAATTGGTGTGTCAAGATTTAAAGCTTGGTTGTTTACAAGAGGTATTCCAAGACTAAAACGCTGGAAAAAAATAGAATTATGCAAATAGTAAACGTCACACCACAAAATGCTCAAGAAGAAACATTCTTTTGTATTAAAGACATAAAAAGACAAGGTTTTGAAGATAAACTCAAGTGGTTCGAGAAGCAATATAAAGAAGGGCTGAACTTGAGAATCTTAAAAGATGGGAATGATAAAATGATTGGTTTTATAGAATTTATTCCAGCTCCAAAAGCTTGGAGACCTATTGATGCCAATAATTTTATGTTCATTCATTGTATGTATGTGTACTCAAAAAAAGATAGAAGCAAGGGATATGGTTCTATGCTGATTAATGAAGCAGAAAAAGAAGCTAAAAAAAATAAAATGGCTGGTCTGTGTGTTATGACCAGTAAAGGTTCCTGGTTAACTAATAAAACCATTTTTGAAAAATATGGTTTTGCAGAAGTCGATAAAAGAGGTCGGTTTGAATTGTTATCAAAAAAATGGGATCAAGACGCTTTAAACCCAAAACTAATTGATTGGACGACGCAACAGAAAAAATATAAAGGATGGCATTTATTATATGCAGATCAATGTCCCTGGAATGAAAAATCGGTATTTAATCTTTTAAATACTGCAATGGATTATGATATTGATTTAAAAGTGACCAAAATAAATACGGCAGAAGAAGCTAAAAATGGGCCTTCAGGTTTTGGTGTATTCAGTCTTTTGCGAGATGGTAAGCTTCTAGAAGATCACTATATAAGTGCGACACGTTTTAGGAATATTCTCAAAAAAGAACTTAAAAAATAATAGATTATTTAGCCCAAAAATGATCACAAAACAAATCATAACATGGCTTTTAGAAGGTGATGTTTCTATTCAATATCAAACCTATCGCGACTTGTTATCTAAAGATCATAAAAGTCTTCAAAACAGAATTGAGAAAGAAGGTTTTGGATTAGCGTTTTTATCGAAACGTCATAAAAACGGATATTGGGGAAGAGGATTTTATCAACCTAAATGGGCATCAACTCACTATACACTTCTTGATTTACGTAATCTTTGTATTTCACCTAAGAATAAACCCATAAAAGAATCTATTGATAAAATTTTAAATGAGTGCAAATCAGGAGACGGTGGTATTTATCCTAACTCAAAGAAAAGTGATGTTTGTGTTAATGGCATGTTCCTAAATTATGCTAGTTATTTTAAAGCTGAAGAAAGCCAACTTAAATCGGTTATAGATTCTTTGTTGCTAGAAATTATGGCGGATGGTGGTTTTAATTGCAGATTAAATAGATCTGGAGCTATACACAGTTCTTTACATTCGACACTTTCGGTATTGGAAGGTTGCTCTGAATATGAAAACAATGGTTACAGATATCGATTAGAAGATGTGAAAAAGGCCATCCAGTTAGCAAAAGAATTTATACTTATACATCAACTTTTTCTTTCAGACATGACAGGAAAAATTATTGACAAACGTTTTTTGCAATTATCCTATCCAAGGCGCTGGAGGTACGATGTTTTGAGTGCCTTGGATTATTTTCAATATTCGAAAACAGCATGGGATGAGCGGATGCAATCAGCCATTGAAATTATGTTAAAAAAACGAAACAAAAATGGTGTCTGGAATGTTCAAGCCAAACATTCTGGAGAAACACATTTTGATATGGAAAAAGCAGGACAGCCTAGCAGATGGAATACGTTAAGAGTTTTAAGAGTACTAAAGCATTTTAGAATAGATATATGAATTGTATTATAAAAACAAAGAAACCTTTTAAAGTGATAAATGTCATTTTAAGAAATGATAGATTAGGTTAAATTTACTAGTAAAATACATACTTATGAAAACAATAATATATGCCACAGATTGTACTATCAATGATGTTTCATCTTTGCGATATGCCTATCGTTTTAGTTGTATTATGAAAGCAGATTTACACATTTTACATGTATATCAGTTTCCTCCAATTATTTTTTCAACCATTAAATCTACGGACACACTAAGAAAACGTTTTCAGAAAGAGAAAAAAGAGCTTGTAACTCAATATTGTGATACACATCTTAAAAATGAATTTTGTCCAAAACCAATTACTATACATGCCCTTGAAAATGTTTCAATTGCCAAAAGTATTCTGGATCTTTCCAAAAAACTATTTTCTGATTTGATTATTATAGGTATGAAAGATTCTTATACTACCCGTGGATACTTATCTGGTAACATTGCTGATGCATTATTAGATAAAATTGAAATTCCCTTATTAATTGTGCCAAATGGTGTTGATTATAGCATGTTTTCTACTATATTATATGCTACCGATTTTGAAAAAGAAGATCTTATATCCATTCAAAAACTTATAGAAATTGCAAGACCATTTAAAGCGCTTATAGAGGTTGTACATGTTTTTGAAGCGATTGAATATACAGCAAAAGAACATATGGAAAGATTCAAAAAGGCTCTTTTAAAGGAAGTTTCATATCCGGAGATTACATTTAAAACGATTGCTTCTGGCAAAGTTAAATCTGGTTTGTTGAGTGTTTTAAGAAATGAAGATGTAAATATGTTGGTTATGTTAGAACGTAAACACAATTGGGAGCTTAATAACTTGTTTCATAAAGATTTAGTAAAAGAGATGGAAGCCACGGTTGCTATACCGATACTTGCCTTTAATAAGCGTAACACTAAACTTAAAAATGTAGATACACTCAATAGTAATGGAAATAATGGTTTGAATGTAATGGTTTAAATACAGATACTGCTTAATAAATTTTATGCAAAATCAGCTTTGTTTTTAAGCAATCATTGCTTAATTTTGAAGCATTATGAATCATATACAATCAAATATTCGTCATTTAAGGACTTTAAAAGGGGTTTCTCAAGAATTTTTTGCGGAAGAGTTGAAGTGGACACGTTCCATGGTAAGTTCTTATGAAGAAAAGAGAACAGAACCATCTATCGTTAAATTGATAGAATTGTCTGATTATACAGGAATCCCAATCGATACGTTGATTAAAGTTGATTTAAGCAAAACAAAAGATATGTCTTTTATTGATATAGGAAGCAAGAGAGTGCTATTTCCGATTTCAGTAAATGAAGATAACGAAGATCTTATAGAAATCATTCCAACTCATGCTTCTGCTGGTTATTTACAAGGTTATGCAGATCCCGAATATATCGAGCAGCTACAAAAAATCAAGCTGCCTTTTTTACCCACTGGCACCCATCGTGCATTTCCTATAAAGGGAGATTCTATGTTACCTGTAAAAGATGGCGCTTTTATAGTTGCGAAGTTTGTTGAAGATTTGCAAGATGTACAAGACGGTAAGACCTATATTGTATTAACTAAAGAAGATGGACTGGTATATAAACGAGTTTACAACAGAATTAAAGAGAGCAATAGCCTATTGTTGCATTCTGATAATAGGGCATATCAACCCTACGAAGTTAATATAACAACTGTCTTAGAACTTTGGGAGTTTACCTGCTGTATTAATACGCAAGAATATGATAAGGAAGAACTAAAATTAAGTAGCATTGTTAGTATGTTTCAAGAATTAAAGATCGAGTTAAAAGCAATTGATAAAAAGGCGATTATTTAGTGTATGCCATTGTCGATATAGAAACTACAGGACTTGGTGCCAGAGGTAATAAAATTACCGAAATTTCCATTTTTGTACATGACGGTACAAAGGTTATTAACGAATTTACCACTTTAGTAAACCCCGAAGTGCCCATCAGTTATGGTATAACAAGATTGACAGGTATTACTGATGATATGGTTCGTAAAGCGCCCAAGTTTCACGAAATAGCAAAAGATGTTCTCGAGTATACCCAAGATTGCATTTTTGTAGCCCATAGTGTCAACTTCGATTTTAATGTTATTAAACATGAATTACAAGAACTAGGGTCTGAGTATAAACGTAAAAAACTATGTACAGTACGTTTGTCCAGAAAACTTATGCCGGGGCAACGGTCTTATAGTTTAGGAAATCTTTGTACGACCTTAGGTATCAAAATAAATGGGCGTCACAGAGCAAGAGGCGATGCCGAAGCGACCGTCATACTCTTCGAAAAATTACTGGCATTAGATAATGACGATGTTTTTGATTCCTTTTTAAATAAGCGATCGCGCCAAGCAACCTTGCCACCGCTTTTACCAAAAAAAGTAATAGATGAGTTGCCTAATAAGACGGGTGTATATTATTTTAAAGATGTAAATGGTAAAGTGATTTATGTTGGTAAAGCCATAGATATCAAGCAACGTGTATTAAGTCATTTATATAGTAAAGCGAATAAGGAATTAAAACTATGTAACGATACAGCCAATATTACTTATCAACTTACGGGCAACGAATTTGTAGCCTTATTACAGGAGTCGGATGATATAAAACGGTTATACCCGAAATACAATCATGCTCAAAAGCGTAATAACCTTAGTTATGGTATAGGTACGTATCAAGATAGGCAAGGGGTGATACATGTCATTTATAATAGTCTTAAAGTGCTTAAAAACCCTATTTTAAAATTTTATAATAAAAGGGATTGTATAGCATTTTTAGAAGCATTATGCGAAAAGCATGAGCTCTGCCCCAGATATTGCAACTTACAAAATATTACAGGTGGATGTTTTCATTATCAAATCAAAAAATGTAGAGGTGTTTGCAGGAATACTGAGGATATTCAATCCTATAATAAGAGAGTACAAAAGGCTTTGGAATTATTACTTAATAAGAACTCTTATGTCATTAAAGAAGCTGGAAGAAAAGCGAATGAAGTAGCACTTATATTAATAAAAAATGGCACATATCAAGGGTTTGGCTATACTTCAAAATCAATAAAAAATGATTCCCTTATAGAGGTTGAAAAAGCTATTCAACTTAAACAAGATAATGCAGATATACAGCGCATTTTAAATAGTTATCTAAACAAGGGGACAAATACTATAAACTATCTTAATTAAAATGGTCAACTAAAGACATGAAATCCTTGTAAAAACAAGAGTTTTATGTTTAATAAGTGGAGTCAACGGGACAAAAGTCAAACTTTTTTATAGAGATTTGGATAGAATTAATAAGCTATAAATATTTGTGGTGTATCCGCTTTATTCTGCTATTAAGTATACTAATAAATACTCCAGGGTACCCAAATAGTAAAGAGCAACAGGAACTAGCAAACAGTTTAATTTCGTTTATTGAGAACCATATAAATTGGTAGCCTATTAAAGAAAAGAAATAACCGTTACACTTTATATTTTGAAATTAATTCTTGATTATTTTTAAACTCTCTAGGAGTGCATCCTTTTTTCTTTCTAAAGATGCGATTAAAATTTGATAGATTATTAAAGCCACATTCATAACCAATTTCGGCAATGGAATCCTCAGACTCAATAAGGAGACGTGCCGCATTCCCAACTCTAATATCATGAATGTATTCGGTGAACGATCTATGTGTATGTCTTTTAAAGTAATGGCTAAATGCGGTTTCAGACATATTTACTAAATCAGCAGCTTCTTTTAGCTTAATATTTCGTTTAAAGTTTTGCTGTATAAAATCAGAGACTACTTTAATGCGCTTGCTTTTACTGCTTTCAAATTTATTTACAAAAGAAGCGCTACTTAAAAGTGTTTGATTTCTCGAAATAGAAAGGTCGTATAAAATAGACAAAAATTCAAGGAAAGAGTCGAAGCCAGATTTATCACAAAGGTGCATGATGCGATCGGAGATGGCCTCTTGAGTTTCTAAAGAAAATAATATACCCCGATATGATTTGTCAATCATTTCTCGAATAGGAGTCATGAGTTTTCGATTTAAGGTTTCTTCAGAAAATAAACTCTGTTGAAATTGAATGGTAATAACCCGGGCGTCATCATGATTATTATTTCCCATCCAAGCATGTGGTGTGTTGGGGCCAACTAATACAAGATCAGAATTATTATACTCTAATATAGAATCTCCTATAATTCGTTTTCCATTAGAATTAAATACAAAGTTTAGTTCGAATTCCGGATGGTAATGAACCGGAAAATCAAATTTGGCGTGATAGTTATTTAAGACTATAAAAAAGTCTTCAACTTTAATTGGAGTAATCTCTCTTTCTATAATACCCATGATTCGTCTTAATTTAATATTTATAGATATTTAAATATTGTTTACAAATATATGACTTAATTATTCATAAAAATATTATTATTATAAAAATATATAAAATATTGATAATTAATTATTTATGATAATTTAGTGTCTAATAATTTAATTTTTTATCATAAATGTATCGATATTAAACTTTAAAGCATTAGTTATTATACAGCATCATTGTATAGATTTGTCATCTAATCAAAAACTATTTTAAAACTAAACTATTTAAAAACTTAAGTTTTGACTTATGAATAAAATTAAAGTAATATTCAAATTATCACTATTCACCTTATTTTTTATAGGAACAAGTAGTGCAATGGCGCAAAATCATCAGGTGGCAGGAGAAGTTAGGGGCGAGAATGGTGAAATTCTTCCAGGCGTTAATGTCGTATTGAAGGGAACAACCAATGGGGTAGCATCAGATTTTGATGGTAATTATTCCATTTCAGTAAATGATGCCCAAGGCGTACTAGTGTTTTCCTATATAGGATATGTAAACCAAGAAATCCAAATAAATGGTAATGCCACTATTAGTGTGATTTTGGAGGAAGACCAACAATTACTTAATGAAGTTGTAGTTATAGGTTATGGGGCGGTTAAGAAAAGTGATCTCACAGGATCTGTAGCATCTTTAAAGGCGGATAATCTGGAAGAAACGCCCGCGTCGTCTGTAGATGCATTACTTCAGGGTAAAATAGCAGGGGTTCAAGTAACTCAAACATCCGGAGAACCTGGTGAAGGCGTTGCGGTGCGTATTAGAGGTTTGAGCTCTAGAGAAGGAAGTAACAGCCCGTTGTATGTCGTTGATGGTTTTCCCTATGGAGATGCAGGTAATTTAAAACAGTTAAATCCTAACGATATTGCTTCTATGGAAGTTTTAAAAGATGCATCTGCTGCGGCTATTTATGGATCTAGAGGTGCCAATGGTGTTATTATCATTACAACCAAAAGTGGTAAAAATAACCAAAAAGCAAAATTTAAAATTACATCACAAACAGGAGTTCAAATTGTAGATCATGATAGGTTAAACCTTATTTCAGACCCCTTAACCTTTGCATCTATTAGCAATGAAGTTCGTATAAACGATACACGAAATGTAACACCACTTTATATTGGTGCAGTTGATCAATCAACAGGAGTCTACTATCCGTCTTTAGTTGAAATTGCTAATGGATCTTGGGGAATTAATACCTACTGGCCAGACGTTATTTTAAGAGAGTCCGTAACTCAAAATGTAAATCTGTCTATAGCAGGTGGTGATGAAAATACGGCATATTCAGTTTCAGGAAATATTTTTGATCAAAAAGGAGTCTTAATAGGTAATGATTATCAAAACTTCACCTTTAGAGGGAAACTGGACCAAAAAGTAAGTGGTAAGTTTAAGTATGGAACAAATTTGGCGCTTAGCTATATAAAAAGAAATAAAACCTTGTCTGGTGCCGGTATCGGCCGTTCACCGTTAATTCCTGTTTATAATGAAGATGGAACCTATTATACAAATGGAGCAGGCGATTTTTATAACCCGGTAATGTTGGCCAATGAAGTAACCGATATAAGTAATGAATACGATTTAAATGCTTTGGCATATATAGATTGGGATATTATGGAAAACTTAAAATTAAGAGCCCAATCAGGGATTAATTTAGGGCATGCTATTGGTGATTATTATGAGCCTAGAACTACCTCGTCTGGAAATATTTTTAACGGTCTTGGAGAAATTAATAATTACACAGGGTATACGTTTTTAAACGAGACCTATTTAACTTATAAAAAAACATTTAACGACAAACATGCTGTTTCTGTAATGGGAGGTTATTCTAGTGAGCAAAGACAGGTGAGAAAGTCAAAATTAAGAGGTGAAGGTTTTGTTAACGATGCTTTAGGAAATGAAAATTTAAATTCTGCAACAACACGAATTTTTGAAAATAGTTTAGTAAAGCAAGTTTTACAATCCTTTATATCAAGAATAACTTATGGTTTTGATGACAGGTATTTATTGACCCTTTCTGGAAGATATGATGGTTCTTCAAAGTTTGGTGCACTGGATAAGTATGGATTCTTCCCTTCAGGAGCCATAGCCTGGAAAGTACATAATGAGAATTTTATGGCAGATCAAAATATTGTGTCTACTTTAAAATTAAGAACCAGTTTTGGATATTCTGGTAACCAGGCGATTGATGCTTATGCAACCTTGAATCAATATGGACAAAGAAAGTATTTTGTTGGAGAGGTGCTTGTTAGTGGATATGGACCGTACCAAAATGGAAATCCGGCATTGAAATGGGAAACCACATCGCAACTAGATTTCGGTTTAGACCTTGGGTTTTTAAATAATAGAATCACATTAACGGCCGATTACTACCGTAAAGAGTCTACCGATCTTTTAAGAAAGAAGAATTTACCATATTCATCAGGCTTTGATGATGTATGGATTAATGGAGGAGAAATTTTGAATACGGGTTATGAAGCGTCTATTGATGCTGCAGTACTTACGGGAGAATTTAAATGGAATGTTTCAGGAACATTTTCGCACAATGAGAATGAAGTTGTTGATATAGGGGAAGAAGGTACTGGTGACGGATTAAGGACTGGTAGTGAGATTGAATCTTTTCGTGATTATCCAACACGTTGGAGAAATGGAGAGCCTATGAATATTATTGTTGGCTATAAAGTTGATGGTATTATTCAAACACTGGCAGAAGGACAAGAAGCAGGTTTGGTAGGAGATGAGGCCATGCCGGGTGAATTTAAATATGTTGATATAAGCGGACCGGATGGCGTGCCAGATGGTGTTGTAAATGAATTGGATAGAACTATTATAGGAAACACTCAACCTGATTTTACAATAGGCTTTAATACAGAGTTTGAATATAAAAATTTCGACCTGAGTGCTCAATTTTACGGTTCTATTGGTAATGATATCGTGGCCATTAAAAAGTTTGAAGGACAACGTTCTTTAAACCGATGGACGGTTGATAATAGGACAAATGAATGGCCGAGTTTAAGAGGAGGTCGATTAAATAAAATATCAGATTGGTGGGTTGAAGACGGTTCGTTTCTTCGTATATCAAATGTAACACTGGGTTATAATTTACCATCTCGAGCAATATCTGGAATAGAAAATTTACGAATCTATGTGACTGGAACAAATTTGCACACATTTACAGATTTTTCAGGAGCAGATCCAGAAATTGAAGGAGGCGTAGATTATGGAACATATCCAAAATATAAGACATTCACCTTAGGTTTAAACTTGACTTTTTAAAAAAACAAAATCATTACATATGAAAACATTCAAATATTTAATTCTAATTATTACTGGCGTATCGTTTTTTGCTTGTTCTTTGGAAGAGAAGCCAAATGGATTCCTAAACGAGGAGAATTTTTATAAAACAGCTGGCGATGCAGAATCTGCAGTGTTGTATGCCTATGCGGTGTTTCCAGAATTGGGGTATTTCTCAAGATACTACTATTATGTGGCACATTGTGCTACCGAAGAATTTACTCAAAAATCGGATGCAGAGGCAGGTCAGCACGAACTGGATAATTATTTAACAACAAATACTACAGCTGATCTAGCAAATGTATTTCGCCATTGCTATTTAACTATTAATAGAACATTTCCAATTATAGAAAATGTGCCTGCCATTTCTATGGATGAAGGTTATAAAAATCATATCATCGGAGAAGCACATTTTTTAAGAGCCTATAATTATTACAATTTGGTACGTCTGTTTGGCGAAGTTCCACTTCGAAAAAAAACGATGACTGATTTTAATAGTGCGGGATTAGATTTATCGTCTATAGAAGATATATATGCTTATATCCTCGAAGATCTTCAAGCAGCAATAACATTAATGGATATTCAATACCGATATGGAAGAGCAAATAAAACTGCTGCACAAGGATTACTGGCAAATGTTCATTTGTTTTTGGCATCAGCTTCAGAATCGGGATTAACAGGCTATGGATTTGCAGACGTATCAGGAAACTATAGTCTGGCGAAACAATATGCTGGAGAGGTTGTAAATAATCAAACACAATTTAGATTGGATCCGGATATTCAAAATATTTTTGATCCCGTACAAAATTTAAGCCCAACATCCAGCCCGGAAAACATATTTAGTATCGTAGCTTCAAGAAGCGAAATAGGACCTACAAATCTTATGAGTCTGCTGTCTACACCTTTTGTGCAAACAGGGTTTACACTAATACCAGAGCAAGGTGGACATACTATAGACTTTGGTTGGGACCATGTTATTGTAGAAACCCCTTTCTATGATTCTTTTGATGCCACGGACCGTAGAAAGGAACTGCTTTTTATGACGTCATATATCGATGCCTCAGGGAATCTTATTAATACAAATAATGATAGACCCTATACTTTAAAGTATTTAGATGCCAATCGTTCTGGAGGAGAAGAATCTGGAAACCGTATTTCTATTGTGAGGTATTCTGAAGTTCTGCTTACTTATGCCGAAGCCTGTGGAAATACTGCAGATGGTGTTGATGCTTTAAATCAGGTAAGACAAAGGGCTAATTTAAGCACGTATACTGTAGGTGATTTTGCAAGTGATACGGCCTTTAGAGATGCTGTTATACAAGAACGTGCATGGGAACTTGCTTTTGAGTTTAACAGATTATTTGACCTAAGAAGATCAGGTAAAATGGGGCAGGTTTTAGGAAATGCACCTTACAATAAGACGTTGACAAATGGGGTCTACTTCTTTGATATCCCATTTAATGAGATAGATAGAAATCCAAACTTATAATTTAAAATATAATAGCATGAAAACGATATACAATATATTGGCAATAAGCTTAACTATTACATTGTTGTTTAGCTGTAATGAAGAGCAGATTACTAATAATCATCAACGACAGCTTTTAGCCGTTGCAATAGATGGACAAGTAGGAAATCCTAATATTCCGGGTTCATTAGATGAAGGTAATACAACCACAATTACGACCTATAAAGAATTGGATTTTTCGAATTTAGCGCTTGAAATTGTAGTGTCTCCTGGAGCAACCGTATTTCCGGAATCTGGGCAGGCCGTAGATTTTGCCTCCAATGGTAATCAGTATACCTATACCATAACATCAGAATCTGGTATTTCAAAAGATTGGGTTATTGCAGTAGATCAATTTGTGAATCCAGTAGGAGGAACATGGGGTATTGATAAGCTCGAATTTTATTGGGACGACTGGTTTGGTTGGGGAAACAGTGGACTTGTTCCGCTTACAGACAAACTTCCATTGAGTGCCTCTGGAGTAGATGATATTATAACGTTCTCAGCAATCGAACTTGTTGATGATGCAGGTATAGTATACGGAAGTTACATGCGCAGTACGGGAGCTGATGGACAGTCTGCAAATTATACAAACGACTTAACAGGTAAAGATTATAGCGATAAGTTTGATCGCATTACGGGTGCCTCAGGAAATTGGCAAATAAATGCTGATGGCACCATGACTTTTACTGATGCAAATGGACTTGTAACTACAGGGAAAAGTATTGAAGTAATAGACGCAAATACCATTCTAATAAAACTAGATCCAGGTCCACAAACATGGGAGATTGATTGGGGAGATTATTTTGGTAATCCAGAAAATGCCTTAAATTTTGCTTGGGATCTTTTGTACACTTTGAAAAGGCAATAATTATTTGAGTATATCATATTTTTTAGACTGCATACTATATATACAGTCCAGATTTTAAATTAAATTTTTAGTCATGGTTAAAAAGCTTTTTATATTAATAGTAGGACTCTTTTTGGGATGTTCAAGTGATTCATCAGAATCACCCAATCCAAACCCAAATCCAGGAGGACAGAATGATGTTATAACAATATATCCTTCACAAATAATTAATGAAAGTTATATTGGCAACGGGGCACAATGGGATGCCTATCCTAATGCATATAAGAACTGGAATTCGCCACTTTCGGAAGCCGATTGGGCAAAATTGGCACTTCGCCTTGACTACATGAAACCTAAATTAATGCGTGTAATCATTGATGCAGGGGCCAATTATGCTGGAAATGGAGGGTATGAACCTGAGCTTAATTTAGAGCCATTAGCAAGAATCCTTCAATATTGCACCAATAATAATATAACGGTTATGTTTGGAGATTGGGGAGGGAATTTGGTGGATCCCAATACTAATACTATCAATGAAATCAATCTTACAAATGCTGCCAAATTTGTAGACTATCTTGTAAATACAAAGGGCTTTAGTTGTATTAAATATTATAATATGATAAATGAACCCAATGGGAGTTGGTCTTCTAATAATGGCAATTACGACTTGTGGGTTAATGCCGTTAATTATTTTTATCAACAAATGGAAACCTTAGGAGTTACAGATAAGGTTAAGATTGTTGGGCCAGATATTGCAATATGGACAACCAATGAGGTTCCATGGATTCAAAACGCCGCCAGAGATATTGGGGACGAAAAAATTGGACTTTATGATATACATACTTATCCAGGTCAAATTCATGTTAATAGTAAAGACTATTCAAGCATATTGGAATCTTATATAGAAAAAGTACCACCAGGAAAAAAAATGGTGATGGGAGAATTAGGTTTCAAGTATGACCCTAATGTTGATGCATCATTGCATCGAGGAAATATTGAACGCGCAGAAGCCGATCCTTTTGCATCAAATACAGATAGTAATATGTACGTAAAAGACTTTTTCTATGGAGTAGATATGGCGGATGCTTCCATGCAAATTGTTAATGCTGGTTATTCCGGAATTGTAGTTTGGATGTTAGACGATGCTATGCATAACACAGGAGGAGGAAATGGTAAAGACCTTAAGACATGGGGTTTTTGGAATATTCTTGGTGAAGAACTTTTTGGAGGAGCTGCCGAAGAAGAGATTAGACCTTGGTTCTACACCTATGCATTGCTAACCAGATATATGCAAGACGGCGTGAAAGTATTAAAAGTAGATATTCCTAACAAAAGAGGATTAAATGCCATAGCTATAACGAACGGTAATGAGTACGCTATTGCTATTGTTAACAGTGGCTTTTTAACCTATACAGTAGATGTTAAGTTTGATGCAGGAACAACCCTAAATAATATTAAACAATTTATTTACGAAGATGATAACAGACCCATAGATGGTAATGGATTTCCAGTTCCTACTAGTACAGGGCTTTCATTAGATTTAAGTGCCGGGCATAGGGTAGATATAAAGGGACAATCATTTACGCTTTTTACAAATTTTAATTATTAATAAATAAGTACCATATTCTTTATGACCAATAATCAGGTTAAAATATTAATTCCTTTGAAAAAGACATTATTATTGATTTTAGTGTTTGGTGTGTTAATAGCATGTAAGCAAAAAAGCAGGTCTGAAGATCATCTAAAAATAGATTTGAATACCGATTGGACATTTAAACAAGCAGAAACCAAAACAGATTGGTTACCTGCTAAAGTGCCCGGAACTGTTCATACAGATTTAAAGCAAAATGGCATTATTCAAGACCCTTATTACCGATTTACCGAAGATAGTATATATTGGATAGAAAGAAAAAATTGGGAGTACCGTAAAACGATTAATTGTTCAAAAGAATATCTCGAAAATCAGAATATAGAATTGGTTTTTGAAGGCTTAGATACCTACGCAAGTATTTTTATCAATAATAAGCATATAGAAGAAGTTGATAATATGCACCGTTTGTATCGTATAAACAGTAAACCTTATCTTAAAGAAGGAAGCAATGAACTAAAAGTTGTTTTTAAATCACCTTCAGTTGAAGGAGAAGAAAAAATATCAAAATCACCCTACTTATTACCTACTATAGCAGAGAGAGCAGAAATAGGAAAACAGACGGCGCCTTTTACACGAAAAGCTAGTTTTCACTATGGATGGGATTGGGCTCCAAGGTTAGTCACAATGGGTGTTTGGAGACCTGTCTACTTAGAAGCATGGAATAGTTATAAATTAAGAGACCTTTCATACGCTCTTATTAGTTTAGAAACAGAAAAGGCTAAACTGTCTGCAGAATTTGAAATTGAAGCCGAAGTAGATAAAGAAGTGGAGCTTTTAATTTTTAATAACAATGACAATTCAGAACTAGCAACAAAAAACATCCTCGTAAAAAAAGGTATACATACTTATATCGTTGACTTTACAATTAACAAACCAAAACTTTGGTGGTCTAACGGGCTTGGTGAAGCCTATTTATATAATTTAACAGGACGAATTACCTCTAACAAAAAAAATGAAGAACGTACTATAGACTATGGTATCAGGACGATTGAACTTATACAAGAAGAGGATGAGTTTGGCAAATCATTTAAGTTTCAATTAAATGGCAAGGATGTATTTATTAAAGGTTCTAACTGGGTTCCTGGAGACGTGTTTATTCCAAATGTATCAAACAATCAATATAAATGGCTGGTAGAATCTGCTAAAGAAGCGAACATGAATTTGCTTCGGGTATGGGGAGGAGCTATCTATGAGAATGATGAATTCTATAGACTTTGTGATAAAAATGGTATTATGATTTGGCAAGATTTTATGTTTGCCTGTATGCATTATCCCGGCACAAAAGATTTTTTAAATAATATAGAAAAAGAAGCTATTTACAATGTGAAGCGCCTTAGAAATCATCCAAGTATTGCCATGTGGTGTGGAAACAATGAAATTGAAGAAGGCTGGGAACCATGGAAATGGTCGGAGAAATATAAGTACTCTAGCGAAGATTCTATATCAATTTACAATGATTACGAAAAGATATTTTATGAGATACTACCCAAAGTTGTAGAGAAATATGATGCCTCAAGACATTTTTGGGCTTCATCACCCAGTGCGCGACCTGGGAAGTCTGGAGTGCGCTATATTCAAAATAATAAATCAGGCGATCGCCATTATTGGGGGGTTTGGTTTGGCAATATTCCTTTCGAAACATTTTATGAAAATACAGGACGGTTTATGAGTGAATATGGGTTTCAATCTTTCCCTGAAATAAAAACATTACAAAAAATTGCTGATCAAGAGGATATGGCATTCAATTCCTTATTAATGAATCATCGGCAACGATCATTTCCTGGAAACCAACGGATGCAAGAAGTTATGGACTTTTATTTCAAACGTCCTAAAGATTTTAAAAGCTTTGTGTATTTGAGCCAATTGAATCAAGCCGAAGGGATTAAAAAAGCAATCAATTTTCATCGTAAATCGAAACCTATGAACATGGGGACTATATATTGGCAAATGAATGATGTATGGCCAACCATGTCGTGGTCATCCATAGACTATTTCGGAAACTGGAAAGCCTTACAGTATTTTGTTAAGAAAGCAAATAAAGATGTCATTGCGGTTCCTTTACAACAAGGAGATAATTTTAGTTTACATCTTGTTTCAGACCGTTTGTCTTCTGATGAAATGGCGGTAACTATAGCTGTTAAAAATTTAGAAGGTCAGATGCTGTCAGAAATTAATAATACAGTTGTTGTACGATCAGATCGTTCAAAAAGTATTATAGAACCTCAATCAATTACAGATTTTTTAGCATCGCAAAACATAGATAGCAATCCTAAGAATCTGGTTATAGGTATTAAAATACAAGAAGCTGGAGCAATTATTTTTGAAGACACCTACTGTTTTGTCCCAACTAAAGATTTAAATCTAGAAGAACCAGAATTAAAAATGTCCTGGAAAAAGGAAAATGACCGCCATTATATTTCCATAACCACAAAACATTTCGCAAAAAATGTGGGTGTTTTATCTGAAAATCTAAACGGACGATTCAGCGACAATTTTTTTGATATGATGCCAAATGAAACTAAAGAGATTGAATTTATTCCTTACGGAAATGAAGATGATACTGTAGTGGCTAAGTTTTCGGCTATGAGTGTTTGGAATACCTACAACAAAAAATAATTTTAAAAATAAATACATGAAATTAACTAAACATATAAAGAATCCTGTTTTAAAACCAAACCCAAAAAATCATTGGGAGAATATTGTTGTTTGCAATCCAGGAGTTTGGTATGAAGACGGAAAGTTTTATATGATATATCGAGCTGCCGGTGATGATGAAGAACATTATATTCGTTTTGGTTTAGCAACAAGTACAGATGGTATAAACTTTAAGCGCGAATTAAACGAACCGGTATTTGGGCCAAGTATTAATGGTCCCGATATGGGAGGCGTAGAAGATCCAAGAATTGTCAAATTTGGAGATGAGTTTTTTGTAACTTATGCCTATAGACCAAGCCCTCCAGGGCAGTATTGGAAATTTGGACATGACGAAATTGTTCTGCCAGAAACAGGACAAGATTCACCAGCAGTATTTAGAAATAATATAGCAAATTCGGGACTGGCCGTAACAAAAGATTTTAAAACATGGAGAAGGCTTGGACGAATTACTCAGAGTAATTTGGATGATAGAGATGTGATTCTTTTTCCAGAAAAAATAAACGGAAAATTTGTGATGTTACATCGTCCTAAAGAATGGATTGGCCCTGAGTATGGATGCAAACATCCGTCTATTTGGATTAACTTCTCAGAGGATATGATGGTTTGGAATGGAGGAAGCCAACTCCTGCTATCTGGAAGAGACAATAGCTGGGAAGAAAAAATTGGAGGAAGCACCCCACCGTTAAAAACAAAGGACGGTTGGTTAATTATATATCACGGTGTTGAAAAAGGAGGATTAGGATATTATCGTGTTGGAGTAGCTTTACTTGATTTAGAAGACCCAACTAAAGTGATTGCCCGCGCGCAAGACTGGATTATGGAGCCGGAACATGATTATGAAATTGAAGGGTATTACAAGGGTTGTGTTTTTCCAACAGGAAATGTAATTGTAGACGATACCCTGTATATATACTATGGAGGTGCTGATAAATATGTTGGTCTAGCAACCTGTTCAATAACGGAATTACTTGAATTTTTAAAGAAACAAACATAAAATGAAAAAAATAACTTTCTCATTAAGCGTACTTATTTTCTTTGTCAATAGTTGTACATCAGAAAAATACATAAGTATTGCTAGTCATCCTAATACAGTCATTTCAGAAAGTATTATAGGTGCAGGCGTGCAATGGTCTGCATATCCACACGCAGATTCAGATAACGCAGAATGGGGACACTTAATGACACCGAAAAAATGGAATAAAGTATTCGAAAGGTTGGATTATATGAAACCAAATATTATTCGTGTCATGGATCAGGCTAGTTGGAGGTACTTTGTAGGTGTAGAAGAAGAGGGAACGCCAATAATTGATTTTAACACACAAGAAGTGAAATCGCTATATAAAGTGCTGGATTATTGTGAGAATAATAATATAACGGTAGTTTTTGGAGAGTGGGGAGCACCTGGATTATGGGGAGTCGAAGGAGAGATTCACAAGGCTGATGATCCTAGATGGATTAATATGATTACTAAATATTTAAAACATCTTATCATTGATAAAAAATATACCTGCCTAAAATATTATAATCTAGTAAATGAGCCAGACGGGTATTGGGCATCAACTGATGGAGATTGGGATCAATGGAAGCGTGGCGTATTAATGCTTACCGAATCTTTAAAAGAAAATGGCCTTTGGGGTAAAATACAAGTGGCCGGTCCAGATACAGTACAGGGTTATGAAAACCCAAAATCAAAGTATTTAAATGGAGAAGCTTGGCTTTATGAATCAACAGAACAGCTTAATGATATTCTTACTTGTTATGATATTCACTCATACCCTTCAGGAAAAATTGTGCGTTCTGGCGAGTTTTCAAATCTATATAGACCTCTAGTTAAGGAGGCAGACCAATTTGGATTTCCTTTTATCCTAGGCGAATTAGGCTTAAAATATAAAGGTGATCTTGGTGAGAAGAATAAAGCACTTGGAAAGGCAGATCCTTATGCTGGTGAAGACGATTCCAATATGTTTGTGTATGATTTCTTTTATGGTATCGATGTAGTCGATGCCTTAATTCAAAGCTTAAATGTTGGTATTGACGGTATCATTGTTTGGGATTTGGATGATGCGATGCACACCGTTGGTGATAAGGGTGAGAAGACAAAATTGAAGCGATGGGGTATGTGGAATATTCTGGGAACAGAGATTTGTAACAACCCTGATGATGAAAACATCCGTCCATGGTTTTACCCATGGTCGCTTATGAGCAGATATTTTCCTGAAGGTACGAAAATTATAAAAACAGATGAAGTCAAGGTTGAAGGGTTACGCATAGTGACAGGTCTAAAAGATGACCATATTTCAATAGCTATTATTAATAATTCAACAACCAATCAAAAAATTGAATACGTTATTGAAGGTTCAGAAAAGCGAATGAAGTTTAAAAAGTATATCTACTCAGATATGTTAAGGCCTGTAGATGAAAATGATTTTCCCGTACCTGTAGAAGAGGATATTGGTTTTTTTATAACGATACCAAAAAAAATAGAAGTACCAGCAAATAGCTTTGTTTTACTAACGTCATTTAACCATTAATAAACTTAAGTAAGCAGTATAAATAACAAGTTTAACTAATTAAGAAACATGAATTCAATTAATTTAAGCATCACAGATATTGTTATTTTGCTGTGTTATTTCGCGCTTATAATCTGGTGGGCACTAAAACATGGTAAAAGTAAAGATTCTGACTCCTATTTTTTAGCGGGACGTAATATGAAATGGCCAATAGTGGGCCTATCTTTATTTGCTGCCAGTGTTTCCAGTTCTACCTTAATGGGGCATTCAGGAGAAGGTTTTATTAGCGGCATTGCCGTTTTTAATTACAATATAGTATCCATTTTAGTTATGGTATTCTTTGGTATGTTTTTTCTTCCATTTTATATCAAATCAAAAATATTTACCATTCCGGAATTTTTGGAACGGCGATTTGATGGTAGATCCAGAACATACTTCTCATTCATAACCATTATTGGAAATGTGTTTCTTGACGCTTCAGCTACATTATATACAGGAGCCTTAATAGTGAAGTTGATTTTCCCGGAGGCAGATTTGTTTACAATTATTGTTATTATGGCATTGGTAGCTGGTAGTTATACTATTATTGGCGGGTTAGCATCTGCAATCAATGCAGACATGATTCAAGCCATCATACTTATAATTGGTTCGTGCATTCTGTCCATATATGCTTTTAATGAAATAGGAGGGTGGAGTGAGTTCCATGATCGATTTGGTGAAGGTGTCTGGTTAAAACTTACCAGACCTTTAGACGACCCAACAGTACCATGGTTAGGAATGATTATAGGGATACCCATATTAGGATTTTATTTTTGGGGTAATAACCAAGTGATGGTACAGCGTGTCTTATCGGCAAAGTCAATAGACCATGGTCGAAAAGGAGTACTTTTAGTTGGATTCCTATACCTTTTAACACTATTCATTTTTATTATTCCAGGTTTAATAGGAAGAGGAATAAGCTTGTTTGGGGTAGAAAACCTTCCAACAGAAATGATAACAGGTTTAGACTTAAAAGAGAACTTTAATATTAATACAGATGAAGTCTACCCACGATTGATCACAAGGCTTTTACCAGTAGGATTAATAGGTATAATACTAGCAGCTATGGTATCTGCTTTAACGTCTACATTGAGTGCAACACTTAGTTCGGTATCCACTTTATTTACTATGGATTTTTACTCTAAAATAAATCCTAAAGCCGACAGTAAAAAATTAGTTTGGGTTGGACGTATAACTGCGATTGTCATGTTAATAGTTGCTATTGCTTGGGCACCGTTTATAGCCAAATTTGATTCTCTGGTATCTTATTATCAGGAAATAGTGTCTTATATAGCACCGCCAATAGTAGGGACCTTCTTTTTAGGACTTTTTTGGAAAAGATGCAATTCCCAAGGTGCTTTTATGGGACTCATGTCTGGCTTGGTTATGGCGGCAGGAATGATGATTGTCAAATATGGTGCTGGCTTTGATCCTGGCATGCACTTTCTTATTATGGCTCCCATTATCATGATTTTAAGCATTGCTGTGAATATTGTGACAAGTTACCTGTCCGCGCCTCCAAGTGACGAAAAAGTAAAAGAGAATTCATGGACCATAGATATATGGAGAGAAGAAACTAAGGCATTAAAAGGAGTGGTGTGGTATAAAAACTTCAGAGTGCTTTCTATGCTTTTAGTAGCTAGTTGTATCATTATGTATGCATTGTATTATTAATAAAGTTTTAGAGTTGTTTTAGTAGTGTTCGTTCATTTCCGAATGTTTTGAACTAGTTTTTAAGAAGAGCTAGAATGAGAATATCTAGTTCTTCTTTCTTTAGAATAGAAATATGGAAAGACTAAAAAAATACCAGTTGTATCAAAATAGGTTTTGCTCCCTTTTATTTTAGTGATCTCATTATTTGCGTTATGGAGTTTGCTAATGCCTTGACAGGTCCTATGGTACAGGCTTTTAAAAAAATATTAGAGTTGTCTAATTCTCAAGCTGCCTAGGTGTAAATGGTATTTTACGGAGGCTACTTTTGTATGGACTAAGAGTTTTTAAATACCACGAATTAAAATAATGCCATTCTAATTTAGAAAAAAAATATTCAAAAAAAATACTTCAAAATAGAGTCTTATCTAGAGAGATCACTATACCTCAAATTGTAAAACTTAACAGTCAAATGATTAATTTTTTAAATTATTAATTATGAAAAAACTATTACTTTTTATCGGAATCATTTCAACCTCAGTATTTTCACAAGACTGTGTAGATCCTATTGTTTTAAATCTTGAATGCATACCAATTCGTACTGTTACTGGATCTTACAACAGTATAGCAAATACCCTTAGTGGCGGGATCAACACGAGCGCTAACATAGGCGAATATACAGATGATGCTGGGAATCAATGGGATGCCCTTGTTATTGATTACGGAGCGCCAATTGATTTGTCAGTAAATAATCAATTAAAAATTAAAATATATAGTCCAACAAGAGCCATTGAAGTCCTTTCTAAGCTTGAAGATACTACTAATGCAAATAGTGCCTCCAGAGGAAGTGCTGCTAGTCAAATAGGTATTTGGCAAGAATTTATATATGATTATAGCTCTGAAGCAGCCAACTCAAATTCATTACAAAAGGTTGTTTTATTTTTTGACCCTTACGTAGGAGCGGGAAATAATATTTATTATTTTGACGATATTGAATGGACATCGCCGGGAGCTTTATCTACCGAGGATGTTTCAACCTCGATTCAGCTTTTTGCATTTCCTAATCCTGTGAAAGGTGTTTTAACAATACGTTCAAACTTTGGAATACAAAAAATTAATGTTATTGATATTTTTGGAAAGACCATTCTCAACACAGAGGTTTTTAACGCTACTACTTATAAATTAGATGTAGGCCCTTTAAAAACTGGGATTTATTTTGTAAATGTTAATGCAAATAATGCTTTTAAAAACATTAAAATAATAAAGAAATAGCTCTACAGTTTCAAACCTTAGTACAAATTGAATGCCAATATTGGTTTAAAATTTAAAATTTTTGTGTAATGACGACAGCCTAAAAAAGTAAAATGTCTAACGATAGCTTCGATTCCTTGCTGGGCTTTTAAAAATTAGCAGAAGTTTAAAACAAAAAAGACAAAGAGTCTTTTAAAATTGATCGACTTCAAGCCATTCGGGGCAGTTGAGAACTAAAAATAAGTGACTCCGAATTAGCCCCTTTTTATTTGATAATATATGCTATTGTTTAATTTCTCCTGTTAATTAGTTTTATTGCTGATCTATTAGCACCACTCTTAGCAATATTTATAAGTTCTGGCTTGCCATTATTTGTAATAGCTTTGATTAAGAATTTATGAGCCGATATGCGTTGTCTTCTTTTGTTAAAAGGAAGTCTACCGTATTACCTTCTTTATCAACAGTTCTGTATAAATATCGCCAGACACCTTTTACTTTGATATAGGTCTCATCCATTCTCTACCTTTTCCAACCAATTTTTTTGTTTTTCTGAACTGCAATCCTACAAGTGGTGTAAACTTAAATACCCAACGTTGAATGGTCGCATGATTAACTTTAATTCCTCTTATGGCTAAGAGTTCTTCAATATCTCGATAAATGAGACTAAATCTTAATTTCAAGTAAACAACATTTAATATGATTGATTTGGAAAAACAATGATCTTTCAACATGTTTTTTTAAGGTATAGATATATGTTTAGCTTTTTGCCAACTTATATGCGACAGAACCTTGTCATTCGACTAACAATAATGATAGTCGAATGACCGGTTCTAACCAGATTCAAAATTATCCAATGACTAAAGGTACCCTAGTTTTACCAAATATTCCACCAAGTTTTGGTACGGAGCTTCATAATTGATGATCACTACTTGGTTGGCTCCATTTATACCCAATTTTTTGTCGTCTTTTATAACATAAATGCTCCGACCTGGATTTTCACTACCAACACGGACTTCTAAGATAGCAGCAATAATATCTGTAGTTTTCTCCCCATTAATCTCAATGGGTTTTGTTACTTTTTTGTAAACAATATATCGTCTGTCTGCAGAATTGGGAAATTTTATATCTTTTTCTTTTGTAATCGATCCAATGACCACACCATCCTGAGTAATTGATTGTTTGTCTACTATTTTATAAATTTTTAAAAGACCACTAGGAAGTGTGGTTGGATTAAAATCAGTACGTTTCATCAGTATTGGCGCTTTCACATTTCTCGGCACACGGTTCTCTCCTTTTAACACCTCCAAAATACCAGCTTTACTATTTTCAATTCTTAAAGCCTGTTCCTCAATTTTCGTTGTGGTGGAATCATTTTCTATCAACAGGGATTCTCGGACTACAGCAGGTTGACCAGCGTCAAAAAACTGGGGTGAGGTTCTTGTTACCAATTCCTTAAAAACCTTTTTCTTATTAAAAGAGGTCATTTTTACTGGAAGTTTTATGATTTTTCCTGAACCCTTAAATTTTATTTCTTGCCAGTTAAATACGGGTAGTATTGGAATTTTTGTATCCAATTCTACATATTTCAAATTAAACATTTCTTTTCCGTTCATATCTGTAAAAATCAAATCAACTCCTTTATTGGTGCTTGCGGTACCTTCCATTTTACAAGAGGCAATATTATTATAGTAAACTACTTTCTTTTTTAATTTTACATCTTGGGCGTTTAAAGCTATAGCAATTGTTAAAAAGAATGGAACAAGAAGGTTAATCAAGGCTTTCATAAGTAGGGTTTTAATAGTATTTAATATGTTTGTATGGTAATAATACAATAAATACTTTTTTGGAACAAATAATAATTCTGTAAATATCTGATTTTGTTTGTTTTAGATTAAAGGTGTGCCAGTATTTCAATCTAAAAGGATACCATTCTGACTAAAGGAAAAAGTTGGATTCTAATGTTTGGTTATTACTGGTTCATTTCATCGTCTTATATTTTAGATTCGCCATTTCCTCAAGGAATGTGTGGTAGTCCATTATTAATGAGGTTCAGAGGTGAGGTTGTATTAATTGGTGTATGTCTAGGTGCCCTAGAAACTTTTGAGCATGACCCCAGAATTTTTGCTTAAACACAACATTTAGGCATGATCCGAAAGTAGAATACAATTATGGAATAACACTTTTTATGATGATCAAGATAAACAGATAACTGAAAGTGTGAATAGGGTTGTATAGTACGGAATTGCTATATCTATTTTTAATTATTACTCATGGCAAATTCATATAGCCAATAATAATACTCTTGATAGTCTTTTGAAAGATGATCAAGTATAACTATAAATTAGATTATTTTTCTAAACGTGGGGAAAATGTGGGGAAAATAAAAACGCCGTATCTGCTAATAATATGCAAATAAGGCGTTTTAATAAAATATTTGTGGAGTCGGAGAGAATCGAACTCTCGTCCAAACAAGTAATCAAAGAGCTTTCTACACGTTTATTCTTTTCTTGGTTTTTCGATTATAAGCTAGTTAAAGACAACCCACTTATAACTTATCTTTTTTAGTTTCAAAAAGGCATCAAAGCGCTACCTAATCTATGTTAACATTTACGATGCCTCAAAATGGAACGCCGTTAACAAAGGCTTTCCGGAGACATAAAGCTTGTACACCTTGTGTACCTAGGCTAATCCTACTATAATTCGGATTATGCAGCTAAAGCGTAGTTATTCTCGCCGTTTAAAATTTGATCTAGCCTTTAACGTGTTTCAATGTCATTACACGACGTGCTTACCGTTCAATTAATCTCGCTGTCAAAACCAGTCGACCCCTTAATGAAATAGGTACGCTTAGCGTACCGTTATTGAATTAATCCTGAACTTGTTTCAGGAATTCATCAACGATAATTTGGGTATTACCCAATCGTTTTAGGTTAAGCATAGTCATTCATAACAAGTTTTAACCCTTAACGCGGACAGCAAAGGTATCAAAAAGTTTGTATAACCATACAAATCCTCTTATTTTCGTGCAAAAATTATTCCAGTATTTAGACAACAGTTTGCTATAGTTGTTGTTAGCATTTATAGAACACTTAAACGATCAAACAAATGAATATCCAGTTTGCAATTATAAAAGAACGCAAAACCCCACCAGATAGGCGTGTGGTATTTTCTCCATTAAAGTTAGCCGAAGCACAAAAAGAATTTCCAGAAGCAACTTTTAAAGTAGAATCTAGTGATATTCGTGTGTTTTCTGATGAGCAATATAAGAAGGAAGGGTTTGAAACTGTAAATAATATAGACGATTGTGATGTGATGATTGGTGTAAAGGAAGTGCCAATTGAAAATTTAATTCCAAATAAAAAATACTTTTTCTTTTCGCATACTATAAAAAAACAACCTTATAATAGAAAACTCTTAAAAGCCATTTTAGAAAAAAATATCGAACTGTACGACCATGAAACCATCATAGGTAGTAATGAATTTCGTTTAATAGGCTTTGGTTATTATGCAGGATTGGTAGGTGCATATAACGGATTTAGGGCATTAGGCTTAAGAGATGGATTGTTTGATTTGCCGAAAGTAGAAAGCCTTGCAGATTTAAATGCAGCTAAAGCAGCGTTAGATAAAATACAATTACCGAATATTAAAATATTACTCTCTGGTACAGGAAAGGTAGCACGCGGAGCTAAAGAAATTCTAGATCATTTAAAAATAAAACAAGTTAGTGATGCCTTGTATTTAACGGCTAAATTTACCGAACCCGTTTACTGTTTAGTAGATGTCATGGAATATAGTAAGCGTAAAGATGGCAAAGTTGGTAATACAGAAGCTTTTTATAAAGATGCAACAGGTTATGAAAGTAATTTTATGCCCTATGCTAAAGAAACAGATTTTTTTATAGCTGGACATTTTTATGGTACAGGAGCTCCTTATTTATTTACGAGAGACGATGCTAAATCACCAAATTTTAATATAAATTTAGTGGCAGATATTAGCTGTGATGTAGACGGTCCTGTGGCTTCTACATTAAGAGCGTCAACCATTTCGGAACCATTTTATGGTTACGACCCGCAATCTGAAAAAGAGGTTGCATTTAATGCTAAAGGTGCAATTACAGTTATGGCAGTCGATAATTTACCATGCGAACTTCCAAAAGATGCGAGCGAAGGTTTTGGTGAACAATTTCTTCAACATGTTATTCCAGCGTTTTTTAATAACGATGCAGATGGTGTTTTAGAACGTGCCAGAATAACAAAAAACGGAAAGCTAACAGAGCGTTTCTTTTATTTACAAGATTATGTGGATGGTAAGGAGTAATTTTGAATGAAGTAGTTTAAACCACTTCAATTACTAAAATGATATGATGACTAAAACAGCGTTAGTAACAGGAGCTGCTTCGGGACTAGGATATGAATTAGCGTTTTTACTAATAAAAGATGGTTATAATCTTGTTTTAGTTGATATTGATGCACCTAAATTAAAAGAAGTAAAGCAGCTTTTTAATAAAAAGTTTAAAAGTAAGGTCAATTTATTGGTTAAAGATTTAAGTAAACCAGATGCCGCCCAAGATATTTATAATGAAGTTAAACACTTGCCCATAATAGATGTATTAGTAAATAATGCAGGTTTTGGGTTATTCGGCACATTTGCAAACACAGATTGGAAACGCGAGTCTGATATGCTTCATCTTCATGTTTTAACAACTACGCATTTAACAAAACTTATTTTGCCTACAATGATAGCCAGAAAATCTGGTAAAATTTTAAATATTTCATCTTTAGCTGCATTTCAGCCAGGACCGTTGATGTCGATGTATTATGCTTCTAAATCTTATATTTTATCTTTTTCGGAGGCTATTGCTAATGAGTTGAAAGGTACTGGAGTTACTGTTACAGCTTTGTGTCCGGGACCAACTAAAACATTATTTCAAGAAACCGTTTCTAACGATTGTTCGGAAAATAAAATTAGCTTTAATATGGCTTGTCCAACTGATGTTGCATTGTATGGTTATAATGCTATGATAAAGGGGAAAACAGTTGCCATTCCAGGTGCATTTAATAAATTTTTATCTACGATACCTCGCTTTATTTCAAGAAATATGGCAACAAAAATTGTTAGAAATATTCAAGAAAAAAATCGAGCATAGTAATCATTTTATGAGTTTTTAAGGGTATATAATACTTTAAATACCCAAAACCCAATACTTAAAAAAAGACCAAATATAAAAGTGAACAACCAAGCTTCTAAATGTTGATTTGGTTGTATAATGATATTGAAAATATCGTTAAACAAATCCGAAGGATGTTGAAGAATTTCCCAAGAATTATAGCGTAAAAACCGACCTAAATAAACACCAAATCCACTAAGAAAAAGAATGAAAATCATAATAAAGTTTGTTGTTTTTCTTTTCAAATATTGATTTAATAATGTTTCCATATCTAGTAGGGATAACGAAAACATTAATAATCCGTTTAATGCAAAAGAGATAACAACAAGCACATCCAGCCATAATAAATGATTTGAACCTATTTTTAAATGCAGTAAATCAGTAATAATATAAGGCGCATTGGGTAAAAAAAGCAGCCATACACTACACCATATTGCAAAACCTATTTTATTAAGCTTTGGGGTACTTACTAAATAGGTTGTAATGGCAAAGGGAATGACTGCTAAAAATAAATTCCAGATTAAAAACAAGTAGAAAAAGGAATGTGTTAGTTTCATTCTAACCATAAGTAATACTATACTTAAGGTAATAGAAACGCTTAATAAAGAAAAGATCTTAAATCGATCGAATATAATTGTTTTCATAGAGTTCATATGTTATTTGTTTTTTTAAGACTAAATTGAGTAATACTATATTCAGTAATTAAAACAGTAAGAACTCCTAAAGTATAAGCTACTAAGTCAGAAATTTGAAATGTGTTACCAAAAATAAGTTTCAATAAGTTGTTATTATTTAGATTTAACCTATCTAATATGTTTATTAATTGTAATAATTCTATGATATAAGAAAATATTAAAACAGGAATCGCGACAATAATAGAGGGAGTTTTGATAAAGCTTTTAATAAAGCAATAAAGTAGTATAACAACTAAATAATCACCAAAGGTGTGACGTATAAAACCGTATTTTAAATAGATGGCTATTAAAACTTCAATTGCAAATATGATTAATGCAATTATTAAATACTTTTTGTTGAGTTGTAGTTTCATTTTATTTCTATTTTTTTACCTAAAAATTTAGGCTTTACATTGAAAAGAATATCGATTGATGCTTTTGCTCTAGCTAGATATTCTCTTAATTTAGTTTTTATACCATAGCGTCCATTTATATCTTGAGCATTATATCCAATAACATTAATTTTAAAGCTTTTGGATAGGTAAATAGCACGCTCATTATGAAACTTTTGAGACACAACTGTTATAGAATTTAACCCAAATATTTCTTTAGCTCTTACTATCGAATCTAGTGTCCTGAATCCAGCATAATCCAAGAATATTTTATTTTCAGGAACTCCCATTTTTACTAAATCATTTTTAAAATCGGTGGGTTCATCATAACTTTTTCTTCCGTTATCACCACTTATTAAAATAAATTCTATTTTTCCTGATTTATAGAGCTGATATGCGGCTTCTAATCGGTATTTGTAGTATAGATTTATGTTTCCGTTTAAAGTAAATTTACTGGCGCCTAGAACAAGACCTACTCTGTTTTTTGGAATAAGTGACATATTATCATAAGTGGAATTTTTAGCTTGGTATACTATCCAAACATTTATAATTATTATATAAATAATTAATAGCGTTATTATGAGTATGAATTTTTTTAAATATGTCATATTAATTATTTCGTTGTTGATTGTCTTTTGCTAACCAAATCCATGATTGCATTGTTGTAAAGAATGCTGAAATGAAAAAGCTTATAGCAAATGTTAATTCAATTACTCCATAACAGCATAAACTAAAACTTACTATAGCATAAAATGGAAAATACTTTTTAAAAACACTTTTATTACTTGATCCATCTTTTTTAAGCAAAAAGAAAGGCATAATTGTAAATAGGATGGTGACAGTACAACAAATTGAAATTGGAATTATAGACAGAAAAACAAAAGGTATCATATCATTTTGAAAGTTTTCCGAAATTAGAATGATCCAAAATATACAAGTAGCCAAAATGGTTGATTTTAAAATGACAGATGGCGTATTCATTAGTCTTTATTTAATCTTAAATTATCATATTGTATTTCCTGCCATTTTTTATTTTCCAATTCAATTAGGTAGGCATTGTATTTTTTTTCAATTAAAGATTTCTTTTCCTCATTTAAGTTATTTTGATCTGCATAGTTCTTAAGAAGTAAGGTGTTGTTATTAGATAAGTCTAACAGGTAATTAAAATCCATAAATTGAGCATGATTAAGGTTGTAATGTGTCATGTAGTTATCCCAATTAATAGAGCTTGATATGATTAAAATTGTAAAAGCAGTTAATGTGTTTACTCTGAATAAGTACCAGAAGTTTTTTATTTGTTTTATTTTAATTGAAGTGGTAAGTAAGCCTATTACTGTAAGTAATAAGTAAATTAAAACACCTATTCGTTTATATGTAAAGCCAAAATAATAGATGTATTGGCAATCCTTTATTGCAATGTTTATTATTAAAATGATATTAAGTATTATCCAGGTATAAGTAACATATTTGAGGTTTTTATTGTCTTTGTAGAAGTTTAAGTTTCCTCTGAAAAAGTATAGTATAATTATTATTGCTATAATGATGGAAGCAATTAAGGTATTAATACCATTATGAACCTGATTTGAAAAGGCAGAAGCTCTTAAATCATTGGTCGAAATTAAATAAGTAACATCGGTGATGAGAAAGAATGTGATGAGTATATTTAGAAGTGCGATTAGAATAAACCCCAATTGATTTTCTTTTTTGAGACGTTCTATTTTTATTTCTCCTTTTATATCTAATAAGTTTCCAGTATTTAAATCATAAGTAGTTGCTAGGTCAATTCGTACTGGTTTAGAAATATTACTTAATAAATAATAGCCAAGAACAGCAACTAACAACCACTGAATATTAATAAAGCTAAAATCAATTTTAGAAATTAATTCACTAAAGACAGGGTTCCCATTTTTATATAAGCTTATAAAAATGATAACCACAGTTAAAGGAATACCAATTATTTTAAGCAAATGCAGGTAATCAGTTTTTTGTTTAGGTACCACTTTTTCATCTTTCTCAATAGTGTTAAAATTACGATTAAAGAACGCCGCTATTGATGAGTAAAACCCATTGAGCCAATTTATATAAATAGATGAATTTTGTTCAGAGACATTCCCTATTAGTGTTAAAAAAGCAACAACGTATGCAATTATTGATAAGTTCGATCTATAAAAAAATGTCGTGATAGCAGTTATTACAAGTACAAGACTAAATACAATAGTGTTTTTTTTCTTAAATGTATCTTTATTATAAATTATAAGTATAATAATTGTTAGCAGAGAAAATAAACTTAGGTTTAAACCTATAGCATGTTGGTAAAAAAGTGTGCTAAACAATAAAGCTCCGATTATTAAAGGGATGTTTTTCATTTTATATTAATTTATGAATTACTATTGAGTAGTATAAAAATGCAATAGGAATATTAAAAAGTATAATACCTATTGATTGTATGGTCTCTCTTTTGTTTTTATTTATGAACAATAAGGATAATAGCATAATAAATACTAAAGAATTGATTATTATAGCTAATCCAACATAATAATAGCCGATCATTGTCACGGCATTTATACCTTTAATAAATACTTGCAATACGAATAGAATAGTTCCAATACTAAATGATACCAATGCAATCTTGGAAGAAACTTTATATATGTCCATTTTAAACTTTTATAAGTGTGTTAATTTGTGATTTTGAGAATATAATTTGCCTAAAATCATGTATTGAAATCATTAATAATTCTTTGTAATCAAAATGATGAAATGAATTAGCTTTTTTTCCAATACAGTATGATTTATGGTAATATTTGTAATAGTCAGGTAAAATTATTGTACCCAGAATAATCGATCCATAGAGATAAAGGCTTCTTTTACCATTTCCAAAGCATAGATATTGTAACGCAATTTCGTCTTCAACTTTAGTCCCATAGCCAGTTAAAGTGTGATAAGCATCATGTCTTTCAACTTTAGAAATTAATTCGAAGTTGTTTTTGTGCAGAAATAACCCAAGATTTTTTCCGAAAGAATCATCAGGATAGGTTAGAAGTTGTTCTTTATATATACCCCATGGTTTGTCATTCTTGAAAAGATTCGTGTAAATCTCTTTAGATTTTTCAAATAGCCATTCTATAAGTTTTTTTCTTAAATTCATATTAAAAGTACTTTGTTTTTCAAAGTAAAAAAATAAAATTTTTTATTTTTTCATTCCCTCCTTCGAGGGAAATTATTGTTTATTAATTAACTTTTCGAGTGCGTTAATGTGTTTTTTAAATTCAGCTTCTCCTAATTTAGTAGTGCTGTATCGTGTATTTGGTTTTCTGCCAATAAACTGCTTTTCAACTTTTATATACTCGGCTTTTTCTAGCGCTTTTGTATGACTTGCTAAATTACCGTCAGTAGCCCCAAGCAATTCTTTCAACATATTAAAATCAGCATATTCATTTACCATTAAAATAGACATAATGCCTAATCTAATTCTATGATCAAATACTTTATTTATGTTGGTTATTATACTCAAACTAAATGTTTATTTGTTGATGCGTTTATATAAAACTAATATTATAGTCAACTATTATTTTTTAAAATTATAAGTTACTGAAAACTGTGACTGATATACTGTTTACTTTTTAACATCATACTTAAAATGCATCCAAGTCCCATAAATAATATGCATGACGCCAAAGCCTAAGACCCAAAGCCAAAACCCATACCCTGGAAACCATGCACAAATTAAACCTAAAATAATTTGTATAAAACCTAAATAACGAATATCTCCAATACTATATTTTGAAGCATTTACTAAGGCTAATCCATAAAACAAAAGCATTAAAGCACCGGTTTGACCATATTTTTGTCTACCTAGTATAATCAATATATAAATACCCCCAGCAATTAATGGAACCAAAAAATTTATTACTAAGCGCTTCGATGATGTATCCCATATATTGGCACCATTTTTTTTTGCTTTTCTTGTAGTTAAAATGATTCCTGTAACCACACTAAAAAAAGCAATTAAGAACAAGTCCAGCATGACCAAATTAAATATTTTACCATCAAGTATTAAGGTGCCGTTACTGTATTCTATTACTAACCAGTATGCTACTGCGGCTCCAATAAGCGCATATATACCTGCTAATATTCCCGATAAGCCACTAAGCGATATAAAACGAGAAGATTTATTCATTAAATCTTTAATCTCACTTATGTCTTTTAAATAATCTTTTGAATCCATATAAAAGTACTTTGAAACACAAAGTAAATAAATTATTTTCAATCGAGCATCATAAATTTTTGTTAAGTTTGAATTTTGTAATATAAATCTGTTTGAATATTGAAACCTGTAGACGAGTATTTTTTTGATCAAAAGGAACCTTATCAATCCATCATGCTTTATGTTAGAAGTGTTATCCTAAATACACTACCCGAAGTAGAGGAGAGATATAGTTATAAAATCCCGTTTTATAATATTGGAAAAAAGCCTATGATTTATCTAAATATTTTAAAAGGTAAAGATTACGTTGATGTTGCTTTTGTACAAGGTGTTTTATTAGAAAAACAGTTTTCTATTTTAAAGAACGACAATAAACGTAAACAAGTACGTTCTATTCAGCTAAGAACCATCGAAGATTTAGATCACGAAAATTTTATTGAGTTATTGCATGAAGCTTCAAACTTACTAAGTAAAAGCAAAAAGGCTTGGTTTATCGATTAATAGTTTCGAATTTATAATCCATTGACTGTTTTTCTTATAGCAACTAAATTGGTAAGTAATTTTTCTAAATTATCTAAATGTAACATATTGGCACCATCGCTTTTTGCATTAGCAGGATCGAAATGGGTTTCAATAAATAAACCATCTACGTTATTAACAACACCAGCTCTGGCTACAGTTTCAATCATATCTGGTCTGCCACCTGTTACACCAGCATTTTGATTAGGTTGTTGCAACGAATGTGTTACATCTAAAACGGTTGGAGCGTATTGGCGCATTGTTGGAATGCCACGAAAATCTACTATCATGTCTTGATATCCAAACATCGTGCCTCTGTCTGTTATCCATGCTTTATCACTACCAGAGTCCTTAACTTTTTGTACGGCATGCTTCATGGCTTCAGGACTCATAAATTGTCCTTTTTTTAAGTTGACAACTTTACCAGTTTTTGCTGCAGCAACTACCAAATCTGTTTGACGTACTAAAAACGCAGGGATTTGTAACACATCAACATACTGTGCCGCTAATGTAGCATCTGAAATCTCATGAATATCTGTAACCGTTGGAACATCAAAAGTATCTGAAACCTTCTTTAAAATTTTTAAAGCTTTCTCATCGCCAATTCCTGTAAAACTGTCAATTCTACTACGGTTTGCCTTTTTAAAACTGCCTTTAAAAACATAAGGGATTTCCAATTTATTGGTAATAGTAACTACTTTTTCGGCAATACGAAGTGCCATATCTTCTCCTTCGATAGCACATGGACCACAAAGCAAGAAAAAATTGTTTGAATTAGTATGTTTTATTTTAGGTATACTTTGAAGAGTCATAAGCTTTTATTTCAAAAAAATATGATGCAAAGATACTATTAATGCTGAATTAACGAGCATATCTTTTAAATTGAAATAAAAACATTTTTAAGTGTTTGTATTAGCAATTATAACAGTACTATTCCCTGTTTTTAATTTGTTAAAAACGAGAAAGGTATAGTGGGTAAGACTGCTTTTTTGTATTTTACAAAGAAGGAATATCTAAAAAAATATTATTACATAGTTTATCCGTTATTTATAATTACCTTTGCACGCTTAAAATATAGAGACCATTATGGCTAATATTAAAAACATTGCAATTATTGCTCACGTAGATCATGGTAAAACTACTTTGGTTGATAAGATTATGTACCACTGTCAGTTATTTCGTGAGAATGAAAATACAGGTGATTTAATTCTTGATAATAATGATTTGGAGCGAGAAAGAGGTATTACAATTACTTCTAAAAACGTTTCTGTAATTTATAAAGACACAAAGATTAATATTATTGATACACCTGGTCACGCCGATTTTGGAGGTGAAGTAGAGCGTGTATTAAATATGGCTGATGGCGTTTTACTATTAGTTGATGCTTTTGAAGGCCCCATGCCACAAACACGTTTTGTATTACAAAAAGCCATTGATTTAGGTTTAAAGCCTTGTGTGGTTGTGAATAAAGTTGATAAAGAAAATTGTACGCCTGATGAGGTACATGAAAAAGTTTTTGACTTGATGTTTGAATTGGGAGCAGAAGAATGGCAATTAGATTTTCCTACAGTTTATGGTTCTGCAAAGAACAACTGGATGAGTGATGATTGGCAAAATGAGACTGAAAATATAGAGCCATTATTGGATATGGTTATAAATCATATTCCTGAACCAAAAATTGAAGAAGGTAGCACTCAAATGTTAATCACATCTTTAGATTTTTCATCTTTTACAGGAAGAATTGCTATAGGTCGTTTAACTCGTGGTGAATTAAAAGTTGGACAAAATATATCTTTAGTAAAACGTGATGGAAGTATTGTTAAGTCTAAAATAAAAGAGCTACATACTTTTGAAGGTTTGGGGCGTAAAAAGGTAGAAGAAGTACAGGCAGGAGATATTTGTGCTATTGTTGGGTTAGAAGGTTTTGAGATTGGCGATACGGTTGCAGATTGGGAAACACCTGAAGGTTTAAAAACCATTGCTATTGATGAGCCAACCATGAGCATGTTGTTTACTATTAACGATTCGCCTTTCTTTGGTAAAGATGGAAAATATGTTACATCTCGTCATATAAAAGATCGTTTAACAAAAGAGCTTGAAAAGAATTTAGCATTACGTGTTGAAGAAACTGATAGTGCAGATAAATTTATGGTATTTGGTCGTGGTGTATTACACTTATCGGTTTTAATAGAAACGATGCGTCGTGAAGGTTACGAATTACAAATTGGTCAACCACAAGTAATCATAAAAGAAGTTGATGGTGTAAAATGTGAACCAGTAGAAGAGATGACTATTGATTTACCAGAAGAAGTTTCTGGAAAAGCTATTGAAATGGTTTCTTTAAGAAAAGGTGAAATGCTTAGTATGGAAGCAAAAGGAGATCGTATGGTTTGTGAATTTATAGTACCTTCCAGAGGTATCATAGGCTTAAGAAACCAATTGTTAACAGCTACTGCTGGTGAAGCGATTATGGCACACCGTTTTAAAGAATATCAACCATTAAAGGGGGGGATTCCAGAGCGTCAAAATGGTTCTTTGGTATCTATGGAAAAAGGACAAGCTATTCCGTATTCTATTGATAAACTACAGGATAGAGGTAAATTTTTTGTTGACCCAGGTGAAGATATTTACGAGGGTCAGGTTATTGGAGAAAATTCTCGTGGTGATGATATGACGGTAAACGTAACAAAAACGAAAAAACTTAGTAATGTGCGTTCTTCTGGAGCAGATGATAAAGCTAAAATTGTACCTGCAATTAAGTTTTCATTAGAAGAGGCTTTAGAATATATTCAAAAGGATGAATACGTTGAGGTGACACCAAACCATTTAAGATTGCGTAAAGTCTATTTAACAGAAGTAGAACGTAAACGAAATAAAACGATATAAGATGGAATTCTTTGGAATTTCTAGTGTTGAATGGGTTGGATATGTTGCTATGGCGACTGTTTTAATTTCATTCTTAATGAAATCGGTTAATAAATTACGAATAGTAAACTCCTTTGGATGTTTACTATTTGTGTTTTATGGCATTTTGTTAGATCCTTTTTCAATGCCAATTATAATAACAAATACAGCTATACTTTGTATTAATTTATATTATTTATTGCAAAAGAAAAAGCTGTAGACTTATTAGTTTTACAGTAACGTATAATTTCTTACATTATCAAGCATCTAAGACAGAAAAGTTAAATGATTTTGTATATTTGATCCTTTCTAAAAACATATAGAATAATATGTTTTTTTTGACGTTTACAGTTCATGTACTCAATTTAAAGTAATTTTTATTTTAGTAAAAAACTCATGCTTAATTGAAAAAATTAATTGATTATATAAATAGTAAGGTTTTAGTTAAGGTTACTTCGTTGCAAACAGCTTCAGTATTAACACGAATAATAGCAGGATTATTAACTTCAAAAGCTATCGCTGTTTTTATTGGCCCTGGAGGGCTAGCACTAATTGGAAATTTACAAAATTTTGTTAGCTCTTTCCAAACGGTTGCTATACTTGGTTTTTATAATGGTGCAGTAAAATATATTTCAGACTTTAAAGACGATGTTATAGCTCTTAGTAAAGTGATATCGACCATATTTTATGTGGCTTTTGTGTCTACTATTTTAGTGTCGCTTTTCTGTTATTTTAATGCAGGACTAATAAACGATCTCATTTTCCCTGATTATAATAACTATACTTATGTCATTCAAATATTTGCTATAGCACTCCCTTTTTATGCTTTAAACATGTTTTCATTTTCTATAATGAATGGTTTTTCCAAGTATAAAATACTAATTATTATTAATATAATTGGACAGATACTAAGTGTTTCTGTCGCTTTACTTTTAATTTATCAAAAAAACATTGATGGCGCTTTAGTGTCAGTAGTTATTGCCGAGGCTCTAATATTTTTAATCACTTTGGTTGGTATCATTAACAGACGTAGTTTAACACCGCTTATAAGAGTTGATAGGATAGATTATGGGATTATAAAAAAAATGAGCTCTTACTCATTAATGGCTCTTTTTACAGCTGTTTTTCTACCTTTAGTTGCTATTGCTATTAGATCCTATATTATAGACAATATTGGTTATAAAGATGCGGGTTTTTGGGAAGCTATGACAAGAATATCTAAGTATTATTTAATGCTGGTTAGTTCACTAGTAGCATTATATATTTTACCTCGATTTTCAGAGATTGATGATGCTAAAGAATTTAAAAAGGAGGTGTTTAGCTTTTACAAAACCGTCATACCTATTTTAGCTATTGGTTTGTTTATTGTATATTTATTGAAACCATACATAGTCTCTACCATCTTTTCTAGTGAGTTTGAACCTGTTGAAGACTTGTTTTTATGGCAACTATTAGGGGATTTTGTTAAAATTTTGTCTATTGTTATTGCTTACCAGTTTTTAGCAAAAAAAATGTTTTGGCACTATATTTTAACTGAAGCTTTTTTAATAATAACTTTGTACACTACCAGTATTTATTTTATAGATTTATTTGATGGTGTTAAAGGTGCAGTCGTTGCGCATTTTGTAAGTTATGTTATGTATTATGGTATTATTTTGCTGATATTTGGGAGCTCTCTTTTTAGAGTTGAGACAGAGAAGAACGTATAGGTGTACAATTACTTTTTATAACTTTTCAAATAAATTTATCACTTGAAAAAATGGATTCAAATGAGAAATTATAAGGTAGTTAAATATTCTTCTTTGCACTATAAGGAATGGAATGCTTTTGTATTGAACGCAAAAAATGCCACTTTTTTATTTCATAGGAATTTTATAGAATATCATCAGGATAGATTTGAAGACTATTCGTTAATGGTATATAGCAATAAAAAATTAATGCTTATTCTTCCTGCTAACATAGAAGGTCAAGTTTTATATTCTCATCAAGGATTAAGTTATGGAAGTTTAGTGTTGCCAAATAAGATTGCTTTTCAAAATGTTTTAGAAGGTGTTCATGCGCTTTTAAAATTCCTTTCCAATAACAATATCAATGTATTTGTTTTTAAACAAATACCTAAAATTTATAATCTTAGGCCATCTGACGAGATGGAATATTTTCTATTCATTTTAAAAGCGAAGTTATTTAGAAAAGATGTTTCTATGACGATACCATTAGCGAATAAATTAGAGTTTTCAAGTTTACGTAAACGGCAATTAAAATTAGCAATGAACTCAGGATTGAATTTTGTGTTAAATGGAGATATGACTTCTTTTTGGAACGAAATTTTAACCCCTAATTTAAAGGAAAAGCATGGTGTGAAACCTGTTCATACACTATCTGAGATTATGAAATTGCGTGAAATGTTTCCAAATAACATTAAACAATATAATGTATATTATAAGGATGAGTTACTGGCTGGATGCACTGTTTTTGAGACCAAATGTGTAGCTCATGCTCAATATATGTCAACAAGAAATAACAACAAAGGAGCTTTAGATTATCTAATAAATCAACTAATTTCTAACGTATATAAAGATAAAGACTATTTTGATTTTGGAATGTCAAATGAAAATCAAGGTATGAATATTAATGAAGGTTTGTTGCAATGGAAACAAAGTTTTGGAGCTTCATCAGTGATTCACGATTTTTATCAAATAGATGTAGCTAATTATACACTGCTAAAAGAAATATTGATATGATCAAATTTCTAGATTTAAAGTTGGTCAATAAGGATTATGAAATCGAATTAAAAAAGGCTTTTGAAGGTTTTTTGAATTCAGGACATTATATTTTAGGAGAACAGGTTTCTTTATTTGAAAATGAATTTTCTTCATATTGCGGTACAAAATATTGTATTGGTGTAAGTAGTGGTCTTGATGCCCTTCAATTAATTTTTGAGGCATATAAAGTAATAGGACTATTATCAATTGGAGACGAGGTTCTTGTTCCTGCAAATACATATATAGCGTCTGTTTTGGCAATTAGTAATACTGGTTTAAAACCTGTTTTGATAGAACCATGTCCTAAAACATATAATATAGATATTACAAAAATAGAAGCTTCTATTAACTCTAAAACAAAAGCCATTTTGGGAGTACATTTATATGGACATTTATATGATGTTACAAGGCTGGAAAATATTTCTAAACAGTATAATTTATTATTGGTTGAAGATGCTGCACAAGCACATGGAGCTGTATGTTCGGATGGTCGTTTAGCAGGAAATCTTTCCAATGTGGCAGCATTTAGTTTCTATCCAACAAAAAATCTGGGAGCTTTAGGAGATGCCGGAGCTATAACAACTAATAATGAAGAGCTGGCCGATGCTATTTTTAAATTAAGAAATTATGGGAGAATATCTACTTATAAAAATGATTTAAAAGGGTATAATTGTAGGTTAGATGAGTTACAAGCTACTTTTTTAAGAATAAAGTTAAAATATTTAGATTCAGATAATGATAAAAGAAGAGACATTGCTAAATGTTACCTTGGCAATATCAATTCAGACCATGTTATACTACCATTTATAGAGAATATAAATCAGCATGTTTTTCATCTTTTTGTTATTAGAAGTAAAAAAAGAGATCAGCTCAAAAATTATTTATATGAAAATGGCGTGGAAACGTTGATTCATTACCCAATAGCTGTACACAGACAACCAGCTTATAAAGAATGGGTAGATTTAAAGATGCCAATTACAGATCAAATTCATAATGAAGTTTTAAGTTTACCTCTATACTCTACCATGGTTAAAAAACAAGTTATGGAAATTGCTCATTTGATTAATTGTTTTAAGGGTTAAAAGGTAGACAAGTTTGTCTTTTTCCATAATAAGTTTTTAAAGAATAAGTTTAATAAAATAAAATGAATTAGGTAAGCTAGAAAATATGCTATGGCTACACCGCTAAACCCATAATATTTCACTAAAATATAGGTGAGTATACTAAAAATTAAAGCCCATTCTATCTGAAAAAATATAAACGTCTTAGTTCTAGCTTTGGAAATTAAAATATTTCCTAATACCCAACAATTAATTTTTATGGTGTCTCCTAATAATTGAAAAATAATTAAAGAATTAATTAACAAGAATTTTTTGCTAAACAACAGAATAATAAGCCAATCTTTTACCAAAAAAATTACAAATGCTGATACTAATAGTATTGGTAAGATAGAAAGCCAAATTTTAAACACTTCTTTTTTTAGTGCTTTACCATTTAGGTTTGAAAAAGTAGGCAATAAATAAAAACTGAAAGTAGTAGTGAAAAACAAGAGATAAACTGCCGAAATTCGCCACATACCTTCCCAAGCTCCGGCATGATTTTCATCTATTTCTATCGATAAAAAATGACGTACAAATAAAGTGGCAGAAATTAAACTTGTAGTACCAACGATAGACATAACGGAAAACCGTGATAATTTTTTGAATTTTTCTTTTTCAAAAGAGTGTGTAATTAATTTAAAGTTGAATGGTTTTATAATGATAATTAATAATAATGATATAAAAAAAGTTAGGAATTGACTAATTGTAACTGCATAAAAAGCACCTAATAGTTTAAAATTTAGAGTTAAAATAATTAAGATAACTGCAGAACTTAGCGTTGCAATGATATTGATTGCAACATATAATTTAATGTTTCCTAAACCATTTAATACAGACATTAAAAAAGTATGAATAGAAATACTAGCTACTGAAAATGCTGTTATAATTAAGAATGTTGAATATTGATAATCATTAAATAAATAATATGATAAACTTTTATTGAAAATGATAGTTAAAAATAGCACTAAGACGGAAAAGTATACATGTGTTTTAAACCCGGTACTTAAAAATTCTTTTAATAAAGTTTCATTATTTTTATGATTGGCCGTATATTTTACTATACCGTTGCTTATACCTAAAATACTAATTTCTTGAGCTATTCTTAAAAAATCTTTAAGCTGCCCTAGCAAAAATAGGCCATTAGTCCCTAAATAAACGGCAATAATTTTATTAGTTATTAATCTAGTAACTAAAGATATTATAGTACTAATTCCTGAAAAAATAGAAGTCTTATAAAGATTCATTACCTTAGTTTTTAAAGTCAGTCCATTCTTCAAAGTTTAATCCAGTAAGCTTTTTAAGAGCTTTAACATCTTCCTGAAAAAGTAATTGAAGTGTTAATCTTTCTTCTTTTGATATTTTTGGATAATTAAAAGGCTTCTTATTTTTTAAAAACTCTAAGCTTTTAAGTTTGTCTTTAATTTGATTGGGAATAAAAAATTTAATAATGTTAGTGAATTTACCCTTTAATATTTTCAAGTTAAAATGATATAACCTTGGGTATTTTAGTTTAGATGTCTTATTCAGAATAATTTTTGGAATTTCATCTAATTCTTTCAGTCCTAAAAACATGAAACATTCGTTAAGTGTTTCAAGACGTCTATGCTTTAAATTTTCTAAAGTGATAATTTTAATGTTTTTTTTATCAAAATTCTCAAAAAAAGGAATTAACCATTTCCCGTATAAGCTAAAGTGATAATAATAATCTGGAAAATAATTATAAGGTTTAAGGGTACGGCTTAAATCTTGATCGATAGCCTGTGCTAATTTTCGCTTTTCTAAACCTAATCCAACAATCCACCAATAATGTGAGTAACATCTGTCTATAGGGTTTCTTAATATAAAAATGAATTTAGGAGGAGCTTTATAATGTGCTTTAAGATTAATTATATAGTTAGGGAAAAACATATATGATGTAGTGGATTCTCCAAAAAAAATAGCTTTTTTATTGTAAAATTGATTTGAATACCATTTTTTTTTCTTCAAATTAAAATTGTTAAATTCTGGGCTATCCCAATAAACCGGCTCTTTTTGTTTAGACATGCATATATCGGGGTGCAGATCTAGCAGACTATGTAATGTAGATGTGCCAGATTTAGCAGCTCCAGGAATAAATAAGTTTGGACAAAAATGGTTCATTAATAATAAAATATTTTTGAAGTTTATATAATTATATATAGGCTAGGTTAAATAAATAGTTTCAGAATTAAATTGGTACGAGGTGAATTTACAATAATAGTTTGAGCAATGATAATATAAATTTTATATTTACTATCCAAGATGAGATATCCAAAATTTAGAGTTATGAATAGGAATTAATAAATTGAAAATTGTTTTTAGATGACAAAAGCATGTGTAGATAATATAAAAGTTTTAATTATTCCTAAGATTAAAGACCCCAGAGGAAACCTTGCAGTAATAGAAAAAGATATTGTTCCTTTTAAGATTAAACGAGTATATTATCTTTTTGATATACCTAGTGGATCATACAGGGGGGGGCATGCACATAAGGAATTAAGTCAATTTGTTATTGCATTGAGTGGAAGTTTTGAAGTGGTTTTAAAAGATAGAGAGAAAACAAAAAGAGTAATACTTAATAGTCCTACCAAAGGGTTGTTAATTACACCTGGTATTTGGAGGGAACTTGAAAACTTTTCATCAGGTGCAGTCTGTTTAGTCGTGGCCTCAGATATTTATAAAGAAGAAGATTATATTCGAGATTTTAAAGAATTTGTTGATTATAATAAATAATGTATTTATAAAATTGAAATTAGCCTTCTGAAAAATGAATTTTGACTAGCGTAATAGTGTACATAATCTTTAACACTTTTTGATTTTAACTTTTTGAATACCTCTTTCCCAAGTTCTTTTTTTTCAAAATAGCCTGCAAAAAATAGAAGCTCTTTATAAGAATTGATATGAAATTTTTTTATAATATTTTCTGAATAATTATATTTTTTTGAGAAGTAATCAAATAAAATCTTCATTTGATTGTTTAGAAAAAAGTGACTTTCGAAAGTCTTTTTATGTGAATACGAATCATCATGAACTCTATAAGTTACTAAGGCTTCATTGATTCGTTGAAAGTCGGTATGCATAATCATATCTACAAGTATAGGGTAGTCATCAATAGTTAAGTTCATGTCTATATAAGATTCAAAACTCACATGTTTATAAAGAAGTTTTTTATTGTAACAATGACTTATGGGTACTATTTGCCCTAATAAAATAGCTTCTTTATATTCATTTTTAGATACGTTAATTAGTTTTTTGTTTATAAAAGGAGTAATACGTTTATTCTTATCATTTAACCTGTCATATCCAGCATCAACAAAGCCAAGTTTAGAGTTCTTTTTCAGGGTGTCTACCATTTTTTGAAGAGCATCCTCATGTTTTAATACATCGTCACCTGCAATATCAAAAACAAATTGTCCTTTACATCTATCAAGTGTTGTTTTAAAGTTTTTTAAAATACCAAGTTGTGCTTCGTTACGCTTTATATTGAAAAGATGTGGATAATTTGATTTGTATCGATTAATAATGTTTAAAGTTTTATCTGTAGAGCAATCATCCCCAATAATAATTTCATAATCAAAACTGACTTTTTGTTTTAAGATAGATTGTAGCGTTTCTTCAATATGCTTTTCATTATTAAAAGTTATTAAGTGAACAGATAAAAGGATCATATACAAGATGATATTATATGGGCATAAATGTAATTTTTATATTTAGAAAAAAATATTTTAAGTTAATAAAAATAAACAGCTATTTTTGATAGTTCTTATAAGAAAGTATAATTGAATAAAAAAAAGATAGCTTTAGTAGGGTATAGGTTAAATAGAGGAGGGGCCGAACGTGTTGCTGCTATTTTATCTGTTTTTTTTCATAAAAAAGGTTTAGATGTTCATCATATTATAGTGATTGATGATATTGCTTACCCTTATTCCGGAACGGTTGCAAACTTAGGAAAGTTAAAAAACAAATCGAATGGCGTTTTTAATAAAATTAAGCGTTTAGTAGCTCTAAGAAAGTATTTGAATGAACATAATTTTGATTTTATAATTGATTTTAGATTTCGAATCAAGCCTATTCAAGAATTATTAGTTGCTAGATTTGTGTATAAAGCTAAAACTATTTTTACAGTGCATAGTGCTAAATTGGACAGCTATATGCCGGACCAGACATTTTTAACAAAATGGATGTATGCAAATTCATTTAAAGTGGTCTCCATAACACAAGACATGCAGAGAATGATTGAAAAAAAGCACGGTTTGGAAAATGTCATAACTATTTATAACCCAATAAATATTCAGGAAGTAAAAGAAAAAGCATCTACGGAAATTTCTTTAGATTTTGAGTATATAATTGGTGTAGGACAGTATGATACAGATGTTAAGCAATTTGATAAGCTTATATATGCTTACTCTAAATCGATACTTCCCAATAAAAATATCGCTTTAGTTATTCTTGGAGAAGGATCTAAAAAAGAGGCATTAATAAATATAGCTCAACAAAACGGAGTCGCTAACTTAGTTCATTTTTTAGGCTTCAAAAATAACCCATATAAGTATATAAAAAGAGCAAAGTTTTTTGTCTTATCAAGCTCGCATGAAGGGATGCCTATGGTTATGTTAGAAGCATTGGCTTGCGGAACACCTGCTGTATCCTTTAACTGTAAAACGGGACCAAATGAAATTATTATTGATAAAGAAAATGGATTATTGGTTGAAGATCAAAATATCGATAGCTTAACAAATTCTATGAATTTGTTTATTTCCGATAATGAATTGTATAAAAGATGTAAATCTCAAGCTTTATCTAGTGTTGAAAGATTTTCATTGGAACGAATAGGAAAACAATGGTTAGAATTAATGAATATTGATAAAACGTGCTAAGACTACTGTATATCGCAACTAATTTAAATACTTCTGGTGGTGTAGCAAGAGTACTTTCCGTAAAATTAAACTATTTGGTAGAAGTATATCCTTATGAAATTCATATAATAAATACCCATGGAGATACCAATAATTTATTTTTCTCTTTTGATGAAAAGATTCAAATCCATGCCCTCGATAGAAAAAATCAAAAAGCGCAAAACTTATTTAGTTATAGAACTAAGCTTAATAAAAAAATAGAAAAAATTAATCCGGATATTATTATTAATTGTGATAATGGATTAAAAGGTGCTCTATTACCTTTCTTATTAAAAAATAGAATACCACTGATTTATGAAAATCATAATAGCAAGAATGCCAAGGCACCCACTATAAAAGATAATTTAAAGCTTAAGTTGTCGTTTTTCATTTTTTATTTAGGGATAAGTAGGTATAAATGGATAATAGTATATCAATATCCGAATAGGAATAAAAGAGCCAAGAATTTTAAGGTTATTCCAAACCCTATAGGATTCGAAATACCTGATAAGAAGCATTCATTAGAAAACAAGGAGGTTATAGCAGTTGGAAGATTTTCATATCAAAAGGGCTACGATAAATTAATTAAAATATGGCGTTTAGTTTCTAAGAAGCATCCGGATTGGATTTTAAACATATATGGAGAAGGTAATCATGATGATTTAATAAAACTTGCTCAAAAGCTAAATGTTTTATCAAAAGTGCAATTCCTTAAGCCCGTAAAAAATATAAAAAGTGTTTATTTAAGAGCATCCATACTACTTAACACATCTAGGTATGAACCTTTTGGATTAGCTGTAACTGAAGCTATGGCTTGTGGATTACCTGTGATTGCTTTTGAAAATACTTTAGGCCCTAAAAGTTATATTCATGATGGAAAGAATGGTTTTTTGATTCAAAAGGATAATTTTGAAGACTATGCAAATAAAGTGAATATGCTAATCGAAAATGAAAATGAGATGGGAAGAGTTTCAAAATCCGCGAAAGAAAGTATGAAAGCTTATGAACTAACTAAAATTATGAAAATATGGCATGAATTATTTCAATCTGTACTATTAGATAAATCAAAAAAGCACATATAAGATATTTTGTAAGCCTGAAGCGTTTTAGTTGAAGGATTTGAACTTAGTAGATTTAGTGTCATTAAATTTTTAAACAGCTTATACCACAATGAAAAAATAAAATTAAGTTTTATCTTTTTAAAAAAAAGAAAACTCTTTAATAAACCATTTTCGTGTAATTTTATTTTTTTTTGGTAATGTAAGTTTAAAAGTGTTTCAACAGCTCGTTGTGTCTTTTTTATATAAGTAGCACTTTTTTCAAGTCCTAAATGATAAACACCATTATTTATATGCAATACAGGAATATTATTTAGTTTTAGCTGGGGGCCAAAAAAAATATCCATCCCATATGAGTTTCCGATAGAATCTAAACTAAAACGTTGGTATAATTTTTTTTTGATTAATATGTTGGCCGCCGAAGTTCTTTTGTAGGGTCTTCTATTACGTTTCTTTGCAGTAACTTCCTCAAACTGTTTACCGTATTTCCAGCGAAGTAAGCTTTTTTTATCTGGTTTATTGTTTTTATAGCTTATGCCTCCAAAAATAACATTGAAACCCGAATTTATGACATCTAAATAATTAGGAATAAATGTCTTATCTTTTAATTCTGTATCAGCATCTATAAGTAAAATCCAATCATATTTTGCAGAATCACACAAATGCTGTCTAGTTATTGCTATACCATTATTTCTCTCTGATGTTTTATATAAAACATTATCAAGCTCATTAACTACTAAGTTGGCTTTTAAAATATCTTCATTCGACTTATCATCTAAGCAAATTATTTCAAATTCAATTTTAGCAAGAGTCGCTTGTTCATGAATCTCATAAATAAGATTAGTAATATCATAATTATATACGGGTATTAATATTGAAAGCATAATTAATTTTTCCGCTGTACCACCTCATAAACCGCATTCTCATCACATTTAAGTGTTTTACTTGGGTACTTAAGTAATAAAGCATAATCGTGAGTCGCCATTAAAATGGTATTACCATTTTTATTAATGTCTTGCAGTACTTCCATGACCTCCACACTAGTTTGAGGGTCTAGATTTCCTGTGGGCTCATCAGCAAGTATAAGCTCAGGATTGTTAAGTAAAGCCCTGGCAATGGCAACACGCTGCTGTTCACCACCAGATAATTCATGAGGATATTTAAACCCTTTTGTTTTCATATCTACTTTTGCTAAAACTTCTTCAACTCTCGTATCCATTTCTGTTTTGTCTTTCCAACCGGTAGCTTTTAAAACAAATAATAAATTGTCATTAATAGTTCTATCGGTTAGTAATTTAAAGTCTTGAAAAACAACGCCTAATTTGCGTCTTAAAAAAGGAATATCTTTTTCTTTAAGGTCTTTTAAATCATAATCTACAATATGGCCTTCACCTTTAGTTAAAGGTAAATCACCATAGAGCGTTTTCATAAAACTACTTTTACCTGTACCTGTTTTTCCTATTAAGTATACAAAATCTCCTTTGTTAATTTCAACATTAACGTTTGAAAGAACAAGACTATCCCCTTGAAAAATAGAAGCGTCTTTTAATTGTAGAATAGGTTTTAACATAAATTATTTTTTTATTTCTAAGGATCTTAAATTTGAAAGTACAAAGTAAGCAATTAATGGTAAAAAAGGAAAGGCAAATCGACTATTTGGTCCATAAACTAAAAGTGCTTGAGAAATAGCTCCAGAATACACAATGCAAATTAAAAATAAATCAAAATCGTAATTATTGGGTTTGTCTTTAAAAAACCATTTTAGCTTTTTAAATGAAAAAAATAAAAATAGAATATGAATTACAACAAGTAAGTAACGTTGAATTTTCCATATTATTAAGATTAAATATTTAAAATATATATTATTAAATGTATTATGATCTAACATTAATGAACCTTTATACCCCCAAAACGATATCAAAGATTTAAATACCCGAGATAGATATAAATGGGGGTATTTAAGAAATAAATTCTTAGAAATTCGTCCTAATTCATAGTTTAAGTCTTGCTCGCTTAGTTTTGTACTTTCCTTAAGTTCTTCTTGAGCAAACCAAACGGACATGGCTCTATTATCTGAATTTGAGGGCTTGATAGAGTCTCGGTGTTTAATGATAATGTCCCGTATTATTTTATCCTCGTCAGGAGCTTTTTCAATAAAAGAAGTTGCAATTTGTGAAAGATAAAGTCCGGAATATGTTGTACTCGTAAAGTATCCAGAGTTTCTTTTGTTGATCGAGCCTATACAGTAAAAGCTGGCTAAAGGAATGATTGCAATGATAAAAATTTTAATAAAATTTAAACCTGTATTTTGTTTTAGAATAATGCATTTTGAGAGCACGAAAATAAACAGACCAATAGGGATAAATAAATAAACGGGTCGTGTAAAAAACAACCAACTTAATATTAAAGACAAGACAAAATAATGTTTTAAAGAAGCTCTAAGTGTTAAAAGTTTAAACTTTTCAAGATACCAGAAAGCCAAGGTCATTAAAAAGATAGTAAGCGATTCGGTTAATATAGCAAATTCATACAAAATAAAGTGAACAAAGCCATTTATAAAAAGAGTATTCCAAAATGCGACTATTTTAGATGTTAATCTCAACTTAACAAAGTCATAAAACAATAAAGAGCCTAAAATACCAAGTATTATTTGTATAGCGATAGTGATATTAAGGTTTTGATTACTAATAGCTATTAAAAAAGAAAAACCAGGCGTTCTACCACCCGAATAGTTTTCAAAATTTAGTTCGGAAATGATTTCACCCAATAAAATATATTTTTCACTATCGGGCATTATGGTTACATTACCATATAAAACAATAAAAATTAACCTTATAGAAATCAAGCATATTACTAATATGAAAAAAGTATAATTATTAAGGTAAAAGACGGTTTTTTTTAACATTTTAAAAAGAAAACCCTATATAAAGGCAATTTATTTTATATACGTTTATTGTTAATTAGAGGTGTCGTAAATGTATTACTTTAAACTTGAAACTTAAAGAGGAAAGATTAACTTCCCTTAGTTTTAAAGTGAAAATTTAACATTTAATAACTCGGTTTATAATTATGGCACGATTATTACGTTATAAGTTTCATATTCAATAGAAAATAATTTATTGATGTCTTGGCACCAAGATTTCCATTGAATTTGTCTTTCCCGTTAAAAAATGGGAATCTAAAATAAAAGATTTTGTTTTTTCATCTTTAAATTAAAAAACAAAATCCTTTATTTATCTTTGATCATAAATTAAAAAACGAATCGTTAATGACTAAAAAGAACATTGTTTCCCTCTTGGTGGCTATTAGTTTTAGTTTACACATTATAGCACAACAATCGGCCGCATATACTAGCAATTTAGTTGATTATCAAAAAGCATTATCTCTTTACAACAACCAGCAGTACCTTGCTGCTCAATCTTTATTTGCTAATGTAAAGAAAACAGCTAAGGAAGAAATTCTGCAGTCCGATTGTGAATACTATATTGCTAATTCTGCAGTCCGTTTAAATCAACAAAATGCTGATCAGTTGGTAGAAGATTTTGTGAAAGATTATCCAACGAGTACAAAGCGAAATACAGCTTTTGTTGATGTAGCAGATTATTACTTCGAGAATTCTAAATATGCCCACGCGAGAAAGTGGTATGATAAAGTTGATGAAGATGCTTTAGGGAGAAAAGAGAAGGAAAAATACAATTTCAATAATGGCTATTCAGCATTTTCAACCAAACAATATAAAGAAGCAAAAAAATATTTAACGCGTGTAGAAGATTCTCAGGAATTTGGATCGCAAGCCAAATACTATATTGGTTTTATGGCTTATGAGGGAGATGATTATGATCAAGCTAACGAGTATTTTGATCAAGTAAGCGATCAAGAACGTTACAAAGAAAAGCTATCATATTATCAGGCAGACTTAAATTTTAAACTAGGTAATTTTGAAAAAGCGATAACGCTTGCTAAAGATAGATTAGACAATAGTGATGAGAGTGAAGTGTCAGAATTATCAAAAATAATAGGGGAGAGTTATTTTAATTTAGAAAAGTATGCGAAAGCCATTCCTTATTTAACCGCGTATAAAGGAAAAAGAGGTAAATGGAACAATACAGATTTTTACCAGTTAGGATATGCATACTACAAGCAAAAAGATTATGAAAACGCCATTTCTGAGTTTAATAAAATAGTTGGCGGGAATAATTCTATTGCCCAGAATGCCTATTATCATTTAGGAGAAAGTTATATTAACCTGGATAAAAAACAAGAAGCATTAAACGCTTTTAGGTATGCTTCTCAAATGAATTTTGATTTAAAAATTCAAGAAGATGCGTGGTTAAATTATGCTAAGATTAGTTACGAGATCGGAAACCCGTATCAATCAGCTCCTCAGGTTTTAGCAGGTTATTTAGATAAATACCCAGATACAAGCTATAGGGAAGAAATTGAGACACTCTTAATCGATTCTTATATTACATCAAAAAACTATAAAGAAGCACTTAAATTATTAGAAGGAAAAAAGAGTTTCGAAAATAAAGTGGCATACCAAAAAGTAGCATTTTATAGAGGTTTAGAACTTTATAATGAGAATAATTATTTAGAAGCAGAATCGCTTTTTGATCAGTCCCTAAAGGAACCAAGAGATCCTAAATATACTGCTCGCGCAACATTTTGGAAAGCAGAAGCCGATTATAATTTAACTAATTATGATGATGCTTTGGTTGGCTTTAAACAATTTCAACAAGAATCATCATCTTCATCAACACCAGAAATTGAAAATATAGATTATAATTTAGCTTATACTTATTTTAAACTGAAAAACTATGACCAGTCGACGACCTATTTCGGTCAATTCATTTCTAATAAAAAAGAAGACAAAGTAAGATTGAATGATGCTTACTTAAGATTAGGAGATGGGCATTTCGTTTCTAGTCAATATAAAAGTGCCATTAATGCCTATAACAATGCCATTAAGATAAATGAAATAGATTCTGATTATCCATTTTTTCAAAAAGCAATTAGTACTGGTTATAGTGGACAAACTTCAAAAAAAATTAAAGAACTGGAGCAGTTTATTTCAGAATATCCCAAGTCAAAATTGCGAGATGATGCTATGTACGAACTTGGTAATTCGTATGTTAAAGCTAATGAAACGGATAAAGCAATGGCGATTTACAACCGTTTAAATTCAGAATATAGAATGAGTTCGTTTGTACCAAGGTCTTTGCTTCGTCAAGGGTTGGTTTATTACAATGGGAGTGAAAACGAACGTGCTTTAGCTAAATTTAAAAAAGTAGCAGGTGATTACCCAGGTACACCAGAAGCGGTTCAATCTGTAGCGACTGCCAAATTAATTTATATAGATTTAGGGCGTGTTGATGATTATGCGGCTTGGGTTCGAACTTTGGATTATGTTGAGGTTACAGATACAGATTTAGATAATGCAACATACGAAGCAGCCGAAAAACAATACTTAGATAGTAATACAGATAAGGCGATTAAACAATTTAATGGATATTTAAATGAGTTTCCTAATGGTTTACATGCCTTACAAGCACATTTTTATGTGGCCCAGTTATATTACAAAAAGGATTTAACAGCCAATGCAGCGCCTCATTATAAATATATTGTAGAAGTATCGCGGAATGAGTATACAGAAGAAGCACTATCTCGTTTGTCTCAGCACTTTTTAGAAGCCAAAAATTGGAATAAAGCCATGCCGTTATTATTAAGACTTGAAGAAGAAGCTGATTTTCCACAAAACGTCATATTTGCACAGTCTAATTTAATGAAAGCACATTATCAATTAGAAAATTATGATGAAGCTGTTTCCTATGCAGAAAAAGTATTGAAAAACTCAAAAATTGATAATAAAATAAAAAGTGATGCTCATATTATTATAGCGCGTTCAGCCATAAAAACAGGTGATGAAGATAAAGCTAAAATTGCTTATGCTAAAGTAGAAAAAGTAGCTACAGGAGAAACAGCAGCAGAGGCCTTGTATTATAACGCTTATTTTAAAAATAAAGAAGGCAAGCATAAATCATCTAATAAATCAGTTCAAAAACTGGCTAAAGACTTTTCAGGTTATAAATATTATAGTGCAAAGGGCTTAGTGCTTATGGCTAAGAATTTTTATGCTTTAGATGATGCGTTTCAAGCTACATATATTCTAGAAAGTGTTATTGAAAACTTTGCCGAATTTAATGATGTGGTTTCCGAAGCAAAAGATGAGCTAAGAAAAATAAAAATAGAAGAAGCAAAAACCAATTCATCCATTCAACCGGAAGAGAATTGAAAAATTTGCAGTAATCAGTGGCAGTATTCAGTTTTGTTTCTATTGAAACTCATATAAATATTAATGAATACGCGACTATAAAAATTAATAAAAAAATCGTCAATCATAAATCAACAATCGTAAATCTAATAAGTATGCGAAAGCACATAAAAAATATATTAATTGTGGTAATCTCATTAAGTACCACAATTTCATTTTCACAAGATAAAATAAATGATACGATTAATACAGGAGTTATCGATGTTGTAAAACCATATACACCAACAATATCCGATGCATTTAAGGTAAAAGAAATTCCGTCTTTAGAAGATGAAACTACCGAAACTAAAAAGAACATTAAATACAATATTTTTTCATTTCCGGTGGCATCAACATTCACCCCGGCAAAAGGAAAAGCAGCGATTGTAGAAAAAAGAAAACCAATAAGATTATTTGATAATTATGCAACTTTAGGGGTGGGTACTTATACGACAATTTTAGGAGAAGTATATTTAAATCATGCTATTAATAGAAATGAAAGTGTAGGTGGTTATATAAGCCACCACTCATCTCAAGGCGGTATTGAAGATTTGTCTTTCAACGATAATTTTTCTAACTCTAAAATCAATGTGAATTATTCCAGTCGATTAAGATATTTAGCATGGAATGTTGAAGGTGGTTTTAAGCACCAAACTTATAATTGGTATGGCGTACCTCAGTCTCAAATTGCAGTGGCAAGTGCCAATGGTATCGATGTAGAACATTCTTTTTTTAGTGCTCATTTTGGAGGTGATATTACTTTTGAAGATACCTATATTAATTCAGGAAGTTTCTTTTTTAGACGTTTTGGAGATAATCAAGGTTCAGGAGAAAACAGGTTTACGGCTAAAGCAAAGATTGATGTGCCAATTAATGATATAGAGATTTCTACGGATATTAAGTTTGATTATTTAGGAGGAACATTTGATAGAAGTTATACGACAAACACAGAGTTCAACTATGGGAATTTTCAAGTTGGCATTTCGCCGACTTATGAAATGAAACAGGACGATTTAACTGTAAATCTTGGATTTTCAGCTTTTTATTTAAATGATAAAGAATCTGGAGAAAGTAAATTTTATGTTTACCCTAATGTTACAGCAACGTACAGATTGGTTAATGATGTATTGATTGCCTATGGGGGTATTGAAGGCGATTTAATTCAGAATTCATATTATGATTTTGCTACCGAAAATCCCTTTGTATCTCCAACCTTATTTATAATGCCAACAGACCAATTATATAATGCTTATATAGGTTTAAAAGGAAAGCTGTCTAGTAATATGAGTTATAATATTAGCGGACATTATTTGGCCGATAGAAATAAAGCACTCTATAAAACGAATGTTATAAGAAACCTAACGCCTCAGAATAACTATGATTATGGGAACTCGTTTGGAATTGTGTATGATGATGTTGATACTTTTGGAGTTGCAGGAGAAATAAATGTGGATGTAAATAGAAACTTTAAATTAGGATTAAAAGCAGAATATTTTAGTTATTCAACAGAAGATGAGGTAGAGGCTTGGAATTTACCAGATATTAAAGGGTCTCTGTTTTTAGATTATCAAATAAATGAACATTGGTTTGCTGGTGCTAATTTATTTTATATTGGTGAGCGAAAAGATGAACTTGTCTTGGAAGGTTCTTTACTTCCAGATCCTCTATCTACAACTATTGTTTTAGATAGTTATTTTGATGCGAATGCACATTTGGGATATCATGTTAACGACCAATTATCGGTATTTGCAAAAGCTAATAATATTAATAATCAGGCGTATCAACGTTGGCAAAGTTTTCCAGTACAAAGTATTCAGTTTTTAGCTGGAGCTACTTATAAGTTTGATTTCTAAATTCCTGCGAAGGCAGGAATCTCATGATGATATCTTGAACTTGTTTCAGAATCCTTTGTCATTTTCGTCTGCGCGGGAATCCATTTTGTTTTAAATGAAGAAGTTTGAAAGAAAATACTATCTACTAAATTATATTGTCGTTTTTGGAATAATTTTACTGTTTCTAAATGATCATTATTTTAAATGGGAATTTTCAAATTGGATAACAGGAAAGCTTTCTGATTTTATAGGATTGTTGATTTTGCCTTTCTTCTTAACTTTTTTCTTTCCAAAAACAATGAAGTGGCATGTTATCTTAACAGGTTTGTTTTTTGTGTTTTGGAAGTCTCCATTTTCACAAGGATTTATTGATGTTTATAATTCAATAGCATTTATAGAAATTACAAGAGTTGTAGACTATTCCGATTTAGTAGCTTTATCTATATTGCCACTATCATACTATTTTTTGAAGCAAATTTTTATTATAGATAAATTACGCATAGATAAAATAAATATTCATCCAGTAATTATATTATTCCCGTCTATAATTATATTTATGGCAACCTCGCCACCGTATTGGCATCGCTTTACGCATTCTGAAGGAGATATCAAATTTTATAAAAACACTATTAAGGTAAAAATGAATCAGGAAGAAGTGCTGGAAAAGATGAGAGATTATAAAATTGAAGCTGTTGTCGATACAACTTTTGGGAACGATTTTCATAGAGATAGTTATGTTAAAGAATTAGGTTTTTATCAAATAGATCAAATAATAATAGATACTGATACTATACGGGATGTAAAGTTTTCCATGATATCCTTTAAGGAGGGTAGAACAAAGGTCTTTCTTAACTCAATGAATATTTCTAAAAACATCAAGGAGAAAGATGTTAAAAATGAACTCAGAAAATATTATAGAAAGCTTTTAAGAAAATATATTAAAGAAAAAGTTAAATAGCTTTTAAGGTGTTTTTTGCAGGTTACTTGGATTTGTTTTAAGGTTTCATGTTACCCTATATTTGTATTCAGGACGATTTTATAAAATTTAAATCAGATAAATTATGAAAAAGTTTTTTGCATTTATCCTATTAATGGGACTAGTATGTTGTAAAACAAAAGAACCTGTAGATTCTATTGTAATAAATGCCAATGTTTATACTGTAAATGATAATTTTGAGAAAGCTGAAGCATTTGCTGTTAAAGATGGCAAATTTATAGAAGTAGGAAATTCAGAAGTACTGAAAAATAAATTCTCAACAAATAATATCATTGATGCCAAAGGACAGACTATAGTTCCTGGATTCATTGATGCGCATTGTCATTTTTTAGGTTTAGGTTTAAATCAATTAAATGCCAATTTAGTAGGAACAACGAGTTTTGATGAGGTGGTAAACCGTGTTTTAGGTTTTCAAAATAAGTATCAGCAGGATTTTATTTTTGGTAGAGGCTGGGATCAAAACGATTGGAAACTTAAGGAATTTCCAAATAATACTTTACTAGATAGTTTATTTCCAGATACGCCTGTTGCATTAACTCGAGTTGATGGACATGCTTTATTGGTTAATCAAGCAGCTTTAGATTTAGGAAATATTACTATTGATAGTGAAATTGACGGAGGTGAAGTGGTGATTGAAGAAGGAAAACTAACAGGAGTTTTAATAGATAAAGCCCAAAGATTAGTGCTTAAGCACTGGCCAGAGCCATCAAGAAGAGAAATAGAAAGCGCTTTGTTAGAAGCACAAAAATTATGTGTTTCTCAAGGATTAACAACAGTTGACGATGCTGGTTTGGAAATAGATAGTATTGAGATTATTGATAGTTTGCAGAATTCAGGCGACTTAAATATAAGAGTTTATGCGATGGTGTCTGCTACCAAAAAGAATTTAGATTATTATTTAGATAAAGGTATTATAAAAACTGATAAACTTAATATAAGATCTTTTAAATTTTATGCTGATGGTGCTTTAGGTTCGCGAGGTGCAATGCTACGCAAACCCTATACTGATAAACCTGGGCATTTGGGGTTGTTGGTTAATAGTATTGAAGACCTTGAAGAAACAGCAACACGAATTTCAAATTCTGAATATCAAATGAATACCCATGCTATTGGAGATTCTGCTAATCATGTGGTTTTGCATACCTATAAAAAAGTATTGCAAGATAAACCCGATAGACGGTGGCGTGTAGAACATGCACAAATAATTTCACCAGAAGATTTTAATTTGTTTAATGATATCATCCCATCAATTCAACCAACACATGCAACAAGTGATATGTATTGGGCAGAAGATAGAGTTGGAGCAGAACGTATTAAAGGAGGATATGCGTATAAAGATTTATTGAAAACCTATGGAAAAGTCGCTTTAGGAACCGATTTTCCAGTGGAATATGTAAGTCCATTTTATACATTTTACGCTGCGGTAGCAAGAAAAGACTTAAAGGGCCACCCAGAAAGAGGTTATCAAATGGAAAATGCTTTAAGTCGAGAAGAAACTTTAAAAGGGATGACCATTTGGGCAGCTTATTCTAATTTTGAAGAAGCAGAAAAAGGAAGTATTGAAGCGGGGAAATTTGCCGATTTTATAATTCTAGATAAAGATATTATGAAAGTTGATGTATCTGAAATACCAAATATTAAAGTATTGAGCACGTTTATTGATGGAGAATTACAATAGTTTATCATGTTTAGTTTTTAAATACATAGTATTTATTATAATATTAGGAGTATCGTCATTTAGTTTTTCGCAAAGTCTTAAATATTGCAAAGATGTTGTGGATGTTAAAAAAATAATTAAAGGAGATTGGAAATTGAAAGGAGAAGCAAAAAATGGCATATATAGATTTTCTTTTGATACGGGGGCTAAAGATTTTTTAGAAGTATTGAAAGAATTAAACCTACCTCCAAAAGCTCAAGGACCTCAAAGCAAAAATTATACTATTGTTAATATAAAACTAGAGAACGAAGCCTTTTTTATCGAGTTAATATATCCTTTTGGAAAGACCTCAGAGAAAATTTTAGTATTAGATAAAGAAAACTTTGTTTTTGGTCAAGGAGAATCCAAGCGCGTGTTTGTTAAAGACCAAGATTACACCAAACGAGCCAAATAATCAAAGTGTTCACCTTCACAAACCCGTTCGCATTTAAGACCTACAGTTTCACAAGCCAGTTTTAAGGTTTCAAAATCTAAATAGAGCCATTTCATCGGAACTTCTTTTTCACTCTTATAGCTTAAAAAATAATCAAGTTCGCCATAATAACTAGAGTTGGTGTCTACCCAAAGACCACCATCTTCATCTTCGTACATATATTTAATATCCGAAGAGTCAATTAAAATTTGTCCATCATCCTTTAAAAGACTTTTTAAATGAGATAAGTATTTTGAAACTTGAGATAACTCTTGAAAAATTCCAGTACCATTCATTAAAAGTAAGATAGTATCGAAAGATTCAGTTTCATCTAAAATGTTCTTTTCTTCAGCATTCATAACACCACGTTGTTTTGCGACATCAATAGCACCTTTAGAAATGTCAATCGCTTTTACTTTTAACCCTTTTTCTTGTAAATATAAACTGTGACTGCCCGTACCACAACCAACATCTAAAACAGAACCTTCAGCTAGTTTTAAAGCTTTTTTTTCTAAGCTAGGCATGTCTTTAAAATCACGAAATAAATAGGGAAGAGGTAATGTATCTTCTCCCGAAATACTTGTAGAAGTAATAATATCTTCTGTATGGTTTCCGTTTTGATACTCTAATAAAGCTTGTCCGAAAAGGTCTTTCATAATTAAAATTTGATTTTGTAAATGTATTTAGATAGTTTGTTTATTTTAGGCATATGAAACAAACTTTTTTTTTACTACTTTTTAAATTACTTATTAGCCAAAGTATATGGACTCAGGAGCTAAAGTATTCTTATAAAAGTGATGCCGAATTTGATATTGAAACTTATTTGGAAACAATAACAAAAAAGCAATTAAGTAAGATAAATGGAGCTTACAAAAAGCAAAGAAAAGGATTTTATCAAAAACAATTAAAAAGTTTAAAAAGCCAATTAAGTGACAGCACATTTATATTTAATGATGATTTGTCTACTAAAATTGAAAACATTTACCGTGAGATTTGTCTTGCTAACTTAGAATTAAAAAATGATGATTTTTGTTTTTTTATTGATAGATCATTATATCCTAATGCATCTGCCTACGGAAATGGGGTGTTTGTAATTAATCTAGGCCTATTCACTTTACTTGATTCAGAAGACGAGATTGCATTCGTAATTTGTCATGAACTGGCTCATCATAGTTTATTACATATTAAGAAGAAAATAGACAATTATATATCTAAAACTAATTCAAAAGAGTTAAAGTATAAAATAAGTAAAATTAAAAGAAAAAGGTATGGTCAGAATTCTGCGAGAATGGAGTTGTTAAAAGATTTGAATTTTGATTTTTCCGAGCATTCCAGAGAATCTGAAATAGAAGCTGATATAAAAGGGTTTGATTATTTCTCAAAAACAAAATATGATAAGAACGCTGCTATAAGTGCACTTAAAAAACTTGGAAATATAGAAAAGCTTGTTTTCAGGTATGAGATTGATTGGGAAGCAATATTTAATTTAAATGATTATCGTTTTAATAAAAACCTCTTGATAAAAGAAGAGTCTATGTTCAACTCAAATATTCTTATTGATGATAATGCTTGGGATATAGATTCTTTAAAATCACACCCAGACATTAACATCAGAATTAATAAATTGATTACAAGTGAATTTGATCTACTAAACAATGATAAAATAGAAATTGAAGATGGTAATAAAGAAGTTAAAAGGGTGTCTGAAAAATTATCAGTGATGTCTGCATTTGATCAAGGGAACCTGGATTTGGCTATTTATAAGGTGGCAGTGAATTTAGAGAAAAAAGATAACGATAAATCTTTTTTTGTTGGGAAAATGGCGTTAATATTGAAGAAACTATATATATTAAAAAAAAATCACAGTATAGGGAAATACGTTCCGAATGAAAATAATTTGTCGGATGAAATTTATTTGAATATGATTAGACGATTCATTCATAATATTGATATGTATGAACTCAAGAAATTAATTAAAAACTATACCAGTTATCACATTAAAATAATAAACGATAATAAAGATTTAGTATCGGTACACGAAATTTTTAATAAAGATTAAATTTATAATACATGAAACAACCAATAGTATTTTTCATTTTTTTTCTAACCTTTTTCAGTTATTCTCAGTCAAAGATTTTAAAGACTACCGAGGGGGCGTCACTTGTGAATTCTGGAGTCATGATAGATACCGATAATTCTGCAAATGGATATTATTTTTTCTATGAAGTTGATAAAGTGAATAAAAGGGAAAGAGAATTTGCAATTAAAATTTTAGATCAAAATTTAAATGAGGTTATAAATAAATCGTTTGTTGAAGATAGGAACTCGTACCTGATGCAAGTTAAGTATAATAAGCAACAGTTAATGTTTGTAATGTATAATAGTAAAGACTTCAAGTTTATTTTTTATAGCTTGGATAAAGATGGTAATTTGAATAAAGTTTCTGAATATGAAGAAGGAATCAAAAATTATGTATATAGGTCAAAGAGTACAGTTCCAACTTTCTCATTTTACCCAATAGCAAATAAAGGTTTTTTACTTTTTATGCTGTATAAGAATAAAAAACATGGATATAAGCTTAAATATATCTCTACAAACGGAGGAGAGAGTTGGGATTACACTTCTGGTAAAGAACAACATGAAATTCTCCAAATTCTTAATGTAGATGAGAAAGGGATTATCCTTCAGGAAGTTAAAAAAAAGAGATTGCTATCTGGAGAGTATAGTGCTTTTATTAAAATTTTGGACCCAGAAACAGGAGAAGCCTTCTTTAAAAAAGAATATCCGCAGGAAGCAGAGATACCTGAAGCTTGGAATAATGTTTTTATATCGAATGAAGAAGTCATAATTATTGGTGAATACTGGGCAGAAAAAGAAAGGGTTTTTAAAGATGACAGCAAAGGGTTGTTTATAAATAAGTATAATTTTGAAGGAAACAAAACTTTTAATAAACGAGTAAGTTGGCAGGATAATTTTGAACAGACATTTAATGAGTTAAATGATGAAAGTGGAAGAAATTATTTGTTTTTCCATGATTTCATGACAACTGAAAATGGTCACATTTATGCTTTAGCAGAGCAATATAGAAAAACTTTACGAGTTGGACTTGGTGCTCAATTAACAATTACAGATGCTTATGTCTTAGATTTTGATAAAGAATTTAATTTAGTTGATGTAATAAAATTTGATAAAGGAAAATCTAGGATCAAGTCATCTGTAGTTGCTGCTAATAGACATTTGTTGGCTATGTTGTTGAGTAGGGAGGGTGGATTTGATTATGAATTTACACAAACGGATAAGAAAAAAGATCGTTTTTATTCTTTGTTTCTTGACTATGAACGGTTAAAAGGCGAAAAGAATAAAATAGCTTTCAAAGCCATAATTTATAATGATGGTAAATTGACAGAGGATAAAATATACTTAGAAAATGATTTAGTAAAAACACAAGTAAAAGCAGCAAAGGCAGGCTATGTACTATTAGTAGATCATGATAAGAAAAAGAAGGAGGTAAAGCTTCATTTAGAAAAATTAAATATAGAATAACTACCTTATTTTTTTGAGTATAAACTTATGCAAGATATCCTAAAAAATCTTCCAAAGCTCGCCAAAGATAAGCATAACGAAAACAAAAAATTCTTTGCTAAGTTAAAAAAGAAACCGCCAAAGAATTTGGATTATATCATGCAGGAATTGCATGAAGACGAGTTTGAGCGTACCGATTGTTTAGAATGTGCTAATTGCTGTAAAACGACTGGACCGCTATTTACAGATAAAGATATTGAACGCATTTCGAAGTACTTTAAACAAAAACCACAGCAGTTTATAAATCAGTATTTGCGTATCGATGAAGATAATGATTATGTATTGCAAAGTGTACCCTGTACATTTTTAGGTACAGATAATTATTGCTCCATTTATGAGGTAAGACCAAAAGCTTGCCGAGAATTTCCACATACCGACAGAAAAAAGTTTCAGCAAATATCTAATCTAACATTAAAAAATGTTGCTATGTGTCCTGCAGCTTTTAACATTGTTGAGAACATGAAAAAAAGAATAAAATGAACTCATTTATACTACCCAGTCAAACTGAGCACATGTTTTTGAATTGAAGTAAAAATTAGTCATTATGTAACCAGTTGAAGACTTTTTTGAGTAGTATAGCACTTGTGCTAAGCGAAGCCGAAGTATCGCTATGGAATAAAAAAAGACAAAAAAACAGGTGAAAAAAGACCATTTTTTAGCCAATTATAAAAATTTAGATGAATTCATTAAGTATATTTAGTAAAAATATTCTATTGGAAACTATTTTAAATTATTTTGAAACCATTCCTCCATTGCATCGAGGTATTATCATAGTAGGAGGATTAACCTTCTTTTGGATTATTGAAGGTATGGTGCCTTTATTTGGATCTAACTACAAAAAATGGAAACATGCTATACCGAATATATTCTTTACAATAACAACCATACTTGTAAACCTTCCTTTGGCCTTTTTATTTTTAAAATCATCAGATTGGGTCATGGCTAATAATTTCGGAATTATTAATTGGCTTCCTGAAATGCCAATATGGTTATATGTAATTTTGGGAATCTTTTTGATAGACTTTATAGGCGCCTATTTACCACATTTAATAGAACATAAAGTAAAACCACTATGGATGGTACATTTGGTACACCATTCGGACCATCATGTAGATACAACCACTGCTAATAGACATCATCCTTTAGAAAGTTTAATTCGTTACGTTTTTACTTTAATGGGAATATTTATTATCGGTACACCAATTGCTTTAGTTATGTTATATCAATCGTTGTCTATTATAGCTACTCAATTTAATCATGCGAATATTAAGTTACCTAAGAAGGTAGACAATTTGTTGAGTTATATTATTGTCTCGCCAGATATGCATAAAGTGCACCATCATTATAAATTGCCATACACCGATTCTAACTATGGAAACATATTCTCAGTCTGGGATAGACTTTTTGGAACGTATATGAAATTGGATACCGATAAAATTATTTATGGTGTTGATGTTTTTCCAAACGAAAAAGAGAATAGCAATGTTAAAGACTTATTAAAACAACCGTTTCAAAAGTATAGAAAACCGACATCTTCTATAAAAGAATAATATCTACTGGGTAAGCCAATCTATAATCTTTTAAAGCTAAAACCTAATTAATCGTATAACAAGTATTTATTTCGAGTATTTTTAAATGCCTCCAAATCATCTAGCCATGAAGCTTTAATTTCAGTTTCACTTAAACCTGTTACAATCTGCTGTTGTAACTTGTCAGTTCCAGCATGCTTTGTGAAATTGTTTGTATTGAAAAACAATGATTTATCTGTTGAATTTTGATATGCTCTAATCACCCATTTTAAAGTCATGACACCACTAAGCTCTTCATTTTTTAAATCTTCACCATAACATAATTCATTTTTATGTTTAGGGTGTTTGGCACCAAAATTTGCAACAGGCGTATAGCTAAAAGTATGCGTCTTTTTATTTAAAAAAGGAGCCCCATACCGTTGAAATTGAAATTCAGTACCACGACCGGCATTTACGTTAGTACCTTCAAAAAGTCCAAGACTGGGATACAATTTTATAGCTTGGTCGTTAGGCAAGTTTGGAGAAGGTCTAATAGGTAAACTATAAAAAGTGTCGTGTGTGTAATTTTTTATAGTAATAACGGTTATTTCGCATTGAGAACCATTTTTTAACCATTTTTCACCGTTAATCATTTGTGCATATTCACCAATAGTCATCCCATGCACCAACGGTATAGGATGCATACCTAAGAAACTTTTATTTTTAATTTCTAAAGTGGGGCCATCTATATAATGACCATTTGGATTTGGTCTGTCTAATATTAAAACAGGGATCCCCTGTTCAGAACAAGCTTCCATAATGTAATGTAACGTAGAAATGTAAGTGTAAAACCGAACACCTACATCCTGAATATCAAAAACAATAATATCTAAACCTTCAAGTTGTTCTTTAGTGGGCTTTTTGTTTTTTCCGTAAAGAGATACAAGCGGTAAGTTCGTTTTAGTATCAATACCGTCTTTAACTAATTCGCCGGCATCTATACGACCTCGAAAACCATGTTCTGGAGAAAACACCTTTTTTATGTCAATCTTTAAGGATAATAAAGAATCAACTAAATGAGTTGTTGTATCTTTTTCGACTATATGATCCAGAGATTGTTCATTGGTCTCTAAATCAATACTTATAGCTCTAATTTTTTTTTTCTTAAAAATTACTGAGGTTTGATTCGCAACAATACCAACGCGTTTCCCTTTTAATAGTGATAAATAAGTATCAGTTTGATTGGCGCCAACAATAATAATAGGATTGTTTTTTGCAGTAAGATGTATCTTATCTTTAATGATTATTTTGCTTTTTGCTTTAGAAGCACAAGAAATCATTACAAAAACAAATAATAAAACTGTATTTTTGAAAACATTAAACCTCATTGAATAATTTGAATTACGAGTTTTTTATAGCTAAACGCATTATTGGTAGTAAAGCGTATAAAAGTAGTATATCGGCACCAATAATAAAAATTGGTATCGCTGCAATTGTTATTGGTATTGTCGTAATGATGGTTGCCATTGCAACAGGCATTGGTTTACAGCAAAAAATACGCGATAAAGTAGTAGCATTTAACGGACATGTAATTATTATGAATTATGATAGCAATAATTCGCAAGAAAGTGTCTTTCCAATTTCAAAAGAACAAGACTTTTATCCAGAGTTTAAGCAAGTAGAAGGTATCAGTCATATTCAAGCAGTAGCTACTAAATTTGGTATTATACGTACCGAAACCGATTTTGAAGGTGCTATTTTAAAAGGTGTTGGAGGAGATTATGATTGGAAGTATTTTGAAGAATTTTTAATAGAAGGTAGATTGCCAACCTTTACTAAGAAATGGAGCGAAGAAGTTTTAATTTCTCAATATTTAGCTAAAAGATTAGGCTTTAGAGTGGATGAAGATTTTCAAATGGTATTTGCAAAAGATGACCCAGAAAAATTGCCAAATATTATAACCTTTAACATTGTTGGTATTTATAATTCAGGATTTCAAGATCTGGATAAGCAGTATATAATAGGCAATATTCGTCATATACAGCGTATTAATAGATGGGAGGAAGACCAAATTGGGAATTTTGAAGTGTTTATTGATGATTATGATGAAATTGATAGAAAAGGTGTAGAAATATATAAAAGCATACCCTCAGTACTTAATGCAGAAACCATTACAAACAAATATGCTTCAATTTTTGATTGGATTAAAATTTTTGATACAAATATTTATGGAATTATAGGTATCATGATACTCGTAGCGGGTATTAACATGATAACCGCGTTACTTGTTTTAATATTGGAGCGTACTCAAATGATAGGGATATTAAAGGCCATAGGAAGCAACAATTGGAGCATCCGAAAACTATTTTTATATAATGCAACTTACTTAATTTTTCGTGGATTATTATGGGGGAATATTATTGGATTAGGACTTCTCTTTACTCAAAAATATTTTAAAATTATTACACTGCCTGAGGAAACATATTATGTCGCAGAAGCACCTGTCTATGTCAGTCTTAGTTACGTTTTAGCGCTAAATATAGGTACGTTTGTACTCTGTTTACTTATGCTTTTGATACCATCTTATATAATTACAAAAATATCTCCAGTAAAAGCTATTAGGTTCGAATAATTTCTAATATTTTGGTCGCTTCCTGTTAGGAACTATTTTTATTCGTGACTTACGCTTTATAATTAAGGATATCATTACAATCTATAACACAACAGATAACTAACTTTTTAGTAAATTTATATTATGGAATACGCTGAAAACATACTAGGTACTATTGGAAATACGCCATTGGTGAAATTAAATAAGCTTGTTGAAGAATTACCGTGCTTAGTTTTAGCAAAATACGAAACATTTAACCCTGGTAATTCTGTTAAGGATAGAATGGCTGTAAAAATGATTGAAGATGCAGAAGTGGATGGACGATTAAAACCAGGTGGAACCATTATTGAAGGTACATCTGGAAATACGGGTATGGGATTGGCATTAGCAGCCATAGTAAAAGGCTACAAAATGATCTGTGTTATAAGTGATAAACAGAGTAAGGAAAAAATGGACATTTTAAGAGCCGTAGGAAGTAAAGTAGTCGTGTGTCCAACTAATGTAGAACCAGAAGATCCAAAATCATATTATTCAACTTCAAAACGACTTGCCGAAGAAACACCAAACTCTTGGTATGTAAATCAATATGATAATCCAAGTAATACGGCAGCACATTACGAAAGTACAGGGCCAGAGATATGGAAACAAACGGATGGTAAAATAACGCATTTCTTGGTGGGAGTTGGAACAGGAGGAACTATATCCGGAGTTGGTAAATACCTAAAGGAGCTAAACCCTAATGTGAAAATCTGGGGCGTAGATACCTATGGTTCTGTTTTTAAAAAATATCATGAAACTGGTGTGTTTGATGAAAATGAAATCTATCCATATATTACAGAGGGTATAGGAGAAGATATTTTGCCAAAAAATGTCGATTTTAGTGTTATAGATGGTTTTACCAAAGTCACCGATAAAGACGCAGCCATTTATACGCAAAAATTAGCAAAAGAAGAAGGGATGTTTCTTGGTAATTCTGCCGGTGCTGCTATAAAAGGACTCCTTCAATTAAAAGACCATTTTAAAAAAGAAGATGTCGTAGTGGTTTTATTTCATGATCATGGAAGTCGTTATGTTGGTAAGATGTTTAATGATGAGTGGATGCGTGATCGTGGGTTTATTGAAGATGAACTAACCAGTGCACAAGACATTATTAATAGTCATTCAGACAAACCTCTAATAACAGTAAAGACTGAAGAATTGGTATCTCATGCTATTGAACGTATGAAGAAATATAAAATTTCCCAAATACCAGTTGAAGACTCATCAGGATTTGTAGGAGCTGTTGATGAAGCAGATTTGCTACGAAAATATATAGAAAACAAAGATATTTCTAATTTACCCATTAAAGAAGTTATGCACAAACCGTTTCCAATAGTTAGTAAAAATACACCTATTGAAGCTATTTCTAAATTAATAGATAGAGATAATAATGCAGTATTGGTAAAGTTAAATGATGGCGCATATCAAATTATTACTAAATATGATATTATTAGTGCGCTGTAAATGATATTATACCAATTAAACCTCAAAATAATGCATATAATTAGTTTAGTTCTCTATCTTTTATTTTAAAAATAGGAGTTCGTGAATCTTCGATTTTAAATAATTTATCCATCATTTTGAAATCCAATTGATGTTACAGAAACAGATTACAAAAAAAATCCTGAATAAAATATTTAGGATTTTTTTATGCTTTGCTCAATTTTAAGTAGGTTTTTGAGTACAAATTAACTTTATGCTTGTGTTTTTTCTGTAACTGTTTGTAATCAAAAACTTTAATAAAAATTTTGTTTATATCAAATTTTGTTATATTTTCGACGAAGTGCACTTTTTTACGATTAAGTGTATTTGCCCAAAACTACTAACTAAAATATTAGGTATGAACGTTCAACAAATATCCCTACAGCAGGATAATTGGCAAGAAGATATTTCTATTTTAAATATCAATGCCAATATATTTCTACTTTTTGTGTCTCCTGATTTTAACCCTAAAAAAGAGGTACTAGATTTCGTAAATAATAAATATCCAGATGCAACCATAATTGGATGTTCAACTGCTGGAGAAATATCAGATATTACTGTAAAAGACGAGACCATATCTTTAACAGCGATACAATTACAGAAAGTTACTTCCAAAAAATCATCCATTAAAATCATCGATATGGATTGTAGTTATAAATCAGGACAATATTTGGCAAAAGATCTTTATAATAAAGATTTACGACATGTACTGGTCTTGAGTGATGGACTTAATGTTAATGGAGCAGATTTAGTTTTAGGTTTAAAATCGATAATTCCTGATGTTAGTATCACAGGAGGATTGGCTGCAGATGGTTCTAACTTTAACAAAACATTTGTTATTGATGATAATAAGGTAGTTGATAAAACCATTATTGCTTTAGGTTTTTATGGAGAGCATTTAAAAGTAGGCTTTAGTTCAAAAGGAGGATGGGATAGTTTTGGTATAGAGCGTTTGGTAACAAAATCAAATAAAAATGTTCTTTACGAATTAGATGGTTTACCAGCGTTAGAATTATATAAATCTTTTTTAGGGAAACAGGCAGACAAACTACCGAGTTCTGGGCTATTATTCCCCTTAAGTATGAGGATTGATAAAGATTCCTTACCAGTAGTTAGAACCATTTTGGCTGTAAATGAGGAAGATCAAAGCTTAACATTTGCAGGTAATATTCCAGAAGGTGCCTATGCGCGTTTAATGAAGGCAAATATTGATAGATTAATAACTGGTGCTGCTGATTCTGCAGTTGATGCCAATAAAGAACAGGAAGAAAAATCCGAATTGGCAATTCTTATTAGTTGTGTAGGACGTCGCTTAGTCTTAAAACAAATGGTCGAAGAAGAAGTAGAAGCGGTAAGAGATATAATAGGAGAGAAACCTAGTATTACAGGTTTTTATTCATATGGAGAAATTGCGCCTTTTGGAGAGTTTTCACCTTGCGAATTGCATAATCAAACGATGACTATTACAACACTTTCAGAATGTTAAACAAAGGCTACCATAGGTTGTTAAGGCGTCAGCTAAAAAAAACAGGATTAGACATTACTGAGAACCCAGATTTTGTCAGGTTTTTTAATATGGTTAACGATGCTTATAAAAGTTTTGACAATGATGTAAAACATATTGAAAATATTCTTGAAGAAAGTTCTAAGGAATTATTTGTGACTAATCAAAGGTTAATAAAGGAAAGGGATAATACCAACAAAAGATTAGAACATATTGTTGATAATATTGGAGGTGTTCTTTTTAAGACAGATCTAGATGGGAATTTTACCTTTTTAAATAATGCTTGGACAGAATATTCAGGAATTCCTGTTAATTATGCTATAGGAAAAAGCTTTAGGACCTTTTTACAAGGAGAGAATATAGATGGTTTTAAACGATTTGATGACCTGTTTTCTAGAGAAAAAGAGCATATTAAGTTTATATTTAAGAATAAAAGGGGGAATGAAGTCATGTGGTTTGAGGTGAAGTCAAAACTTATTAAAGATCGTAATGGGGTCTCAACAGGTTTTATTGGAACCATTACAGATGTGACAAACCTAAAAGAGACAGAAATAGAATTACAGAAAGCGAGTAAATCTAAAGACGAATTTTTATCTACAATGTCTCACGAAATTAGAACACCTCTAAATGCAGTTACCGGATTAGCTAATATATTATTAATGGAAGACCATTTGCCAGATCAGTTAGAAAATCTAAAAGCACTAAAATATTCGGGAGAACATCTATTAGGACTAATTAATGATTTACTAGATTTTGATAAAATAAAATCAGGTAAATTAAAACTTGTAGAGAAGGATTTTAGTTTAAATTATTTTTTAGAAAGTATAAATTCCCATTTTAGTTTAAGAACAGAAAAAAAAGGTCTAATCTTCAATGTTATTAAGGAAAATGATGTGCCTGATAATATTATTGGAGACAAATTAAAATTGACCCAAATAATTAAGAATTTATTGAGTAATTCTTTGAAGTTTACTGAAAATGGGTGTATTAATCTTACTATTAAAAATTTAGGTGTAAAAGAAAATAAAGTAAGACTTGTTTTTAAAATCATAGATACAGGAATAGGGATATCTAAAAGTAAACAGAAGTCTATTTTCGAAAGTTTTATGCAAGCTAATTCTGAAACTTCAATAAAATATGGGGGAACAGGCCTTGGATTGTCAATAAGTAAAAAGTTATTAAATCTTCAGGGTAGTGATTTGATTGTTGAAAGCGAACTAGGCAAAGGTTCAACATTTTTCTTTGAAATTACTTATAAAGTAAGTAATAGACTTAATGTTTATGAACCAGATATGATTAAAATGCAACCGGATTATGAACCTTTAGAAATAAACGTGCTAGTTGCAGAAGATAATAAAATGAATGTGCTAATACTTAAACGTTTTTTCAATAAATGGGGTGTTAAATACACAGTTGCAGAAAATGGAGAAGAAGTATTAAAACTATTTGAAAAATTTGATTACGATCTAATACTTATGGACTTGCAAATGCCAAAGATAAATGGCTATCAAGCGACCAAAATAATTAGAAAAAGTAAGAATGAAAATAAAGCCAGTATACCAATAATTGCTTTAACAGCTTTTGCTCAGATCGATATCAAAAAGAAAACAGAACAATATAAAATGAATGGGTTTATGGGGAAACCTTTTAACCCTGAAAAATTGTACAAATTGCTAAAATCTTACAGTAAAGCTTATAATAAAAAAGCCATTTAATAAGGGCTTTAGCACGTTACTTTGGTGATCAATAAAACAACTATTATTTTTGTTTAAACATAAACGTTGCTAATAACAGGTTTTGATTATTTATATTGGATCGAGCTAATATATACCCAGACTATAAATAGAATCTGTAAGGGAATCCTAAACCATAAATACATTAATCCATTTCCATTGTAAGTAGCTTTTTGATAATCCAAATGATTAATTGCAGCCTTAATGTTTGCGGGAAGGATAAGTATGAAGAATAAAATTAGAAGCCAAGAAGTTAATACCTTGAGCTGTGTTATGTGAAGTCCCACGGCTCCAAGAATTTCGATAATGGCAGTAAAATAAACCATTTCTTTTTTAAAAGGAATTAATTCAGGAACCATCAAAATCAAACCGCTAGGAAATAGAAAATGTCCTAATGCAGTAAAAAGTAGCATGGCCGACATTGCGATACGTGCAGAAAGAACAAAGTCATATTCTCCATTAATGATTTTTATAGTAAATAATGAAATTGTCGAAACGATAATAAGGATAATAAGAGGTTTCATCTTTTTTTTACAAACTTCTTTAAAGTTTGCATTCAAAACAATGAACCCAGGTTAAGAAATGCGCTTTCGAATTCGACTTAATGCTTGAGGAGTTATTCCAATATATGAAGCTATATATTTTAAAGGTATTTCTTTAATTAAATTAGGACGCTCAGCAAATAAATTTAAATACCTTTTTTCTGCCGTTTCGTTTAGAAAAGATTGCTCTCTTTTAGATTTCATCAAAAAAATGTTTTCTGTTGTTATTCGACCAATAGCATTGCCAACTTCAGTTTCGTTATAAATATCCTGTAAATCTTTATATGTTAGTCTCCAAAGTGTAGTGTCTGTAAGAGTCTCAATTTGGTACGTGCTGGGCTTCCTTGTTAAAAAAGAGTCATATGCACTCATGAATTCATTTTCAAAACAAAAACCAAAAGTAATATCATTTTCTTGTTTTGGAGTAAAGAACCGAAGCCTTCCCTTTTCAATAAAAGAAAGATGGTTTTCTATATCTCCAACCTTTAAAATAGTTGCTTTTTTACTGTAAACACTTTTTTTTAGTTTAGAAGAAAATATGTGCCAATCCAAGTCACTTAATTTTGCAATTTGTTCAAAGTGTTCTTTTATTTTATTCATTAATTTATTTAGATTGTTTTTGTTTGACATTAGTGACTCGGCAAAAAACGCTAAACGAAGTTAGTTGTTTTTTGTTAAAATGCTTAATAATAATTTGTATGTAATTTCTTAATTTAATTTGGAATTTACGTACATCGGTTTTATTTTAGTTGCATGCAAGAAGATTTTTTACACTATATCTGGAAACATAAAAAATTTCAAATAAATCATCTTAAAACAATAACAGGAGAATCAATTATAATAAATACTGTTGGACAGCATAACTTAAACTCTGGCCCAGATTTTTTTAATGCACAACTCAGCATTAATGATCAGCTTTGGGCAGGTAATGTAGAGATTCATGTAAAATCATCCGATTGGTTTTTACACCATCACGAAAAAGACAAAGCATATGATAATGTTATTTTACATATAGTTTGGGAACATGATACAGACGTTTATAGAAAAGATCATACCGTTATACCTACTTTAGAGTTAAAAGATTTTATTAGCAAAGATGTTTTAAATAATTATAAAAATTTATTTGCTAAACAAAACAAATGGATTAATTGTGAGCATGATTTTGCAGGCATTGATGATTTTATTTTAAACAATTGGTTAGAACGTTTATATTTAGAACGTTTAGAACGAAAAGCTAAAACGATAGAATTACTTTTAAAAGAATCAAAAAATGATTGGGAAGCTGTATTGTTTCAAATGCTGGCTAAAAATTTCGGACTTAAAGTAAACGGAGATTCGTTTTTTAGCTTGGCGAAATCTATTGATTTTTCAATACTTAGAAAATCACGATATAATCGGCAAACCTTAGAAGCTCTATTGTTTGGGCAATCTGGTTTGTTAAATCAAGATATAGAAGATGTTTACTATTTAAATTTGATTCGGGAGTATCAATTTTTAAAACAAAAGTTTAAATTAGAAAATGGTCACGTATTGCCATGCCACTTTTTTAGATTACGACCATCTAACTTTCCAACTATTAGATTGTCTCAATTTGCAAGTTTGTATTATGAGCATCAAAATTTATTTTCAAAGATTATAGAAACGAATCATTTAGATGATTTTTATAAATTATTTAAAGTATCAACATCAATGTTTTGGGATACACATTATACCTTTCAAAAAGAATCAAAATCATCTAAAAAAATGCTTACAAAATCATTTATAGATTTATTACTTATCAATACGATTCTTCCTCTTAAATTCTGTTATGCGAAACAAATAGGAGAAGACGTTAATTCAGATATTGTAAAAACAGCTACTTCAATTGCTTCAGAAAAGAATAGCATTATTGAAGCGTTTAATAGCTTAAAAAAGATATCAAAATCGGCGTTAGATTCACAAGGGTTTATTCAACTTAAAACAGAATATTGCGATAAAAATAAATGTTTACAATGTGCAGTTGGTAATACTTTAATCATTAAATAACAATAACTTACTTCCTTGAAGTTTTCTTTAATGTTTTAACTAATTTGCCATTCTTATCTTTTGGCTTCGCTCAAGATAAATTTCAGTAGGAATCTAAAATATATAATTTTGTTAAATTTTATATTTAAATTGCGGCATGAACAATATTTATAAACCATTATTGTTTTTTCAAAAACATGGCTATTATGTTTGTCAGCGTATAGCAGACAGATTAGGAATTAGAGCTAAGGTGGTAAGAACATCATTTATGTACCTAACATTTGTAACCGTTGGTTTTGGCTTTGCGCTATATTTGTTTCTTGCTTTTTGGATAAGAATTAAAGATTTGGTTTATACCAAACGCTCATCTGTTTTCGATTTATAATTGGTATAACCTATGAATCCACTTATAAAGTTTTTTAGAACAAAAATATATACAGCAGTATTATTACTAGTTGTTCTTATGCTAATAGGTGTAACAGGATATAAAATGATATCTGGTTACTCATGGGTTAATGCGTTTTATATGACCGTTATTACCATGACAACTGTTGGTTTTGGTGAGGTGACTCCGCTTGACGACCCATCGAAAATTTTTACCATATTTTTAATTTTAGCAAGTGTGGTTATTGTGGGTTATGCACTTTCAATAATTACGGAGTATATTTTAAGCAAAAACGATGTTGAAGAATTAATACAAAAAAAAATGCAAAAAAGGATAGATAATCTTAGAGGACATATTGTTATTTGTGGTTATGGCAGAAACGGGAAGCAGGCAGCTAGAAAACTTTTGGCATATAAAAAGCAATTTGTAGTTATAGAAAAAGATAAGGAAATGGAAGAGCGCTTACAAATTGATGGAGTTTCTTATGTTATAGGCAATGCCAATGAAGATGAAACGCTTATTCAAGCAGGGATTGGTAAAGCTTCTTGTTTAATATCTGCTTTACCCAATGATGCTGATAATTTATTTGTTGTGCTTTCAACTAGGCAATTAAATAAATCTATAAACATTATAAGCCGGGCTTCGTTAGAAACATCATATAAAAAATTAAAACTAGCAGGAGCAAATAATGTTATTTTACCTGATAAAATAGGGGGTGACCATATGGCATCTTTAGTGGTAGTTCCTGGTTTAATGGAATTTATTGATAATTTATCAATTGTAGGCAAATCGAACATTAATATTGAAGAAGTCGCTGTAGAAAAACTTTACAAGACTAAAGAAGTCAGAACTAAAGAAGTCAGAACGATAAAAGATTTAGACCTTCGTAAAAAAACAGGTTGTACCGTTATTGGTTATAAAAATGAAAATGGCGAATATTTAGTTAATCCAGAGGCAGAACTGGAATTAGCATTAAATTCTAAAATCATTGTTTTAGGTAGACCCGAACAAATAGATGCGCTCAATTCTGAATACAATATAAATTAATGAATACTTGATTTTAACAATCATTCTTTTAAAAAATCATTTTTTTTTAGCATCTTGCTGGCTTTTAATACGAATTTTTCAATAAAACTAAATTAATATAACTTTCTTATGAAGAAATATCTTCTTTCAATATTCACCTTAATATTACCATTTTTAACATTTGCGCAAGAAGCTACCGAAAAAGGATTAGATCAACAAATAGACGAAGGGTTCAAACCAGTTTCAGACTTTTTTAGTAAAGTAATATTTTTTAAAGTTTGGACAGATCCAGATATTCCGTTTGTATTATTGCTTTTAGTTGGAAGTGCTGCTTTTTTTACCATTTATTTTGGGTTTCCTAATATAAAATATTTTGGAAAAGCTATTAATACAGTAAGAGGGAAATATGATGAGATTGAAGGAGGGCATGAAGCTTCTGATACGCCTATGACTATTGATGGGGATATTCGTGATACAATTCGTGATGAGAGTCAAGAAGGAGAAGTAAGTCATTTTCAAGCCTTAGCTACTGCAGTATCCGGTACAGTAGGTAATGGAAACATAGCAGGTGTAGCTTTAGCAATTGCACTAGGAGGTCCTGGTGCAACATTCTGGATGATTATATGTGGTTTATTAGGTATGTCTACTAAGTTTGTGGAGTGTACTTTAGGAGTTCAATACAGAGATGTAGGAGAAGATGGGACTGTATATGGCGGGCCAATGTATTATATTACTAAAGGACTTAAAGAAAGAGGGTTTTCTATGTTAGGAAAAATAGCCGCAGTCCTTTTTGCTATTTTTTGTATTGGTGGTTCATTTGGTGGTGGTAATGCAGCTCAATCTAACCAAGCTACAGTTGTGCTTAAAGAACTTATGGGACTAGAAAGTGCTAGTGCAGGAGCAATAATTGGTGTTATTATGGCCATATTAGTAGGTGTTATTATAATAGGAGGTATTAAAAGAATTGCTTCGGTTACAGAAAAGGTAGTACCTTTTATGGCGGTACTATATATAGTAGCATGTTTGTATATAATTTTAAGTAATTTTTCATTAATTGACGATGCTTTCGGATTGATTTTTAGTGAAGCATTCAATCCTAGAGCTATAGGTGTTGGAGGTGTTATTGGTGTATTACTTGTTGGTTTTAAACGAGCAGCTTTCTCTAATGAAGCTGGGGCAGGTTCAGCATCTATTGCGCATTCAGCAGTAAAAACTAAATATTCGGCATCAGAAGGTTTAGTGGCTTTATTAGAACCATTTATTGATACGGTTGTAATTTGTACAATGACAGCCTTAGTAATTGTGATCTTTAATACTGGCGGAATATTTGAATACGGAGGTGATGGAGTTGGAGGTGTAATGATTGATGGTATGCGTTATGAAGGAGCAGGTATAACATCGCAGGCATTTGCACAATATATACCTTATTCTAACGTGTTTTTAACAATTGCAGTTGTACTATTTGCAGTTTCTACAATGATTTCATGGTCATACTACGGTTTACAATCATGGAAATTTTTATTTGGTAGAGGTAAAGCAGCAGATTTAACATATAAGCTTTTATTCTTATTGTTTGTTGTTATTGGTGCAGCAGCAAGTATGAATTCTATTTGGGCATTTTCAGATGCTATGATTTTTGCTATGGTATTCCCTAATATGATTGGGTTGTATTTCCTATTCCCAGTAGTTAAAAAGCAATTAAAAAGATATTTAGATGCTATAAAAGCAGCAAAAGCATAAATAACTTAAATGAAAAATTTTAAATCCCATTTTGTGTTTTCTAAAGAACAACGAAATGGGATTTTTTTATTAATAATACTTATAGTAGGACTACAATGTGTTTGTTTTTTTGTAGATTTTTCATCTGAAAACATTCTAGTTAATAAAGCAGCACTTGTCAAGTTTAATAAAGAAATTGACTCGCTTAAATTAGTGAAACTTGAAAAAAGTAAACCAAAAATATACCCTTTCAATCCAAATTACATAACAGATTTTAAAGGCGCTTCATTAGGAATGTCTAATAAAGAAATTGATAGACTATTAGCTTTTAGAAAACAGAATAATTGGATTAATTCAACAAAAGAATTTCAAAAAGTTACTAAAGTGTCAGACTCACTTTTAAGTCAAATATCTCCATATTTTAAATTTCCAGAATGGGTATCGGTATCTAATTCGAAGCCAAAACAAAGACTAGTTTTTAGTTATAATAACGCTTCAAAAACTATTGCTAAAAAGCAAGACTTAAACAAAGCAACAGCTCAACAACTACAAAAAGTAAATGGTATTGGAGTAGTTTTTTCAGAACGTATTATAAGATTTAGAAATAAATTTGTTGGTGGTTTTATTGATGATGTGCAGCTTCAAGATGTATATGGTTTAACCCCAGAAGTCATAGAAAGAATAACAAACAATTTTACGGTAAAGACACCAAGACAAATTGAAAAGATAAACATAAATAAAGCGACTATAGATAACTTGGTTACTGTTCAACATATAGATTATGATTTGGCGTATAATATAATTGAGCAGCGTAAATTAAAAAATGGATATAAATCTCTAGATGAATTAAAAAAAGTTAAAGACTTTCCAGTAAATAAAATCGATATAATTAAATTATATTTGTTCCTCGATTAAAAAAACAGCAGTGTTTATGAAATGAGTATTAACTTGAAACTAGTCCTGCATAAAGATAAAGTTAATTACAAATGGCATTTACCGATAAAGAATAATAAATTTTAATAAATGAATAGTATGTACTTCACAGAAGAGCATAATCTTTTTAGAACAAGTCTTCAGGATTTTTTAAAGAAGGAAGTAGTTCCTAATATTGAAAAATGGGAAAAAACAGGAACTATAGATAGATTTATTTGGAAAAAGTTTGGAGACATGGGGTTTTTTGGTATAAACTACCCAGAAGCTTATGGTGGAATGAATTTAGATTTATTTTATACGGTTATACTTCTTGAAGAGCTTCAGAAAATAAATTCAGGCGGTTTTGCAGCAGCAATTTGGGCACACGCTTATTTAGCAATGACGCATTTAAATGCAGAAGGAGATGAAGCCATTAAGCAAAAATATTTGACACCAAGCATTTCTGGAGATAAAATAGGATGTCTATGTGTTACAGAACCTTTTGGAGGTAGTGATGTGGCAGGTATGCGAACAACTGCTGTGAAAGAAGGAGATCATTATATTATTAACGGATCAAAAACATTTATTACTAATGGTGTATATAGTGATTATTTAGTAATAGCAGCAAAAACAAGCCCGGAATTAGGCAATAAAGGTGTTAGTATATTTGTCGTAGATAGAGAAACTGAGGGAGTCTCGGCAACTAAATTAGATAAGTTAGGTTGGAGAGCATCAGACACTGGAGAAATAGCATTTGATAATGTTAAAATACCAGCAACCAATTTAATGGGAGAAGAAAATAAAGGGTTTGCTTATATCGTGCAGCATTTTTCTTTAGAGCGTTTAGTTATGGGAATCAATGCCCATGCGCGTGCAGAATATGCATTAGAGTATGCTTTGCAATATATGTCAGAACGTCAAGCTTTTGGTAAATCAATTGATACATTTCAGGCATTAAGACATAATGTTTCAGACTTATATACCGATATGGAAATCTGTAAAGAGTTTAATTATTCGGTTGCTTATAGATTGAATAAAGGTGAGTATATAGTTAAAGAGGCATCTATGTCAAAATTAAAGTCAACAAAAATGGCAGACGATGTTATATATCAATGTCTTCAGTTTTTAGGTGGCTATGGTTATATGGAAGACTATCCAATGGCAAGGCTCTTAAGAGATAGCAGACTAGGTCCAATTGGAGGAGGAACTTCTGAAATTCTTCGTGAAATTATCGCTAAAATCATAATAGATAAAAAAGAATACAAGGCAGCAACTAACTAACTTAATTATTGTTTTAGCGAAAATTGTATCACAATTTGCTAAAATCATAATAGACAAAAAAGAATACAAGGCAGCAACAAACTAACTTAATTATTGTTTTAGCGAAAATTGTATCACAATTTGCTAAAATCATAATAGACAAAAAAGAATACAAGGCAGCAACAAACTAACTTAATTATTGTTTTAGCGAAAATTGTATCACAATTCGCTAAAATCATAATAGATAAAAAAGAGTACAAGGCTGCAACTAAATAAATTATTGTTTTTTAGCGAAAATTGTATTTATTTAAAAAGTTATTAACACGAAAACGTTTTCGTGTTAAAAGTGTGGTTTTTCACAGGGGGGTATTTGGTAATTTGAATGAAATTTAAAAACCAAATAACATGAAAATTCGTGAAAGATTATTGAAATTTATCTTACCAATATGCTTATTGCTTATTGGGTGTTCTACAGAAAAACTATTAGATGATCAACTATCTAAAGAACAATCACCAGATGTACAACTCTTAAAATCTGTATCGTCTAAGGCTGTTACAGCTAGTAATTTAAAACCAATAGGTTCTGGTGTTATGATGCAAGCATTTTATTGGGATGTTCCCGCCGGTGGAAACTGGTGGAATACAATAGAAGGAAAAGTTCAAGACTGGAGTAATGCAGGTATTGATGCTATTTGGTTACCACCTGCATCAAAAGCACAAAATGGAGCCTTTTCTATGGGATACGATCCATTTGATTATTTTGATTTTGGTCAATACAACCAAATGGGGAGTATAGAAACACGCTTTGGGTCTGAAGATGAGTTGAAAACGCTGATAGCCTCTGCTCATAATGCTAAGTTAAGTGTTATTGCAGATATAGTGATTAATCATAATAGTGGAGGACAGAGCGAAATAAACCCTGTGAATAATCAGAGCAACTGGACTAAGTTTACGCCACTATCTGGAAAATTTAATAGAGATTACAATGATTTTCATCCTAATCACAATCACGGAAATGATACTGGAGTTTTTGGTGGTTTTCCAGATTTATGCCATCACCAAGTTAGAGTGCAAAATGAATTGTGGAAAAATCCAGAATCAGTAGCAAAGTATTACAAAAACACTATGGGTTTTGATGGTTGGAGATTTGACTATGTAAAGGGATTTGAACCTTGGGTTGTAAAAGATTGGAAAAATGAAGTAGGAGGTTTTGCTGTAGGCGAGTATTGGGATGGAAATGCGGGAACTTTAGATTGGTGGACTGGACAAGCTGAGGTTAGTGCATTTGATTTTGCATGCTATTACAGAATGAAAGATGCATTTGATGGCAACAATTTAAACAAATTAAATGATGATATGCTATGGAAGCGTAACTCAACAAGAGCTGTCACTTTTGTTTCTAACCATGATACTAACGAAATTTATCATGGTAAAATGTTGGCTTATGCTTATATATTAACACATGAAGGTTATCCAACTATTTTTTATAGAGATTATGAAGAGTGGTTAAATAAAGAACGATTAAATAATTTAATATGGATTCATAATAATTTAGCAGGAGGAAGTACTAATATATTATATACAGATAATGATGAATATATATCTAAAAGAAACGGACATAATAATTCAGGTATTGTAGTTTATTTAAATAATGCTGATTCTTGGCAAGAACGTTGGATAGAGACTAATTGGTCTAATACAAAAATTAAGGATTATACTGGGCATTCAAATTGGGAGCCTATAACCCAAGCAGGGCGATGGGTAAAAATACAAGTGCCTCCAAAGAGTTACTCAGTTTGGGCACCAAAATAAAAATTTAAATAAATTAGTTGTCAATTCTCAATTTAAACTTATATTTGCACCCTGAAAATCTAAAAGAGAGGAGGTTAAGACACTATGTTAATAATACCGATTAAAGAAGGAGAAAATATAGATAGAGCGTTAAAGCGTTTTAAAAGAAAGTTTGATAAAACTGGAACTAAACGTCAGTTACAAACTCGTAAACAGTTTAACAAACCTTCCGTATTACGTAGAGCGCAGATTCAAAAAGCTCAGTACATACAAGGATTAAGAGATGCAGAAGATATTTAAAGATAAATTTAATCTATAAATACCATATTAAAATCCCACTAAAAGTGGGATTTTTTTTGCTTTTAACTTATATAAAATGGTATAACAGTAAAAACTTCGTACTTTTAACTTGACACAAGTAACATTAAAGATGCCGTTAGAACCATTCATAGACTATTTATTACTAGAAAAAAACTATTCAACATTAACAGTCAACGCATATCAAAAAGATTTAGAAGCATTTTCAGAATTTGTTAAAGTAACATATAATACAGAGATTATAAAGGATGTAAATTATTCAGAGATTAGAAGTTGGATAGTCTATATGGTGGAAAAAGGATTATCAAATAGAAGTATCAATAGAAAAGTATCTGCATTAAATACGTATTATAAGTTTCTTTTAAAAACAGGAGATATAAATCAGAATCCTTTATCAAAACATAAAGCCTTAAAAACGAGTAAAAAAGTTCAGGTACCGTTTTCGGAATTAGAAATAACAACAGTTTTAGATGATTTAAATTTTGATGATGATTTCGAAAGTATTCGTAATAAATTAATCATAGAGCTTTTCTATTCAACAGGTATTAGAAGAATAGAATTAGTGGAATTATCTCTGGCAAGTGTAGATATTGATAATAAAATGTTAAAGGTTTTAGGAAAGAGAAATAAAGAACGTGTCGTTCCGTTATTAGATTCTGTAGTTAAAACAATAAGTAAGTATTTAATTTCAAGAAATAAATTAGAAGGTATTATAGATGTTAATAGCTTGTTTTTAACGAAAAAGGGATTTAAAATTTATGAAACACTTGTTTACAGAATAATAAATGAGTATTTTAGTGAGGCATCTTCAAAGGTGAAAAAGAGTCCGCATATTTTGCGTCATTCTTTTGCAACACATTTGTTAAACCAAGGTGCTGATTTAAATGCTGTTAAAGAACTTTTAGGACATTCAAGTTTAGCTGCCACACAAGTTTATACACATAATAGTATAGCTGAATTAAAAAAAGTGCATGTACAAGCACACCCTAGAAGTAAAAAATAGTATAGTAGAAGATTATTAACCAAAAAACAGAAGGATGAAAGTAAACACCCAATCAGTTAATTTTAATGCTGACCAAAAGTTAATAGATTTTATTCAAAAGCGGATGGATAAATTAGATATGTTTTATGATAAAGTTATTAAATCAGATGTCTATTTAAAAGTAGAAAATACAAGTGAAAAAGAAAATAAAATTTTTGAAGCGAGAGTAAGTGTTCCTGGAGATAGTTTTGTAGTAAAGAAGCAATGTAAAAGTTTTGAAGAAGGTGCAGATGTCGCAGTATCATCGTTAGAAAGGCAACTAAAAAAGAGAAAAGAAAAATTAAGATCACATTTATAGTAAAATTTCTTAAAAAATGTTTTGATTAAAAAAATAAATCTATACATTTGCAGTCCGTTAGAAATAGCGGGCTTTTTTTATGCGAAAAAAGTATAAAAAACGCCGATGTAGCTCAGCTGGCTAGAGCAGCTGATTTGTAATCAGCAGGTCGTGGGTTCGAGTCCCTCCATCGGCTCTAAAAAAGTGAATAACGCAAAGGAAGTTAATAAATGGTTTTAAAGCTGTTTTTTTGACTTGGGACGAGAAGTTTATCCTGAGCGTAGTCGAAGGGAGTCCCTCCATCGGCTCTTTAAATTCCTGTAGAAGCAGGGATATCAAAGTAGAAAAAACAATAACTATTTTGAGGAAGTTCTTATAGAAAATGAAATAAGTATAATTGGGGAGATACTCAAGCGGCCAACGAGGGCAGACTGTAAATCTGCTGACTACGTCTTCGCAGGTTCGAATCCTGCTCTCCCCACAAGTGATTTTAAATAGATAGTTATCAAAAACTTGTTTTTGTAAAACTGTGTTTTAAAATTATTTGGATTGGTTTACCAATCCAGGATTAACGACCAGAGGGAGTTAGTCCTTTTTTGAATTGAAATATTGAAAACACCTTTTGAAGATTTTCAAGTCTTTAAAATTGCTCTTTCCTTTAATGATTGGAATTTGGAATTTTGTATTTGGAATTTTTTGAAAAATTGCGAGAGTAGCTCAGTTGGTAGAGCGTCAGCCTTCCAAGCTGAATGTCGTCACGCTTTGGGCGTGATCTCTCGTTAAAGTTCATTACGTATTGAAGACCAGAGATTCTGAAAAGGATCTAAAAAAAATAATGCGAGAGTAGCTCAGTTGGTAGAGCGTCAGCCTTCCAAGCTGAATGTCGTCACGCTTTGGGCGTGCTCTCTCGTTAAAGTTCATTACATATTGAAGACCAGAGATTCTGAAAAGGATCTAAAAAAAATAATGCGAGAGTAGCTCAGTTGGTAGAGCGTCAGCCTTCCAAGCTGAATGCCGTCACGCTTTGGGCGTGATCTCTCGTTAAAGTTCATTACATATTGAAGACCAGAGATTCTGAAAAGGATCTAAAAAAATAATGCGAGAGTAGCTCAGTTGGTAGAGCGTCAGCCTTCCAAGCTGAATGTCGTCACGCTTTGGGCGTGATCTCTCGTTAAAGTTCATTACATATTGAAGACCAGAGATTCTGAAAAGGATCTAAAAAAAAATAATGCGAGAGTAGCTCAGTTGGTAGAGCGCCAGCCTTCCAAGCTGAATGCCGTCACGCTTTGGGCGTGATCTCTCGTTAAAGTTCATTACATATTGAAGACCAGAGATTCTGAAAAGGATCTAAAAAAATAATGCGAGAGTAGCTCAGTTGGTAGAGCGTCAGCCTTCCAAGCTGAATGTCGCCGGTTCGAACCCGGTCTCTCGCTCAAAGTGAGTGTCGTTACGCCAAAAGCGTGATCTCTCGCTCTAAAATTCCTGCGAAGGCAGGAATCTCTTCTTTCAATTTACATAACCTTATAATGATAGGTTGTTTGAAAGGATAGGAAATAAAAACTTTACGCCGGTGTAGCTCAGGGGTAGAGCGTTTCCTTGGTAAGGAAGAGGTCACGAGTTCAAATCTCGTCATTGGCTCTATATTAGAACTAGAGATTAAAAAAATAGAATACACTAATATTATTATATAACTAAGATTAAATTATTTAAAAAACATGGCAAAGGCAACTTTCGATCGTTCAAAACCGCACTTAAATATAGGTACAATTGGACACGTAGATCACGGTAAAACAACTTTAACTGCTGCTATTACTAAAGTATTAGCTGATGCAGGTTTATCAGAAGCAAAAGATTTCGATCAAATCGATAACGCTCCTGAAGAAAAAGAAAGAGGTATAACAATTAATACATCACACGTAGAATACGCAACAAAAAATCGTCATTACGCTCACGTTGACTGTCCAGGTCACGCCGATTACGTAAAGAACATGGTAACTGGTGCAGCTCAAATGGATGGTGCTATATTAGTTGTTGCAGCAACAGATGGTCCAATGCCACAAACACGTGAGCACATCTTATTAGGACGTCAGGTAGGTATTCCTCGTATCGTTGTATTCATGAATAAAGTGGATATGGTTGATGATGAAGAATTACTTGAATTAGTAGATATGGAAATCAGAGATTTATTATCTTTCTATGAGTACGATGGAGATAATGGTCCTGTAATTGCTGGTTCTGCTTTAGGTGCACTTAACGGTGAGCAAAAATGGGTTGATACAGTAATGGAGTTAATGGAGGCTTGTGATTCTTGGATTGAAGAGCCATTAAGAGAGGTTGATAAAGATTTCTTAATGCCAATTGAAGATGTATTCTCAATTACTGGTCGTGGAACTGTTGCAACTGGTCGTATCGAAACTGGTATAGCTAACACTGGAGATCCTGTAGAGATCATTGGTATGGGTGCTGAGAAATTAACATCTACTATTACAGGTATCGAAATGTTCCGTCAAATATTAGATAGAGGTGAAGCTGGTGATAATGCAGGTATCTTATTAAGAGGTATTGAGAAATCTCAAATCTCTAGAGGTATGGTAATCTGTAAGCCAGGTTCTGTAACGCCACATGCTAAATTTAAAGCTGAGGTTTATATTCTTAAAAAAGAAGAAGGTGGACGTCACACACCATTCCATAATAACTACCGTCCACAGTTCTACGTTCGTACAACTGATGTAACTGGAAACATAGCGCTTCCTGATGGAGTAGAAATGGTAATGCCTGGAGATAACTTAACAATTACTGTTGAGTTGATTAACACTATTGCAATGAATGTTGGTCTGCGTTTCGCGATTCGTGAAGGTGGTAGAACAGTTGGAGCAGGTCAGGTAACTGAGATTTTAGACTAATACAGTTTTAAAATAAATAAATAAGTTAAGGTATTCCGTTTTCGGAATACCTTGACTTATATTTACGGGTTTAGCTCAGTTGGTAGAGCACTGGTCTCCAAAACCAGGTGTCGGGAGTTCGAGTCTCTCAACCCGTGCAAAGCAAAGGATTGTGAGCGAGAAGTTTATGTTGAGTGAGTTTATCCTCAGCGTAGACTAAGGGAAGTAAGTTTCTCAAATAAGAGACAGAAAGTTTCTAAATAAGTTTACACAAAGCGTAGCCTGTACTGAGTGCAGTTGAAGTAAAGTGTTTAAAAAAATAATAAATGGCTGGAATTGTAAATTACGTAAAAGAATCATTTGGAGAACTTAAAAATAATGTGAGTTGGCCATCGTGGGCTGAAGCGCAAAGTTTAACAGTTTTAGTTGCTGTGTTTTCAATTATATTTTCCTTAGCAATTTGGGGAGTAGATACAGTATTTAGTAAAGTTGTTAGCTATTACTTTGAGTTAATTAATTAATGATTAATGTTGATTTTATGTCAGAAGTAAGCGAAAAAAAATGGTACGTTGTTAGAGCCGTAAGTGGTCAGGAAAATAAGATTAAAACTTATATCGAGAATGAAATAGCTCGATTAGGTCTTCAAGATTATGTTGATCAAGTGCTAGTTCCTACAGAACGAGTGATCCAAATTAGAAATGGAAAAAAAATCCATAAGGAAAAAGTGTTTTTCCCTGGGTATATAATGGTTCAAGCTAATTTAACTGGAGAAGTACCTCATATAATACGTTCGGTTACTAACGTCATTGGATTTTTAGGTGAAACTAAAGGAGGGGATCCTGTTCCACTTAGACAATCTGAAGTAAACAGAATGTTAGGTAAGGTTGATGAGTTATCTGTAGAAGAAACTGCAAATGTAGCCATACCATTTACTAAAGGAGAAACAGTAAAAGTTATAGATGGGCCATTTAATGGATTTGATGGTACCATTGAAAAGATAAATGAAGAAAAGCGTAAGCTAGAAGTAATGGTGAAGATTTTTGGAAGAAAAACACCGTTAGAATTAAGCTATATGCAAGTAGAAAAAGTATAATAATGTTACATAAAGATAGGTTGTTCTCTTTCGCTTCCAATTAGAAAGATAGCATCAAATTAAATTATTAAAAATGGCAAAAGAATTAGGTAAAGTAGTTAAGTTACAAGTTCGGGGAGGTGCTGCGAATCCGTCGCCACCGGTTGGACCCGCTTTAGGAGCTGCAGGTGTTAACATCATGGAGTTCTGTAAGCAATTCAATGCTAGAACCCAAGATAAACCAGGTAAAGTATTACCAGTGGTTATATCTGTTTACAAAGACAAATCGTTTGACTTTGTAATAAAAACTCCACCAGCAGCAGTTCAATTATTAGAAGCGGCTAAGGTGAAGAAAGGTTCTGGAGAGCCAAACCGAAAAAAAGTAGCTAAAGTTTCGTGGGATCAGGTTAAAACCATCGCTGAAGACAAAATGGTAGATTTAAATGCATTTACTATCCAATCTGCAATGAAAATGGTAGCTGGTACTGCAAGATCAATGGGTATAACCGTAACAGGGCAATTCCCTAATTAATCTATAAAAGACATTTAAAATGGCAAGATTAACAAAAAAGCAAAAAGAAGCTGCAGCGAAAATAGAAAAAGGAAAAATTTATTCTGTTGAAGAAGCATCAGCATTAATAAAGGAAATTACCAATACAAAGTTTGATGCGTCAGTAGATTTAGCTGTACGTTTAGGAGTAGATCCAAGAAAAGCGAACCAAATGGTAAGAGGTGTTGTATCTCTTCCTCATGGTACTGGTAAAGATGTAAAAGTATTAGCATTAGTAACACCAGATAAAGAAGCAGAAGCTAAAGAAGCTGGTGCAGATTACGTTGGTTTAGATGAGTACCTTGATAAAATCAAGAGTGGTTGGACAGATGTAGATGTTATTATTACTATGCCAAGTGTTATGGGTAAATTAGGTCCTTTAGGACGTGTATTAGGTCCTCGCGGTTTAATGCCTAACCCAAAGACAGGTACAGTAACTATGGATGTTGCTAAAGCTGTAACAGAAGTAAAAGCTGGTAAAATTGATTTTAAAGTTGATAAAACTGGTATTGTACACGCTGCGATAGGAAAAGCATCATTTAGTGCTGATAAAATTGCAGGGAACGCAAATGAATTATTACAAATGTTAATGAAACTTAAGCCAACTTCAGCAAAAGGAATTTATGTAAAAAGCATTTTTATGTCTTCTACAATGAGTCCTAGTGTTGCTGTTGATCCTAAGATTGGTTAATTAGTTAAAAACTTTTATTATGACAAGACAAGAAAAATCACAAGTAATCGAAGAATTAACTGTACAATTAGCCGATAATGCTAACATTTATTTAGCAGATATATCAGGATTAAATGCAGGTAATACTTCAGATTTACGTCGCGCTTGTTTTAAAGCAGGCGTTAAGTTAGCAGTAGTAAAAAACACATTACTTGAAAAAGCAATGGAAGCTTCAGATAAAGAATTTGGAGAGCTTCCTACAGTTTTAAAAGGTAATACTTCAGTCATGTATTCTGAAACTGGAAACGCTCCAGCTAAAGTAATTAAAACCTTTAGAAAAAAATCAGAAAAGCCTTTATTAAAAGGAGCATTCATTGAGGAAGCAGTTTATATTGGTGATGATCAATTAGACATGTTAGTAGATATCAAGTCTAAAGAAGAGTTGATAGGAGAGATTGTTGGATTATTACAATCGCCTGCTAAAAACGTTATTTCTGCACTTAAATCAGGTGGAGGAACTATTGCTGGTATCATTAAAACACTATCTGAAAAAGAAGGATAGAATTAAACAGTACGCACTTATTACAATTATATTATTATTAAAAAATTATTAAAACGATAGAAAAATGGCAGATTTAAAAGATTTCGCAGAACAATTAGTTAACTTAACAGTAAAAGAAGTAAATGAGTTAGCTACTATATTAAAAGATGAGTATGGTATCGAGCCTGCTGCTGCAGCTGTTGCTGTTGCTGCTGGAGGTGCTGCTGCAGGTGGAGACGCCGCAGAAGAGCAAACTGAATTTGATGTTATTTTAAAAGCAGCTGGTGGTTCTAAATTAGCTGTTGTTAAATTGGTTAAAGAATTAACTGGTTTAGGATTAAAAGAAGCTAAAGGTTTAGTTGATGAAGCACCAAGTGCTATCAAAGAAGGCGTATCTAAAGATGAAGCAGAAGGTTTAAAAGCATCATTAGAAGAAGCAGGAGCTGAGGTTGAGCTTAAGTAAGCTTACCATTTCAAAAACATAAAGGTTTAGGTCTGTCACGTCAAAAAGCGTGACAAGACCTAGACCATTTTGCGTATATAATTATTACGTACGTTAATAACTATTTTTTTAATCATAATTCGTCCATTGATGTTATCAACACAAGCTGAAAGATTAAATTTCTCGTCTATTGTAAATAGAACAGAATATCCAGATTTCTTGGATATTCAGATTAAATCCTTCCAGGATTTTTTCCAATTAGAAACAAAATCTGAAGAAAGAGGTGATGAAGGTCTTTATAACACCTTCATGGAAAACTTCCCTATTACAGATTCTCGTAATCAATTTGTTTTAGAATTTTTAGATTACTTCGTAGATCCACCAAGATATGCTATTGATGAGTGTATTGAAAGAGGGCTTACATACAGCGTTCCGCTAAAAGCAAGGTTAAAGTTATATTGTACAGACCCTGAACATGAGGATTTCGAGACCATTGTTCAAGATGTGTATTTAGGAACTATACCTTACATGACACCTAGTGGTACATTTTGTATTAATGGTGCAGAACGTGTAGTAGTCTCTCAATTACACCGTTCACCAGGCGTATTCTTTGGTCAATCTTTCCATGCAAATGGAACAAAATTATATTCAGCTAGGGTTATACCTTTCAAAGGTTCTTGGATTGAATTTGCTACAGATATTAACCAGGTAATGTATGCTTACATTGACAGAAAGAAAAAGTTACCTGTTACAACATTGTTTAGAGCTATTGGTTTTGAACGAGATAAAGATATCTTAGAGATTTTTGATCTTGCAGAAGAAGTAAAAGTATCTAAATCTGGATTAAAGAAGTATTTAGGAAGAAAATTAGCAGCACGTGTACTAAACACATGGCATGAGGATTTTGTTGATGAAGATACAGGAGAAGTAGTATCTATTGAGCGTAATGAAATTGTGCTTGATCGTGATACTATTTTAGATAAAGAAAATGTTGAAGAAATTATTGGAGCAGATGTAAAAACGATTCTTTTACATAAAGAAAGTGCTGAACAAGGCGATTATGCTATTATTCACAACACGCTTCAAAAAGATCCAACAAACTCAGAAAAAGAGGCTGTTGAGCATATCTATAGACAATTACGTAATGCTGAACCGCCAGATGAGGAAACAGCACGTGGAATTATAGATAAATTATTCTTTAGCGACCAACGTTACTCTTTAGGAGAAGTTGGACGTTACAGAATGAATAAGAAATTACAGTTAGATATTGGAATGGATAAGCAAGTGCTTACTAAAGAAGATATCATTACTATTATAAAATATTTAATCGAGCTTATCAACTCTAAAGCAGAGATTGATGATATTGATCACTTATCTAACCGTCGTGTACGTACAGTTGGTGAACAATTATCACAACAATTTGGTGTTGGTTTAGCGCGTATGGCACGTACTATTCGTGAGCGTATGAACGTTCGTGATAACGAGGTTTTTACACCAATAGATTTAATTAATGCTAAGACTTTATCGTCTGTAATTAATTCATTCTTTGGTACAAACCAATTATCTCAGTTTATGGATCAAACAAATCCATTAGCTGAAATAACGCACAAACGTCGTTTATCTGCATTAGGGCCAGGAGGTTTATCTCGTGAGAGAGCAGGTTTCGAGGTTCGTGATGTACACTATACACATTATGGACGTTTATGTCCTATTGAAACACCAGAGGGACCAAACATTGGTTTAATTTCTTCACTTTCAGTATATGCTAAAGTGAATTCTATGGGGTTCATTGAAACACCTTATAGAAAAGTAACAGAAGGTGTTGTTGATATTGGAAATGAACCAACGTATTTAAGTGCTGAAGAAGAAGAAGAGAAATTAATTGCACAAGCAACTGTAGAAGTTGATGATGATGGTAAGATTTTACACGATAAGGTAATTGCTAGAATGGAAGGAGACTTTCCTGTAATTGATCCTAATGAATTACATTATACAGACGTAGCACCAAATCAAATTTCATCAATTTCAGCATCTCTAATTCCTTTCTTAGAACATGATGATGCGAATAGAGCCTTGATGGGATCTAACATGATGCGTCAAGCAGTTCCATTATTGAGAGTAGATGCACCTATTGTTGGTACTGGATTAGAGCGTCAAGTAGCTTCAGATTCTCGTGTATTAATTAATGCGGAAGGAAATGGAGAAGTGCTTTATGTCGATGCAAACGAAATAAAAATTAAATACGATCGTACTGAAGATGAAGCTAAAGTAAGTTTTGATAGCGATATTAAAGTTTACCAATTAGTAAAATTCAGAAAGACAAATCAAGGAACCTCTATCAACCTAAAACCAATTGTGGTTAAAGGAGATATTGTAACTAAAGGTCAGGTTTTATGTGAAGGTTATGCGACTCAAAAAGGAGAGTTAGCATTAGGTAGAAATATGAAAGTAGCCTTTATGCCTTGGAAAGGGTATAACTTTGAGGATGCGATTGTAATTTCAGAAAAAGTAGTACGTGAAGATATCTTTACATCTATTCATATTGATGAGTATTCATTAGAAGTTAGAGATACAAAATTGGGTAACGAAGAGTTAACTAATGATATCCCTAACGTTTCAGAAGAAGCTACTAAAGATTTAGATGAAAACGGAATGATTCGCGTAGGTGCAGAAGTGAAACCTGGTGATATTCTTATTGGTAAGATTACGCCAAAAGGTGAATCTGATCCAACTCCGGAAGAAAAATTATTACGTGCTATCTTTGGTGATAAAGCAGGTGATGTAAAAGATGCTTCTTTAAAAGCATCGCCATCTTTAAATGGTGTTGTCATCGAAAAGAAATTATTTGCTAGAGCAGTAAAAGATAAGCGTAAGAGAGCTCAAGATAAAGATGATATCTTACAATTAGAAGGTATTTATGATTCTAAGTTTGATGATTTAAAGAATGTTTTAATCGAAAAACTTTTCACCATAGTAAATGGCAAAACTGCCCAAGGTATCTTTAATGATTTAGGTGAAGAAGTATTACCAAAAGGTAAAAAATTCACACTTAAGATGTTAAATGCTGTTGATGATTATGCACACTTAGTATCAGGTAAATGGACAACAGATGAGCACACGAATCAACTAGTTGCAGATTTAATTCACAATTATAAGATTAAAGAAAACGATTTACAAGGAGCTTTAAGACGTGAGAAATTTACAATTTCTGTAGGAGATGAATTACCAGCAGGTATTATCAAGCTAGCTAAAGTATACATCGCTAAAAAACGTAAGCTTAAAGTAGGTGATAAAATGGCAGGACGTCACGGTAACAAAGGTATTGTTGCAAGAATCGTTCGTCAAGAAGATATGCCTTTCTTAGAAGACGGAACGCCAGTTGATATTGTATTAAATCCACTTGGTGTACCATCTCGTATGAACATCGGTCAGATATACGAAACAGTATTAGGCTGGGCTGGACAAAAACTAGATCGTAAGTATGCAACTCCTATTTTTGATGGAGCAACTATAGATCAAATCAATGGATTTACAGATGAAGCTGGAATTCCTAGATACGGACATACATATTTATATGACGGCGGAACTGGACAACGTTTCGATCAACCAGCAACAGTTGGCGTGATTTACATGTTGAAACTAGGACACATGGTAGATGATAAAATGCACGCACGTTCTATAGGGCCTTACTCATTAATTACGCAGCAGCCATTAGGTGGTAAAGCACAGTTTGGTGGTCAGCGTTTTGGAGAGATGGAAGTTTGGGCACTTGAAGCTTATGGAGCATCAAGTACGCTACGTGAAATCTTAACGGTAAAATCTGATGATGTAATTGGTAGAGCCAAAACTTACGAAAGTATTGTTAAAGGAGAACCAATGCCAGATCCAGGACTACCTGAATCTTTCAATGTACTTATGCACGAATTGAAAGGATTAGGATTAGATATTAGATTAGAGGAATAATAAAATAGTTTGCAGTAATCAAGTTAGCAGTAGGCACTGCGCACTGAACACTGAACACTGAATACTATAAAGAAATGGCAAGAAAACAAGATAAGAATACAGTAAAGAGGTTTAATAAAATCTCAATTGGTTTAGCATCACCAGAGTCTATTTTAGCAGAATCTAGAGGTGAAGTCTTAAAACCAGAAACTATCAATTATCGAACTCACAAACCAGAACGAGATGGTTTGTTCTGTGAGCGTATTTTTGGTCCTGTAAAGGATTACGAATGTGCTTGTGGTAAATATAAAAGAATTCGCTACAAAGGAATCGTATGTGATCGTTGTGGTGTAGAAGTAACAGAAAAGAAAGTACGTCGTGATCGTGTAGGACACATTAATTTAGTGGTACCTGTGGCTCATATCTGGTATTTCCGTTCGTTACCAAACAAAATAGGTTATTTATTAGGTTTACCATCTAAGAAATTAGATATGATTATTTACTACGAGCGCTATGTAGTAATACAGCCTGGAAATGCCAAAAATGAGGAAGGTGAACCATTACAAAAAATGGACTTCTTAACAGAAGAAGAATATTTAAATATCCTTGAAGAACTACCTCAAGACAATCAGTATTTAGACGATACAGATCCTAATAAATTTCTTGCGAAAATGGGAGCTGAATGTCTTATTGAATTGTTAGCTAGAATTGATTTAGAGAGTTTATCATACGAATTACGTCATAAAGCAAATACAGAAACGTCTAAACAACGTAAAACAGAAGCTTTAAAACGTTTACAAGTAGTAGAGTCTTTACGTGAATCTAATCTAAACAGAGAAAACCGTCCAGAATGGATGATTATGAAAGTGATTCCAATCATTCCACCAGAATTGCGTCCACTAGTACCACTAGATGGAGGTCGTTTTGCTACGTCTGATTTAAATGATTTATACCGTCGTGTTATTATCCGTAATAACCGTCTAAAAAGATTAGTTGAAATTAAAGCGCCAGAAGTTATTTTACGTAACGAAAAACGTATGCTTCAGGAATCTGTAGATTCATTGTTTGATAACACACGTAAATCGTCAGCTGTTAAAACAGATTCTAACAGACCGTTAAAATCATTATCGGATTCATTAAAAGGTAAGCAAGGGCGTTTCCGTCAAAACTTACTTGGAAAACGTGTTGATTATTCTGCACGTTCAGTTATTGTTGTTGGACCAGAATTGAAATTGTTCGAATGTGGTTTACCAAAAAATATGGCTGCAGAGCTTTACAAGCCTTTCGTCATTAGAAAATTAATTGAAAGAGGTATTGTTAAGACGGTAAAATCGGCTAAGAAAATTATTGATAAAAGAGAGCCTGTGGTTTGGGATATCTTGGAGAACGTTCTTAAAGGACATCCAGTATTACTTAACCGTGCGCCTACTTTGCATAGATTGGGTATCCAAGCTTTTCAACCCAAGCTAATTGAAGGTAAAGCCATCCAATTACACCCGTTAGTATGTACAGCATTTAATGCGGATTTTGATGGTGATCAAATGGCAGTACATTTACCATTAGGGCCAGAAGCTATTTTAGAATGTCAATTATTAATGTTGGCGTCTCATAATATTTTAAATCCAGCTAATGGATCTCCGGTAACGGTACCTTCTCAAGATATGGTACTTGGTTTATACTATATGACCAAGTTACGTAAGTCTACTCCAGAATTACCAATTAAAGGAGAAGGTTTAACATTCTATTCTTCAGAAGAAGTTGTTATAGCTTTTAATGAGAAGCAAGTAGATTTAAATGCGGGTATTAAAGTAAGAACCATTGATATTAATGAAGATGGTAAGCTTGCACCTGCAATTGTAGAAACTACTGTTGGTCGTGTATTATTTAACCAACATGTACCACAAGCAGCAGGTTATATTAATGAAGTACTTACTAAAAAATCATTAAGAGATATTATCGGAAGCATTTTGAAGTTTACTTCGGTTCCTGAAACGGCAGATTTTTTAGATGCTATTAGAACATTAGGATTCAAATTTGCATTCCAAGGTGGTTTATCATTTAGTTTAGGTGATATTATTATTCCGCCAGAAAAACAAGGAATGATCGATAAAGCCAATGGTTTAGTTGATGGTATTATGGGTAACTATAATATGGGACTTATAACTAACAACGAACGTTATAATCAGGTTATTGATATCTGGACATCTACAAATGCTGAATTGACTGAGTTGTCAATGAAACGTATTCGTGAAGATCAGCAAGGATTTAACTCTGTGTTTATGATGCTTGATTCTGGAGCTCGTGGATCTAAAGAACAGATTCGTCAGCTTACAGGTATGCGTGGATTAATGGCAAAACCTAAAAAATCTAATGCAGGTGGAGGAGAGATTATTGAAAATCCAATTCTTTCTAACTTTAAAGAAGGACTTTCAATTTTAGAATACTTTATCTCTACACACGGTGCACGTAAAGGTCTTGCGGATACGGCCCTTAAAACGGCAGATGCTGGTTACTTAACACGTCGTTTAGTTGATGTATCTCAAGATGTTATTATTAATACAGAAGATTGTGGTACGTTAAGAGGTGTAGAAGTTGCACCATTAAAGAAAAACGATGAAGTTGTAGAAACACTTGAAGAAAGAATCGTTGGACGTGTTTCTTTAAATGATGTTTATAATCCTTTAACAGAAGAATTGTTAGTGGCATCTGGTCAGTTAATAGAAGATGATATTGCGAAGGCAGTAGAAGCTTCTCCAATTGATAGTGTTGAAGTGCGTTCTGCTTTAACATGTGAAGCTCTACAAGGAATTTGTGCTAAATGTTACGGTCGTAATTTAGCGACAGGTAAGATGGTACAAAGAGGTGAAGCCGTTGGTGTTGTTGCAGCACAGTCTATTGGAGAACCAGGAACGCAGTTAACACTTCGTACATTCCACGTAGGAGGTATTGCTGGTAACATTTCTGAAGACAATAAATTAGCTGTTAAATTTGATGGTGTTGCCGAAATTGAAGATTTAAAAACAGTTAAAGGTGAAGATGGTGAAGGAAATGTGGTTGATATTGTGATTTCCAGAACGTCTGAACTTAAACTTACAGATAAGAAAACTGGAATCGTTTTAAGTACAAACAATATTCCTTATGGTTCTAACATATATGTTAAAAATGGTGATAATTTAAGCAAGGGAGATGTCGTTTGTTCTTGGGATCCATATAATGGTGTTATTATTTCAGAATTTGCTGGTAAAGTAAAATATGAAAATATAGAACAGGGTATTACTTATCAAGTTGAGATTGATGAACAAACTGGTTTCCAGGAAAAGGTAATTTCTGAATCTAGAAATAAGAAATTGATTCCAACACTTCATATTGAAGATGCTAAAGGAGAAACAATACGTTCTTATAATTTACCAGTTGGAGCTCACCTAATGATTGACGATGGAGATAAAATTAAAGTTGGAAAGATTTTAGTTAAAATACCTCGTAAATCAGCTAAGGCAGGTGATATTACTGGAGGTTTACCTCGTGTAACTGAGTTATTCGAAGCGCGTAATCCTTCAAACCCAGCTGTAGTAAGTGAAATTGATGGTGTCGTTTCTTTTGGTAAGATAAAAAGAGGTAATCGTGAGATTATTGTAGAATCTAAATTAGGAGAAATTAAAAAGTATCTTGTTAAATTATCGAATCAAATTCTTGTTCAAGAAAATGATTATGTAAAAGCAGGTATGCCACTTTCTGATGGTTCTATTACGCCAAACGATATCCTAAATATAAAAGGCCCATCTGCGGTTCAACAATATTTAGTAAATGAAGTACAAGAAGTATATCGTTTACAAGGTGTGAAGATTAACGATAAGCACTTTGAAGTGGTTGTAAGACAAATGATGCGTAAAGTTCGCATTATCGATTCTGGTGATACTATCTTCTTAGAGGATCAATTAGCTCATAAAGCTGATTTTATTAAAGAAAATGATGATATTTTTGGAATGAAAGTGATAGAAGAAGCTGGAGATTCAACTAACCTTAAGGCAGGACAAATTATCTCACCTCGTGAATTAAGAGATGAAAATTCTATTTTACGTAGAGAAGATAAACAACTTGTTGTGGCAAGAGATGCTAAACCAGCAACTGCTACGCCAATATTGCAAGGTATAACAAGAGCTTCACTTCAAACTAAATCATTTATTTCTGCAGCATCGTTCCAGGAAACAACGAAGGTTCTTAATGAAGCAGCTGTTGCCGGTAAAGTAGATAGTTTAGAAGGATTGAAAGAAAATGTAATTGTTGGTCATAGAATTCCAGCAGGTACAGGTATGCGAAGTTATACAGATATCATTGTTGGCTCTAAAGAAGAGTTTGATGAAATGATGCAGGTAAAACAAGAGTTAAATTATAATTAATTGTCATTCCTGCGAAGGCAGGAATCTGAAAAATAAAAGCCTTCATGTATAATAACTTGAAGGCTTTTTTTAGACTAATAGATAGGTGTATAATAAGACTTCCACTTATGGAAGTGAAAAATAAAATTTTCAATGGCAAACGAAAAAGATAATCAAAAGCAAGGTCAAATAAACATTGAATTGGATGAAAAAGTAGCAGAAGGAACCTATTCTAACTTGGCTATTATTAATCATTCAGTTTCAGAGTTTGTTGTAGATTTTGTGAATATTATGCCTGGTATTCCAAAGAGTAAAGTGAAATCTAGGATAATATTAACGCCACAACATGCTAAACGCTTGTTAAAAGCTTTAGGTGAAAATGTAGCTAGGTTTGAAAATGCTCACGGTGAAATTAAAGATTACGAGCAACCACCGATACCTTTAAATTTCGGGCCAACAGGTCAAGCATAATGTTTGAGGTAAAACTTTAAAATAATACTAGTTTTAGGTTGCTCGAAATACTTCTCTTGAGCAACCACCGATACCTTTAAATTTTGGGCCAACTGGTCAAGCATAAAAATAAAAGCTCTTGAAATTTTCAAGAGCTTTTATTTTTATAACTGATAGCTATAATAAAATAGCATTTCATTAATTTTAATTATACCAACTAAAAATTGAGTTTAAACGAATTAGTTTAAGCACTTTTTTTGAAGTCTTATAAAGAGATTTATTTGCAAGGCTAGAAAAGAGCTTAAAAAGGCTTATTTTAGTTTAATTGATATTTTTGCTTATCATAATAAGCAAAAACATAGAGCTCTATGCAACCTCTCTATCCTCTTTATTGTAATGAAACTGTAAGGCTCCAGATGGACATTTTTTTACTTGTTGTATTATTTTTTTGTCAGAGGAACCTTCAAGGTCAATCCAGGGAATGACAGAATCTTGAAATACACTTGAAAGTTCTTTTGCACAATGATCAGAATGTATGCAAGCACAGGGGTTAAAAGTTACAGTAATATCTGAATTACTGAAAACATTGTCTTTGGTTTTCATAAGTAGGTTATTTTTTGGCTGTAATTCTATTTTAAATGTATATGTTGATTAATCTAAATACTGAAATAATCGACTAAATGTATGAAATTATCGTTAAATAACAAAAAAATCGATGAAATGCACGTGGTAATTAGTTGAATTCTGAGGTAAAATGAAACGTTATACTAGGATATTTTTGCTGTGTCATCTGTAATGAAAAAGAAGAATCTGCTAAAAATACTAATTGATTTTGTTTGTCTTTGGCTAGAAAGCGTTGTTTCACTCTAACGAATTCTTTGTATTCTTCACTTTTAGAATCTTCCGGGTCTACCCAACACGCCTTGTGAACATTTAAATTTTCGTAAGAACATTTTGCTCCATATTCGTGCTCTAATCTATATTGAATAACTTCGTATTGTAGTGCACCAACAGTTCCAATTACTTTTCTACCATTAAGCTCTAGCGTAAATAGCTGAGCAACACCTTCATCCATTAACTGGTCTATACCTTTAAAAAGCTGCTTAGATTTTAAAGGATCTGCGTTATTAATATATCTAAAATGCTCAGGAGAAAAACTAGGCACTCCTTTATAATTAAGTATTTCTCCTTCGGTTAATGTATCTCCAATTTTAAAACTGCCTGTGTCTTGTAGACCGACTATATCACCAGGAAACGATATATCTACAATTTCTTTCTTTTCTGCAAAAAAGGCATTTGGACTAGAGAACTTTAATTTTTTATTATTTCTTACATGTAAATACGGTGTATTTCGTTTAAATTCACCAGAAACAATTTTTATGAATGCTAATCGATTTCTGTGATTAGGATCCATATTTGCGTGTATTTTAAAGACAAATCCAGAGAATTTATCTTCATCAGGTTTTACTAAACGTTCTTCGCTTTGCTTAGCTCTTGGTTTTGGAGCAATGTCAACAAAACAATCTAATAATTCTCTAACCCCAAAATTATTTAAAGCAGAACCAAAAAATACAGGTTGTAAATGGCCATTAAGGTAATCCTCTTTTTTAAATTCAGGATATATGCCTTCAACAAGCTCAATTTCATCTCTTAAAGTTTGAGCAGCATTGTCACCAATTAGTGTATCTAACTCTGAAGAGGCTAAATCTTTAATCTCGATAGTTTCTTCAATATCTTTTCTGCTATCACCACTAAATAAATTAATATTCTTTTCCCAAATATTATAAATACCTTTAAAATCGTAACCCATACCAATAGGAAAACTTAAAGGCGCCACTTTTAACCCTAATTTTTGTTCAATTTCATCTAGAAGATCGAAAGCATCTTTACCCTCTCTATCCATTTTATTAATGAAAACAATCATTGGAATGTTTCGCATTCTACAAACTTCAACTAGTTTTTCAGTTTGCTCTTCTACACCTTTTGCGACATCAATTACTACAATAACACTATCAACTGCAGTAAGCGTTCTAAAAGTATCTTCAGCAAAATCTTTGTGTCCAGGAGTATCAAGAATATTAATCTTAATACCATTATATTCAAAAGCTAAAACAGAAGTAGCCACAGATATACCACGTTGGCGTTCTATTTCCATAAAATCACTGGTTGCACCTTTCTTTATTTTGTTACTTTTTACAGCACCAGCTTCCTGAATTGCACCACCAAAAAGTAATAACTTTTCAGTTAAAGTAGTCTTACCAGCATCTGGGTGTGAAATGATACCAAAGGTACGTCTGCGTTGTATTTCCTCTAAAAAACTCATAAATGTTTATGCAAATGGGTTGCAAATATAATATTTATATGATGAACTCATCTTGACTTTTTCTATTTCCTAAAAAACGGATAAAAATAGTTCATATTTTGTCAATTTTTTTCACTTAGCGATACTATATTTTTAAAAAAATATCTCATTTGAACAAATTTTATCTCATTTTCGGTTAAAAACAAAAAGTCAAGATGAGTTCAATTGTTTTTTATAGAAATCAATTAAAGAAAACATATTTGCCGTAAGGTTTTTAAAAACAGCTATGAATGATAATACGCATTACTATATTTTAATCGAAAAAAATTATCCGAGGCTTTACCTCGGGATTTTCGTTAAACCTACCGGCAGGCAGGTTTGTCATTCCCGTGAAATCTAAAAGATTTATGAAGTCTTTATTATAAAATAAAAAACAATGAATAAAATGGGAATCTTAATAACAGAATTTCGATTTTTGATCAAAAGGGGAAAACCTGTGCTTAATTTGATTGAGTATGAAACAAGCAAAATACTTCTATGACTCAGACTCGAAGATAGCTTGTTTTCTATCATAAATTGCTCTATGAATATTAAATAGGAGTTAATTTATTAAATGGAAACATCAGTTTATATTATAATTAGTTCGTTGTAGTAAACCACTTAATTAACAAATGTTAATTTTTTTATGATTTTATTAGCTGGAGCATATAAAAAACATATATTTGCACTTAATCGTTTAAAAATGTTTTTAATCGGTATAATTTAAATTTTTATCAATAAAAGAACAATTGCTATTATAGCAAGTTCTGTTAGTACTACCTTAAGTATGATACTTTTACCAAAATTTCAATTAAATCTAAGGATTTATGAAGTAATAAAAATAGAAGTAACAATTAATCTGAATAATGGAAGGTGGTATTAAAATAACTTCAAACTATGATTTTCAAGCCCCTAAAAAAATCAGATATGAATCTAAAACTTACTTTTTTAAAACTATTTGTTACTAATTTCTTCTTTAAACCAATTATGTTATATGGTAGTAAATCAGATAGTTTTATACGCGATATTATGTATTATGAAAGTATTGACTACATTACTTAGAAAGTATTAGACTACATCTATTAACAAATGTTTAAAAAAGATTTGGTTTTGTTTGCAAAAGTGTATAAAAAATATATATTTGCACTTTATCGATTAAAAATGCATTTAATCGATAAAAATTAAATTTTAATAAATAAAAAAATAGTCACTTATTGTAACACATCTACTAATACACTCTCTAACATATGGATTTTTCTACTCAAACTTCGAATGAAAGGAAAAGCAACCTTTTAAATTACCAAACTTTTTTTGACCCAATTTTTGCTTTTAAAGTTTCACTTATTTATCGATAAGATAATATTAGTATCTATTGCCCTATTTATTAATTATAACTCCCCAAAATGAGAACCTCTATCTATTTTTTATTAAAAAATAAATCTATTTTGTTTTTTAAAAGTTTTGAACCAAAAACAGAACAATTAAAGTATTCGTATTTGTTGATATGTGCGAGTTTGTTATTTTCATTTTCTGCAACCTCTCAAACTAATATTAGTGGAGTAATAAATGACTATCAATCTGTTTCTGGGATAACATTCCCTGGATGCGGTCCATGCGACACTTCAGCAGCATGCTTAAATGCTATTACGGTTGGGAATGCTTCTGCCTTTTCAATTGGGGATAGAGTTTTAATTATTCAAATGAAAGGAGCTACTATAGATAATACAAATATACCAACAGCAGGTAATGTTACTGATATAGGTAATGCGGGTAATTATGAATTTTTTACTATTTCAAATATTATTGGTAATGATGTTTATCCAAATGGCCCATTAGTAAATGCTTATGATGTGCCTGGACTTGTACAATTAGTTAGGGTTCCAAATTTTGACGCTAATGTAAATGTAAATGGTTTAGTATCTGGTACTCCCTGGGATCCGGTTCTAGGTGTTGGAGGAGTTGTAGCCATTTTTGTTGAAGATACTCTAACGCTTAACGCCGATATTGATGCAGGAGAAATGGGGTATAATGGTGTTACGGTAAGCGCGAATGGTACTTTAGATAGTTGCTTTGGAGTTGATCCTGATACATATATGGTTCTTCCTTCTACAAATACAGAATCTTCCCCTAAAGGTCAAGGAATCGTTGTAGATGATCCAAACTTTAATAGAGGTAGAGCACCTAGAGCAAATGGTGGAGGTGGTGGAATGGCTGGTGACTCTGGAGGAGGAGGAGGTTCTAACTATGGGGCTGGAGGTATAGGAGGTAAAAGGTGGTGTGATACAAACCCTGGAGGAGCAGATGCAGGAGGAGAGGGAGGCTACTCTTTATTAACTTATTTGGCACAAAGAAGAGTTTTTTTAGGTGGTGCAGGAGGTGCAGGGTATATCACTAATTTAAATTCGGCGATAGCTACCAATGGAGGCGGTATTGTTGTAATACGTGCCAGACATATAGTAGGTAATGGTCATACTATTCTTGCGCAAGGAGCTGATTCAGCAGCAACAGGTACTGGCATCGATGGCGGCGGCGGCGGCGGCGGCGGCGGTTCTGTTGCTTTTGATATAGAATCATATTCAGGTACTGTAAATGTTGATATCTCTGGAGGAGATGGTCAAGATTTAGGAACAACAGTATTACACGGTCCTGGCGGCGGCGGCGGCGGTGGTGTATTTCTTCACAACTTATCGGCGGCTCCTGCAAACATTATTATTGATTTACAGGGAGGTATAGCAGGTGTACACCAAGCACCGCAAAATACAAATACAAATGGCGCTCAGGATGGAGCTATAGGAGGTATTATATCCTATTATACCATCGTAGAAACTCCAGACGGAGATGATGATGGCATTGCAAATTTCTGTGATTTAGATAGTGATGGTGATGGTATTTTAGATACAGAAGAGGCTGGAGGTTCTACATTTGATCCAAGTAAAGATTCAGATGGGGATGGCATAGATAATTATTTAGATGGTAGTGATGTGACGCCAGGTTTTCCAGCATTTAATGATGCTAATGGTGATGGTGTAAATGATTTATACGATAATGACGATGATGGCGTTCCAGATTTTCTGGATTTAGATAGTGATAATGATGGCATATATGATGTTATTGAAGCAGGAGGTGTTGATGGTGATGGCGATGGACTCATTGGTACAGGTGCATTGGTTGATACAAATAATAACGGTTGGTCAGATATAGCTGATTCAACTAATGGAGGTACCCCATTAATATTAATACAATCTGATGCAGATTCAATTCCAGATTTATTAGATGTAGATAGTGATGGAGATGGTTGTTATGACGCTATTGAAGGGTCAGGAAGCTTTGTTGCTGGTGATTTAACAAGTAGTAATAATTTAGCAGATAATGATGAAGGTAGTGTAGATAGTAATGGAGTCCCTACAAACACAGGAAGCCCTCAAGGTACCAATTCATTTGTGACTACAGCATCAGCAATGGGAACGATTACAACCCAACCAACAGCTAGTTCAATTTGTTTAGGAAGTAACGCTACATTTACAGTTGTTGATACTGGTGATGATTTGGTGTATCAGTGGCAGGAAAGAATAGGAGTAGGTGCATGGACAAGTTTATCGAAAGAAACTAGAAGAAACCCTCCTAATATTAACTCAACTAGAGGGTTTAACTCTAGAGGAATGTATTGGAATAAACAAAATAGAGGTTATAGTATAAACACGGACCTTTTATTAAACTACAAAAAGAAAGATCTCTTAATAAAAGGGTTTGATATAGATGTCAATACAGGATTTTCAATGTATAAATACGAGGATCAGGAGTTGTTTGCTTCTACAAGAGGAGGTATAGTAGTACCGGGTATTTATTCTTTAAATAACTCTGTAGAACGTCCAGATGCTGATGCTTGGACTCGTAGAAAACAAGTGAATAGTTGGTTAGGGATTGCTTCACTTTCTTATGCTGATGCTGTCTTTTTAGATGTTACCGGGCGTAATGATTGGTCTTCGACCTTGGCAACTACCGAGAATTCTTATTTTTATCCATCGGCTGCAGGAAGTATTCTTATCAGTAAGTGGTTAAAGCCTTCTTGGTTAGATTTATGGAAAGTAAGAGGATCTTGGACACTTAGTAAAAAAGATTTAGGCGTTTACGAAACCAACGTAAATTATGATGTTAATGTAGGTACTTGGGGTGAAGGTTATTCTGAGGCCTCCTACACATCTACAATTAAAAATGCAGTAGTTAAGCCAGAAGTAAATAGAACTTGGGAGATTGGTACTGCAGCTTATTTTTTTAAAAACCGATTAAATTTAGATGTAGCCTATTATCAAAGTTTAAATTATGACCGCCAAAGGTCTGCTACCATTTCATCAGCATCAGGTTTTACAAGTACACTTGTGAATATTGATGAAACTATAGAAAGGAGAGGGCTTGAAATTTCTGTAAATGCAGATATTATAAGGAAAGAAGATTTTACTTGGTCTGTATCTGCCAACTGGGCTAAATCACATAGGTATTTAAAAGAATTAGATCCCATCTATTCTGCTGATAACTTATGGACTTATGCAGGTGCTCGATTAGATACCTATAGAATCAGACCTTGGCTTAGAGACCCACAAGGAAATCTCATTCATGATGCTGGAGGAAGAACGATACGAAGCAATTTTGAGGAAGTAATTGGTTATAGCGATCCAGATTTTATTTGGGGGCTTACAAATACCATTACATGGAAAAACTTTAATTTCCATTTAAGTTTTGATGGACGTGTTGGTGGGTTGTCCAATAATAGAACTAATGAAAAAATGTGGGATACAGGATCACATCCCGATTCTGATAATGAATGGCGCTACGATGAGGTGGTTAATGGTAATACATCGTATATTGGAGAAGGTGTTAAATTAGTGTCAGGTACTGCCACCTATGATCAATACGGGAATATTACAGCAGATGACCGTACATATGCAACAAATGATATTCCTATATCTTATCAAGTCTATGCAAGGCGATTTGGGGGAGGATCATTTGGTGCAACAAACCCAACTTACTTGAAGTTAAGGGAAATAGCTATTGGCTATTCAATGCCTAAAAAAATTACTGAAAAAATAGGCTTAGATAGTGCTACCATAGCACTTACAGCGCAAAATGTTTTATTATGGACTAAAGAATATAGATTTGCTGATCCTGATTGGAACAGCGATTCTGATCTAACTTCTCCATCTCAAAGATTTGTAGGGTTGAATATTACATTAAGTACATCTACTAATAATAAAAATTCTAAACGATAAATAATTAGTTATGAAAAATATTCTAAAAAAAACATTCGTTATAGTTGCATTACTCTTTTTCGTATTTGGGTGTGGTGTAGATATGGAAGAACTGAATACGAACCCAGATGGTATTACATCTGCTACGCCTAATGTATTGGCTACAAAACTAATTTTGGACATTACAAGAGATGATATAGGCAGAACGAAAGGATTTATGCAGCCTTTTATGCATGATAAATATATTGCTTGGTCAGAGTTTGCCCAAGACTTGCAATATAATAACATTGGTCGAACAGATTTTAGCGAATTAACAAGGCTTATTGAAGCAAAAAAGATGGTGGAAGGGTTAGAGGGGTTTCCTGAAGGCACTGCAAATTCATATAAGGCACTGGCGCATTTTATAAGGGCATACAATTATTTTAAGCTTACTATGAAAGTAGGTGATGTTCCATATAATGAGGCATTAAAAGGAGAAGATGAAGGGCTCTTTACTCCTGTATATGATACGCAAAAAACGGTAATTATGGGTGTTTTAGATGAGCTCGATATGGCAGATCAATTATTTAGCAACGGTGCATCATTTGATGGCGATATGATTTATGGTGGCGATCCTGTTAAGTGGCGAAAAATGGTTAATTCTTTTCAGTTAAAAGTGTTAATTAATTTACATAAAAAAACAGGAGATACAGATGTAAGAGTTGTAGAGAGGTTTAACCAAATAGTTACTAGCCGTCCAATTTTTTCATCAAATGCAGATAATTTTAGTTTGGTATACAAAAATGCCGCAGGTCAATATTATCCATTTAATGAAGAAGGAAACCCCCATAGTATTTACCCTATGGTGTCTTCTGAATTGACCGATAGGTTAAAAAATTTAGGTGATTACCGGTTGTTTTATTATGCGGCTCCCTCTTCTGTACAGATAGGCAATGGTTATACAGAATCGGATTATGAAGCTTATGTAGGTGTAAATCCTGCGATGGAATACGGCCAAACTTTAGATATTTTTTCGTCCAATGATTTTTCTGCTATTAATGATCGTTACCTTGAATTACCTCAGGGTGAGCCAGTTTATTTGTTAAGCTATGCTCAAGTACAGTTTATCCTTGCTGAAGCAGCTGTTCGTGGATGGATTTCCAATACTGCTGAAACTAACTATGAAAACGGGATTAAAGCATCTATGTCGTTGGTGGCAGAAAATACTCCAGACAATGCGACTTATCACCATGGAAGAATAATGGATGCAACTTATATAGATAACTATTACTCAACCACCCCTCTAGTTCAACTGGGAGGAACTACTGAAGAGCAGATAGAACAAATTATTACTCAGAAATTTTTGAGTGGCTATCTACAATCTCCAAATACTGCGTTTTTTGATAATAGACGTACGGGGTACCCAGATTTTGAAGTTAATCCAGTTACCAATTTAAATATTCCGTCCGATAAGTTTCCGGTACGTTGGATGTATCCAACATCAGAATTAGAAAGTAATACGGCCAATGTTCTTGCAGCTATTAGTAGTCAATATAGTGGTAATGACGACACTAATGGCGTTATGTGGATATTGCAATAATAAAATTAAAAATCAAGATTGATTTCAAGATTTTTGTTTAAGTTGGTTTTTGAAAGGTGGTAAGTTTAAACTTACCACCTTTTGTTTTTTATTAGTTACAAATAGAAGTGCATAGAGGATATAACATTTTATAGAGATTTTTTTAAACATGCGGGAATGTTGGCAGGAAGTCTGGATGTTGTGTGTTTTACCCGCTTCTATTCAACATGTCTTGACAAAATGGATCCTGAAGATGGTAGTACCTTCGAGGAGCCGAACATGTTGTATTGTTAATGCAGGAAAATGGGGCTTTCGATCACTGCTTTGGAGCTTTACAAGGAGTTAGGGGGGATCCGCGTGCCATTTCATTACCTAATAAATCCTGTATGGTTACAGAGAAACAAAACAAGGAGAAACCAAGTTGATGCTCTTAATAAAGGAAAACACGACCAATGGCTTGAAGCCAAAAAAGCCCGTGGCAATTACAAACATATGCACTTAACCATGGAATATTATTCTCGTGAAGATATTCTTTTTTATTACAATTTGGCCGATGTCTTTACCGTATTCGATCAGCATTTTTCTTCAGCGCTTGTAGGAACAACAACTAACAGGCATTTTTTCTGGACAGGAAAACTACGAGTTTTCAATCTTTTTTATCATCATTTTAAATGATTCAAGCGTAGTTATTTATACGGATTTATAGTTTTAGTGTTTTTGGTCAATATTACACCCTAATTTGATTAGCTAGGTGCTTACTATTTTAATTAATGATATTTAAATTGTAGTAATAAATTATTAACTAATTAACAATCAGGTATTATGAAAAATTCCAAAGGGTTTTTACTAATTATTTTATCTAGTTTTTTTACAATTTTTTCATGCGATTCTAATTCTGAAGAATTACAAAATGAATTAATTAATAATGATGAACCACGGATACCACCATCAGGACCACCACCAGGAACTACTTACACTATTACTAACGGCATGACGTTTTCACAATTAAATACTGTACTAGCATCAGCAAGTAGTGGAGATATAGTTGAAGTTGAAGCTGGTACTTATACTATTAGTGGAAGATTAAATTTTAGAGATGGTGTTTCTATTAAGAAGAAGACTTCAACAACACCTATTTTTGATGCTCAAACCACTTCGCCTTCTGAAATATTCGAGCAGTATATAGCAGTAAATAATGACAATATTGATATATTTGGTATACAGTTTCGTAATGTTAGATTAAAGTTTGTAAATGCTAATAACACCAAATTTCGTTATTGCATATTCGATTATGGTAAACGTAAATCAAGTACTGATAAAAGCTATACAAGTGATGCTTATATTCAGTTAAATAACTGTACAAATATACAAGTTCGAGGTTGTGTTTTTAAAAGGCGAAGCGGAAAAAGTGGGCGAGGTATTTATACTTCGGGAAGTACAAATACTAGCATTACTAACAATACATTTGGTAATGGTGGTAATACAGGGTATTTTGTAACAGCTATTAATGATAACAGTGACGGAACTACAATAAGTGGAAATACTATAGAAAGAAAAGCATCGTGGGTAAGCACTAGCGAAACAGATCATGGTATTTATGCGCATAGCTTTGATGGATTAAATATAACAGATAATACCATATCTGGGTGGCCAACAAATGCTTCAGGAGGAGCAATAAAAGCTAGAAATGGACAGAACCTTACAATTTCAAATAATACACTAAGCACATCTGGTATATTATTATATGTATATAGCAATACGCCTGCTCACCCATTTTTAAAAAATGTAGTTATTGAAGGAAATACCATTAATGTATCCAGTTCAGCTAATGATATATATCATGGTATTGGGTATTGGAGAAACACACCAAGTTCTAGCTTTTCAGAATACTCAATAAGAATCGCTAATAACAGCCTCCCTAATGGAAGAATTAAAATAGGAACACCAGTAGTGGCTTCTAATTTTAATGCAAATAATGGCGGTGTGTTTAATAATGACAAGGGCGCTATGACTTTACCATCAGGAATAAATAACTCAGGAAACTACTAATGTGATTTATTTGCCTTTTACTACAAAACCTATTGTTATAATAACTTTTAACGTCTCGGAGTGAAGATGCATATCTAGCTTAATATTGAGTACTTATAATAATTTCGGTAAAAGTAAATAAAAAATCAAAATACAATCGATTGTATTTTGATTTTTTATTTCTTAACTTTGTTGGAAATCAAATAAATAATATAATTTATGAGAAATCTTTATTCAATTCTATTTCTTTTCATGATGCTTTGTAGTAGCTGTACAGAGAACTCTTCCTTTTCAGATATAAGAGAGGCTATGGTTGTAAAAGCAAACGACCAATATAATTATTTATATAATACAACAAATTCGCAAATAGGTAATAAGAACAGGTTTCCAAGAACGATTGACAACAGGAAAATTAGATTGGTTCATAATTATGATTGGACTAGTGGGTTTTATCCAGGGTCTTTGTGGTATTTACATGCACTTACAGGTGATTCTAAATGGGAAAAAAGAGCATTGCAATACACAAAAAAATTAGATACGATTCAATATTGGAAAGGAAATCATGATGTGGGATTTATAATAGAATGCAGTTATGGAAATGCCTTGAAAGTAGCACCGTCTGAAGATTTTAATAAAGTAATAGTACAAACAGCTAAATCGCTATCTTCCCGTTTCCATATAGGAGCAGGGATTATCCAGTCTTGGGATTCTAATAAAAAATGGGATTGTCCTGTGATTATAGATAATATGATGAATTTAGAATTACTTTTTCATGCAAGTAAGATTAGTGGAGATTCAAAATATTATGATATTGCCATATCACATGCAAATAATACAATAAAAAATCATTATAGAGATGACTTTAGTTCGTATCACGTATTAGATTACAATAAACAAACAGGGGAGATTGAAGCCCGAAATACAGCGCAAGGCTATGCAGATGAATCGGCATGGGCAAGAGGACAAGCATGGGGATTTTATGGTTTTATGGTATGTTACAGAGAAACAAAGGATGAAAAATACCTTGAGCAAGCCATTAAAATAGCTAATTTTATAAAAAACCATCCTCAACTTCCTAAAGATAAGATCCCTTATTGGGATTATGATGCACCAAAAACAAAGGACACACCTAGGGATGCTTCTGCAGCAGCAATTACAGCTTCTGCTTTATATGAGCTAAGCACTTTTGTGAAAGAAGACAGAGAAATGTATTTAGATTTTGCTGATACAATTATGAGTAGTTTGAGCTCTTCTGATTATTTTGCCGAAAAGGAAACAAATAAAGGATTTTTACTTAAGCACTCTGTAGGGAGCATACCGCATGGAGTAGAAATTGATGTCCCCTTAAACTATGCAGATTATTATTATTTGGAAGCATTATATAGAAGTAAAACTTTAAATTAATTTATTATTATGAAAAAGAAACTTGTTTTAGTTTTACTGTCTATGATTCCTTTTCTAAATTTTGCTCAGAATGATAGAGCCATTTGGGTTAATGAAATGGTGAAAATGGCAGATCCTGTTTTAGTTTCATTAAGTGAAGGAAAACTTAAAGAAAACATGCCTACCGAACAGTCTAGTTTTGAATATGGAGACCGGAGTTCTTTTGCGCATTTAGAAGCTTTTGGTAGATTAATGGCGGGTATGGCACCATGGTTGGAGTTAGGCAAAGATTCTACAGATGAAGGCCAATTAAGAAAGAAATATATTGAGTTAACACATAAAGCAATTCGTAATGCCGTAGATCCAGAGTCTAGTGATTATATGAATTTTTCTAATGGAAATCAGCCTTTAGTTGATGTTGCTTTTTTAGCACAAGCCTTTATAAGGGCTCCAAATGAAATGTGGGAACCATTGGATGATGATACCAAAAGGATGGTGATTGAGGCATTCAAAAAATCCAGAACAATTTCAGATATTCCGTATAATAATTGGTTATTGTTTGCGGCATCAGTAGAAGCATTTATGATAAAATTTACAGATGATGCAGATTACGTAAGAATAGAATACGCACTACAAAAACATATGGAATGGTATGTTGGTGATGGATTATACGCAGATGGTAAATATTATCATTGGGATTATTACAATTCGTTTGTTATTCATCCAATGCTGATTGATATTTTAAGTGTACTTCAAGGAACAAAGTATAGGCTTAAATCGTTAAACGAAACAGTTTTGAAAAGGGCGCAACGTTATGGTGAAATATTGGAAAGACAAATATCCCCAATAGGAACATTTCCTATAGTAGGAAGATCAACAGTGTATAGATTTGGAGTATTCCAAGCCTTATCTCAATTAGTTTTATTAGAAAAACTTCCTGTTAAACTATCAGAAGGGCAAGTGAGATCGGGTTTAACGGCTGTTTTAAAAAAGTTGCAAAATGCAAAAGGACTATATGATAAAAACGGTTGGTTGCAAATTGGAGTTTTTGGTCATCAACCAGATATGGCAGAACCTTATATTTCCACAGGAAGTTTATATTTAACGTCATTAGGTTTTTTATCTTTGGGACTTCCGGAGCATCATTCGTTTTGGACTGCAGCTCCTGAGGATTGGACTAGTGTTAAAATATGGGGAGGAAACCCTTCAGTTAAGCGAGATAAATATTCAAACTAGTGAAAGTTTTCAATTGACTTTGTTATAGATGAAGAAAAATAAAATAACAATTCACGATATTTCTAAACACATAAGAGTTGATAGTTCCGCAACGTCAAGAGCCTTAAATGATAGTGTGCGCGTTTCAAAAAAAACAAAGACTCTGATTTTAAATACAACGTCTGAAATGGGATATCAACGTAATTTGTTAGCATCAAACCTACGTAAAAGAGTTACAAATACTATAGGTGTTGTTCCTGGAATATCACGTCATTTCTTTTTTAATTGAACGCCAATCATCAAAAAAATGAAATTAAAAAAATATATAGCTTTAATGCTTTTTTGTTTATTTATTGGTTTTGTTTTTAGCCAAGATCAAGAGCAGGGAATTAACTATAAAGCCTTAAAATTTAAGAACTTTTCTTTAAAAGAAGGATTGTCTCAAAGTTCTGTGCTTTGTATTTTACAAGATAAAAAAGGGTTTTTGTGGTTTGGAACACGTGATGGTTTAAATAAATACGATGGAAATGAGTTTAAGGTTTTTAGGCACAATTCTCAAGACAGCACAAGTTTAAGTCATAATTTTATTAAGGCATTGTATGAGGATATAAAAGGGAATTTATGGGTCGGTACTATTGATGGTCTTAACAAGTTTAATCCAGAAACAAATTCATTTGAACGCTATGTAATTAAAACAGAAAAAAAAGGCTTAGATAATTTTGAGGTTTGGAGCATTGTTGAAGATAAAGAAGCGTATTTGTGGTTAGGCACTAGCTTAGGAATAAAAAAAATTGATACTAAAGAGGGTGTCTTTGTTAAAGCTGTTTATGATGAATCTGATAAAAAATTGTTTACCACGCCAACGAGATCTCTATTAATTACTCACAACAATGAATTATGGATAAAAACTACAGAACATATTGGAGCATACAATTTAAAAACACAGGTAGCCAAGTATTATCCTTACCCGGATAATTCTGTAACAGAACTTAATAAAAGTAATGTTTCAGCACTTTACCAAGATAAGAAAAACAACATTTGGTTAGGTTTTAAAAACGGACTGGCGCTTTTAAATAAGGAAATAGATTCGTTTGAGTTTTTTAGTTTGAAATCTAAAAAAAATAAAGCGATTAAAGATCATGTTCGTAGTATATGTGAAGATTATTTAGGAAATCTTTGGATTGGAACATACAATGGACTTTATGTTTTAAATCAAAATAAAAATTCAATATCGCATTTTACACATGACGAAAATAACCCAAATAGCTTAACCCAAAACTCTATTTATAAAATTTACCAGGATATTAAAGGTGATATTTGGATAGGTACTTATGCAGGAGGAATTAGTTATTATGATAGAAGCTACGATATATTTAAGCATTTTCATTCAGGTACAAATAATACAAAACTTAATTATAAGGTAGTAAGTTCAATTATTGAAGATAAAAATGACAATTTGTGGATAGGTACTGAAGGCGGAGGCATTAATGTTTATAATAAAAAAGCAGGTATTTTTAAATATTATACAAATAATCCTAATAATTCAAATAGCTTAAGTGCAAATAATGTAAAAGCAATGATCCAAGATCATGCTGGTAATTTCTGGATTGGCACACATGATGAAGGACTCAATTTTTTAAACCCCAAAAAGCGCCCTTTTAAATTTAAAAAATTTAAAAATGATTCTGACAATGACAATAGTTTAAGTAATAACAGAATCATTTCTTTATTTGAAGATTATGAAAATAATATATGGATAGGAACTTCTGGAGGCGGATTAAATGTTTTAAACAATAAAACAAATACGATTACTAGAATAGAAGATCCCTTATTTTTTGCTGGAAATTTAATATATAAGATAGCTAAAACCTCTAATAAAAATGAGCTTTTAATAGGTGGCAGCAACGGATTGGCGAAAATTAACATTGAAACCAAACAACTTTCTAAAGTTGATTATTTAAAGAAAAATGATTTGCAAGTATCTGTTGCTATTCTTTCTGTTTATGAAGATGGTAATAGAAATCTTTGGATAGGTACCGAAGGTGAAGGGGTGTATTATTATAATAAAACCACCTTTGAGACTATTAAATTTGACACAAAAAAGGGTTTGCCCAATGACGTTATTTATGGTATCGTTCCAGATAATGACAACCATATTTGGTTAAGTACAAATTATGGATTAAGCAGGATTAATTTGCAATCCTTTAAAATTAAAAACTTTAATGAGTCTGATGGTTTACAGAGTAACGAATTTAATTATGGAGCTTATTTAAAAAATAAAAAAGGCGAATTACTATTCGGTGGCGCCAATGGTTTTAACATTTTTAATCCTAATGATATTGTCGAGAATTCTTTTGTCCCGCCAGTTACTATTACAGCATTTAAAGTTAATAATAAACCCTATTTAAACATAACCGATTCAACAGACCGTATAACGCTAAAGCATAAGCAAAATGATTTTAATTTCGATTTTGTGGCGTTAAGTTATTCTCAACCAAATAAAAATCAATATGCTTATAAGTTAGAAGGTTTTGATACTGATTGGAATTACATTGGAAATAAAAAATCTGCAACCTATACCAATTTAGACGAAGGCGACTATATTTTTAGAGTTAAAGCCTCTAACAATGATGCGTTATGGAACGAAAAAGGAGCATCAATACCTATAACTGTCCTACCTGCACCTTGGTTAACATGGTGGGCATATTTATTATACAGCTTAGTGTTTGCAGGTGTAACTTTACTTATTATAAAATATAGTTTAATAAGAATAAAGGAAAGAAACGAATTAAAAGAGGAGCGCCTTGAAAAAGAAAGAATAGAGGAAGTAAATAAATTAAAATTAGAATTGTTTACAAATATTTCACATGATTTTAGAACACCATTAACCTTAATTTTAGGACCGTTAGAACGTTTGTTAAAAACAGAAAACAAGGATAGCTTTGTTAGGAGTCAGCATGAGGTTATGTACAGAAATGCAAGTAATTTAATGGAATTGATAAACCAATTGCTAGATTTTAGAAAAAGTGAATCTGGGAAGCTGCTTTTATCAGCATCTCAAAGCAATATTGTGCCATTTTTAAAAGAGATTAAATTGGCATTTGATGAATTGGCAAGAGCTAAAAGCATTGATTTTTCATTAACATCTACTAGTGATAATATTTTAGTTTGGTTCGATCAAACAAAACTTAAAAAAATCATATTTAATCTACTGTCAAATGCCTTTAAATTTACTCCAGTAGGTGGCAAAATAATATTAGAAATTTCAGTTGCTGAAAAACTTAAAAAAGGGAAAGCTAATAATTGTGTTAAGTTAAAAGTTACAGATAATGGTAGAGGCATTTCTAAAGCAAATAAAAAATTTATTTTTGATAGATTTTATCAATTAGGAGAACGCTCTGGGACTGGTATTGGTTTATCATTAACAAAAAACCTTATTGAGTTGCATAAAGGTACTATTAAAGTTAAGAGTAACGAAGACAAAGGCACGTCTTTTACAGTAAAATTACCTTTAGGAAATACACATTTGAGTAGTGAACAAATGGTTGAAAATATAGTGCCTGAAGAAGAGAATAATATGTTTAATCTTGAAAAGGTTGCTTATGTTGATAAAGGAGTTATTGCACAAAAAGAACAAAAACGAACAGAAGATAAACGAACAGATAAATCTTTAGCTTCTATTTTAATTGTTGAAGACAATGCAGAAGTAAGAACATTTATTAAATCAATTTTCTTAAATAAATACAATGTTTTTGATGCTGAAAATGGTGAAAATGCCATCGAAATTGCTAAAACCCAAGATATAGATTTAATAATTAGCGATGTAATGATGCCAATCATGGATGGTATGAAAATGTGTAATGAAATTAAAACCAACATAAAAACAAGCCATATTCCTGTAATTTTACTTACTGCAAAAACCTCTCAAGAAGCTCAAAAATCAGGTTATCAAATTGGTGCTGATGCCTATATTACAAAACCATTTGATGCTAATATTTTAGAAGTAAGAGTGATTAATTTATTGAAATCTAGAAAAAACTTAATAGATAAATTTAAGAAGGATATTATTTTGCAACCCAAAGAACTCACTGTAACCTCATCAGATGAGATGTTCTTAAAAAAGGCAATAGATATTGTAGAACAAAACTTATCTAATCCAGAATTTTCAATAGTGAATTTTATTGATGAAATGGGAACAAGCCGTTCCGTGTTATACAGAAAATTAAAAGCATTAACAGATCAATCTATTTCAGAGTTTATAAAAACAATTAAACTAAAAAGAGCTGCTCAATTAATAAGCAAATCAGATATGAATATTTCTGAAATTGCTTTCGACTTAGGTTTTAACGACTTAAAACATTTCAGAAAATCGTTTAAAAAAGTTTTTAAAGTACTGCCTTCAGAGTACAGAGAAGAAAACTCAAACTAAATAATCAAAAATATTCTGCATTTACATATAAATCTCTTCTGCTATATAGGGTATAGCTTGATTAATATAAATATGAACAGCTAGCCGCTTCTAAAAGAGCTTTTTCTCCCCCTAATTTAATATAATTAGATTTTAAATTTACATCTTATAACTGAATAGTATAATCAAATCTAAATAACAAATTAATGAAGAATCACTTTAAGCTGTTTTTAACTAAACCGAAAAGTAATAAAATCATGTTTCTTATGATTTTATGCGTAGCATTATGTAGCTTTTCTACTTATGCACAAGTAAAAACCATTACAGGTACAATTACTGATGAAATTGGTATACCACTTCCTGGTGCAAATGTTATAGAAACAGGAACACTAAATGGTATAACTACAGATTTTGATGGAAAATATTCTATACAGATAAATCAAAAGTCCTCTTTAACTTTTAGCTATGTAGGATATAAAACAGTAGTGGTAACAATAACCGATCAAGAGAATATTGATATTAAATTAAATCCAGATTTACAGCAATTAGACGATGTTGTTGTAATAGGTTATGGTTCTGTTCAGAAGAAAGACGTAACAGGATCTGTTGCTACAGTAAAAATGGATAAACTAACAGAAGCACCAGTAGCTAATTTCGATCAAGCCTTAGCTGGTAGAGTGGCTGGAGTACAAGTAAGTGCTGGTGGTGGTGAACCTGGAGCTGGTATGGATATTGTTATTAGAGGAGGTAACACGGTGAATGGTGATAACTCTCCTTTGTATGTCATGGATGGGTTTATTATTGAAAACTTTAATCCTGGTCTTGTAGATCCTTCGGATATTGAAAGCATGACCGTTTTAAAAGACGCCTCAGCAACAGCTATATATGGTGTTCGTGGTGCCAATGGTGTTATTATTATTACGACTAAAAGGGCTAAGGCTGGAAAAACTAAGATTAGTTATGAAACCCGATTAGATATAAAAAACGTTTCAAAAACATTAGATGTATTGGAGCCTTATGAATATATAAAGCTTTCATCGGAAATTAATGAAAATAGTACTACAGCACGGTGGTTTTCTATTTTTGATGAAGATTTAGGGCAAAGTGTTCAAGTTGGTGATCTTGAGGATTATAGAGGAGCAACAGGTAGAGATTGGCAAGATGAAGCTTTTAGAACAGCCTATTCAAAAACTCATAAACTTAACATATCAAGTGGTGGTGAAAAAACAAGACTAAATGCTTCAATAAATGCGGTTGAAGATCAAGGGTCTTTATTAAAATCAGAATATAATAGGCTAAACGGAAGAATAACCGTTAACCACAAAGTTAGCGATAAACTAGATGCTACTGTTGATGTACTTTATACTAACTATACACAAGAGGGGCTTAATACCAAGGGGAACTCATCATATTCCTTTTTGAGGAGCTTAGTAACTTATAGTAATGTTGCAAATAAATTTATAGATTACCCAGAGGGTTTTGACCCATTAGATCAAGTAAGCGAAGATTTTGATGCCTTTAACATTGTGGTTTGGCATCCTATAGTATCTTTAAATAATGAGTATAGAAAACGAGAGAACGATCAGTTTATAGGAAACCTAAGGTTAAAATATAAAATTTCTCCAGCGTTCAGATTCGAAACTAGAGCAAGTTTTAACCGTCAGTTTAGAAATACAGGTATTTTTAATAATAGTCATACCGTTTATGGTCGATTATTAAGTAAAATAGATGGTATAAATGGCTCTTTAGATGAGCAAAAATGGAGAAACTTTGCTTCGGTAAATACTTTAAATTTTAAAAAGAAAATTAATGATCATTCTTTTGACGGATTGCTAGGGGTTACTTTGAATATTAGAAAAACTTCAAGAACACGTTTCAGATCTATAGATATTCCTCAATATCTTGAAAACCTGGGTATCAATTCTTTAGATGGAGGAACTTTAGATAGTTCTGATGATGTTAGCGGTACTGCAGAATCAAGAATATTTTCTGTACTAGGGAGATTTAATTATGGCTATAAAGGGAAGTATTTATTTACAGCATCATTAAGACGTGATGGGTCTTCAAATTTTCCTAAAAAGAATAGGATTGGGTACTTTCCATCAGCAGCTATATCATGGAACGCTCACAAAGAGTCTTTTATTGAAAACCTAAATGTATTTTCTCAATTAAAATTTAAAGCAGGTTATGGTAAAACGGGTAACGATAGAATTCCTAGTACAGCAAGGTTTGAATTTTTAACTGATAGCGATGCTTCATACTTTTTTGGTGGGCAAACTGTTCAAGGACAGAGACCTACAAGTTTTGGTGCCAATCCAAACTTATTTTGGGAGACTACTGAGCAATATAATGTTGGTTTAGATATGGGCTTTTTTAACGATAGGTTATCTTTATTAGTAGAAGTTTATCAGAAAGATACTAATGACCTTCTTATAAATGCTGATACTGCTTTATCTCAAGGATTCCAGTCTGTTTGGACAAACACAGGGCAAGTGAGAAATAAAGGTTTGGAAATTAGTTTGAATACAGTAAATATTTCTAACAAAAATTTTAAATGGACTTCAGATTTTAATATCTCTTTCAATCAAAATACCATTGTGTCTTTACCAGATGGGAAACCCATTTTTGGAAAACCAAATTATTACAGATTGCTAAGTACTAATCAATTTCTTGTTGAAGAAGGTCAAGCATTAGGAAATATGTTTGGGTATATCTCTGATGGCGTATATCAACCAACCGATTTTGAAAATTATGATCCAGATGCATCTACGCATACTTTACTTCCTGGGCAACCAAGTTACAGAAGCCACCAACCTGGAGATGAAAAATATAAAGATTTGAATGGTGATGGAGAAATAACAGGAGCAGACAAGACCATCATAGGTAACGCATTGCCTAAACACTTTGGAGGTTTTGGAAATACTTTTACTTATAAAAATTTCCAACTGAGCACTTTTTTACAATGGTCTTATGGGAATGATGTATTAAATGCAAACCGACTGGTACTTGAAGGCATGATTAATGGAGGTCAAAACCAATTAGCTACTACGCTTAATAGATGGACTCCAGAAAATCAAAATACAGATTTACATAGAGCTGGAGGACAAGGTTTTCAAGACGTATCATCTCGAATTGTAGAAGATGGCTCATATTTACGATTAAAAACCGTTAATTTTTCTTATAACTTTTCTAAAGATGTTTTGGAAAAATTAAAGTTAAACAGTTTAGAACTGTACCTGTCGGGGCAAAACCTAATTACTTGGACTGACTATTCTGGTTTTGACCCAGAAGTGTCGGTAGCAAATTCATTAATTACTCCAGGTATTGATTATTCAGCTTACCCAAAGCATAGAACATTCAGTTTAGGTTTAAATGTTTCATTTTAAAAAAAATAGATTATGAAAATAAAATTCATTTTAATAACAATTCTAACCGCTTTTATAATACAAGGCTGTGATGAACAATTAGAAATAGCACAAGAAGATAACATAACCTCTGAAACTTTATACAACACGCCAGCAGGTGCCTTAGCAGGTTTGGCAGGAGCATATAGTCGTGTGGTTTCTGTATACAGAGAATCTATAATTAATGCACAATATCCAACAAACTGGACAGATGAAGGTTTCTACAATAGAAAAGGAGCGCGAGATATACGTAAAAATAATTTTACTGCTTCAGAGCCAGTATTAAGAAGTATATGGGGCACGTATTATGAAGGTATATCTGCGACAAACACGCTAATAGTTGGTCTAGAAAATTCATCTCTAGAAGCTAATGTGAAACAAGAGTTTATAGCTGAAGGGCGTTTTTTAAGAGCATTTCTGTATTTTGATTTACAAAAAGCGTTTGGTGGTATTGAAGGGATTCCAATGCCTTTAGAAGAAACCAACAAACAATTATTACCAAGAACGTCTGGAATTGATGTATTCAAGCAAATTGTTGCTGATTTAGAGTTTGCAGAAGTGTATTTGCCTACTGCAGCTGAAGCTGTTGGAGGAAGAGCAAGTAAAAGTGCTGCAAGAGGTTTGTTAGCTAGAGCATACTTATATATGGCAAGTGAGCCTTTTAACGAGTCTGGAGCTTATGAGAAAGCAAGAGAATGGAGTAAGAAAGTTATTGATGATTCGTATCATGAATTAAATCCAAGTTATGCAGATATATTTAATGAATTGGCCAGAGGAAACTATGAAACAAAGGAAACCTTATTTCAAATAGGGTTTTCATTTGCTGATTTAGATTCAAATCAATCCTCTAAACTAGGTTCTGCTTTTGGAATAAAATTTGACGATGAATCATGCGGTGGAGGTGATGATTTTAAAGGTAAAGGTTTTGGCTTAACGTATGCGACCGTTTCCTTGGTTTTAAAATACAGAGAAGATCCTAGTGATGAAAGAGGCTTATGGAACACACTACCATATTTTAATAGAAGAAATGATAATTGTCAATTAGGAATTATCAATAGCCAGTTTATGATTCCAGGGTCAAAATACCGCAGGTATTTAGAACCTAATACTACGAATACAAGTTATGGTTCACACCATTGGCCTATTTTACGCTTATCCGAAATGTATTTAATATATGCCGAAGCCATAAATAAAATAACTCCTGGTTCTACGGATGCATTAAATGCCATTAATAGTGTGAGAAATAGAGCAAAAGCTACACCAATAACTGAGATTTCAGATGGAGCCATTCAAGAAGAGCGTCTATTAGAATTATGCTTTGAAGGACAGCGTAAATATGACTTGGTAAGGTGGGGATTATTAGAGCAAAAAGTAAATGAAACTAAAACTGCGATGGAAACCTTAAGAGATGATACTAATTTTTATAATGAAGATTGGGTTACTATGGGCACGTTTGACTTAGATTCAAACGATATTCCAGTTTATGGCAATGTACCTGTTAATAATATTCCAAGGAGAAATGTGATGAATGCTTCATTTGACTTTTTTGATGGCTATAATGATTTTGATTCAAACAAACATTATATACTACCTATTCCGGAACAAGAATTGGGTGTAAATACTAATTTAAAGCAAACCGCAGGGTGGTAATTGACAATAAAATATAATAATTTAAAAAAATTAAGAATGAAAAAAATAGTTTATTCATTAACAATGTTGCTTCTCGTAACCTTAGGGTTTCAGAGTTGTGAAGATCTAGAAGAAGTTGATGCTCCAAGTTTTGAAATTGCTTTTAATACAAATGCAAAAGTGGGGGAGCCAGTAGAATTTAAAATAAAGAATGCACCAAATTTCTTGTATTTCTTTGCAGGAGATTTTGAACATCAATACAAATTTAGAGATAGAACTAATGCTGAAGGTACAGTAACCATGTCCTTTTTAAATTCTCAAAAGTGGGGATTAGGAGCTAATGCTACTGGTAATCTTTCAGTATGGTATTCAAAAGACTATGATGGTTCTGGTTCAGCAGCTAGTGTTAACATTGCCACTTGGACAGAAATAACTGATAGATTTAATATTTCAACGTTGTACGATTTTACATTGCAGGAATCAGGAATTGTAGATATTACTGATTTAGCTGATGGAAAACCTATTTATTTTGGGTTTAAATATTTTTGCGATGATACAACTACAAGACCTTCAGAATGGTATTTGGACAATTTAAATATTCAAATGGATGTAGCAGATGCACCAGCACCACTTACTGTAGCTTCAGAAGATGTTCCAGGGTTCAAAGGAGTTGATGTACAAGGAATAGTAAGTGGTTGGAATGCAAATAAATGGTATTGGGATTCTGGTAAAAAGCTTTGGAGAATGAGAGGACAAGTTAAAGTAGGTGGAGAATGGATAGTGAATGAAGATTGGTTAATTACTAATGCTATTAATTTAACAAAAGTTGCACCTGATAAAGGCACGCCTTTAAAAACATATTCTGAAAAACTCGAAACTTTTGAATATACTTATACAAAAGCAGGAACTTATACAATAACATTTATTGCTAATAACGAAACTATACATGGGCAACAAGAAAAAATCCAAGAGTATACTATTACTGTAACAGATTAATTACCTCGTCATTAGTAGCACCTTTCCCAATTCAGTATAGTAGTAAATACGTATTGATATTGGGAAATTTTATTTTATGTCGCACATATTTAACTTTTTATCATGATATCAAATTTTTGTACTTATTTAATGATGCATACTAAAACATATACTATACTACTTTTATTAGTCGTCAATATGGCATTTTCTCAAGTAAATAGTTCTTCTGGGATATGGACCCCCATAGGAGATGTTAATTTAAGTAGCGTATTTGATGATGCCAATAATGGAGATGGTATTGGCGATGGCGCTACATCTGTTGATGGTCAATCAGTAGCTACAGGTCAAGGTGCTGCATACACATTTGGGGGCAGTATGCAGTTAGGTGAATCAATAACTATTAGTACCTATACTTATAATCGAAATAGTTCGTATGTAAATTTTAGAATTCAATTATATAACAATACTGACAATACATTGTTAAAAACGTTATCAATAATCACTCATTTAGGAAATAATACGACACCAAAAAATACAGTATTAAACTATACCGCAGTAGCTAGTGATGTTGGAGATGTATTGCAAGCACGTTATATTAGAACAGATGATGGCAATACCTCAAGAAACTTTGCTATTGATAATATATTTTTAGTAGGTCCTTGCCCATTTACAGTAACTCCTGATTTGCCATTAATACCTTCAAACGCGACTATAGAATCTGAAATCAATAGTGCAGTTATCAAGTTTTCGGACAGTTATTTAGGCACAAGTCCACCATCCGCAGGACAGTTGTCATCTGCCGAAAGTAATTACGCCGCCTTAAACATAAATGTTTCAGGTGGAACTATTACCGGTAATCCAATATCCTCTTTTAGTACGGCATCTTTTTTAAAAACATTTGCGAAACACTTAAAATTCAATCCTGGAGACACCAATATTCAAACCAAGGCAAACAATACGGTTTGGTGGATTTCTAAACAATTTTGTTCAGGTGATTTAGCTTTAGATTCCCAAATGTATGCCTATGAAGATTTTGCAAGACCCACTTCCTTGCTTGAAAACTTTTTAGACCCTATTGTAAAAGACCTTTTTGCCTATACGTTATATAAACATTCAGTTGAATTTGAACATTTTTGGGAACCCACCTATGATGCATCTTATCAAGAAATATATGGCGCTATCAATACCGATTTAATTTATAATATTTCAGATGTTATGTTAGCCTATAGTTTATGGCACGATACGGCAGATGAACGCTACAGGTACATGCGTGGATTTAAACGCTATTTAGATCGTTTTTTCTCTTACACAGTTGGCACAACAGATGGTATAAAAGTAGATGGAACTGGTTTTCACCATTGGACAGCGTATAATAACTATATGTATGCTTATAGTACAGCGGCTAGTTTATTGTCATATTTAAGTGGAACAGGTTTTCAAGTTGACCAGGCTAATTATGAGGTGTTTCGTAATGCGTTTTACACACAGTTTATACAGGCAAATGATGCAGGAGTCCAAGCATTATCGACCTCAGGTCGGAATCCTCAAACTAGAACTAGACCATTTTCTCAATCCGCACTTAAAAAAATAGCAATTGCTGGAGGAGATATTCTTGGATTATCAACAGCCGACCCTGTTTTTGCAGGCATATACAACAGGATTTATGGCGTAGACGCTGAATTTAATTATAGCACTATTGCTCCGTTTGAAGAAGGTTTTTTTCAATTTAACCACGCGTCTGCAGGTGCTTTTAGAAAAGATAATTGGGTTATATTCAATAAAGGCTTCTCCAACAATATGTGGGGCAGTGAGATCTATACATCTCAAAACAGATATGGACGTTACCAAAGTTATGGTGCTCAAGAAGTTATTTATTCGGGGAATAAGGATGCAGGAAATGGTTATGATGTTAATACATGGGACTGGAACTACAACCCAGGAACAACTGTAATTAGATTACCATGGGCCAATTTGCATGCTGAGCGTGGGCGTTTGGATGAAGTGCAGCAAGAAAGGTTTGTAGGAGCCTTAAATTTAAAGAACAAAAATAGCGAGGTATTGTCTAGCAATCATGGTGACTATGGTATGTTTGCCATGAACTTTCAACAAAAAGAAGGTCAAGGATTTGGTGTAACACATGCTTCTGAAAATCACAATAATACATTCACTTTTAAAAAATCCAATTTTTATTTTGATGATATTATAGTTTGTTTAGGCTCAGGAATCACGAATGATGATACTTCAAATGAAACCATTACAACTTTGTTTCAACGATTGGACAATTCTGGAAACAGTGTAAATGTAAATGGAACAAACCAATCGTCAACAGGAGCAGTGACTTACAGTGGTATAATAAATAACTGGTTGTTGAGCAATTATGGCACAGGTTTCTATTTGGTTTCTGGTAATGATGATCTTGTAGTTAAAAAAGAATTACAGCAAACCCCAAATCAAAACCAAATATGGCCAGTCGATTTCAGCAGTAATCCCACAGATACCTATTATGTTGGTTATATTAATCATGGCTCAAGCCCATCCAACAAGAATTACGAATACATATTAAAACCTAATAGTAATATAGCAGAAATGCAGGCGTTAGACACAGGTATACAGAACACAAACAAACCCTATACAGTACATCAACAGGATAATAATGCACACATTGTGGAGCATATTTCAAAAAATATTTGGAGTTACGCTTTTTTTAATAGCGCAACTAATTTAAGTTATGATTATGTTACGGATGTAGATGCATCTTGCCTTGTTATGACAGAATATAACGAAGGCAATAAAACCTTATTATTATCCATTACCGATCCAGATATTGGGTTTAACAGTAGAGCCTATACGCCATCCATTCAAAGTATTAAGCGACTTGTGCTTCAGGGCGAATGGGATTTGAGTACCTTATATCCAGGTGTGCAAATAGTGTCTGCCAACGCGACCGAAACCGTCATAGAATTTATGTTAGTAGATGGATTGGCTAAAGAAGTTTTATTGAATTCAGCTACTTTGAGTAGTCAAGAGTTTGTAAAATCACCAGTTAAAATTTATCCAAATCCAACGAATAGTGTCTTGAATATAGGTATATCAGATGCATCAGTTCAAACTAAAAATGTGCAGTTAATTGATATCTCTGGAAAAATTATTTATAATAATAAAAGCAAGAAACCTATTCGTGTAAACGATTTTGCAAAAGGACTTTATTTTTTAAGGATAACAACTAAAGAAAATAATAAAATCGTTAAAAAAGTTATAGTAAAATAATTGAAATTCTACGGTGGTCAAAATAATAATGTAAATCCAATCCAAAAATATGCTCAAAACATCATTATAGCAAGCAGTCGATTAAATGGCCTGTCATAATGATGTTTTGAGCATATTACACACCTCTTTTGATCAGTTGCTCCCTCTATAAACCCTTATTCTTTAAATATTTTTAAGTCTGAAAATTTCAGACAACAAATACTAAAATCTAACTTATTATGAGAAAAATTACTTTATTATTATCAATTATTGTTTTGAATACAATGGTCATCTCTGCTCAAATTATACCTACAGGTCTGTGGTATCCAATTGGAGACGTGACTATTTCTACCGTCACAGATGATGGAGATAACGGCGATGGTGCTGGTGACGGAGCATTGTTTATTAATGGTCAATCATCTGTTGTTGGTCAAGGAGCTCGCTTCAAATTTAACGGAACTATGGAGAGCGGAACAAACTATGCAATAGATAGTTATATTTATAACTTTAGTGGCTCCTTCTCTAGAGTAAGAGTATCTCTACATAATATTACTGATGATGTTGAATTGGCAGTTTATGTTGATGCAGGCACCGTTTTGAATGGTTCAAATCAACTTGAAAATGTGGTATTTAATTATACTGCAATTGCATCAGATGTTGGTGACCAATTAGAATTAAGATATGTTAGAAACGATGATGGTAATACAGCACGAGATTTTAAAATAGATAATGCAAGCTTAGGAGGAACTTTTATAACTGAAGCCCTTCCCGCTGTTTCATCATCTGGAGTATGGTCTGCTATTGGTGATACTGCAATAACAAATACTACCAATGATGATGATAATGGTGATGGTTTAAATGATGGAGCAATATATGTAGATGGTTTATCTGCCGTTGTAGGCCAAGGGGTAGCATTTACTTTTGATGAAGCCATAGTTAATGGAAACAGATATACAGCAGAGGCAACAATTTATAATTCAGATGCATCTTTTTCACGCCTACAATTATCACTCTATAATGCTACAGATGATGTTGTGTTGGCTACAAGCAGTTCGGTTGTTCTTGTTGGAGGTGCTATAGAAACCACTAGTATTACATATGATGCCTTAGCAACCGACAATGGAGATGTTTTGGTTCTTAGATTTATAAGAGATGATGATGGTAATACGGCACGTAACTTTAGTATAGATATTGCTAAAATAAATGGAGCAGTATTGTCTACCACAGTTTTGGGTATTGAAGATAATATATTAAAGCAAGGTATTGCAACATATCCTAACCCAGTTAGTCATATTTTGAACATAAAAAAAATAGATAATGGTATTACAATTAAGAATGCTTCACTTTATAATATAATTGGTAAAGAGGTATATACAGCCATTAATACAAGCTCTATTGATGTTTCAAATTTCTCTAAGGGGTTATATATTTTAAAACTAGAATCTCAAGAAGGTGGCGTTTTAACAAAAAAAGTTCTTGTAGAGTAGTATAATAGAAACAATTAATATTAAAAAAACCTCAACTGCTAAGTAATATTGCGGTTGAGGTTTTTATTTATTGGCTATAATTGCTTAAATATAGCTTAAATGAACAGGTATGACCACTATAATGAACAACTATACCCACACCTTTTTTTGTTATAAAGGCAATCTTTGTTTTGTGGTATATTTAATTATTACTCAATAAATAATTATAAGCACTTTAATTGTAATATAATTTTAAAATTAATAAAACTATGCGCTTTAAAATTCTTTTATTAATCTGTCTTGTAAGTTTTGCAAGTTGTAAAGACTCTAATAAAATAGATAATACTAGTACTATTTCAGAAAATAAGATTGAAGTAGATTTAAAAAAACAGATTGATGATTGCGAAAATCAATTAGAAATTGCTATACCTAAACTAATCGATCTTACAAAACATCCACGTTTAATAGATACGGGCTCAACCGAATGGAAACAAGTGCCAAACGATAAATTGGTTTGGACTTCTGGTTTTTACCCAGGAGTTTTATGGTATGCATATGATGTAACTGGAAAAGAAAAATGGAAGGAAGAGGCTATTAAGCGGACCGAAGTTTTTGAAGATTTTAAAACCATTACAGAGCATCACGATATAGGCTTTATGATGTTTCCTGCTTATGGGAAAGGATACGAAATAGGTAATAAAGGAGTATATAAAGATATTCTTTTAACATCAGCAAATTCACTTGCAAGTCGATTTAATCCAAATGTAGGAACTATTAAATCTTGGTCAAACAAAATGCACCCGCGTTGGAAGGAACATATTACAATTATCGACAATATGTTAAATTTGGAATTACTGTTTTGGGCTGCTAAAAATGGAGGAGATTCAAAGTTTTATGATATAGCTGTTAAACATGCGGAAACTACTATGAAAAATCATTTTAGAGAGGATTATACCTCATGGCATGTTTTAGAGTATGATTCTAATAACGGTAGTGTAATAAACAGACACACAAAACAAGGTTATGCAGACGATAGTAGATGGTCTCGCGGACAAGCATGGGGTGTTTATGGATATACGATGGTGTACAAAGAAACCAAAGACAAAAAGTTTTTAGAGTTTGCACAAAAAATAACAGATAAATATTTGTCGTTGCTTCCTGAAGATATGGTACCTTGTTGGGATTTTGATGTTCAAGACAATCCAAAAGAAGAAAAAGACGCCTCTGCAGCCGCAGTAGTTGCTTCTGCATTATTAGATTTAAGCACTTTTGTTGAAAGTAAAGAAGATCAAGAGCGTTACTACAACGCTGCTTTAAAAACTCTAAAATCTTTAGGTTCAGAAAATTATTCTGCAGTGGGTAAAGCAGATTCTTTCTTGTTACATTCTACTGGAGCTAAATCTTTAGGACACGAAATTGATGTGGCTTTAATTTATGCAGATTACTACTATATTGAAGCACTTTCCAGATTAAAAAAAATGAAAGGGAAACATTAACTTCTTAACTCTTTATGAAAATTATTTTTAAATACATATTAATTACCCTTAGTTTAATAGTATTAATTTATTGTGTAAATTTCATACAAAAAGAAACCGTAAATAAAAACGAACAAACACAACCTAATATATTATTTATTTTCCCAGATCAATTCAGAAATGCAGCTGTTGGTATAAATAATCAAGACCCTGTTTATACTCCTAATTTAGATAAATTAGCAAAAGAAGGCATGGTAATTTCTAACGCTATAAGTAATTATCCATTATGTAGCCCTTATCGCGGGATGTTAATGACGGGGAAATTGCCATACAATAATTCGATATTAAGTAATAGTAATTCCAAACGTTATAAATACAATAATTCTTGGCAAAAAGACGATATAAGTATTTCTGATGTTTTAGTAAACAATGGGTATGATGCTGGTTATGTTGGTAAATTACACTTAATGTCTCCACCACCAATTAAAGGAAAAGATACTGTACTTTGGGATGCATATCAACCAAAAGAATTACGTCACGGATTTAATTTTTGGTATGCTTATGGTACTTTCGATCAACATAACAATCCTCATTATTGGATAAATGATGCCAATGAAGAAGAAATTACTTATGTAAACGAATGGTCTCCAAAACACGAAGCTGATGTAATTATAGACTATATTAAACATCCTTCAACAAAAACTAGAAGTAAAGATAAGCCGTTTGCATTATTTTGGTCTGTAAACCCACCACATCCGCCTTACCAATATGTACCAGAAAAATATTTAAAGCATTATAAAGATAAATCATTAGATGAGTTACTAGTAAGGCAAAATGTAGATTTAAATACTGATGCCAAAGATTTGACGTTTCATTCTGGAGCGACAAGAAAAAGAACATATTTAGCCAAAGAACATGTAAAAAATCATTTTGCAATGATTACTGGTGTAGATGAGCAAATAGGTCGTGTTTTAAAAGCGTTAAAGGATGAAGGTTTAGAAGAAAATACTATAGTCGTAATTACTTCAGATCATGGAGAAATGATGGGAAGTCATGGTTTAATGTCTAAAAATGTATGGTTTGAAGAAGCCATAAATGTACCTTTTATAATCAAATGGCCAAAGAAAATAAAGGGCAATCAAAAAAGTGATTTGATAGTTAGTGCTACCGATATTATGCCAACACTTTTAAATATGGTAGAAGCTACAGAAGGTATACCAACCAATATAGATGGTAAAGATTTGTCATCAATAATTTTAGTAGATAAAGGCGACAAACCAACATCGGCATTATACTATTTTATTTTAGAAGGTAAACCAGAATCTGGTCACAGAGGTATAAGAACCCATAGGCATACTTATGTTATAACTATTGATAAGAAAAATGTAGAACGTAAGTTTTTGTATGATAATAAAAAAGATCCATATCAAAAAACAAACCTAATAGGAAAAGCTGATAATACAGAAAAAAGATTACATGCAGAATTACTTAAAAACTTAAGAGAAAAGAAAGATCCTTGGTTAGAAAAATATCAAAATTTAGAATAGAACATTGACTATGAAATCATGCATTTTCAATCTTTCTTACATATTAAAAACAAAATTTACGACTGTTAAATTACTGCTTCTAATGGGGTGCTTATTACTCGTTATTAGTTGCAAAGGTGAAGCAGATACTAATTTTAAAAGTGATTTCGCAAACATCAAAAAACATGCGGTTATCGGTTCGAAATATGAAGCAAACTCTATACAAGAATGGCAAATTTCTAATAATAGAATGGAGTGTTTGGTTAGTAAAGAAAACCGAAACATACGTTTGCTAACAAGGCAACTTTCAGAACAAAAAGGCGATTTAGAAATGCGAGTTCGTTTGGGCTTTTTTAACGATAAAATTTCAACTCTAAATAAAAACTGGGCTGGTTTTAGTATAGGCTTAAAAGAACAGTTTAACGATCATAGAGATAATGTCATTTTTGCTAAAAGCTTAAATATAGGTGTTTGTACAAACGGAGCGTTGTTTATTGGAGCGCCAAGTCCGAATCACAAAAATGAAAAAGTAATCGAGAAACTATCAAAAGGTGTAGATTTAGTTTTAACAGTGATACCAATAGGAAACACTTATACTTTATATGTTTCAATTTATGATATTGAAACAAGGATATTACTCTCAAAAATATCTAAAAAAGAAGTGACTTCGGATCAGTTAATTGGCGATTTGGTTCTCGTGAGTAATTTTGAAAACCTTAAAGACGATAAAGACAACAATACGAAAAGTGTATGGTTCAAAAATTGGGGGATTAGTGGTTCTAAAATAATAACAAGATCTAAAAAAAGTGTGAATAACAATTAGATTTTAGTATTACAAAATAATAGGAAAGGTATTTGTTTTTAATAGTATGTCAAATAGTTTCAAAACAGAATGAATTATGACTGTAAATTTATCTAAAGTACATAAAAAAAATAATCTATGTATTAGTTTTTTACTTTTAATAGTAGCCTTTGGCTATACCCAAAATAGTGAAAAACCAGCAGTAGAATCTTTTGAGTCAGAGTTTGTGTTGTCTAAATATGACGAGTCAAACGGAACATTAATGCTAAGCGAAGATCATTATAGATTCGGAAAAAAATCCTTACAATGGGAATGGACAGGCGAAGCTTCTTTTGGTACTTCAAATTTTAAATTTTTAACCCAAGAAGAAAGCCCACTAGCTTACGGTGATTTTTTCCCTGCAAGCCCTACATTACAAATGTCAATATACAATGAAACGCCCCAAAATGAAAAAATTACAATTGCTTATGAAAAAGGAGGGCAGAAAGAAGTATGGTTTGATATACCATTAAATTTTAAAGGTTGGCGAACAATTTGGGTGCCTTTTTACGAAATGCAAGGAAACGCACCAAAAAAAGAAGCAGTTGTTAATTACGATTATTTTAAAATCTCTACGACTTCTAAAAGTGGTACTTTATTTTTTGATGATATTATTTTTTCTCAATATCAAGATGATAGACATCAATATCCAGATGAAATTGTACCGTTTGTCAAGTCAGATTTAAATTTAGGAGATGACCATTGGATGCCTTTAATTGAGAATTATAAACGTATTCAAAATATAGAAGGAATACCGATTTCAACATCGGTAATAGCAGATCTAGAAAAGTTTGAAAAACTAATTGATAATGAATTTGTAATTCCAAAAAAATACAAAGCTTATGTTAATTCACTAAAAGAGGGCTTTCAAAACCTAAACCTTAAAGATAATGGTAAAACAGTAACGGGTCCCCCCCTTACTTTTAAAAGAGAACAAGAGTATTTTGATAAGAAGCAACAAGGAAATAATAAGTTTAATAAAATTCAAGATTTAGGTAAAGCATTAAAAAAATTGGCTATTTATCACGATAGAGTAGATGGTTCCGATAAAGAAACGCTTGAGAATATGTTTTTAATTGGAATAAAGTATTTCTTAGATCAAGGTTGGCAAGCTGGAAGTTCAGGAGGGACGCGTCACCACATAGGTTATAATGTAAGAGAAATTACAGAGGCCTGCTACATAATGAGAGGTTTATTAAAGGAAGAAGGTCTTTTAAATGATGTTGGAGCCAGTTTACATTGGTTATTTAATCTCGGAATGATTTTAGATGATGAAAAAAACTTTCATGTTAATATAGATTATTTAAACACACAATCGTATTATCACTTAATACTCATCTTTTTGGTTGAAAGCCAAGAAAAGCAAGCTGTTTTGTTGGGAGCTTACTCTAAATATATATCTATTATTTTGGCACAACAAAAAGAAGAATGGGGATTTAAAATTGATGGTACTTCTTGGCATCATAATGGACATTATCCTGCTTATGGTATGGGAGCTTTCAAATCGGTTCCTAAAATAATTAGAACCTTATCTGGTACTCGATTTCGTATTCGTCGTCAAGGACATGAAAATTTCAAAAAAGCCTTTTTAACAACGAGGGCATATAGTCAATTATATGATTTTGGCTTTGGTAATGCTGGACGACATCCTTTAGATGGTAACAATATATCAACATTAAAAAAGCAATATCTCTTAATGGCAAATTCTGGAAACCCGAGTGGAAGAGAAAAAATCGATAGAGATGTTGCCGCAGCTTATTTAAGACTTTGGGGTAAAGATGATATTATAAATACCACTTTATTTACAGGTATGCATGGTATTAAAAGCGAAGTTTTAAAAGGGTACCATACTTTGCCATATGCTGCAACAGCAATTCATAGAGATAAAGGTTGGGCCGCAATTATTAAAGGTTATAGCAAGTATGTTTGGGCATCAGAGATTTATGTAGCTTCTAATAGATATGGGCGTTATCCAGCCAATGGCACCATTCAGCTATTAAATAATCAAGGAGAAAAGGGGAGCGGTTTTAAGCAAGAAGGTTGGGATTGGAATAGATATCCTGGGGCAACCATTATTTATTTACCATTAGAAGAATTAGAGACTAAAAAGCCACTATTGATGTTTAGGTCTGATGAAACTTTTGCTGGGGCTGTTGAATTAGAAAATAATGGTGTTTTTGGTATGATTTTAAATGAAGGAAAAGGATCTAATGCTGATGGAGCTAAAAGCAAAGTAGGTTTTCCAGGTAGGCTAAAAGCAAAAAAATCGGTGTTTTCTTTTGGTGATAAACTTATTTGTATTGGTACAGATATTTCTAGTATCGACGAAAAAAATCCTACGCAAACCAACTTATTTCAAACATTTTTACAAGATAATAAAGATCCCATTTACACATCATCAAAAAAAATAACAAAGCTTCCTTTTGAAGGTGAATTGCCTAAAAATACTGAAGCAAAAAACTGGATTATTGATCCTTATGGTAATGCGTATCACATTTTATCAAATCATACTATTAATTTTAAAAAGGAAAAGCAACACTCGTATCACAATAAATATTCTGTAAATACAGGTAAAATGAATCCGAAAGGTAAAGGAGCAAAAGAAACCGAAGGTAATTACGCTTCGGCATGGATTAATCATGGTTTAGCCCCTAAAAAGGCTAATTATCAATATGTTATCTATCCTTTTAATAATGAAGCAGAAATAAATAATTTTGATAAAAAGGTAAATAATGCTAAGTCTTATACTATTTTAAGAGCAGACAGTATCGCTCATATTGTAAAAGATTTAAAAACAAATACAACGGGTTATGTTGTTTTTGAAGCTAAAAATAGTTTAGAAAAAGGACTTTTAAAAGAAGTTTCTAAACCAGCTTTGGTAATGTTAAGAGAGGATGGTATTAATAATATAACATTAAGTGTTGTACAACCAGATCTAAATTTCCCTGAATACAAAAAGGGAAGATATAGAAACTACAGTAGACATATACAATTTTTCATAACTTTAAATGGAGAATGGACAACTTCTATAACACCTCAAGTACTTTCTGTTGATAATTCATCTAATGGCATAACACGCATTACTTTAGAGTGTAAAGATGGGTTTCCAGTAGAATTAAAATTGATAAAGCTGTAACGGATGCATAGAAAAAAGATAGATTTTAAAAAATCATATTGTTGCGAATATTGGTTTGGCAAGAGCAAATCGCTATAGTGGAACCTATAAAGTAATTACTAACACTTCTCTTTTTTGTAAAACTAATTTTGGTGTCGTTGGAGATCCATACATTTGGGATGGTCCTAGAGGATTTGCAAATGCTAAGAATTCTTGGAATATGGTGATTCTTTTAAACCCAGATTAAAATGTTTCAAAAGAAATAGTAAATTTTTAGTTAAATAAGAAATAAAACAGTTTGTAAATAATTAGTAGTATGATAAAAAATAAAAGCATATCTATTTTTATTAGTTGTTTGATGGTAGCTATGAGTAGCATTTATAATGTAAAAGCTCAAGAATCACTTATTTGGAAAAAATTTACAGGTGAAATTTCAAATTCTGAAATTCCAATGCTTTTTGATTATTCATATGCAGGCTATCAATTGGGTGAAGTAGGAATTCCTGAAAAATTCAAATATTTAAAAGTTTTTAATATAACCCATTTTGGTGCTATTCCTAATGATGCTATTTCAGATCAAGACGCAATTCAAGCTGCAATAAATGCCGCAGAAAAAAATAAAGGAGGCATTGTTTTCTTCCCTAAAGGAGAATTTTTAGTAAATGTAAAGCCAAAAAAAACGAATCCGATTACTATAAAATCTTCTAATATTATTTTAAAAGGAAGTGGTTGGGGTAAAGATGGGACAGTAATCAACATGAAAAACCACATGTTGCAAAGAACTCCAAATGAACCAGAATGGAAAGTGAGTTACATGTTCAATTTCTTCTCTGAAAAAGGAAGTAAAGCACAAGCAAACATCACTAAAAATGCAGAAGAAGGCGATTTTACAATAGAAGTGGAAAATGCTAATGTTTTTAAAAATACCAAATACATTCAATTAGAAATGCCTTTTAGCCTAGATGCTGTTTCAGAATCCTTAGGAGGAAAAGAAGCACGTCCACATTGGGAAAAGGTAAAAGGAAAAGGGGTGACTTTTATAGAAAACCATGAGATAAAGAGTATATCTGGCAATAAAATCACTTTTAAAGACCCGATAGTAAATTCAATAAATACCAATTACAATTGGCGAGCTAAACCTTTTTACCCTTTAGAGAATGTGGGTGTAGAAGGCATTTTTTTTAAAGCAAATTTTAAAGATACATTTGTACATCATAAAGATTTTGTGCATGATAATGCCTGGTCTATAATTTCTATGCAAAGGGTTGCAAATTCTTGGGTTAGAAAATGTAGGTTTAGTAATGTTACTGGCGCCGTTTCAATGAGTAACAGTTACGCTTCTTCTATTTTGATGTTGCTAGTAGAAGGGAATAGTGGTCATAAACTAACTAATGTGACACAATCAACAAGGGTTTTGACAGGTTTAATTAATGATGCTTCAAATTATGGTCAATTTCATGGAGCATCAATGTCTCATAAAACTTCAGGTTCTGTAATTTGGCGTGTAAAAACCCCAAAACAAGGTTGGGATTCGCATGCCGATATCCCAAAAAACAATTTGGTAGATTTATATGAAGGCTTTAAAATGAGCAATCATGGCGGGTTTTATAAAAACGAACCACATCATTTAAAAGGTTTAACACTTTGGAATTACAAACGCGTTGGAGATTCAGTAAGCAATTATGATTTCTGGAAATTATCAGGCAAAGGGATGTATTGGGGTTTTTCAGTTGTAGATCCAATTATAGTTGGCTTGCATGGTACATCTACTACTTTTAATCGAGCAAATATCGGATATATTGAAAGTTTGGGAAAAACAGTTTTACCAAATTCTTTATATGAAGCACAATTAAAATTCCGATTAAAAAAAACACCAAAATGGATTACCGAAAGTTTAAAAACTTGGCAAACACTAGAAACGAATTGGCTTCAAAATAAAATATGACAAACTATACTATAATATCCAAAATTATGACTTTTAAAAAACATTCATTTTTAGCTTACGTTTTACTCACTTTTGTATTAGTAAGTTGTAAAAACAAAACTTCAAACCATAAAGCTGATTCAGAAACAACTACCAAAGAAACTCAAAAACCAAATATTGTTTTCATTTATACGGACGATTTAGGTTATGGAGATATTAGTGCCTATGGAGCAACAGAAATTAAAACGCCAGCTATTGATGCCTTGGCTGATGAAGGCATAGCTTTTCATAACGCTTATGCTACAGCAGCAACCTGCACACCATCAAGGTATTCTTTGTTAACAGGAAATTATGCATGGAGAAAAAAAGGAACTGGTGTTGCAAAAGGAGATGAAGCACTTTTAATTGATACCAAAAGAACAACTTTACCAAGTATTTTAAAAACAGCAGGATATAAAACGGGAATTGTTGGAAAATGGCATTTAGGTTTAGGTGATAAAAGTGGCCCAGATTGGAACGGAAAAATTAGTCCAGGGCCTTTAGAAATTGGTTTTGACTATTCGTATCTAATTCCTGCAACTGGTGATAGAGTGCCTTGTGTGTTTGTAGAAAATCATCATATTGTAAACCTAGATCCTAACGATCCTGTGACTGTAAATTACAAAGAAAAAGTCGGGAATTGGCCAACAGGTAAAGAAAACCCTGATTTATTAACCATGAAACCTTCACAAGGGCATAACAACACCATTGTAAACGGCATTAGCAGAATTGGATATATGACAGGCGGAAAAGCTGCCTTATGGGATGATGAAACTATCCCAATGGAATTGGTCGATAAATCTAATAAATTCATCAATTCAAATAAAAATCAACCTTTCTTTTTATTGCTTTCTACACATGATATACATGTGCCAAGAATTGCCAATAAAATGTTTCAAGGTAAAAGTGGTATGGGGGCAAGGGGAGATGTTATTTTACAATTAGATTGGACAGTAAATGAAATTGTAAAAACACTCAAAATGCAAAATTTATTAAATAATACCATTATTGTTTTTTCTAGTGATAATGGACCAGTTATAGATGATGGCTACCAAGATCAAGCGAGAGAATTATTAGGAGATCATAATCCAACAGGAGGTTTGAGAGGTGGAAAATATAGTGCTTATAATGGTGGTAGTAAAATACCATTAATTATTCGTTGGCCAGATGGAAAAGGAAAAGGAACTATTTCTAACGCGCTTGTAAGCCAGGTTGATTTTTTAAGTTCTTTTGCAGCTTTAACTGGTGTTAAGAAAGTAAAAGAAGATGTTATAGATAGCCAGAACAGCTTAGATGTTTTTTTAGGAGATAACACCACAGGAAGAACAGCAATTGTCCAAGAAAGTTTTATGGGTCCAGTGTCTTATTTGGAAGGGGATTGGAAATACATTGAACCTATTGATGGTCCAAAACTAGTGCCTTGGGGACCAATAATTGAAACTGGTTTTCAAAAAGAACCACAATTATATAACATCAAGAACGATCCGAATGAGCAAGAAAATCTAGCTTCAAGATTTCCTGAAAGAGTAAAGGATTTTAAAGAAAAGCTTATTAATTTGAAAAAGGGTGGTTTTGCAAATCAGCATGAAGTAAATCTTAATTAGTTTACGACTCCTAGTAACAAAGATTAAGAAACATAATCTTGTGTATATCATAAGAAATTTACTTAGTAATTTAGAAAGGTAAGGAGGTAAGCCTTAAAAAGGTTTCAAAATATTCAAATACCCCTTCTTTTTGAACAATTTACCCCTTAGGATTATTCTATATATTATAGAACTTGCATAGAATAAAATAATCTCAGTTGATTCAAAATTAACAGTTATATCTTTTGATTACAATTATCGAATCTAGTTAAAATGAAAAAATTAACTCCAGTATTTATTCTCTTCTTACTCATTTTTACTTTTACTTCTTGTGAAATTTCGCAAAAAGAAAAGACAATCAAATTAGCACACGGATTAGACATGAGCCATCCTGTCCATAAAGCTATGATGCTTATGGGCGAGGAATTGGATAAAAATTCTAAAGGAGCATTGAAATTAGAAATTTATCCAAACCAACAGCTTGGATCAGAACGGCAATGCCTAGAACTATTACAGATTGGTAGTTTGGGGATGACCAAAGTATCTGCAGCAGTCATGGAGAATTTCTCACCAAATATGAAAGTATTTGGGCTGCCATTTTTGTTCAAAGACCGTGCCCATACGTTTAATGTACTAGATGGAGATATTGGTAAAGAACTGTTGGATGGGGGGCAAAAATACTGGCTGAAGGGTTTAGGGTATTATGATTCAGGAAGTCGAAGCTTTTATACTAAAGAAAAGCCAATACAAACACCAAAAGATTTGGAAGGGCTTAAAATTAGGGTCATGGAGAGTGTCACAGCTATGAATATGGTTAACAAATTAGGGGGTTCACCAACACCTATTTCATGGGGCGAACTATACACGTCCTTGCAGCAAGGCGTCGTAGATGGGGCAGAAAATAACCCTCCCAGTTTCTACCTTTCAAGGCATTATGAAGTATGCAAATATTATACATTAGATGAGCATACAACGATACCGGACGTTTTGATTATTAGCACTCATTTATGGGAGGATCTATCTGATGAAGAGCAAGGTTGGTTGCAGTCGGCAGTTGATACCTCTGTTCAATATCAAAGAGAACTATGGGCAACCTCAGAATTAGAAGCATTAGAGGCTGTAAAGAAAGCTGGTGTTGAAGTGGCAAGACCAGATAAATCATCTTTTAAAAATAAAGTAAAGTCTATATATGAGGAATATAAAGACGATATACCCGTGTACAATTTGATCAAAAGAATTCAAGAAAATCAATAATTATGGAAGTAAGAAGAAAAGTTGATCGAATTTTAGGTATGATTCTCTCTACAATTATGGCTGTTATGGTCGTTAATGTATTGTGGCAAGTATTTACCAGATTTGTAGTTGGTACTCCAAGCTCGTTTACAGATGAGTTTGCAAGATATCTCATGATTTGGGTTGGTGTTCTTGGAGCTGCATATATTTCTGGTAGAAGGATGCATGTTGCTATAGATCTATTGCCTACTAGGTTAAATAAAGAAGGTCAAACAAAATTGAAAACATTTGTAAATTGGATTATAATTGTTTTTTGCTTTACTGCATTGGTAATTGGTGGACTTCGTTTAGTATATATAACATTTATTTTAGGACAGTATTCTCCCGCCTTACAAATACCTCTTGCTATAGTTTATTCTGTTATTCCTATAAGTGGTATGTTAATTATTTATTACAAACTCTCTGATATTATAAACAAGCAATTATAATGGAATACTTACCAATACTCGTTTTAGTTATTAGTTTTATAGGATTATTGTTTATAGGTGTTCCAGTGGCATGGAGTATTGCTATTTCATCGTTATTAACAATGATGACAAGTATTTCGATGCTTCCAGCGCTTACTACGGTATCTCAGCGTATGGCAACAGGCTTGGATAGTTTTGCACTACTGGCTATTCCATTTTTTGTGCTTTCTGGACAGCTCATGAATAAGGGAGGTATTGCACATCGCCTTATCGATTTTGCTAAAACCTTGGTAGGTTCGCTTCCAGGAGGCTTAGCACTTATAAATGTTATTGCAGCCATGTTAATGGGGGCCATTGCTGGTTCTGCAATGGCATCAGCTTCAGCAATGGGAAGTATTTTAGGACCAGAAATGGAAAAAGAAGGCTATTCAAAAGAATTTGGAGCGGCTGTAAACATAACATCATCAACAACTGGTTTGATCATTCCCCCAAGTAATGTGCTTATTGTGTATTCATTGGCAAGCGGTGGTGTTTCTATAGCAGCATTATTTTTAGCAGGTTATATTCCAGGGATACTAACAGGTTTATTTCTTATGATAGTAGCCTCATTTTGGGCTAAAAAGAAAGGTTATAAAATAGGAAAAAGAAGTTCTTTAAAGGAAGTTGCAAGGAGCTTCGTAAGCGCTTTTCCAAGTTTAATGTTACTTGTTGTTGTTATAGGAGGTATTGTCGCTGGTATTTTTACAGCTACCGAGGCTTCAGCCATTGCTGTTTTATACACATTGTTATTAGGGTTTTGGTATAAGGAAATTAGCTTAAAGGATCTACCTAAAATATCCTTAGACTCTTGTGGTACCACAGCTATTGTAATGTTATTAATTGGTGCTTCCATGAGTATGTCCTGGGTCATGTCTTATGAAAATATTCCGCAAGATATTAGTACAGCTCTTCTTGGCGCAAGTGAAAGCCCAATAATTATACTCCTAATCATTAATTTAATATTATTGTTTGTAGGTGTATTTATGGATATGACACCAGCAGTATTAATTTTTACCCCAATTTTTTTACCAATTGTTGAAAAACTTGGAATGGACCCAGTGCATTTTGGTATTGTTATGATTCTAAATTTATGTATTGGCCTCTGTACGCCACCTGTAGGCTCCGTGCTATTTGTTGGAGTTGGTGTTGCTAATACTACTATAGAGAAAGTTGTTAAACCGCTTTTACCACTTTTTGTTGCAATGATTATATCTTTATTTTTAGTGACTTATTTTCCAGGCTTAAGTCTATGGTTGCCAAAAGTATTTGGGTTCTAAAAATAATACTGGCATGATGAGTTTTTTTAAAAAATCTAGGCTTGAAATTTCTTTACTAATCTTATATTGCCTAATTTTTATAGCGTTATATTGGTGTTTTAAATAGTTCTAAGACCAAATTTAAAACGTAGATAGAAATTAAATGTTTACCTTATTGGTGTGTACCAGTCAATAATTAAAGTCAAAGAAAATGATGAACTATTGATTGAGCTAAAAAGAGTGGAATTGTTTTGTGGACCTGCAACAAAAAAACAAGCAATTAATTGTAAGATTTATGTAGCACATTATTTTAGAATATTAAACTTTTTTAGTTCTATAAAAATTAAGGGGTTCGACATTTTTTCTGTACGCTCTACTAAACGAGACTCAAATACATTTTGTATTTGGGTTTTTCCTTTTGTAATGATCTTTAAATGAGTTAGTTAATTCAAAAATCATGTTGACTTTACTGGTTCGACATTCCTTATTTTTCAATGAAAATTTAAAACCCTCAGGAAATACAATATTTTGGAACACCCGTTTATCGTTATAATTTAAAGACTTATAGAATTCGCTGGGGTTAATACATATAATTTTTATAGTTTAAGAAATTACTCTCAAGAGTATTAGCATGTTGTGGGAAAGAACTTTCTAAATTTTTGAAGGTTTAAATCTAAGTAGATAGATTTCATATATTTATTTACTAATTATCTTTACATTTGGGCAATATTTGATAGAAATTAATGACTCTCACCAGGAAAAGAATAGATGAAGATTTGGTAGAAAGGCTTCGTAATAACGATGAAGAGGCTTTATCTATTATTTACAAGGAATATTGGGAAATAATGTATTTGTCAGCTTATAATCTATTGAAAAACAGGGCTGTTAGTGAAGATGTTGTTCAGGAAGTATTTTTTTCTTTTTGGCAAAAACGAAGTACATTAGAAATTAAAGTATCTATTAGAAGTTATCTTTATACGAGTGTCACTTATAAGGTCTACGACTATTTTAGAAAAAACAAAAAAATGATAAAAGAGGAGCTTTTTCAGCATTTTGATGAGAAAGTTCAAGCTCTAACTCCAGAAACTAAACTTATCCATAAAGAATTAGTTGATTATATCGATTCGTTAATAACTCAATTGCCTCCAAAACGTCTGGAAGTATTTAAATTAAGTAGAGAAGAGCAGTTATCTAATCAAGAGATAGCGAAACGATTAGGTATTTCGAAGCGAACTGTCGAAGGACACATAACAAAGGCGTTGATATTTTTAAGAAGCTCACTTGGGGTTCATATAAGTATTGAATTTCTATCCTTAATTTCCAATCCCTGAACGATATTATTTTTTAAACTCAAAAAAAATAAGCACAGAGTAGGTGTGCATCATTCTTTTTACGACATGTATATAAAGGGGCGTAATAAATGATGAGATTAAAACCTAAACAATACTTTATAGAATTATTGAATAAACTTTATGATGGTTCAATTACTAAAAAAGAACTTGAAAAGCTATCATATTTTTTTCACAATAATCAGGAACTTAAAAGTTGGCCTGAACATTTTGGCTCAAAAACTGAAATAGAAGAAAGAATCTTCAGCAGGCTACAATCTGATATACACAAAGAATCATCTAAAGAGATTCGGGTAATCCCACTTTATAAAAAAGCGATTTTTAAATATTCCGTTGCGGCGTCCGTTGTTTTTTTAATTTCACTAACGTATTTTTTCAATAGAAATAATAGTACGCCATCTATAGTTAGCCCGACTATCGTTGAGGAAAACATTAAACCTGGTACTGATAAAGCGACCTTAACTTTGGAAGATGGTTCTGTAATAGAATTGGATAAATCACAGATGTACCAAAATAAAAATGTAAGGAGTAATGGGAGTCAAATTGTTTATGAAACTAATGATGAAGCAACGAACGAGATAGTATACAATTACTTAACCATTCCAAGAGGGGGGGAGTATCACATAATCTTATCAGATGGAACCCAAGTCTGGCTTAACTCTGAATCGCAATTAAAATACCCAGTTAGTTTTATTGAAGGAGAAGTTAGACAGGTTGAACTTGTTTATGGAGAGGCATATTTTGATGTGTCCTCCAACATAGATCATAACGGGACCAAATTTATAGTAAATAATCAATCTCAGAAGATTGAGGTTTTGGGCACTGAATTTAATATTAAAGCGAATAAAAATGAGATGAATATCTATACCACTTTAGTGGAAGGTGAGGTGATAATTAATGCGATTGGGAGTAAGCAAAAATTATTGCCTAATCAACAATCAAACCTGGATATTGAGAATAAAAATGTGACAATAGCAGATGTTGATGTAATTCCCGAGATTTCTTGGAAAAACGGATTATTTATTTTCAGGAACAAATCTCTAAAAGAAATTATGAGAGTTATAGAAAGGTGGTATGATGTTGATATTGTTTTTGTTAATAAAGACTTGGAATCTGTAAAATTTAGAGGAGTTATAAAGAAACAGGTGAGCATAGAAGAGATTTTGACTATTATGAAGTCCAGTTCGATAAATAGTTACGATATAAATAATAGAACGATAATACTTAAATAAAACCTAAACTATACCTACTGAATTGCAATATTTATTGAAGAACAGTTGTCTTGATAACCTAGAAATACAGAAAAAAAATAAACATTTAAATATTTATTAGCCTATGAAGTAAAAAAACGATCAAAAAAAGGAAGATAAAGCTCAACTCGACAAAGTAAAAGACTCTATCTCCCTACGATTATTATTAATTAAAAAAATTTAACTAACAAATAACAAGCAAATTTATGGAAAATAAATTAACTAACACAGACTTTCTTATATACAGAAAGCGGCTCTTATTATTTATTATGAGGACATTCATTTTCTTATGTTGTGCAACTTTCTTTGCACTAACCCCTAATAATATTGTATCCCAGAATTCTAAAATTAAAATTGAGGAGGATAAAACGTTAACTGTAGACGAGGTTTTTGATTTAATTATGAACCAAACGGATTATATATTCTTTTACGAAGAAGGATTATTTAAAGATTTTCCAAAATTAAGTTTAAAGAAGGGGACAATAAGAACAAATAGATTATTAAGCAGGAGTTTGGCTAAAGGAAATTTAGACATTACTGTTACTGATAATAGAGGAATTGTTATAAAGAAAAAATCTTTAAAAATTGTAAAGAAAGAACAGGAGAATCAAGTCTCAGGTATGATTACAGACTCAAATGGTGTCCCTATTCCTGGCGTTAATATTCTGCTTGTTGGAACAAATAAAGGAACTCAAACAGATTTTGATGGAAAATACAAGATCAGTGCTAATGATGGTGACGTATTACGTTTTACATTTATTGGGTATAAAAGTGTAGATATTACTGTTGGGCCTCAAGCAGTTTACGATTTTGCTATGCAGGAAAGTGTTAGCAATTTAGAAGAAGTGGTAGTTGTTGGGTATGGTACTCAAAAAAGAACTACAGTAACTGGAGCTATTACTACAATTAACGCTAAGGAATTAAAAACTGTTTCTGCTCCAAATGCTGCAATTGCCCTACAAGGTCGTGTGCCTGGTTTACAGATACTTAGTAGACCTGGCCCATTAGCTGGCCCTAGATATTTCCAATTAAGGGGAATTGGCTCTTTAGGTGTTGATAGTTCTCCATTGGTATTAGTTGATGGAGTACCTGGTGATATTAATTCAATTAATCCTGAGCAAATTGAAAATATTTCAATCTTAAAAGATGCTGCCACTACAGCAATTTATGGAGCTTCGGCTGCAGGGGGAATCATTTTAATCACAACCAAGAGCGGAAAAAGTGGGAAAATAAATGTTGATGTTAAAATTAGACATGGAATTAATGATTTTGTAAACCTTTTAGAGCCTTTAACAGCTAGAGAACAAGGACTGTTAGTAAATGAATCTAGAATTAACGCTGGTCTTTCTCCTGCTTGGACTCCTCAACAAATTGAAGGTTTAGGAGCAGGTACTAATTGGATAAAAGCTGTTACACGATCTGGAATGGTGAATGAAGCTAATTTACAAATATCCGGGGGAAATGATACTTCTAGATTTTTGTTAGCGTCTAATTATGTAAAAGAAGAAGGCGCACTTATAGGTAATTGGGTAGAGCGATTTAATACGCGACTTAAAGTAGATTTTGACTTGACAAGTTGGTTTAAATTAGGACTTAATGTTTTTGGGCAACATCAAAGAGGAAGAGGAGGCGCTAATTTTTGGAGCGCGGTGGAATATTCTTCTATTATACCAGAATTTTTGCCAGATGGAAGATATGGAATTATAGACCCAACTATAGGAGGAGGTACATCTGGAGGTCAATCTGGAGGAGTAAACCCAGTACAGGCAGCGCTTGATGATAAATTTAGAGGGACATCTAATTTCGATCCATCATATAACCTAAATACCATACTTACCGCAGAATTAAAATTCACCGAGTTTTTAAAATTCAATACAATTGTTAATTATGGGTATAATTTTCAATATAGAAAATCATTTTCCCCAGATTATAAAATATATGATGCTGGAGGAGAAGCAGGTGGAAATTTGATTTTTGAGAGAACACCCGAAAATAGAAGAGCAAGTGCTGGATTTGATTATGCACATAATTGGGGTCAACAAAGTTTTTTTTCATTTAATAAAATATTTAATGATGTTCACGATGTATCTGCAATTGTTGGTTTTCGTTCTTCTGAAAGTAACCAAGGAGCCAGAATTACTGCATCTAGAAGAGACTTCGCAAACAATGTTGTGCAAAATGTAGGACAAGGTAGTGGTGTTGGACAATCTGGTGGTGGATTTGACTATAATCCAACGACCAGTTTCTCTTATTTTGGAAAAATTGCTTATAGCTATGATAATAAATATTCATTTGAAGGATCACTGAGTAGAGATGGTTCTGATAGGTTTGGTCCAAAAAATAAATTTGGATTATTTGGAGGCGTAGGGGCTTCTTGGCGTATTTCTGAAGAAGATTTTTTTAAAGAATTAGTCGGCGACAACATATCGCAAATGAAATTTCGTGCTAATTACGGGGTTGTAGGGAATGACAGAATTGGTCAATTTTTATATTATTCAAAGATAAATATTAACGGTAATGCTTATCCATTTGGGAATCCTCCTTTGGCAGCTTCTGCTGGTGCATATCAAGATGATGATGTGCTTCCAAATGAAAGCGTTAAATGGGAAACATTAAAATCCCTTAATATTGGAATGGATGTTTCTTTTTTGAAAAACTGGAATTTAAGTTTTGATTGGTATGATAAAACTACAGAAGATTTATTGTATAGAGTCCCAGTATCTTCAACAACAGCATTCTCGTCACAATGGCAAAATATTGGAAAACTTTCAAATAAGGGTATTGAAATATCATTAGGCTTTAATAAAACATTCAATAAGGATTTAGATATCTCATCTCGAGTAATATTTTCTAAAAACAAAAATGTAGTTAAAGAATTATTTAACGGAAGGGAGCGAATTGATGGGCGTCAAACTGCCATTGTTGTTGGCAAATCGGTAACTTCAATATTTGGATTAAAAGTACTGGGGATTTATGAAAGTCAAGCAGAGGTAGACGCTTCTCCTCATTTTGGTAATCCAGGACCTGGTGATTTTATTTATGAGGATAAAGATGGTGATGGTACAATTACTCAAAAAGATTATCAAGTTTTGGGAGATGCTGTTCCTAAAGGTTCTTTTTCATGGACTAATAAAATAGCATATAAGAATTTCGATTTGGGAGTTCATCTTACAGTAGACTATGGAGCACAGACATCACAATGGGGTGAAGGAAAATTTCAGTTATCATTCTTAAATAGAAATAATTTAAGATACATAGTTGGTAGATGGCGTGGACCAGGAACAAGTACTAACATTTCGAGAGTACAAGCAGGTAATTTTTATAACGTTAGTGGATCTAGAGCACCAGCTTCAAATTTTGTTTCAGACTCAGATTTTATGAGAATTAGGCAAATCGAATTGGGATATAATTTACCCGATTATGTATTGGATAAACTTGGTGTTAAATCTTTGAGGATTTATGGAAACACAACCAACCCTTTTACATTTACTAAATTGTATGGGTGGGATCCAGAATCGGGGCGTTCTAATCAACGTGGTGCAGAATCCCCTATATATAGAACCATTAATTTTGGTATTAATCTCAATTTTTAAAAAAGAATAATTATGAAAAATAATAAATATATTTTATTTACTCTCATGGCAATAATTGTCATGGCAGTAACTTCTTGTCATGACGATTTTTTAGAAGTGCCGCCAAACACAAATTTACCGAATGATGAATTTTGGAAAACTTCCAATGACGCTGTTTTTGGTGTAAATAGTATCTACCTAACACTAGCAGAAGGTTCTTTTCCGCTATTTGGTACATATGGAGGAACTTTGAGATGGATAGATGTTTTATCGGATGATGCTATGTGGACATCAAATGCCACGGCTACTGCTTCAGGAGCTTGGGGTAATATGGCTAACGGAATTGATCTGGCGGGAGATTTTGGTAGTTATTCTAATAGAACATGGACTTCATTTTATAAAATGATAAGTAGGGCCAATAATGCCATAACAAAAATTGAAGGCATTGATATGGATACAGACCTTAAGAAAAGACTGATTGCAGAAGCTAAATTTTTTAGAGCCCATGCTTACCATAGATTATCTATTTATTATGGAGATGTACCCTTGTTACTTTTGCCTTTTGAAGAAGAAAACCCTGTGCCAGCAAGGGACCCTTACACCGAGGTTAGAGCGCAAATAATAAAAGACCTTACTGAAGCTAGTGTAGATTTGCCAGTTTCTTATGGCAATGCTGATTTAGGTAGAATAACAAAAGGAGCTGCTTTAACAGCCTTAATGCAGGCCAATATGTATACAGAAAATTGGGCAGAAGCTACGACAGCCGCAGAAGAAGTTATGAGTCTGGGTGTATATCAATTATTGCCAGATTTCTCCGATTTATGGATACATGGTAATGAGGAGACCGTAGAATCTATTTGGGAAGTTCATTTTGGTTCAGATACTGGTGGAAATCTTGCGTTTTTTGGTGTTAGTGATTTTCCTTCAACTGCTGGAGGAGGTGGAGGTTTTACTGGCTGGGGAGGATTTTCCACCCCTCAACAACAGTTGGTTAATGAGTTTGAAACAGCTATAGATAATGATAATGATGGTGTTATAGATATAGCGACGCCATTTGACTCATCGAGTATAGGTAGTTTGTTTGATACAAATCAATATGTAAACAGAGATCCACGTTTGGCAGCTTCAATTTGGTATAATGGAGCTGACTATTTTGGAGTACCATATGATCCTGACTTTGCTACCCAAAATAGTGGCTATCACTGGAAAAAAGGAAACGCTTCGCCAGCAGCAGATTTTCCAAATGGTAGACCTGAGTATAATACAATTATTTATCGTTATGCATATGTCCTTTTAGGTTTTGCCGAATCCAAGAATGAAGTTTCTGGTCCAGATGCATCTGTATATAGTGCTATAAACCAAGTTCGTCAAAGAGTTAATATGCCAGAGTTAGCTACAGGTTTAAACCAAGATCAAATGCGCGAAGCTATTCGTCATGAGCGTAGAGTGGAGCTAGCAGGTGAAAATCACCGTCATGAAGATTTAAGACGTTGGGGACTATGGAAGCAAGCTATTGAGAATAGAGGAATTAATAACGGAAGACAACAAGGTAGTGTGACAATTGCTCCAGGACATGAACTTTTTCCTATTTCACAAGGAGAATTGGATGCTAATCCAAATATGGTTCAAAACGAAGCGTATAAATAATTAAATTTATAAATTTTAATATTATGAAAAAATATATAATAGTAGCTTTTATTTTGGTTTGTTCTTTAGGGGTATTATCCTGTTCAAAAGCAGAAGAGCATGACTTGGAATATGAATACCCTACAATACTAACAATTGCGGGAAGTAACAATATAACAGTTGGAGCAGCTGGATTTACCACAGATTATTATACCTATTATTTAGGGTCTTCGGTTACGTTAACTTGGACGTCTTCTTCTCCAACAGATGTTACAATTACTCAAATACCTGAAGATTCTACAGGTGCAACATTCTTCTTTAAACCCAGTGCAGCAGGAAAAACGATAACAGTTACTGTTACGGCTTCCAATGGTGTTGTGGGAACTAGAGAAGTGACGGTCAATTAATGATTTGTATAATAAACTCGTTAATGATTTTTTGAATATGTCAAAGCGAGGCCATCTAAAAACAGATGGTCTTGCTTATTTTATTCTTTATGAGGTAATACTCCGAGGCTTATCTCGTTGGTAAATACAATCAGTTTAAAAACGAGAATTCCTTAAAATCACCAATATTCTAAAGGGTGAGATTGCAACAAGAAAGTGACTTTAAAAATAACAGACGCAACCAATTGACCGAGAGTAAGCCATGAATCCATATACAGTTTAGTGCACAAGCGTCATTCAAGGAAAATACAGTGTTGTTTAATTTAAAAATAGAAAGATGAATAAAAGTTTATCTATACTTAGAGTTTTATGTATGAAATCAGCACTTATTTTGTTGTTAATTAATATAGTTAACAACAAAATTAGTGCACAGGAAGTAAAACCATTAAATCTTAATAAACCAGAAATAGAACAATGGTTTACAGACCTCGGATTTGGAATGTTTATCCACTGGAGTATGGATGTTCAGCTAGGTATGGTTATAAGTCATAGTATGGTTGGTGCATCGGAAGATTACCTTAACAGGTATATAAATGAACTTCCAAAAACCTTTAATCCTGAAAATTTTGATGCTAAACAATGGGTTAATGCGGCTAAGTTAGCTGGAATGAAGTACATTATTTTTACTACAAAACATCACAATGGTTATTGCATGTTTGAGACCAAGACAACCGATTTTGGAATAATGAATAGTCCCTATGGTAAAGACGTCACAAAAATGATTATCGATGCATGTCGAGAGGCTGGTTTAGCTGTAGGGATATACTTTTCTCCTGATGATTTTTATTTCCTTTATACACAAGGAACGCCAATTTCAAGAACACGAAAGGAGGCTCTTGCAAGTGGTAATCCTGAATTAAATGAATATGCTAAAAAGCAAATAAAAGAGTTAATGACACAGTATGGTAAAATTGATATTGTATTTCTCGATGGTACAGATCAATTTAGTAAAACCGAGTTAGCCAAATTATGTTGGGAAATAGATCCGGATGTAATGGTCACTCGTGGTGCAATTAATACTCCCGAGCAAGGATCTCCTAATAATCCCATCCCACCCCCTTGGGAAGCATGCATTACCTTAGGTCATCAGTGGCAATATCGACCAACAAATGAAACCTATAAAACTGCTAAAGACGTTATCCTTAAGTTAATCGATATAAAGGCAAAAGGAGGCAATTTTCTCTTAAATTTTGGCCCTGATGCCTTAGGTGATTTTCCTACTGAACAAATGAAAGTATTGAATGAAGTTTCTTTATGGAAGTTTATCAATCAAGAAGCGTTTCATCAAACAATTCCTAATCAAAAAAAGATAAAGGATGATAATATGTGGTTTTTAACATCAAAAGACAGAAAAACGGTATACATATTTATTAATGAAGATCAATGGAGGTTTGGCGAACGAAAGGTATTTAACATTGAAGGATTTAGTGCAACTAAAAAAAGCCAAATTTCTGTTTTGGGTCACAATGGAAAAGTACTCGAGTACCAGAAAAATGTAAACCCTGCTCCTTCTGTTAAACATACATCTGAGGGCATTGAAATATCTGTTACACGATCTCAAAGAATTTATAACGATCATAAATGGAATAATCCAATCGTAGTAAAATTAACAGAATTGGATATAAATGAATAAATACCAGTGCACAACAATGAATATAGATCATTAGCGGATAGTGTCAAATTTAAGCAAGTTATAAGGATTTGCCACGAAAGTACTTCGATATACTAACGCCCTATATTCAAACCATTAACAAATAATAAAACAAAATGAAACGATTTTTTTGCATACTTACCTTATTGCTATTTGAATATACATTCAGTGGTGCACAGGAATTAATTGTTACCCCAACTGCAAAGCAGATGGAATGGGCAGATGCTGAAATAGGAGTGATAATACATTATGACTTGGTGACTTATGATCAAGATTATGTATGGTTTAAACAATGGGATTATGATCCAGATCCATCAATTTTTAATCCCACTTCTCTAGATACAGATCAATGGGTTTTAGCAGCAAAAGCAGCTGGTGCTAAATATGCTCTGTTAGTAGCAAAACATTGTGTAGGATTTTCTTTGTGGCCTACCAAAGCACATGATTATAGCGTAGCAAGCACACCTTGGAAAAATGGTAATGGCGATCTAGTAAGAGACTTTATAAACTCTTGCAAAAAATACGATGTTAAACCTGGGCTGTATTATAGCGCGGCTGCAAATGGGTATTTGAAAGTCAAAGGCCCTGGGGTGCCAGTTCCAGAGAGTTCAATTTCTCAGGAAGAATATAATAGAATTGTTGAATTACAACTAACAGAACTTTGGTCAAATTACGGTGATTTATTTGAAATATGGTTCGATGGAGGACTTCTACCTCCTGATAAAGGAGGCCCTAATGTTATTCCTATCTTAAAAAAACATCAACCTAACGCTATTGTTTTTCAAGGTCCTAGTGATTTTAATAATCTAATTAGATGGGTCGGAAATGAAGAAGGTTTAGCACCATATCCGTGTTGGTCTACTGTGAATTTTAAAACGAGACCTTCAGGAGTTATTGATGTTTCAGAATATAGTGGTAATCCTAATGGGAAAAGTTGGATTCCTGGAGAGGCGGATCTACCGATTAGAAATTCTTCTACTTTACAAGGTGGATGGTTTTGGGAAAAAGAGCAGGAATCTTCACTAAGACCCCTGGAAGAAATGATAGATATCTATTATAAAAGTGTTGGAAGAAATACAAATGTTCTATTAGGAATAGTGGTAGATGATAGAGGTCTGGTTCCAGAAGCAGATGCCTCTTTATTGAAAGAATTTGGAAAGTCAATTAACGGCATATTCTCAAAAACACTGGCAGAAACATCAGGCGAAGGAACCGAATTTATTCTTGATCTGAAAAAACCAACTAGCATAAACAATGTACTCTTAATGGAGGATATAAATAAAGGAGAACGTGTAAGAGAATACACTGTAGAAGCGTTTAAAAATGATCAATGGATTACCCTTTGTAAAGGAGAATTAATAGGACACAAGAGATTAGAGCGTATCGAAAACATTTCGGTTTCAAAAATTAGAATTTCTATCAATAAATCTATAGCTAAACCTCTAATGAAAAAAATCGCATTGTATTAGAGACTGGTAAACATTTGCTAACAAAAAATATAATGCATTTGGCAGGTAGTACAAAAGTTAGAGATAACTCAATAAACATCGTAGTAAATTGAAGGACTTGAGTGTTGAAATGCCAACGTCCCATATTCAAACCGTTAATTACAAGAAACGAAATAATAAAAAAATGAAACTTTATCTTAAGAATACTTATTAAAACAGACATAATGTATAGAAAATATATGATAGTAATTCTAACTGTAATTTTAATAATAAATGCACAGGCACAGGAGATGTATAATAATGAGAAAAGTTCATTGGTTGCCTCAGAAGAAAGGATCTTGGTAGAGCAATTAGAATTGGACACTAATAGAATTACAGATAATATCCTCCCCATAATTCTCGAAAACGCACATTTTGATAGAAATTCTCTGATTACTTTCGGTAAGCGTTATACGACAGCTTATAAAACATTAAATAAGAATGATGAGCCTAAGCCAAGTAACAAACCGGATTGGTTGTTAGATGGTACGTCATACAAAGCCAATGTGTATAAAGGGAAGCGTAGTGACGAAATCATAATGTCTAACGGGTTGCTAAGAAGAGTTTTTAGAATAAAACCCAACGCCGCGACCGTAAGATTGGATAATCTTGTAACGGGAGAGTCGTTGCTTAGGGGCGTGAAGCCTGAGGCTATTGTGAAAATTAATGGTATAAACTATGAGATTGGAGGTCTTAAAGGGCAACCTAATTACGCCTTTCTAAAGGAAGAATGGTTAGATGGGATGACTTCTGATGCTTCTGCCATGAAATTTGTAGGTTTTAAAATTAGTAAGCCAAAAAAACCATTTGGATGGAAACGTTTTGGGGCTCATAATACAGATGCAGAGTGGCCTCCTAAAGGGGTTCACTTGCAAATGGATTATGCTCTGCCAAGCGATGAAGATCTTATAAAAGGCACTAGTATTTTACCAAGCAGTTACGGAAGGCAACAGCTTTATAAAACAAATTTTAATACTTTAGATGATGGTTGGAGAACACATTACTCTTCCTCTCATGAGCGTTCTTCTTTTGAGAATGAAGGAAAAATTGGAGAAATCTATACACCTCAAAATACTACAGTTTATGTAGAGCGAGTGCTAAATGCTGATACTAGAATTATTGAAGCAACATTTAATGCCGGAACAGATAAAACCAAAGATTATGGACCAGGTATTGCGCTTGTATGGCCAGACAAAACGTTAAAATTTTATTTACGCCCAGGACCCAACATAGAAGGTATACCAACATTTGGACTTTGGGATGGTAAGCGTCATAATTATGCTGTTGGGGGACAAAAACCTTTCGATATAAACCAGCCATGGACGTTACGCTTAAGGATAGCAGATGATGGTGTATATTGTGAAGCTAAATCTAAAGATGGAGAGTGGCGAACATTGCAAAAATTACCCACTTTTAAGACCATGCCTTCAGAAGTACGTATAGGAAAAACCAATGCAAAAGGTATTGGGGAGGATTTAAAAGAATCTCAGGGAGAATTAGCACGCCTTCAAGTAATGGATTTTTCACTTTACGGTGTACTAAAATCTAATAATAAGTCTGCTTTAAAATCAGGTGATCTAACTGTTTCAGTTCATTACGAACTTTATGATGGTATTCCGGTTATGGGCAAATGGTTAACACTTAAAAACAATAGTGATAAGGAAATTACTGTAGATAAATTTACAAGTGAAATCATCGCAGCTATCGAATATACTTCTACAGTTAATATTGATGGTATGCCAGATGCTTATCCCAATATTCATGTAGAAACCGATTATGCCTTTGCTAGTATGAATGTAGAAGGTGCTAATAGGCATGTGGTAAAATGGTTAACAGATCCAGATTATGCAACACAAGTCAATTACCTCAGGGTAACACCTTGTTTGCTTAATGTCGGTCCAGAATTAGGGCCAGATCGAAAGGTTAAGCCTAATGAAACATTTAAAACATTTAGAACATTTGTTTTACCACATGATAGTTTCGATAGGGAGCGCCAAGGTCTCTCCATTAGAAAAATGTATCGAACGTTAGCACCTTGGACGACAGAAAATCCATTAATGATGCACGCACGTTTTTCAGATTGGGATCGGGTCAAGCTTGCAATAGACCAAGCTTCAGAGGTAGGTTTTGAGATGGTTATTCTTACGTTCGGTAGTAGTTTTAATATGGAAGATGATAGCCCTGAATATTTGGTTAAAATGAAAAAATATGCCGACTATGCCAAAAGTAAAGGGATCGAAATTGGGGGATATTCGTTGTTGGCTTCACGTAAAGTTGGGGGCGGTAATGATGTGGTCATGCCTCCCGGAAGGCGACCTAATTTTGGTAACTCCCCTTGCTTAGAAAGCTCATGGGGACAAGATTATTTTAGAAAACTATACAATTTTTATAAACAAACAGGTTTTAAGTTGCTAGAACACGATGGTTCATACCCAGGAGATATATGTGCTTCTACAGAACATCCTGGTCATAATGGTTTGGAAGATTCTAGGTGGAAACAATACGAAAAGATTTCAAAATTCTATCAATGGTGTAGAGAACAAGGTATAGTTCTTAACATACCCGATTACTATTATTTAGCAGGAGGGAATAAGTGTGGTATGGGATATCGCGAGGTTAACTGGAGCCTCCCCAGAAATCAACAACTGATTCATGCTCGTCAAAATATATACGATGGCACATGGCAAAAAATGCCTAGTATGGGCTGGATGTTTGTACCATTAACAGAATATCATGGTGGTGGTGCGGCGGCTACTATCGAGCCTTTAAATGAACACTTAGACCATTACGAGTCTATGATGGTAAGTACTCTGGGTGCTGGTGTACAAGCATTTTACCGTGGCCCAAGACTTTATGATACTAACAAAACCAAAACCATGGTTACTAATGTGGTTAATTGGTTTAAGGAACATCGCGAAGTTTTAGAGGGCGATATCATTCACCTTAGAAGACCGGATGGTCAAGATTTGGATTATTGGCTAAGCGTAAACCCACAAAGTAAAGAAAAAGGCATGTTAATGGTCTATAATCCTTTAAAAGAAGCTGTTGTAAAGAAAATAAAAGTGCCTCTTTATTATACAGGATTGAAAGACAGGACCGTAATTAAATCAAAAGAAGGCTTGTTAAAAACTTATACTTTAAATAGGGATTATTCAATAGAAATCGAAGTAAAAGTACCAGCTAATAGTTATACGTGGTATGTAATGGAATAACTATAAAATTTTTAATTTGATAATTATAGCAATCATGAAAAAAATCAATTCATCGCTTTTAATGTTAGTAGTTTTTTTTGTAACCTCCTGTTCTAATATTTCAGTAGAAAAAGAAATTACCATTTCTACCTTACTTAACGAAATTGTAGACCGTGAGCAAATAGCAGAATTCCCTACAAATAACTATAAATCCTTGCAAGCTAGCAGTTACAATAGAGAATCAGTTTCATCAGATAAACCCGGTTGGTTTGCAGATAGTGATGGCATAGGTTTTATCCGAACAGAGGAAAACAATGGAAAAAAAGAATGGGTTATCATGGAAGATGATGGACCAGGTGTTATTACTAAGATTTGGGCTGTATGTTTTTACTATGGTTTTAATAATAAGACGGGACCTAACATTAACATTTACCTAGATGGTGAAATTACACCAACCATTTCTACAAATTTTTTCAAACTAATAAAGGGACTGGATTTTGTAAAAGCACCACTTGCAGATGAGTCAGCCAGAGCAGGAAACTTATATTTTCCTATACCGTATGCTAAGAGTTGTAAGATTACGATGGATAACAAGGCTTCTTATAACATCATTAATTACAGAAAATATCCAACAGGAACAAAGGTTAAGACTTTTTCAATGGAAGCGTTTAAGCAAACATCTGAACTACAAAAAAAAGTAGCACATGTTTTAGATACCAGACCAGAACCAAAAGGAGAGAAAACCACTATAGTGAGAACCCTAGAAAAAGGAGATCAAATAGCTATGAGCCTGGATAGGGGGCTTGCTATTAAGCAACTGGAAATCAAACTGGATAAAACCGAAGATATGGCTCAAGCACTTCGTTCGGTGGCATTGAAAGCTACTTTTGATGGAGAGCAAACAGTATGGGTTCCTGTGGGTGATTTTTTTAACAATGTAGGTAAAGTAAGGGCATACGATATGTGGGAACGTTCTGTAAAAGCAAATGGCACTATGGTTTGTCGTTGGGTGATGCCTTTTGAAAAAGAAGCCCAATTATATCTTGAAAATATGGGAGACCTAAGTGTAAAAGCAAAGTTAACAGTGACCACAGACGAATATAAATGGACAGAAAATTCCATGCATTTTTACGCGACCTGGCAAATGGATGATCCCGTGCCTACATTTCCATTATTTGATTACAATTTTTTAGAAGCTCAAGGTAAAGGGGTGATTGTCGGTGATGAGTGGTCTGTATTGAACCCTATTGAAGGTTGGTGGGGAGAAGGTGATGAAAAAATATATATTGACAATGATATAGAAAAAAACTTCCCATCTCATTTTGGAACAGGCACGGAAGATTATTATGGATGGGCAGGAGGTGTAGTACCTACTCCGACAGATGAGTTTGCCAAACCATTTTTGGGAAATATTATTGTAGGAGAACAAAAATCTAAAGGATATAATGTTTGCACAAGAACACGTGTTTTGGATGCAATTCCTTTTAATAAGCAAATACAATTTGATATTGAATCATCGTGCGGTAAGCGTAGTAAATCTCATTTTTTACAATATGCTCAAACTACATTTTGGTATGGTATACCCGGAGTAAAGCACAATAGAGAACCTTTGCCAGAATTTGCGTCGGCAAAGTTACCATCTATTGAAGATTTAGAAAAGGAAATAGAAAAAGCCAAAGGGTCACAATATATTGTTGAAGGGGCTTTGGAAGCAGAATTACTTCCAATTATTGAAAAAAGTGATAAGGTCAAGGAGAATTTCAGTGAAATTCCAATGTGGGGGGAAATAAGCTCTGGATCCATGAAAAACATATGGTTTGAACAGCCAGGAGATTTTGCAGAGTTAAAAATTACAGAACAGTTTGAAAAATCTAAAATTAGTATCTGCGCAGCTGTAGGACCAAACAGTGGTAGTTTTGATGTCTATGTTAATGGAATCAAAAAAATCACCCAAGATTTTTATACCCATCATGAAGGCATTACAAATCCGTATTTAGATTTGGGAGATTGTGAACCTTTAAACAATGCTTTTATAGTTCGATTTGAATATAAAGGGAACCATTTGAAATCTAGATCAACTAAAAACAAACATGCCTTGGGTCTTGATTTCTTTTTAATTGATAATAATTTTATGAATAGAAATTAGACATAATAAAATAAATTTAAATATAGATGAGATTTTATAAAGGTGTTTTATCATTTATCGTTCTGTTTTCATTTGAAACATTCATAACTAAAAACGTTAATCATGCAGAAAGTTAATTATGTAAACGATGCATGGCAATTAAAAAAACAATAAATATAAACAGATGAAAAACAATTTAATATTATTAGTAACTGTATTGATAATGAGTTGTAATAGCTCGAAGAAGGACAATACTTTTTTACTTTCAGACATTCAAGAATATTATAAAGCTGCACCAGATGGTGTGGAAACTCGTTGGTATAGTTCAGAAAACAAAAAGGGAGAAAAAGGCAAAGGAGGAATGACCAATAAAGGTGCTAAGGGAGATGCATTTACAATGATTGGGCCAGGTGATAAAACGGTAATTTTGGATTATAATGGTGCTGGTATTATTACAAAAATATGGTCGGCAAACTCAATACAATGGGTAGAAGAAGATCGACGAAAATTAAGCATTAATATGTATTGGGATGGTGAGGAAAAACCAGCTGTGTCTGTCCCATTTACTGATTTTTTTGGTGTCGGCTTAGGCTTAACAAGCACTTTTGAAAATAAATTCTTTGCCATGCCAGAAGGACGTTCATTTAACTGTGCAATACCTATGCCATTTCGTAAAGCCGCTAAGGTTGAAATTGTAAATGAGTCTGACAAGTTTATCATGTTCTATTATAAGATCAATATGGTTAAAATTCCAAAATTGGATGATAACGCTTTATATTTTCACGCCTATTGGAATAGAGATACAGCCACTGTTAAGGGGGTTGATTATGCAATCTTACCTAAAATAGAGGGAAGAGGACGATATTTAGGAACTAATATTGGTGTTATTGGCAGTGAAAAATATAAAGGAACTTGGTTTGGAGAAGGAGAAGCAAAAATCTTTCTAGACGGCGATACTAAGTATCCTACGTTAGTGGGCACAGGAACCGAAGATTATATTGGCACTGGTTGGGGACAAGGAGAATATGCCAATAGAATTCAAGGAAGTACAGTATCTAATAGAAAACATGATATATATACCTTTTATCGTTTTCATACCTACGACCCTGTTTACTTTCATAATGATTGTCGTGTAACTATTCAACAAATTGGGAATTCAAGAAAAGGAGGAATTATAAGATTAAATAAAAATGGTGCAGACATAACACCTGTGTGGTCTTATGTCGAAAAGGATGGTTATGATGCTGCTAAGCGGTATTTAGATATGGAAAATCCTCCCGCATTAGAGAGTGAGGAATTCCCTGGTGCATCATCTACAAATTTTTATAGAAGTGATGATGTATCAGCTACCGCTTATTTTTATTTAGACAAGCCATCATCTAATCTTCCTACTTTACCTTCTGTAGATTTAAGAGTTAAGCATATTAAGGAAAAAGTATTTGATAAATTAAAATAAAAAGATATTAAATGCTAATTATGTAATCTTAGTTTAAGATCACTTATTGATTTGCATCCAGTACAAGCATTATACTTTCAAAATCAATTTACTATGCGTTATTATTTATATTCGTTTATTCTAATCTTATTATTAAGTAGTTGCTCAGAAAAAAATAAAACATTTGTAGAATCGGAAATTTCAATAATTCCCAGGCCTGTTAAACTTGTTTTAGCCGAGGAATCTTTTGCTTTTAAAGAAGGTCTTCAGATTCACATAAACTCTGAAGAACAAAAAACAGCAGCTAATTACCTTATAGGTCTTATTAATAAAACAGCGGGCTACCAGTTAGAATTAAAAGAAAATCAAGGTGCTTCTATAGTCTTCGAAAAAATGGATGGACTACAGCCAGAAGCCTATCAATTGGATGTCACACCTAAACAAATAACTGTTAAAGCAAGTGATGCAGCAGGGTACTTTTACGGAGTACAATCGATTCATCAGTTATTGTCAAAAGAAGTTTCAGATGAAACTAAAAAAACAAAATGGTTAGTCCCATCGCTGTCAATTACGGATGCACCACGATTTAAATGGCGAGCATATATGTTGGATGAGTCACGTTATTTTCATGGCGAGGAATTTGTAAAGCAAATGTTGGATCAAATGGCATTGCTAAAGATGAACGTATTTCATTGGCATTTAGTTGATGATGCTGGGTGGCGAATAGAAATAAAAAAATATCCGTTGTTAACAGAAATTGGAGCATTCCGTAAGGATACAGAAATTGAATGGTGGGGTAGTGGTAAAACTTCTGGAGAACCACATGGAGGTTTTTATACTCAACAGCAGATTAAAGATATTGTTGCCTATGCATCTGAAAGAAATATTACGGTAGTTCCAGAATTTGAAATGCCTGGTCACTCCAGTGCTGCCATAGCCGCTTATACCTGGTTAGGTACCGCAGGTGTTGATATAGATGTACCCGTGAAATTTGGAAGATTATATGATAATTATGATGTGACCAAACCAGAAGTTATCCAATTTATTAAGGATGTATTATTAGAAATTTTTGAAATATTTCCTTCCGAAGTGATTCATATTGGAGGTGATGAAGTGGGTTATAAAGTTTGGGAGGAATCAAAACCTGTTCAAAAATACATGAAAGAAAATGGTATAAAAACACCAGCAGATTTGCAGATAGATTTTACTAATAAAATTTCTAAATTTATAGAACGAAATGGACGTAGAATGATGGGGTGGAATGAAATTATGGGGGTTAACATTCATGAAGGATTTAAAGAAAAGAAACATGATAAAGCAGCCGAAACCGAATTGGCTAAAAATGTAGTGGTACACTTTTGGAAAGGTAATTTGAAACTCGCTACTGAAGCTGCTGAAAAAGGATACGGTATCGTTAATTCTATTCATACCCATACGTATTTAGATTATAATTATAATGATATAAGTTTAGAGAAAGCTTATAAATTTAATCCAATCCCTAAAGGATTGGACGAGCAATATCATAAAAACATATACGGATCTGGTTGCCAAATGTGGAGTGAATGGACACCTACAAATCCTGATGTTGAACGTCAAACATTCCCAAGAATAGCCGCATACGCAGAAGTGGGGTGGACAAAGCTGGAAAAAAAGGATTTTGAAAGTTTTAAAATAGCTTTGAAAAAATTGCAAAAATATTGGAGTTCATTAGGTATTAATTATCAAGTGATTAAATTTTAGATTTCAAAATAGTAACGAACTAAGATTAAAGGACAGAACCACAAGTCGAATTCATGACCTTCTGAGGTTGTGGGTTTTTTATTGTCTACTATTATGCTCTACTCGATGCGGACTTGAATTCTTAAAATTATTTAGTTTTGACATCTAAACCAATTGTTAGGTTTTGTCTTAATGAATCAAATTTACCCAACTCTGAAATTAATAATTGATTCGACATTTTTTCTGTACGCTCTACTAAACGAGACTTATTTCTCTTTTCTATTTTTGAGATTTCTAATTGTAGATAATATTTAAAAATAATTTATATTAGATATTGGTAATGAAAAATTGATATTTCACTATTATGTCACCAATTCTTTTGAAAAGAATTATAGGTCAATAGATAAGAGAGATAAAGAAAATAGTTCGAATCCTTCAGGGCTCACTTGAATATTTTCAATTCAATTCATTACCCCACAGTTCGATAGGAACTGTGGGGTTTTTGTTTTCATATAATTTCGATTTAATTCGCTTGATATCATTTTTTTGTGGGAAGCGGTATTACAAATTCTACGAAGAGTGTGCATTAAATATTTAAAAAGAAAGAACTATCTAGAAAGTATTTTAAATTAATTATTAAAAGATGAATAATAGAACTATAAAATTTGTAAACACGTTTATGTTAATATTTTTGTTTTCTTTAATAGCTAGTTCGCAAACCAATGAGATTGTTTATTTATGGCCGGATAAAGTATCAGGGAAAAATAAAATAAAACATGACGCGGTTCAAACTCCGGATACAACAGGTCATGTTGTTAGGTTAACAGATGTAACAAATCCTACTTTAACTGTATTTAAACCAAAAGATTCTATTAGTAATGGGATTGGAGTCATTGTGTGCCCAGGTGGCGGATATAAGATATTAGCAATAGATAAAGAAGGGTATGAAGTTGCAGAATGGCTAAATACATTAGGGTTTACCGCTTTTGTATTACAATATAGTGTTCCAGATAAGCGAGAAGCCGCTTTATACGATATTCAAAGAGCGATTAGAATAATAAGAGGCAAAGCCAAAACATGGCATTTGAGCACTAATAAAATTGGAGTTATTGGATTTTCTGCGGGAGGAAGTTTAACGGCAAGAGCCAGTACATTATATTCTAAAAACATGTATCCCAATATCGACAGCTTTGATAACATATCTTCCCGTCCAGATTTTTCGCTATTAATTTACCCTGCATATTTAGATGAAGGAGAAGATAGAACACTCACTTCAGAATTATTGGTAGATAATAATACACCGCCAATGTTTATTTTTGGAACAATAGATGATCCCTATGGAAATAGTGCCTTAGTCATGGCACGGGCATTAAGGGATGCTAAAGCTTCGGTAGAACTACACGTACTTCCTGCCGGTGGACATGGATATGGGCTGCGCTCTGGGAATATTGCAGCCGAAACCTGGCCAGTCTTGGCCGAAAAATGGTTAAGAAAAATAATTACAGATTAAATACTAAATCAAGGTATAGCGCATCTAATATAAAACTTGTTATGTGTTATTATATATGGATATACAACCTTATATTTACATAGCAGATATTTTAATTAGATTAAATGTTAAAAGTCTTAAAATACGTATTATTTTATTTACTATCCATATCGGTATATTCTCAAAATAGTGATATTAAGTTTGATTATATTGATGATAATAATGGACTTTCCAGTAATTCTGTTTTATCTATAAGCCAAGATTCTTTAGGTTTTATGTGGTTTGCTACTCGGTATGGGCTAAATCGTTATGATGGCTACGAAGTAAAAACATATTATCGCAACACAGAAGATGAAAATTCTATAAGCAATAATCATATTAATAAAGTTTTTAAAGATAGTAATCATAATTTATGGGTAGCTACTAAAAGTGGTGTAAACCGCTATAACAAAAATTTTGATAGTTTCACTAGGCTAGAAATTAAAAACAATGCATTGGATTTTACAAATGACTATTTTATAGATATTATTGAAGATTCCAATAAGAGTATTTGGCTTTTAAGCTTAGCATCTTTGGTTAAGTGTAGAACTTTTGATATCAAAAATGCGAATCCAAAATTAGAATCTTACCACGATCTTTCTACTATTAAGCCTAAATGCTTATATGTCGATAAAGAAAACACTATTTGGATAGGAGCGGAAGAAGGGCTTTTTATTATAAAAAACAAACGCCTCTCTCCTTATAAATTAATTAATACAAAACATACAGAAACAATAATCTCAATTAATAAAATTTATGAATTAGATAATGGAGAGCTAGCACTTGCAACCGAAAATGCAGGCTTGCAGGTATTAAATATAAAAAGCCAAAGAATCATTAATTATTTACGGAATGATAACAATAATGAAAACTCTTTGGTTAATGATAGGGTAAGATCGATTTTTGAATCAAAGAAGGGAGATATATGGCTTGGAACTCGAGATGGTTTAAGTGTCTTAAATCATGAAAAGAATCGTGTTACAAACTTTTTGCATAAATCAATAGATCAAAATTCGATTAGTGATAATTCAATAAAAGATATTTTTGAAGATAATGCTGGAGGGATTTGGTTGGCTACCTATGCAGGTGGAGTTAATTATTATCATCCCGAAAATTCAAAATTTAAGCATATTAAAAGGGATTTTATAAATTCTAATAGCCTATCATCAGATAAGATTTCTTTTTTGTATAAAGATAAAGGAGGTGTTTTATGGATTGGTACAGAAGGTAGTGGTATTAACAGGTATAATGAAGGAAATGGTGTTATAAAGTCTTACTCCAATTTTCCAGATCATTATGAGGCTTTAGATAATATCAAAGCGATTGCAGAGTCCAATAATCAATACCTATGGCTAGGAACCAATGGCGGGCTTAGTAAGTTTGATAAAGAAACACATACATTTACTAATTTTACTAATAACCCTTTAGATCCTAATTCTCTTTCTTATGATCAAATTCATTCTATTTTACATGATTCTGGAATTTTATGGATTGGAACCAACGGAGGTGGTTTAAATAAGTTTGATATTTCTAAAAATACATTTCAAGTTTTTAAATCTAATGATTCTGAATCTGGTATTATTTCAGATAATATAAATCATTTGTTACAAGAAAAAAATGGAGGACTATGGATCGGTACTGAAGCAGGAATAGACTTTTTACTTCCGGATAAATTAAATTTTAATCGTTCTGATGCCTTTAAACAATTACAGAGAAAACTAAACCCTAGTATTAATAATGTGCTATTTAGTGACGATCATAACTATTTATGGATAGGCACAGAAGGAGACGGATTGATAAGTATTAACAAAGATAAACACAGCATTCAATTTTATACACGAGCGGATGGATTACCAGGAAACATTGTTTATGCTATAGAGCAAGATAAAAAATCTAATATTTGGATAAGTACAAATAAAGGGTTGTCTAAACTCACTTTAAATTATCTTAAAGATTCCATTGAGCTTGTTAAAGTAAATAATTTTAATAAAAAAGATGGATTACAAGGAAATCTGTTTTCATACAGGTCTTCATTTAAAGATCGTTTTGGAATGATGTATTTTGGAGGGGTAAAGGGATATAACACGTTTTACCCCAGTCAAATTCTTGATACATCTTCGAGGCCTTCAGTTATTTTTACCGATTTTAAAATAAACTATGAGACCATTAAGCCTGGTGATAAAAAATCACCACTAGTAACAGATATTACTAAAGCATCAAATATCACACTAAAATATGATCAGCAACCGTTTTCGTTTACCTATGCTGGGTTGCAATTTATTAATCCCAATAATTTATACTATTCGTATCAATTAGAAGGTATTGATGATGATTGGGTTATAGCTGGAAAAGAACGTACGTTAACTTATACACGTTTGCACGAGGGGAGTTATGAGCTTAGAATAAAGGCCTCAGACAATCTAAATCAATGGGGAGATGATTATACTAAAATTGCAATTACTATTTTACCTCCACCTTGGCGCTCCTGGTGGGCATATTTATTATATGTATTTGTAAGTATTTTGGCTTTAATCTTTGCTATATATTATACAAATAAGTGGTTTCAATTAAAAAACATATTGGCATTAGAAAAACTTAGTAAAGAAAAGGAGCACGAACTTCATGAAAGAAAAGTTAAGTTTTTTACAGATGTTTCACATGAATTGCGTACACCACTTACTTTAATACTGACGCCTCTGGAAAAGTTAATGGATGAGACTAAGAATAATTTAAAGTTTAATAAAAAAATTAGAATTATTCAAAATAATAGTAGAAAGATGTTATTGCTTATTAATCAGCTTTTAGATCTTCGAAAATTTGAAACGGGTCATGTAAAATTAGAAATTGCCGAAGGCAATATTTCTAAATTCATAAAAGAAACAACACTTCCTTTTAGAGAAATGGCGAAAATTAAAGGAATGGATTTTAGTTATAAACCTTCAAAACCTCATATTAGTTTTTGCTTTGACAGGGTAAAGATGGAAATAATTATTTATAACTTATTATCTAATGCATTTAAAGCAATTTCATCCCATGGAAGCGTGGAGGTGAGACTAGAAGAATTAAGCAAAAAAGATGAGTTAGGTGATGTTAGGCCTTTTGTTAAAATTGAAGTAGAAGATAATGGTAAAGGTATTCCTGAAAAATATACTAAAAGTATTTTTGATCGATTTTACCAATCGGAAAACGATACACAATTAGGAGTTAATAGTAGCGGTATAGGGCTTGAGTTGACTAAAAGAATGGTAAAACTACATCAAGGAACTATTACGGTGTTTAGTAAAATGCCTACAGACACAACAGCAGGAAAAACGATTTTTACTATAGAAATACCACAAGGCAATATAGATCTAGAAAGTAAGCCAATAAAAAGAGAGCATGCTAAAGGTAATGAACAATCATTGTATAAAACGGAGTTGCTAAAATCTGAATTATATGACTACCAAGTTGAATCTGAAAGCAGAAAATTTGATGAGATCTTAAGCTTGGGAAAAGATACACCTGCTTTGTTAGTTGTAGAGGATAACAAGTCTATTTCTAATTTAATATGTGATTTATTTAAAGATGATTTTAAAGTTAGAACGGCTTACAATGGAAAAGAAGGGTGGAATAAAATTTTAGAAAATATTCCAGATATTGTAATTAGTGATATCATGATGCCGGAAATGGATGGTCTGGAATTATGTAGGATGCTAAAAACAGATAAAAGAACCTGTCATATTCCAGTTATATTGTTAACTGCCAGAACATCGGTTACATTTAAGTACGAAGGTATGGAAACCGGTGCCGATGATTATGTTAAAAAACCTTTTAGCACAAAATACCTTTCAATGCGGGTTAAAAGTTTATTACACCAGCGTAAGTTAGTACAAGAGCATTTATTTAGAAATAGTGTTATACAGCCAAAAGAACTAGGCTTAAACTCAACAGATGAGGTTTTATTAACGAAAGCTGTAAAATATATAGAAGAGAATCTAGATAATCCTGAACTTTCTGTTGAGAACCTGAGCAATCATTTAGGATTAAGTAGAGTACATTTTTACAGAAAAATAAAAAGCATTGCAAATGTTACAGCTGTAGATTTTATTAAAAACGTAAGATTAAAAAAAGCAATACAATTATTAGAATCTGATAGCTATAGTATTAAGGAAGTAAGATATCTTACAGGATTTAATGATGCTACATATTTTAGAACGTCTTTTAAAAAATTATTTGGCGTAAACCCTTCTCAATATATTAAAGAATCTAAATCAGGTAACAAATAGTTTAGAGAAATTTTCTTTCAATAATAAGTGTTATAGGTTACTAAAAAGGGCTATTAACCCCTTTAAATACTAGGCATGTAACATTTACCCTCTTTATCGTAACATAAGCCTTTACTGTTTTTTTAGTATTAGAATAACTTTGGAATACAATTAACTCTAAAAACTAATTTTAATACAAACAAAAATCAATTTTATGAAAAAATTTACAATTTTAATTTTGCTATTATTAACTACAGTAACAGTGTTTGCGCAAGTAAATATTACTGGTGTAGTTAAATCGGCAGAAGACGGACAGCCTTTACCGGGGGCAAGTATCATAGAGAAGGGGACTAGTAATGGGGCAAGTTCAGATTTTGACGGAAATTTTTCTCTTAATGTTGCTAATTCCGATGCTATTTTGGTGGTATCATATATTGGATATACAACGTTAGAAATTGCTATTGGAACTCAAACACGGATTGAAATTCAACTACAACAAAATGCAGCTGCTTTAGATGAGATAGTAGTTGTAGGATATGGAACGCAAAAGAAAAGTGATGTTACCGGTTCTGTGGCGTCAGTATCAAAAGATCGATTAGAGCAGGTGCCCAATACCAATTTTACACAAGCTTTACAAGGATCTGTTCCGGGTGTTTCCATAGTAAATAATTCAGCAAATGCTGAAGGAAATGATGTTAGTATTATTATTCGGGGGAGGAATTCTATTTCTGCCAGTAATTCTCCTTTAGTGGTTTTAGATGGTGTGCCATATAGTGGAAGTATATCTGATATAAACCCAACAGATATTCAGTCTATTGAGATATTAAAAGATGCCTCATCTGCTGCAATTTATGGATCACGAGGTGCTAATGGGGTCATATTAATTACGTCTAAGAAAGGAAAAAAAGGAAAAACAAAGATTAGTTATGATGGCTTTTATGGTATTGAAGAGGTAGCTAATCTACCTGATCTTTTAACACCATCAGAATTCTATGCCTTTAAAAACATTAGAGAGCCAGGTACAATATCAGATTCCGAAGAAGCGCTTTTTCAAAGTGGAGGTGGTACAAATTGGTTAAATGAAGCTCTTGGAACGGGGTATAAGCAACAGCATACATTATCCGTTTCTGGTGGTGGAGAAAACATGAACTATTATGTGTCAGGAAGTTATTTGAACGTAGAAGGTGTTGCAGTTAATGACTCTTATAAACGGTCATCTCTTCGTGTCAATCTGGAATCAGACATAACAGATTGGTTAACACTTGGTACAAATACACAACTTTCACATGGAGATAGAAGTGGTCTTCCTAGCAACTGGGGAGGTGATGCTGGAGCATTTTATATGAACCCATTAACATCTTTACGTGACGAAAATGGCGATTTCACCATATATCCATGGCCTGAAGAAGTATTCTTTGGGAATCCTTTACAACCTACACTTGCAGCGAATAATGATGTAACTTCTAAAGTATTTACCAGTAATTATATTAATATTGATTTTCCTTTTATTCCAGGCTTGTCATATAAATTTAATTCTGGGGTAGAATATACCAATCGCAATAGAGCGACTTATTATGGTAGAAACACTAAAATTGGATTGGAAAGTCAAGGGTCTGCAGAAACTCAAGACATATTAACAACCAATGTTCTTATAGAAAATATTATAAATTACAACCGCGAAATTGGAAAACATAACTTGTTCGCAACGGCATTATACAGTTATCAAAATAATGAAATAGAGAGAGATCAGGTTGAGTCACAAGGGTTTCCAAATGATGTACTTACTTGGTATCAGCCTAATATAGCAAGTTTAGCAGTTTCGACAAGAGATGCAGAAGAGTTTAGTATTATTTCTTCTATGTTAAGGTTAAACTATAGTTTTGATAGCCGTTATTTATTAACCTTAACAGGAAGGCGAGACGGTTTTTCCGGATTTGGTAGTGATACCAAATGGGGTAATTTTTATTCAGCGGCAATAGGATGGAATATCCATAATGAAGCCTTTATGGAAGATTCTAAATTTAATACTTTAAAGCTTAGGCTGTCTTATGGGAAGAATGGAAACCAGGCAGTAGGGCCTTATGAGACGTTATCAAGACTTTCAGAATTATCATATCTTAATGGTAGCAATACGGCTCCTGGATATACGCCTTCAAAGCTTGGTAACCCATCTTTAGGTTGGGAATCGACAACATCATATAACATAGCTGTAGATTATGGTTTATTTAATAATAGATTTCGCGGTAGTATAGATGTATATAAATCTGAAACAGAAGATCTTTTATTGGAAAGACAAATCTCTCCAATTCATGGAATTAATACGATAACGCAGAATATAGGTAAAACCGAAAATTTTGGAATAGATTTTTCTTTATTTGCCGATGTAGTAAAGACTGATAATTTTAGATGGAATATTGGTAGTAATCTTACTTATAATAAAAATGAAATTGTGGATCTTTATGGAAATGGAGAAGATGATGTTTTGAATGAATGGTTTATAGGTAAACCTATACGCGTAAATTATGGCTATCAATTTGACGGCGTGTATCAAGTTGGAGATGATATTGCAAATTCGGCTCAACCAAGTGCTCAACCAGGATACGCAAAAATTGTAGATCAGAACGGTGATGGAGCTATAGATACAGATAAAGATAGAGTAGTCATTGGACAGTTGGATCCTAAGTACATAGCGGGATTAAACATGACATTTTCTTATAAAAATATTACTTTAAATATTGTTTCACAGGGTGCTTTTGGGGTTACTAAGGCCAATACATTACTTTCAGATCTGGTTTGGGGAGAAGTTCGTAGAAATACCACTAATAAAAATTGGTGGACACCAGATAACCCTACAAATAGTTATTGGGCTAACCATATTGATGCTAATATTAATGGCGTAACGATTTTTGAAAAGGCAGATTATTGGAGGCTAAAAGATATAACACTTTCATATAACCTTCCTACAAACATCATGGATAAAATAGGGCTAGATCGTGTTAGATTATATTTTACTGGACGTAATTTATTTACAATCACCAAATTTAATGGGCTAGATCCAGAGTTAACCAATAACCGCAATATTCCTTTACAAAAAACATACACGTTAGGAATTAATATAGGTCTTTAATCAATGAAAATATTTTTAATTATGAATAAAATTATAAAATTTAAAAGTCTAAAGTTAATTATAGCAGTACTTATTTTGTTTGTTGTCTTTGCTGGCTGTTCAGACAGCGAATTAACTGAAAATCCTCCACACATAATTGGAGCTGATAATTTATATAAAGATCTTGCAGGGTTTGAAGCTGGGCTTAATGGTCTTTATGCACAATATGCTCGAGAAAGAGCTGGTAGTGTGCTTGGATCTGGAAATAATCTTTTTATTGACATGGCAACTTCTGCTGTCGATAATGCTTATGGAAACTTTAGAGCGGGATGGGCATTTGTAGGTAATAATTTAGATACACGTAATAACCCATCAGAAGTTCACAATCGTCGTTTTTTCGAATGGATATATACAACGATAAATGCAGCCAATACCATTATAACTAGAGCAGAAAACCCAGATGTTGATTGGACGCAAGAGGATAAAAGTAGAGTTGTTGCAGAAGCTCGACTTATTAGAGCTTGGGCGTATCGTCATGCCACGTATTTATGGGGAGATGTTCCACTGTCTTTAGAAGAAAGTTCAGGATCAACTATTCGTACAGATTGGACAAGAAACCCTGTGGCAGAGGTTAGAAATCAAATGTTAGAAGATTTACTTTTTGCTGAAGCAAACCTTCCTGAGACCTCATCAAACCCGGGGAAAGCAGTAAAAGGAGTAGCAACTCACTATCTTTCTGAATTGTATTTAACTATAGGAGATAATGAAAATGCCAAAGCTAAAGCAGAAAGTTTAATAAATAGTGGGATTTATAGTTTAGTTACAGAAAGATATGGTGTAAAAGCGAACCAGCCAGGTACGCCTTATTCAGACATGTTCCTAGATGGAAATTCCAATAAATCAGAAGGTAATACCGAAGCCCTTTGGGTTATGCAACAGGAGTTGGAAACAACTGGAGGGGGAAAGAATATTATGCGTCGTTGGCATAGAAATAGGTCAAATTCTGTGAGAGTTGATGGTATAACGGGAGCAATTATCTTTTCCGTTGAAAATGGAGGACGTGGAATTGGAAGAATTGGACCAACACGTTATGCTATGGAATTGTATGAACCAAATGATGATAGAGGCGGTATTTTTGCATGGAGAACATACGAAGTATTAAATAATCCAAACGTAGTGCCTCCTGGTCGTGCTATTGGAGATACCATATGGTTTAACTGGCAGGGAAAAGATGAAGCATTATTTGTTGCAGATTGGCCAAGTACTAGAAAATGGGATTATGCAAATCCAAATAATTTATCAGACGAAGAAAACTATAACGACCAAGTGTATTTGAGGTTGGCTGAAACCTATTTACTTTTAGCTGAAGCACAATTTAAACTAGGAGATCCAAGTGGTAGTGCAGAAACCATTAATCATTTAAGAAGGCGTGCAAATGCAAGTGAGATAACAGGAGGGGATGTTAGTATTGATTTTATATTAGATGAAAGGTCAAGAGAGCTTTATTCCGAAGAACATAGAAAATATACTCTAACCCGCTTAGGAAGATGGTTAGACAGAATGCAGTTATATAACAAAGTTGGAGGACCTAAAGCAGGAGAAAAAGATAAACTGTCTCCTATTCCTCAAACGGTTATAGATGCTAATATCGGTGGTGCATTCGAACAAAATCCAGGATACTAAAAACTAATTTTAAATAAGTTTATTCATAGTAGAGTTTGAGTTAGTTATTTCCTCCTCTTGAAGAACATCAAGAACATCAAGAGGAGGTTAATTATGTTCCTTATAGAATGTATCAGAATAGTTAACAATGTAGTACATCTTTTAATTATTGATTTGTTTATTTCTCCTTTAAATTATAAAATAAAACATAGACGAATGCATCTTAAACATAGGCTGTTATTAATTTTTAGTTTTACATTTTTCTTTTTTAATAACTGTGAAAAAAAAGAAAAAATAGAGAAGGATAAACCTAATATTATCGTAATCATGGCAGACGACATTGGGTATTCTGATCTTGGTTGCTATGGTGGCGAGATTGCAACGCCAAATTTAGATCTTCTAGCTAAGAATGGTATTCGTTTTAATAAAATTTATAATAGTTCAAGATGTTGCCCTACCAGAGCTTCTTTACTTACAGGATTGTACCCACATAATGCAGGAATTGGAGGTATGACCGTGGCAGCTGGAAAAGAAGGGCCTGAAGGTCCATACCAAGGCTATTTAAGCCGCAAAAGTGTAACAATAGCAGAAGCTTTAAGTGCATCAGGGTACAATAGTTACCTATCAGGAAAATGGCATGTAGGTGAAGGCATTGAAAATTGGCCTTTAAAGCGTGGTTTTAAACGATATTTCGGATTAATAAGTGGAGCTAGTAGTTATTTTGAAGTTATTAAAAATCAGGAACGCAAAAGGCAAATGGTATTAGATAGTCTCCCTTGGGAGCCTCCTGCAAAGGGGTTTTATATGACTGATGCTATAACCGATTATGCCATAGAGTGGATGCATGATGCAGATAAAACCAAAGAAACCCCTTTCTTTCTATATGTGGCTTACACAGCACCACATTGGCCGTTACATGCATTACCAGAAGATATTGCTAAATATAAAGGGACGTATAATATAGGTTGGGATAGCCTACGCCTTAGAAGGTTCAAAAAGCTTAAAGATTTGCACCTCATTGATGCCCACGCACAACTTTCTAAAAGACCAAATTCTATCCCCGCTTGGGAAGATGTAGATAATAAAGAAGATTGGGTAAGAAGAATGGAAGTTTATGCAGCCATGGTAGACCGAATGGATCAGGGCGTTGGAAAGATAATTGAAACTTTAAAATCTCAAGGCCAGTTAGAAAACACATTAATTCTATTTTTATCAGACAACGGCGGCAGTGATGAAAATATTGAGAGTAGAGGGTTAAATGATCCTGAAATTTCTATTGGCGATCAGGGTTCCTATGCAGCATATTGTGCACCTTGGGCAAACCTGTCTAATACACCATTTAGATTTTTTAAAAAAAGTACTTATGAAGGAGGTATTGCATCCCCTTTTATAGCACATTGGCCAAACGAAATAAAAAATAAAGGCAGTATTATTAATCAACTGGGATCTGTAACAGATTTGTTACCTACCTTTTTAGATATTGCTAATACAACATATCCACTAAAATATAATGGACATAATATTAAACCGACAAACGGTATTAGCTTATTGCCAGCGCTAAAATCTAATATATCTACAAATCGAGAAGCATTGTTCTGGGAGCATGAGGGAAGCAAAGCGGTCCGGCAAGGAAAATGGAAAGGGGTAACCAATAGTGCTAGTGAATGGGAGTTATATGACATGTATAATGACCCGTCAGAGATTAATAATCTAGCAGAAGTTTATCAAGATACGCTCGATGTATTAGTAGAAAAATATAATCATTGGGCCAATGAAATTGGCATTAATCCTCAAAATTAAAAAAGAATGATTTTTCATAGAACATATATAATAATATCACTATTCTACTTATTTGTTAATATTTCGGTCTTTGCGCAAGAGGTAAATTCTCGTTCTAGTATTACTGTAAATAACGATTGGAAGTTTTGCTATACAGGAAAAGATATTAAAGTTACAAATGTATTAGATACAGAATGGAAGCATATTAATATTCCGCATACATGGAATATAAATGATACGCCTAATGATACAACCACTTATAAAAGAGGTATTGGTTGGTACAAAAAAACACTTCGCCTTTCAAATAGCTTGAAAAATAAAAGAGTGTATTTGCACTTTGAAGGTGCGAATCAAATCGCTGAACTTTTTGTAAACGGAACTTATGTTGGAAAACATTTAGGTGGATATACTGCATTTTCATTTGATATTACCAATTATATACATTTTGATGATGAAAGTAATAGCAATGAAATATCTGTTAAGATAGATAATCGTTTTAATAAGGATATACCGCCGTTATCAGCAGATTTTACTTTTTATGGTGGTATTTATCGTGATGTTTGGTTAATTGCAACAAACCCGGTACATTTTTCTTTAAATGACTATGGGTCTAAAGGGGTTTATATCGCGACACCTAAAGTAACAAAAAATGAAGCTACGGTTAAAATACACGGAAAGATTCATAATCAATCAAACGTTGAAAAAGAAATTCTTATTAGAAGTAAGCTATTTAATAAAAAGGATAGTGTTCTACACACTATTGAAAAAAACTTAAAAATAACAGCAAACCACCAAGTAGATTTCTCTTTAGATAGCATTTTAGTTAATAAGCCAGAGTTGTGGTCTCCAGACCAACCAAATTTATATACGGTAAGAACAGAACTTTTTGAAAAGGGTCATCTTAAAGATGAGGTTATAAGCCCTTTAGGGTTTCGTTTTTTTAATTTCCACGCAGATAAAGGTGTTTTTCTAAACGGAAAGCCTATAAAATTGATAGGTACAAACAGACATCAAGATCATGAAACTTATGGCAATGCTTTATCAAATAAGCTCCATGTAAAAGATTTAGAAATGATTAAAGATGCAGGCTTCAATTTTTTAAGACTAGCACACTATCCCCAAGATCCGGAAGTATTACATGCCGCTGATAAGTTGGGTATTATTATTTGGGAAGAGATACCCATAGTTAATTATGTTACAACCTCAGATGCTTTTCTTAATAATAGCAAGTATATGCTAACAGAAATGATTCGCCAGAGTTATAATCACCCATCCATATTCTTTTGGGGTTATATGAATGAGGTATTTCTTTATGATGCTAATGGAGATCGAAATAAAAACATGAACTTTCCTGACACATATTTAGAATGGACAAAAGATTTAGCAAAACAATTAAACACCTTAGTAAAAAAAGAGGACTCTAGTAGAATTACAGTAATGGCTATCCATCAAAACGATAAGTATGATGAGGTAGGGATCTCTAAAATTCCGGATGCTCTCGGTTATAATCTTTACCAAGGTTGGTATTCAAATTATTTTACAGATTTCGGAAATTTCCTAGATAGAACACATCTTAAATACCCTAAGCGAAAAATTGTAATTAGTGAATATGGAGCAGGAAGTGACGAGCGAATACATGCTTCTAAACCTAAGCGTTTTGATTTTTCAACCGAATATCAGCAGGCCTTTCATGAGAGTTATTTAAAACAGATTAAAGAACGTCCTTTTGTTGGAGTAACAGCTGTTTGGGCACAGAGTGATTTCGGGTCTAATACCAGAGGCGACTCAAAACCTCAAGTTAATCAAAAAGGATTGCAATATTTTAATCGCAAGCCTAAAGACATCTATTATTATTATCAATCTGTTTTAGGTTCAAAACCAGTTATACATATCGCCAGTCATGACTGGCTTAAAAGAACTTCCGCTTTTGGAGAAGGTCAAATAGCAGATACTATAAAAATATACACCAATTTAAAAACTTTGGATATATCGGTTGATGGCATTAAGCATCAAACCCTACAAGTAGACCAATCCAACGTGGCATATTTTAGTTTTATGCCATCAAAAGAGCAACATAAAATTGAAGTTAAAGGAAAACAAGACGAGCATTATTATTCAGATGATATCATCGTGTCTTATACCGATCAAAATCTTTCTAATGGATCATCTAAAGAAATAGCAATAAATGTAGGAGCTACGTTTCAGTTTACAGATGAAAACCAAAAAGTTTGGTTTAAAGATCAACCCTACAATAATATCTGGGGCTATAATAGTAATAATTCAGTGCCATTAAAATTTTCAAAAGGAATTATTGGAACTAAAAATGAGCCCATATACCAATACTATAGAAAAGATATTTCATCATATACTGTAAACGTTGAAGCAGGCCTTTATGAGGTCGATATTTGTCTTGCCGAATTGGAATATTCAGAATCGGGTAAGCGAAAAATGGATATTAGTATTAATAATAAAAGAGTTTGGAAGAATTTGGATCTTGCTAAAACATATGGAAAACAAACAGCCGTAAGTAGAAAGTTTAAAGTTTCTGTAGATGGAGGAGAAGGCATAACAATAAGCTTAAAAGCAAAAAGAGGCAAAACCATACTCAATGGACTTTACATAAAAAAACTAAAATCATTATAAATAACGATCCTAATGCGAAATAAATTCCTTTTAAAAACTAAAAGTTTATTAGTTGTATGTACGTTGATTGTTGGGAGTATGCATGCACAATCTCTATACGATTGGGAAAACCCAAAAGTAATAAGTAGAAACAAGCAGGATGCACATTGTACACTCATGCCATTTGCAAATAGAACATCTGCAATTAACAATATACGTTCTGAATCTCCATGGCGACAAAGCCTTAACGGATTATGGAAGTTTAATTGGGTAAGAAAACCAGAATCAAGGCCCAAAGACTTTTATAAAACTGATTTTGATGATTCTAATTGGGATAAAATTCCAGTACCTTCCAATTGGGAATTGCAAGGTTATGGAATACCTATTTACACTAATATTAATTATCCTTTTCCGGCAGATCCTCCAAAAATCCCACATAATTACAACCCTGTTGGGAGTTACCTTAAAACATTTACAATTCCAGAATCTTGGGATGGACGACGTGTTATTTTACATTTTGGAGCGGTACGTTCTGCTTTTTATTGTTGGATAAATGGAAAAAAAGTGGGGTATAGCCAAGGTAGCAAAACACCAGCAGAGTTTGATGTTACAGAATTTATAAAAAAGGGTGACAATACCTTGGCTGTAGAGGTTTATCGTTGGTCGGATGGTAGTTATCTGGAAGATCAGGATTTTTGGAGACTAAGTGGTATCGATAGAGATGTATACTTATATGCCACACCTAAAACCTATATAAAAGATTATTTTATACGATCTGGACTTACCAAGAATTACCAAAATGGTATATTAAATGTTGCTGTAAAATTAGAGTCTGTAGAAAAGGTAAACCTTAAAGATTATCAAGTTCGGTTAGAATTAATCGATGAATCACATAAGAGCTTACTAGATGTACAAATAGAGGCAGAAGATAAAAATGGGTTGTTGACTTTTGAAAAAATAATCCCAAATATTAAGACATGGACAGCAGAAACACCAAACCTGTACACAGCTATATTATATTTAACCAATTCATTAGGGCAAACAGCTGAAATATTAAGTTCAAAAACAGGATTCAGACAAGTTGAAGTAAAGTCCGGACAGCTATTGGTTAATGGAAAACCCATCTATGTTAAAGGCGTTAATAGGCATGAACACGATGAAAAAACAGGGCATGTCGTATCTGAAGCTTCTATGATTGAAGACATAAAATTAATGAAGCAGAATAATATAAATACGGTTCGAACAAGTCATTACCCTAATGATCCGCGTTGGTATGAACTCTGCAATATCTATGGTCTATACGTTATAGATGAGGCTAATATTGAGACTCATGGTATGGGGTGGGAAGTAGAACTAAATATGATAGCTAAAGATACATTTTGGCTAGAGTCACATTTAGATCGTATTAAACGTATGGTAGAACGTGATAAAAACCATCCATGTATTATTAGCTGGTCATTAGGAAACGAATCTGGAGATGGTATTAATTTTCAAGAAGGATATAAATGGATAAAACAAAGAGATAATACACGTACAGTTCAATATGAGCGAGCGTTCGAAAATCCGCATACAGATATTGTGGCACCCATGTATACACGTATACCACAGTTAATTGAATATGCTTCAAAAGAACAAAACCGTCCTTTAATTATGTGTGAATATGCACATGCCATGGGAAATAGTGTTGGTAACCTACAAGATTACTGGGATGCTATTGAAAAATACGATGTTTTACAAGGTGGATGCATTTGGGATTGGATGGATCAAGGATTACTAAAAAAGAACGAATATGGAGAACAATTTTGGGCTTATGGCGGTGATTATGGCGATGCTCCTAACGACAATAACTTTTGTTTAAATGGATTGGTGCGACCAGATAGGACTCCGAATCCATCATTGTACGAAGTCAAAAAAGTATATCAAAATATAAAAGTAACGCCTGTAGACTTATTAAAAGGAAGGATAACCATTGAAAATAAATTTGATTTTCAAGATTTAAATGCTGTTCAAGGACGTTGGGAACTAAAAGCAGACGGTAAAACATTACAAGAAGGAGACATAAAAAAATTAAACCTGAAAGCTAAAGAAAAGAAACCCTTCAAATTAAATATCAAGACCCCAAAATTAAAAGCAGGGACAGAATATTGGTTGAAGGTTACTTTCAGTCTGGATGAAAATATGCTTTGGGCAAAAAAAGGACATATTTTGGCTCAAGACCAATTTTTAGTTCCTTATCAAACTCCAAAAGTGATTCCATTAGATTTCAATGAGATTTCAGATTTAGCGGTTCAAGAGCATATCGATATGATATCTGTTTCAGGCTCCGATTTTAAGATTGATCTGAGTCGGAAAACGGGAGCTATAGTAGCCATACAATACAAGAACGACGTATTGCTTAAACAACCGCTGGTTCCTAATTTTTGGAGAGCACCAACAGATAATGATCGTGGTAATAAAATGCCTGAACGTTTGTGGGATTGGAAAATGGCTTCATTTAATATGCATGTAAAGGATTTTGAGATACAGCAATTTAATTCAAAATCTGTTCAAATTAATGTGACATCAACAATTAATAATCTGGATGCCTCATATCAAACTACTTATACTATTTATGGCAGTGGAGATATATTGGTAGCGAATAAATTTACAGTAGGAGATAAGAAGCTTTCAGAAATGCCGCGATTTGGTATGCAAACAGAAATAGATTCTAGTTTTAATAAAGTACAATGGTATGGTCGAGGACCCCATGAGTCTTACTGGGATAGAAAAACAGCAGCTAATGTAGATGTGTTTTCTAGTATGGTTAATGAGTTAGATTATAACTATTTGCGACCACAAGAACATGGAAATAGAGCCGGTGTTCGTTGGGCATCATTTCAAAATAGAGAAGGTCTTGGTTTATTGATTGTTGGTAAACCATTATTGAATATTAGTGCATGGCCGTATAAACAAATAGATCTAGAAAATGCCAATCATCCTTATGAAATACCTAGTCGAAATACAACAACTTTAAATATAGACTATAAACAAATGGGTGTAGGAGGCGATAATAGCTGGGGAGCTAAAGCCCATGAAAAATACATGCTGAACGATAAAACATATAGCTATAGCTTCAGGTTACACCTTTATGATAAAAATGATTCGGTGCAACAATCAGCAAAGGAGATTTTACCTAAAAGAAAACAATAAAAGATTGACGATTGAAATTAAAAGCAGCACGATATGCTCTTAAAGGGATTGAGGAAAATGACATATAAAGATAAGTCTGAGCCAATAGAAGTAAGAGTAAAAGATTTACTCTCAAGAATGACTATTGAAGAAAAAGTAGCCCAAACACTATGTATTTATGCTAAAAAAGGGAATTTTCAAGACGAGCAAGGCCATTTTGATGAAAATAAGGTAAAAAAACTTCTTTTAAGTGGCGCAGGAAGAATTGCTGAGGTTGGTTTTGTTGAAGACACTCCTAAGAAAATGGCAGAATTGACCAATAAACTTCAAGCATTTTATTTAGAAGAATCCCGATTAGGAATTCCTGTTATATTCCATGAAGAGTGTTTACATGGGCAGATGGTAAAAGAAGCGACTAGTTTTCCACAACCAATTGCGCTAGCAGGAAGTTGGAACCCTCAATTAATACAAGATGTCTATGCGTTGGTTGCAGAAGAAACCAGAAGTCGCGGTGGACATCATGCATTAACACCAGTTGCCGATGTGGCAAGAGAACCGCGCTGGGGCCGTGTAGAAGAAACTTTTGGAGAAGACACTTATTTGGTAAGTAAAATGACAGTTGCTGCTACCAAGGGCTTTCAAGGAGAAAAAGGAAATTTCAATACAAAAAAGAATGTTATAGCAACACTAAAACACTTTGTTGCACATGCACAACCAGAAGGAGGTTCTAACTGTGCGCCGGTAAATGTCTCAGAAAGAGTTTTAAGAGAAGTCTTTTTTCCGCCCTTTCAAGATGCTATTAATGAAGCCGGAGCTATGTCTGTTATGGCATCTTATAATGAGGTAGACGGATTACCATCACATAAAAACAAATGGCTTTTAGATGATGTATTAAGAAAAGAATGGGGATTTGAAGGATTCACGGTTTCCGATTATTATGCAGTTTATCAACTGAAACAGCGTCATAATGTAGCAATCGATGAAAAAGAAGCCGCATTTCAGGCATTTTCGGCAGGAATCGATGTAGAAATGCCTTTTGATGAATGCTATCACCACCTAACAGATTTAGTTAAAGAAGGACGCATCTCGGAAGCCTATTTAGATAAAGTAGTTAGCAGGTTATTAGCATATAAATTTAGAATGGGGTTGTTTGATGATCCTTACGTAGATCCCGAATATGCAGATTCAATTTGTGGTAGTGAACAACAAAGATCTTTAGCACTTAAAGCGGCTTGTGAAGCTATAACCCTATTGAAAAATGACAATGAGATATTGCCATTAAACACATCAAAAATAAAAACCATTGCAGTTATAGGACCAAATGCTAACGAAGTTTTATTAGGAGGTTATAGCGGCAAACCAAAATTTTATACTACTGTATTAGATGGGATCAAAGAAAAAGTTGGGGACACTATAGACATACTTTATGCCGAAGGATGTAAAATTACAGAGCCTGGTGATTGGGAGGAAACGGATGAAGTTATAGCAAGTAACTCCGAAAACGATAAAAAAGGCATTGCCGAAGCCATTAAAATAGCCGAAAGAGCAGATGTGGTTATTCTTGCTATAGGAGGAAATGCATTGACCTCACGTGAGGCCTGGAATGAAGATCATTTAGGAGACCGTCCTAGTTTAGAACTTGTAGGCAGCCAAAATGATTTAGCTAAAGCCATGGTTGAAACAGGAAAACCTATAGTTTCATTACTGTTTAATGGGAAACCTTTAAGTATAAATTACGTACATAACAACATCCCTGCAATATTGGAATGTTGGTACCTAGGACAAGAAACAGGTAAAGCCGTTGCCGATGTGTTATTTGGAGATTTTAACCCTAGTGGAAAATTACCCATATCATTTCCTCGCTCTGTAGGGCATATACCATCTTATTATAACCATAAACCGAATGACCGTCGTGGTTATTTGTTTGATGAGGTAAGCCCGCTTTATGCCTTTGGATTTGGCTTGAGTTATACCACTTTTAAATATTCAAATTTAAATCTGGAAAAGACTCATATTGATAAAAATGAATCTACAAGACTTTCGGTTAATGTAGAAAATACAGGAAACGTTTCTGGGCATGAAGTTGTACAAATGTATATTCATGATTGCGTATCATCCGTAACACGTCCTGTAAAAGAACTAAAAGGGTTTGAAAAAGTATATTTAAAACCAGGAGAAACAAAAACCATTACTTTAGATATTACACCAAAAGAATTGGCTTATTGGGATGCAGGTATGAATTTTGTAGTAGATCCAGGTACTTTTAATATCATGGTTGGGACGTCTTCAAAGGCTAATGATTTAAAAACGATAACCTTAACCGTAATATCATGACAAAATTAAGTAAATCACTTTCGCTTTATGGATTAACAATGATAGTAATTGGTGCCTGTATAGGGTCTGGAATTTTCTTGACACCTTCTCAAATAGCAGGCCACCTTACATTACCATCACTTATTATTTTAGTCTGGATTGTTGGAGGTGTTTTATCTTTAACAGGTGCATTGACTTATGGCGAATTAGGAGGCATGTTTCCCAAAGCCGGAGGGGTATATGTGTATTTAAAAGAAGCCTATGGTACCATGGCAGGGTTTTTATTTGGATGGGCCTATTTTACAGTTATTAATACCGGAACTATAGCTGCATTGGCTATTGCTTTTACAAACTATTTTGATTTTTTATTTCCTATGAGCGCCTCTGGGGAATTAATAGTTACTATAGCCGCAATTATTATGGTTTCAGTAATTAATATTTTTAGGGTAAAGTTGGTAGAAATGTTTACCAATATTTTTACAGGTTTGAAATTACTAGGAATTATTGCCATTATTAGCATAGGGTTCATTTGGGGGACTTATTCCATAATGGACGGATCTACAGCAGAAGTACAGAAAAGTGTTTTAGAAACGAATACATGGAGCTCTTTTGGCTTAGCACTAATAGGCGTATTATGGTCATTTAGTGGGTGGCATCATGTTTCTTATTTATCTGGAGAAGCAAAAAATGCGAAAAGAAACATACCACTTGCTATGATTATTGGAACGCTTATCGTTTCTGTGGTCTATTTATTAACCAATTTAAGCTTTATGGCATTATTACCAATATCAGAGATTGCTAACTCAGATAGTGTAGCTGCCGATGCCATTAGTAGTATCATGGCATCAGGAGGTGTCATTATTGCAGTTCTTATTGTTATCTCAACATTTGGTACAGCACTCATAAATACGATGGCAGCACCTCGAATTTATTATGTCATGGCAGAAGATGGTGTATTTTTTAAAGGCTTGGCAAAAATACATGCTAAATATAAGACACCGGCAAATGCCATTATAGCTCAAGCCTTATGGTCTATAATCATTGTAATTATATGGGGAACCTTTGAAGCGGTGATTACCTATGTTGTTTTTATCGATTGGATCTTTTTTGTTTTAGTAGCATGTATCGTCATATTATTTAGATTCACAAGAAAAGATGCTATTCGACCATATAAAACTATTGGATATCCAATAATCCCAATCATATTTATAGCTACGGCTACAATTTTTGTTGGAAACACATTAATTAATAACCCATTATATGCAGGGGTAGGTTTACTTTTTCTTGGGTTGGGTTTGCCAGTTTATTATTATTTTAAAAAACAAAAGCTAAACTGAAAACTCTTTATGAAGACAAAAGGACTATTTTATATCATTATTTTTTTAGTACTCCAAAATGGGTTTTCTCAAGAAAGAGATGTTTTTAAACTCATAGAAAAGGTGGTAGAAAAGGAGCAACAATTAAACTTAAAACTTTATAAGCATTTACATCAAAATCCAGAATTATCATTTCAAGAAAAAGAAACTTCAAAACGGATGGCATTAGAATTAAAAACTCTTGGTTTTGATGTAACAGAAGGTATTGGAGGCTATGGTGTTGTAGGCGTTTTTAAAAATGGAAGCGGACCTACCATTATGCTGCGAACAGATTTAGATGCCTTACCACTTAAAGAAAAAACAGGGCTCTCTTATGCAAGTACAGAAAAGGCTATGTTAGAGAAAAAAGAAGTTTCTGTAATGCATGCTTGTGGACATGATATACACATGGTTTCGTTTATAGGAACAGCAAAAACCTTAATTAAGTTAAAGGCATACTGGAGTGGTACATTATTTATGCTTGCACAGCCGGCTGAAGAACGAGGAGGAGCAAAATTGGTATTAAATGACGGGCTCTTTGAAAAATTTTCAACACCAGATTATGCCTTAGCATATCATGTAAGTCCTACAATACAAGCAGGTAAAATTGGTTACACCTCTGGCCCTGCATGGGCAAAAGTTAACACTTTAGAAATAACGGTTAGAGGTTTAGGTGGCCATGGAGCGAAACCTCATAAAGCTATAGACCCTATTGTATTATCGTCAAGAATCATATTAGCCATACAAACAATTACAAGTAGGGAGATTTCTGCAATTGAACCGGCCGTTATAACCGTTGGGGCCATTCATGGAGGAAGCAAACATAATATAATTCCAGAAGAGGTTCACCTTATGCTAACATTACGTTCTTGTTCAGAAGATGTCGCTTTACACATGATAAATTCAATACAACGAATTTGTAATGGCGTAGCCGAATCGGCAGGATTACCAGAAGATAAATATCCTATTATTATTGAGGTAGATGAAAGTTTGCCCCCAGGGATTAATGATCCGGAATTAACAGCACGAGTAGCAGATTTATTAAAAAGTAAAATGGACGATAATATTATTAAAGAAGCTCCAGTAATGAGTTCTGAAGACTTCTATCGTTTTGGTAATACTCCAGAGCACATACCCTTAACAATGTTACGATTAGGAAGTGTTTCTGCAAATAAAATCCTTAATTTTAAGGCTAAGGAGGAGCCTTTGCCTTCTCTACACTCATCATTTTATGCTCCCGATCCAGAACTAACCATTAAAACAGGTATTGTTGGAATGTCATTTTCAATCATTAAGCTAATGGAAGATTTTAACAATAAATTAAAAAAATAGCAACATTGCTAAACGGAATTTATTTAACATTATAAATGTTTTTTATGAATACATACTTAAAATTAATAATTGGACTTATCTTATTTAACACCGTTTTTGCTCATGCAGATATTACATTGCCAAGATTATTTGGAAACGATATGGTACTTCAGCGAAATCAAGACATTAAAATTTGGGGATGGGCAGATTCTAAAGAGAAAATTACCATTTCGTTTCTAGGAGAACAATATACTACGCGTGCTAATAGAAAAGGAATATGGGAAGTTGTATTACCTCCTCAAAAAGCAGGTGGCCCTTTTAAATTAGAAGTGAGCGGGAAGAATACTATAAAACTACAAAATATTTTGATTGGAGATGTTTGGATTTGTAGCGGACAGTCAAATATGTATTTCAGAACTGCTGCAGCTAAAAATTCCTATAGAGATATTAATAATGCTACGAATAAAAATATACGTCTTTTTCAAATTGAAAAGGATGCACATTATCAACCAAAAAAAGATATAACAACAGGAAAATGGCTGGAATGTAACCCGGAAACAGTAAAATCATTTTCTGCAGTAGCATACTTTTTTGGCAGAGATTTACATAAGGAAATTGGAGTTCCGATAGGTTTGATACATGCATCGTGGGGTGGTTCCGGTATTCAGGCTTGGATGGACGGAGCCACTATCAAAAAGTTCTCTGACTATACGGAAGAAGTTAATAAAATAGAAAAAACGCCAGATTATTTTGATCAATTGTTCAGCACTTACAAAAAAAATGGAGGAAGTCTACTTATAAACAAGTTATTTAAAAAAGATCCTGGTTTTAAGGATGATGGAGAAACATTGGATCTTGATTTTTTTAGCAGAACAGATTGGAGCAAGATTCAAGTTCCTGGTTACTGGGAAGATCTGGGAGTCAAAGATTTTAATGGATCCATATGGTATAGAAAACGGTTTGAACTACCAGAAACCTATGCTGACAATGACCTTATACTTGATTTGGGATGGATAGACGATTACGATTTTACCTTTTTTAATGGTAAAAGAATCGGCTCAAGAACTTACAAAGGTTCTGGACGTAAATACACTATTTCGAAAGATATTGTAAAGACCGGAGAGAATGAGATTTTGGTTTGTGTTTATGACCTTGATTGGAAAGGAGGGTTTTGGGGACCGAGAAAATCTAATCTTAAAATAAAAGATGATAAAACATTTTTAAATGTTGATTTACAAGGTCTATGGGATTATAAACTAGGACTGGATAATAAAGATTTCAATACAGATGGTTTAAATTGGAATAAACAACCCACTAAAAGAAGTACGCCAACATTTCTTTATAATGCCATGATTTCTCCATTAACTAAATATGGAATAAAAGGCGCTATATGGTATCAGGGAGAAAGTAATGCCGGCAATGCCAATGAATATTCAAAACTGTTACCTGCCATGATAGATGGTTGGAGAAGCAAATGGAATCAGGCCAATTTCCCTTTTTTAATAGTGCAATTGGCTAATTATGGACCTCTAGCTGATAGTCCTGTAGAAAGTAATTGGGCAGATCAAAGAGAAGCACAATTCAGTACACTCAAAACGCCAAATACAGGTCTGGCGGTTACTATAGATATAGGAAATACAATGGATATTCATCCAACGAATAAGCAAGATGTAGGGCATCGTTTAATGTTATCTTCCTTGAAAGTTGCCTATAATAAAAATGTTGTTCATTCGGGGCCTACCTATAAATCGATGGAAATAATCGATAATAAAATAGTAATCCATTTTGAAAATACTGGTAGTGGTCTTATTGCAAAGGATAAATTCGGTTATCTCAAAGAGTTTGCAATTGCCGGAAACGATAAGAAGTTTGTTTGGGCAAAAGCCTTTGTTGAAGGGAATAAAATTATTGTTTTTAATGAAGACGTTTCAAATCCGGTTGCAGTAAGATATGCCTGGTCTGATAATCCATTAGAGGCTAATCTTTATAATAAGGAAGGACTTCCGGCTATACCTTTTAGAACAGATGATTGGGATGATGCAAAACAAGCCTTAATTAATAATGAGCAAACGCTATACAATTTGAAGGTTGATGCCAATTTGCAAGATTGGGATGATAGTTATTTTGTAAAAGGACTAAATGAACCATGGCGTTTAAAAAATAAGGACAGTACGATTTTTGATTATATAATAACAGATAAACATTTTTATTTTTATTTTAAAACCAAGGATAGTACACTTACAATATCAGACTTTAAGAAAGAGTTGTCAGTGGCAGAAGGAGACAGAGTAGAGTTATTTTTTTCCTCAAAAAAAGATATATCCAATTATTATTGTGCCGAAATTAATCCAAAAGGTGAAGTGTTAGATTATAATGCTAAACACTATCGTAAATTTAATGATAAATGGAATTTTAATTCGCTTCAAGTTTCGACATTAATTTTAGATAAGGAATATATTGTGGAAGGCAGAATAAGTTTAAAAGAATTAAAATCTTTGGGACTTGTAAATGAAATCTATTTAGGCATTTTTAGGGCAGATTATCTAAATAAGGATAAAGTCAACTGGTATACCAAAACGATACCGGATTCAAAGTTTCCAGATTTCCATATTTCATCGGCTTTTGAAAAGATTAGTTTGAAATAAGTAATCTTAATTCAAATAAAGGGATAGTAACAGCGGCCTATGAGCCTTATGAACCGTTAATTAATTATATGTCCGAGCTAAACAATAATGTTTATGCTCTTAAGGATTATTACAATACAAAAAATGAAAACAAAACTTATAATGGGGGATAAAGAATATTTTCCAAACATTAAAAAGATTTCTTTTGAAGGCATACAGAGCAATAATCCTATGGCCTTTCAATATTATGATGAAAATAGAGTTGTTGCAGGAAAAACAATGAAAGAGCATTTGCGCTTTTCAGTAGCCTATTGGCATACGTTTTGTGGAACAGGGGAAGATCCTTTCGGACCGGGAACACAACACTTTCCATGGTTAGAAAATGAAGACCCTATGCAACGTGCTAAAGATAAATTAGATGCTGCATTTGAATTTTTTACTAAACTGGGAGTACCATATTACTGTTTTCATGATAGAGATATGGCTCCAGAAGGAAAAACAGTTAAAGAATCAAAAGAAAACCTTAAAACTTTAGTCAGGTTAGCAAAACAAAAACAAGAAGAATCCGGAGTTAAGTTACTCTGGGGAACAACCAACGTATTTTCACATCCACGGTATATGAATGGGGCAGCAACAAATCCAAACTTTGAAGTTGTTGCACAGGCAGCCGCTCAGGTAAAATCCGCATTAGATGCTACGGTTGAATTAGGCGGTGAAAACTACGTGTTTTGGGGTGGTAGAGAAGGTTATTTTTCGCTGTTAAACACCAATATGAAGCGTGAGATTGAACATTTAGCAATGTTTTTATCTAAGGCTAGAGATTATGGAAGAAGTATTGGGTTTAAAGGTACTTTCTTAATTGAGCCTAAGCCTATGGAGCCTACAAAACACCAATACGATTTTGATACAGCAACCGTCATAGGGTTTTTAGAAAAATACAATTTAGCAGACGATTTTAAGGTGAACATAGAAAACAATCATGCTACCTTAGCTCAACATACTTATGCGCACGAAGTACAAACGGCGTATGATTCAGGAGCTTTTGGAAGCCTCGATATTAATCAGGGAGACCCACATAACGGCTGGGATACTGATGAGTTTTTATTTAATTTGTACGATGCTGTAGAAATTATGCTCGTTATTTTGTCAGAAGGAGGTTTAGGAAAAGGAGGGTTAAATTTTGATGCTAAAACGAGAAGAAGTTCAACCGATTTAGAAGATATTTTTATTGCACATATTCACGGTATGGATATTATGGCGAGAGCCTTACTTATTGCTGATGATATTTTGGAAAACTCAGAATATTTAAAGCTAAAAAAAGACCGCTATAAGAGTTTCGATTCTGGAGACGGCTTAAAATTTGAAAAAGGAGATCTTAGCTTAGAAGAATTATCGTTATTAGCAAGTAAGATAGGAGAACCAGAACAAATAAGTGGAAAACAAGAGTTGTACCAATCAATAATCAATAGATTTATAAAATAAGAGTATATGCTGTTTGCTGGACTTGATGTATCAACCCAAAGCTGTAAATTGATTGTTATCGATACACAATCAAATAAAGTGGTATTTATAACACAAGTAAATTACGATGCAGAACTACCTGAGTATAACACTTTAAATGGCGTTATAAAAAATACTGAAGAAGGTGTGTCAGAATCAAACCCTTTAATGTGGATTGAAGCGATAGAAAAGGTTTTTGTAAGACTTGTAACATCTAATATACCTCAAGATAAAATAAAATGCATTTCAGTTTCTGGGCAACAGCATGGCTTAGTAAGCCTCCAAAAAAATGGTGAACTTTCACATCCGGTGAGTAAACTTTGGAATGATTTTTCTACTCAAAAAGAATGCGATTACCTTACGCAAGCTATTGGAGGTAAAGAAAACATGATTAAGGAAATTGGGAATACGCAACGTACGGGGTATACCGCATCAAAAATCTTGCATTTAAAAAATAATTATCCACAACACTATGAGAATACAACAACATTTTTATTAGTACATAATTATATTAATTTTTATTTAACAGGAGGTGTTGCGACTATGGAGCCTGGCGATGTATCTGGTATGGCATTAAGTCATCCTGAGAAAAATACATGGTCAGAAAAAATAATACAAGCTATCGATCCAGAATTAAAAAGCAAGCTCCCTCCAATTCAAGCCTCAGATAAGAGTATAGGGTTTATCTCAAAGCATCTTGTTCAAAAATATAATTTCGATCCTCAATGTAAAATTGATGCAGGCTGTGGAGATAATATGTATGGCGCTATAGGAACAGGAAACCTTGAAGAAGGAGTAATCACTATGAGTTTAGGAACCAGTGGAACGGTCTATACATTTATGGATCAACCTTATGTAGATAAGACAGGAGAAATCTCATTGTTTTGTAATAGCCTAGGTAGTTTTATGCCACTTTTATGTGTTTCAAATTTAGCAAATGGCTATAATCAATTTTTAGAACAAGAAAATTTAACTCATGATGCGTTTAATCAATTGGTTTATAAAACCAAAGCGGGAAATAATGGAAAGATAATAATCCCTTGGTTTGAAGGAGAGAGAACACCAGATGTTCCTTTGGCAACTCCAACATATTTTGGATTCAAGTTACATGAGTTTAATAAAATACATTTAAGCAGAGCCATTATTGAAGGAGCTGTATTAAACTTATACCAGGGATTTAAGCGTATGCCGATTAAGGCTAAAGAAATTAGACTGACAGGAGGCTTGTCAAAATCACCTGTTTGGAGACAAATAATAGCTGATATTTTTAATTTAGATGTCCTACCTGTTGAAGGGGAAGGTGCTGCTCTTGGAGCAGCAATACACGCCGCTTGGGTTTGGAATAAGGAAAAAGGCAAAACGACAGGTATTATAGAAACTGCAAGTCCTTTTATTCAATTAAATGAGGATGAAAGAGCAAAGCCAATTCCTGAAAACGTACTTATTTACAAGCATCAGAAAAAATTGTTTAACGCATTAAGTGAAAATCTAAGAAAAGCCGATAATGGAGATATATTTAAAATTAGGGGAGAATTATTGTAGAAGAAAAAGAACTATCCGATAATCGTTCTAAAAGTAATCGATTGGGTTCTGTCGCATCTGTAATTTTTCTTGTCATGACCAAATTATTGTAAATTTTGACAGATGCGACAGATCCTTATTATTTCCCAATACAAACAATTTCTTTCATAGTTCTATGGTAAATATTGCCGCTAGCAAAACTTAGTGAATTTACAGTCCATGTTTTTCCTCTTTCACCTAAATCATTTATAGCAATAATGGCTGATTCATCAAGTTTTTCCGCATTAGCATCAATAACATAAACAATACCTATAGCACTTGTAAAATAGATATAATCATTAATTACGGTTGGAGATCCTAAAAAGCACTTTTGAAAGCCACCCCCTCTGGTTCTATTATCTGAAGAATGTAGTTGACCCTGAGAATTCAATCCATCATTTGATTGCTTTTTCCATATGTAGCCTCCATCTTCACTCATTTCTTCTGGAACTTCAAGATATTCTGTCTTTCCGGTAGTGGTATGATGCCTTTTAATAAATGGTTTGTAAAGCCCCATAAAATAAACATATTCACCAACAGGGATATTACAATGGTAATGGTAGTGGTATGCACCACCAAAATCTTTAATCTCTACATCTTTTTGAAGATTGTATTTTTTTGATATGGTATCATATTTATTTAGATCAACGATACGCATGTCTTTTTGACTTACTAATTTTCCTGTTTTAGTATCTATTGTTAAATGCGATTTACCCTCATAAAACCATGATGCTTTTTCGCCATTCCAATGTTGTGTACTTAATGCTCCCCAGCCAGAAACATTATTTTTTTCTTTTGGTTCCCAATGCCATAAGGCCTCTCCCTGAGTTTTATCATGCAAACTAATCAGACTTAATCCGACAGGTCGTTCAGGCACGCTATGAGGTCCACCTCTTCCCATTAATATGGCAGGTTTGCCGTCTTTGGTTTCACCTAAAACGGGTGTATTATAATTAGTCACCGCCGCTTTAGTTACCCACAATCGGTTTCCTGTATTTTTATCAAAGGCATGTAAATAATTCCAGGCAGTTGTTCTAATAGAATCATTTTCCACAGCAGGTTCTACATTTAAAATGAAGTCTTCAAAAATAATAGAATCAAACTGTTTGTTAAACGGACGATTTGGTGTAACTGGAATTGGTTGCCATGTACGTTCCCATACAAGATGACCTTCCATAGAAAAACAAGCCATACCACCACTGGCATTAATAGCCCATACGTGTTTTCCATCAGTCATAGGAGTAGGGGTAGTGGCGTCGCTAAAACCATAATTGTACTCACTTTCAATGGTTCCTTTTATAGTTTTATTCCATACGATGTCTCCATTATTTGAATTTAGACAAAATAAAACGATGTCTTTGTTAGTGGCTCCTCCCTTAACATCTGAAGCTTCAGAATATGTGGGATCATCATTTGGCGGATTGATAGTAAGAAATATTTTATCTCCCCAAACCGCAATACCACTTTGACCACCTTCAGGTAGAGTTTTCTTCCATTTTATATTTTCTCCTGTTCTAACAGACCATTTCGTTGGAACTTTTAAAGATGTTTCGATTTTCCAGCTACCGTCCGGACCACCAGACATTGGCCATTGGTTTTCACTACCCGTTACAGTAACAACATTCTTTTTTGTACTGCTACAGGATATTAAGACCAGGCTGATTAACAAATAACAAAACAATAATCTAAAAGGTAACTTCATTTTATATATTTTTTAGTTTAATAGGTATTTTGGCTTTTTTATATAATCTATAGGAATTTCACCTGAGAGTGACTTTAAGAATATTTCAATTTTCAAGGCCTCTTCTTCACTAATATTCAAACCTCTTTCATGTCTCCCCATAAGCTTTATGGCTCTCCATAATTTACTAGAGGAAGCATCATGAAAATACGGTCCCGTTTTTTCAACATTTCTCAAGGATGCCACTCTAAAAAACATTTTATAGGCGGATACTTTTTTCAAATGATAATAACCCAAATCTTTTTTATTTGGCCATGCTTCGGCTATTCCTAATTTTTGAATCATTTGCCCTCCAAAATTTGAACCTGTATGACAAGAATAACAGCTTTTAGAATTAAAAATATGGCCGCCTTCAATTTCCTCCTTAGACAATGCTTTATCATTGCCCTGAATAAATGAGTCAATAGGAGCTGGTGTAGACAATCCTTCGATGAAAGCCTGTAAAGCATCCATGATATGATCCATTGAAACTGCTTCACTGCTATTTGGAAAGGCAGATTTAAACAGCGTCTTATAACTTGCTATTTTCCCAAGTCGTTGCACAATTAAACTTTCGTCTGTCACATTCATTTCGTAGGGGTTTGTGAATGCATGTTTTAGCTTCTGTTTAAAATTAGTAATACCTCCATCTGCATTATACATAGAAAGCGTTGCTACGTTATATATGGTGGGGACGTCTCTAAACGTCGCTCCTTTATTTTTCGATTCTAAATAGAAAGCCCCATTCGTTCCCTGCTTTTTTAAATCGTGACAACTATTACATGAGATGGTTCCGTTTGAAGAAAGTCTTTGATCATAATATAAATGACGTCCCAAATCAATCTTTTTTTTATTATCAATTAAACGTTGATTGTCTCTTTCAACTGGAACAAAATATGGCATTAATATGTCTCTTAAACTTTGTGCCTCTTGATTCATATTAGATTGACCAAACGTTTGAAAAGAAAAACAAATCACAAAAAGTAAAAAAACAAAAAGCTTAGAAAAACACATTTAAAATATTTATGTAGTCTTTAATTTATGTATGGTCCTATATCCGTAATAACCAACTACGGATAAACAAATCATTGGCAATATAAAAGAAAAGTTAACTTCTGGGATATACCCTAAAAAAGTAACATCGTTAAAACCATCTCCGCCCAAATCTAAAATGGCCGCTTGAATTGGCGGCATAAAAGCACCTCCAACAATAGCCATAACCAAACCTGCTGAACCAATTTTAGCCTCATCTCCCATATCTTTAAGTGCAATACCATAAATAGTTGGGAACATAATAGACATAAAAACAGATATGGCTACTAACGAAATTAACCCTGGAATACCTGGCAATAAAACAGCACCAATAGCACATAAAGCGCCTGAGAAACCAAAAATGGCTAAGACTTTGGAGGGATTTATTTTTCTCATTAGTCCAGTTCCAATCCACCTTCCAGATAAGAATAAAATCATAGCTGCAATATTATAATTAGTCGCAGTAATATTCAATCCATGAACTTCATTTAAATTATCTACATATTGAAAGATAAAAGTCCAGCACATAATTTGAGAACCCACACAGGCCGCTTGTGCCACGACGCCTCCTAAATAATTTCTATTAGAAAATAACCTGGAAAAAGAGGCAGACAACCCCATTTTATCTTCTTGTGGTGTTTTTGGTATTCTAGTAAAAATAATAATGGCCATAATTACCAAAACCAGAACGCCTAAACTAATATAAGGGACACTAATAACTCCTAAGTCGTTTTCTCTAATGACAGCCAATTCGCCAGACGATAATGCATCATAAGCTTCGGCAGTATAATCGTCAGAACGAATGGCACCTAAAACAAAAACCTGAGCAATAACCATTCCTGTTAACGATCCCACAGGGTTAAAGGCCTGAGCAAGGTTTAATCGTTGTGTCGCTGTTCTTTTATCTCCTAATGCTAATATTAATGGATTTGCTGTTGTTTCTAAAAATGACAACCCACAAGTAATAACCCATAATGATATTAAGAAAAAATTGAAATTTTCGAAAGCAGCAGCAGGATAAAACATAAAAGCTCCTATAGCATAAAGTGTCAACCCTAAAAGGATTCCCGATTTGTAACTAAACTTTCGAATGAATAAGGCTGCAGGCAATGCCATGAAAAAATAACCAAAATAAAAGGCGGATTGTACTAAGGATGCTTGCAAATTGGAAAGTTCGGGCATTACTTTTTTAAATGCGGAAACCATAGGGTTGGTTAAGTCATTAGCGATTCCCCATAAAGCAAATAAGGAGGTTATAATGATGAAAGGAAATAACAGTTTCTTACTTACTAGTGGCGCACTTTTTGGGTTGGTCATAAAAATTTTAAAGATAAATTATAGATTAATTTTATTTAAATTGAAGGTAATTCTCCTGTACTATCAGCAAAGGTTTCTGTTTCAATACCAATTTTGTTTAACATACTTACAAACAAATCGGCCATATGGACTTTTTTAGGATCAAAGACTTCATAAGAACCATGTTTGACTCCAAGTTTTGAACCACCAGCAAGAACTAGTGGGTAGTTGTTTGCATTGTGTGTGGAGCAACAAGCACTACCATATAAAACTAAAGTATTCTCCAATAAAGAACCATGTTCGTCATGGGTGTTTTCCATGCGATCTAAGAAATAAGCAAATTGCTTAGTCATCCATTGATCATACTTTCCTAATCGTTCTTGATAACCAGTTGCTCTATCATGTGTCATGCTATGGTGCCCGGTTAAGTTTAGGGTTAGTTTAGGAAAAGCATCAAAAAGTCCCATACCGTCTTCCCGTCCCATCATGAATGTCATGACACGCGATAAATCAGTTTGCATACCAAGAATCATTAAATCCATTGTTGAGCGGAGATAAGCTTCAGGATTTACGGTAGCATCTACATTTAGGTTAATATAAGAAGCATCAAAATCTTTCATGGGAATATCTAACCATTTTTCGTTTCTTTTTACCTGCTCTTCTATCGAGTTTAAAGAAGACATATATTCGTCTAACTTAATATTATCGTTATAACCCAATTGTTTTTTAAGTCGCTTACTATCTTCTAAAACTAAATCAACAATTTTTTTATCTTGTTGTAAACTTTTACGTCTTTCTGCAGATGTAGCACCACCGGTTGGGGAAAAATAGCGTTCAAAAATTTCTCTTTGACGGTGTTCTGAAGGAATGGCTTTTCCTGTAGAGTCAAATGATAAAGTAGAAGCCCTTGATTTATAACCAACGCCACCATCTGTAGATAATGTTAACGACGGAATTCTAGTATACTTAGCAAATTTTTGTGCGGCAATTTGATCGATAGAAATAGTATTTAAATACTTATCTCCTCTTAAGTCTCCTCCTGTAAGCCAGGTGTCTCCAGCCATATGGCCTAAAACGTTTCGACTATTTGGGTGACTTAACCCCCCCAGAACAGATATGTTTTTTCGATGTGATTCTAATGGAGCTAATGAATTTGTAAACTTATAATCTGCACCTGTTTTATGTGGAAACCAATTCCATTCTTGATGTTTGGAGTCTGCTCCTGGAGACATACTTACGCCATTCGGAAAATACAAAAAGCAAAGCCTTTTGGGAGCTTTAGGCGCAGAGAAACTTGTTAGAGTTCCCATGCCCATACATTCTAAATAAGGTAGCATACAAGCTGCTCCTAAACCTTTTATAAATGTTCTACGATCTAAATGCCATGATTTTCTACCCATATCTATTCGTTTTTGGCTATAGTATTACCCTTGTTATTTATTTTTTTTAAAAATGAATCACTTTTAATAATTTCCTCTAAAACAGTTTTAAACTTATAACCATCAGTTTTAACTTTCTCAACTATGGCGTTTAATTCTTTATCGTCTGAAAAACTAACATCTCTTCCCAAAGCATATGCGAACAAGTGTTCTACCAACGATTTTGTAAAAGCATCTTTCTTTTTAGTTAAAAGATAGTTTTTAATCCCTTTAATACCTTCTACTACAGTACCATCTGGTAATTTAGATTTTGAATCAATAGGATTTCCTTTGTACTTCTTTTGAAACCTTCCAACGGCGTCATAATTTTCAAAAGCGACACCATAAGGGTCTATTTTTAAATGGCAATCAATACAAGACACTTTATTTCTGTGTAATTCTAATTGTTCTTTTAAGGTCAAGTTTTCAAAACCTGGTGTTTCAGGATCTAATTCAGGAACATTAGGCGGCGGTGGAGGAGGAGCGTCACCAAGAATTTTTTCTTTTAACCATACAGCTCTTTTTATGGGATGCGCATGCACACCATCTGAATGTCCGGTTAAAAATGCGCCTTGAGATAATAGACCGCCTCTGTTTTTTTCTTTTGGAATAGAGACCGGACGAAAATAATTTCCAATAACGCCATCAATACCATAAAACTCTGCTAAATTTTGATTCAGCATAGCAAAATCCGAATCGATAAAATTTAAAATACTCTTATTCTCCTTTAATATATAATGAATAAAGCTATAGGTTTCTTGAGCCATGTCTTCTTTAACAAAACGCGTAAAATCCGGATATAAATTAACATTGATACTCATGCCTTTTAATCGGTCTACACGCAGCCACTCGTATGCAAAAGCTTCAATCATTTTCAAAGTTTTAGGACTCTCGATCATCCTTCCGATTTGTTCTGGTAATTCATTCTTAAGCATACCTATTGAAGCCAATTCGGTCAATTTTTCGTCTGGTGGTGAATTCCATAAAAAATAAGCCATTTTTGATGCCAGATAATAATCTTCGTTAAACATCTTAGGAGCGGATTTTTCAGATTCTAATAAATATAGAAAGTTAGGTGAACACAAAATGGCAACTAGTACTTCTTTGACACTATCTTCATATACTTTAAAATCACCCTTGATACTATTCCAAAAATTAAAATAACGTTCTAATTCTCCTTCTACCAATGGTCGCCTAAAAGCTTTTTCCATAAATTTCTTAAGTACTTCGGCAGTATATACCTGGTAGTTGTTCTTGTTAGGGGAATCGAAAAATATAGTGGAGTGGCTCTTTGGAGGCCAAATGGGATGATAAGGCGCTTCTAACTCCATCGACTTAACCAATAGCGCTGGTCCATTTTCACCTCTCTTTTTAACTAAATGGTTGTTCCACAAACCAACTATCATGGTATTTGAAAATGGTTCGGTCTCAATAGGATCGTAAACTGGAACCGGTAAGTTTTCCAGTTGCCCGATAAATTCGAAGGTTTTAAAATCTCCAGCTTTAGAATCAACCTCTTTGCTTACATCAAACGTATTGTAATCCATCCCATCATCTGTTCTGGTAGCAACAAATGCCTTTATGGATGGTATCAAATCTTTATATTGACTTTGATTCTTTTCTATTTCTAATTTCAGTGCTTTAGGTATCTCACTATCTTCAGGTAATGGGGTAAACCTTATATTTTTATAGCCAACAAAGAAATCGCCTCCAACTTTAATTCTATACTTACCTTTTCTTAAATATGCCAGAGTAACCGGTGTTACTATATCCTTTTCATTTTCTAATGTTGTTGGTAATTGTAAACGTTCTTCAATTTTATTAAATTCCCCTATTTTTAAAAGAAAAGAGGGCATATTTTCTTGGGAAACATATGGGTGAACTAAATCTACCTGATAAAAACTATCGTTTGGAATTTCAATTACTGAGTACGAGGATGTCATAGCGTCAATTCTAACGGGAACTAGCAAACTATCCTTAAGAACTAAATTCGTTTTATTTACACTCTTTATAGCCAAAAGATTAATAGTACCGGATGTTACTTTTGCTGGTTTATTTTCTCTTAGATCTATTAAACCTTCACGCATAGATATCCCATAACCCTTTGAAGCATCTACTCTAAGTACAAAGTTTCCTGATCTCGGATAATTATTCTTTATCAGCATTTTCACATTAGGTGATGGCCCTTGCCAGGAACGAGGTGGTACATCTTTGTGAGGAAGTGCAGAATATAAAATCATACCATCATTTTCAACAGCGTATCGGTCACTTGCAGAACCTCTCATATCTACACCGATCCTTTTTTTAATGGTATCTGTCACATCAAAATTTACGCCTTTGTCATCATAAAGATCTACCTTAAAATCTTCATGTTTAATGGCAGCTGATTGATAGCCTCCAAATTCGGCAGCAACCTTATCTTCACCTATTCCTTTACCAAAGGTGATTTTATATTTTTTGGATTTTGGTTTAGGTCCATGAACAATAGCTTTATCTAAAGCTTCACGAGCAATTTTCTGGTAATAATCAATATGTAATGATGATATTTGAAGCACATCCCCATTATTAGAAAATCCCATTTTAGATTTTCCATCATCTGGTAATACGTTACCGAAATTTATTGGTAATTCTAATAACTGATTTAGTGTGTTAGTATATTGAGATTTCGTTAATCGTCTTGTAACATTTTTGTTCGTTACGCTTTTTTTATCTGCAGCATGCTCTAAAGAATTAGTGATCCAATCGACAACCATTCTTCGTTCCTCATCTGTTAACTGAGCTTTTTTCTTTGGAGGCATATTGCCCGCATTAATTTCATCTAGTGCAGAATCCCATTTTTCGGCATCGCCACCATGTACCATATCCCAATTTAAAACATCAAGGCGCATACTTCCTTTTTGTTTTGTTGGTCCATGACATTGATAACAATACTTATCTAGTATGGGTTGAATTTCATTAACATATTTTAAAGATGCTTCTGTTGGTTCTGCCATCAGCATATTTTCTTTTAATGCTAGGGCTAATTCTTGCTTTTCCGCTTCAGCTTTGGCTTCCTGCTTTTCTATCTCGGCAATTTGCTTTTTTAATTCTGGTTTCACGCTATCTAATGAACGCGTAATCCAATTTAAAATACTATGTCGTTCATTATCTGTTAATGGTTCCTCTTCCTCCGGAGGCATATTGCCTGCTTTTATTTCTTCAAAAACGCTTTTCCATTTTTTTACATTTTTTGCACTTATCATTTCCCAACCAACATTGTCAAGACGTAAATCGCCTTTCTGTTTATTAGCATTGTGACATTCAAAACAATTCTTATCCATTATAGGATGAATAGTATCTGCAAATACAAATGCTTCATTTATTTCATGACCTCCATTTGTTTCTTTTAATTCTTTAATTGAAGAAAGTATAGACTCAGCTTCTGTTTTTTCTATGCCAAAAAAATCTTTTAGTTTGGATGGCATGTCTTTAGTTAAGTAATTGGATCCATGAGTTAATGTACCCCCATAATGTCCTGCAAAAGAGAGTAGAATAACATTTATAAACAATATGCCTTGGTAAGCTCTAATATGCTTATCAGATTTAGTATAAGCCCAAAGTCGAAAAACCAATAGCCAAATGCATAGTAAAGCAGTAACCCAACCTAACCATTTATGAAAAGACAGTACATCTTCATTATAGCCACCACTGGAAGCTAGAAAAAAACCAAAAACTACTGCCGGAATTAAGCTAATTGCACTAAACCAAAGCAATATTTTATTAGCATTATCCAATTTTAACTGTGGTTTAATAAAGTTAACTATTTCTAAAACAAAGACACCAATTAGGGCGCCAATTGGTAAGTGAAGAATTATAGGATGGAAGTTTCCAAAAAATGTAAATACCTCATTAGTCTCATCAGTATTTATTGGAACTAAAATAAGTCCGAATAAAACTAAAGTTAAACTAACCACAGACAGTAATGTTTTTTTCATATAGATCTAAAAATTTATGTTATAAAATTAGTACTAAAGCGTATGCGTCACAAGTACTTATAATACAAGAAGTAATATTATTTTTGCAGCTTTGAAAATTGCTATCTAATTGTTAATTAATAAAATAGGTTTATAATTGTTGTTCGTAACAAGTAATAAACTTTTATTGTTTTGAGTTTGTATCATTTGTGCATCTCTACTATCGTAAGGAATATTAATCCCGCTTTTTAATGCGGAAACAGATTTTAAATTCCCAGTACCATTTCCTAACATTAATAATCCTATGGCTGCATCATATCTAACTGTTTCAACTTCTACAGGATAGTGATTCCCAAAAACGAATACATCTTGAAATCCATCGTTGTTTGCATCCGTAATAATTGAGGATTTAATTGGAGAAACCTGAGCTTCGATTGGAAGTGTCTTTTGAATAAAATGGTCATTATTATTTAGTAATAAGATGCTTTCAAAACTATTTATTATATATTTTGCAGCTCCTTCAAGCTTGTCTTTTGGTAGAATATCCATTAATTTTGAAGATGCAAAACTATGGTAATCTTTAAATTTATTTGCTACGTAAGGCATTTGCTGACTTGTACATTCTCGCCCTCTTAATGGTACGTAATCGTTTTTATAGGGCTTTGCCAGAATAACATCGTTAGTCCCATTTCCATCAAAATCATTTGCGTAAATCTTAAAAGGTTTTTCTAAAGTCGCTTTATACTTTGTGTTTTTACCCAAATTCCCAATAATGTAATCATCATCACCATCATTATCTATATCGCCTGATGTTATAGACCACCACATGCCTTGCGATTTATCTAAGCCCAATTTTGTTGTTATATCATTAAATTTACCTTTAGTGTTTTCTAAAACAGTAATTGGCATCCACTCTCCAACAAGAATTAAATCGTGATCTCCATCTTTATCAAAATCGGTAAAAGTGGCATCAGTAATTAATCCACAATTATTTAAAGCAGGAGCTATATCATTGGTTTTATCTTTAAAATATCCGTTTTCATTAATTAAAAAATAACTTTTAGCAGGAAAAGGATATCTTCCGGGAATTAATCTGCCGCCGACAAATAGATCTTTATCTCCATCACCATCAATATCCATAACTTTTACAGTTTCTGTACTTTCATATATTTTAGGTATGTGGTTGTTACTCTTAATAAAAGACCCGTTTCCTGTATTGACATATAATCTATCTTCTAAAAGTTTTGAGTTCACTTCAAATTCATTACTGCCACTACATACATATAAATCTAAATCATTGTCATTATCAATATCTATAAATACGCCACCCAAATCTTCCATGTCTTTGTCCTTTTGCCATGGTTGAGATTTGCCTTCTATAAATGTGCCGTTTTTGTTTTGGGTATATAGTACTCCGCTCTGACCTGAGGCACCACCTATGAAAAAATCTTCTATGCCATCATTATTAATATCTCCAACAGTAATAAAAGGACCATTTTGAGAAAGTTTATGTGGGAGTAATGTTTGTTTTTCAAAATCATTATAAATAGCCTCTTTATGAATAAAATTAATGCCAATATAAGATGCGGCTATAGACTTAAAAATAGGCTTAACATCTGTATTCAGAGCTAATTCAACTTCTGGATCGTTATACTTAAGTGTGATGGTTTGATTTGCTGGAACATTTTCCAGTAGTTGCGTTTTTCCATCTGGCCAAATAATTTCAATTTCTTTAACATCAGTATCTTTTCCCAGCCCAAAAAACACTCCAGATTCTACTGAAGACAAGTAGCCTTTAGTTACAATATTTTCATTGGTTTGGGTGATGTCATCTTGCTTTAAAACAACTTTAGTACCATACCCAAATTTGTTTTTCTTAGGACCTTCAAATTTAAATTTCAAATAATTCCCTGTTGCTTTATTTTCATATACAAATGCCGAACTTCCCATGTTATTGGTTACAATATCCAAATCACCATCGTTATCTAAATCACCATAAGCCATTCCGTTTGAAAACCCTGGTTTATCAAAGCCCCAATCTTTAGAAGTATTTTTAAAACCAAGTGCTTTATCATTTTTAAAAATATAATTAGACATGGGGACAGAGGGTGCCGTTTTGGACATACTCAAGTAATCTGTATTTCCTTGTTTTAAATTGGCAATGACTTGCGCTGTGAAATCGTTATTTCGTATATCTCTTTTAATACCATTGCTAACTACAATATCTTTCCAACCATCATTATCTAAATCGGCTATTAATGTAGCCCAGCTCCAGTCTGTTTTTCCAACGCCAGCTAATGCTCCAACATCTGAAAATTGACCATTACCATGATTTAATTGAAGTGTATTGTGCATATATTGATAGTGTTCTCCCTGTGCTACAATTTTATTAAAGGCTTCTGTACTCATAGAGCCCATATTCGTTTTTGATCTGTAATGATCTTCAGAAGCCATATCTAGTGTAGATATATCTATCCACCCATCATTATTAATATCACCAGCGTCAGACCCCATGCTAAATCTTGAAATATGCCTTAAACTTTTATTTATAACATTTTTAAAAGTGCCATCTCCATTATTAAAATATAAATAATCTGGGGTGTCATAATCGTTTGCTACATATAAATCTATATAACCATCGTTATTAAAATCGGAAGCACTAACACTTAATCCATAAGCTAATTTATTTATTCCTGCTTCTTCAGAAATATTTCTAAATCTCCCATTATCGTTACGATAAAGTCTATCTGTATAGTATTTTTTTCGTTTTTTAGAAACACCATTTCGTTCAATTAATCTTGGGTCTGGAGGTTGATTAACTTGAAACATATCTAAATCATTATCATTATCCATGTCAAAGAATAATGCTTGTGAAGAAAAACCATAATCTGCTAATCCAAACTTTTTTGAGGATTCTACAAACGTATTATTACCCTTATTGATGTATAACAAGTTTTGGCGATCTTTTAAACGCATAGAAGGTCCAGATCTACTTATATAGATATCTAATAGTCCGTCTGCATTTATATCTGCCATAGTGACGCCAGTAGACCAGCCAGGAACTTTAGCAATTCCAGAGGTTTCTGTGATATCTTTAAATTCAAAATTTCCTTTATTTAAATATAACCTGTCATTAACTTGGTTACCACAAAAATAAATATCAGATAGGCCATCATTATTTATATCACCAATAGCCACGCCTGCACCATTATAAACTTGCATCATAAAAAAATGATTTAAAGAATCATTTTCTTTAATGGCATTATTAAAACCTATCCCTGTTTTGTCTTCGAAATGCTGATCAAAACCACCTATTAATTCATTTGGATGTAAACTTCTTCCTTTATTGCAAGAAGCTAATAATATAAAAGCCAAGATTAAATATGATATGTTTTTATACATATACATCATTATATTTCTGTTTTGTAAACTTTCTTAAATAATCAATTTGATATATATAATATCTTTAAATTCGTTTATTAAAGTTAACAGTATTAAAAACTATTTAATAACATTTCTTTTATTAAATTGATTCAGAGCATTAATTTTAATAAAAAAGAGCCACTAATATTTATAAATGTAGTGGCTCTTTAAGTCACTATTTAATAAACTAAATTTTCAAAACTATTCCCAGAATTCAAATTCTGCTAATGCAGTTTCATTAGGATTAGATCCAAAAGCACTTATAAATCTAAACCTTAAATATCTAATTGCTGTATGATCTGGAATATATGAATCCCATGGATCCGAAGACTGGAAGCTTGAGTCCGGACTTTCGTCTAAAATTAAAACCCAACCTTTACTTTCTGCTTCTGCATCCCAGCCGGCATCTCCAGATTCTAATGTTGTTTCATGGTCTCCGCTTAAATCTACTCTACCCCATAATTGGAACCTACTTGGGTTACGGTCTTGGCAACAATCCTGTCTTGGCCAAAGTCTAAATTTCTTTAAAACCACTTCAGACCCTAAATCCATGGTGAAATGATGTTTTAATTTGTCAGTACCACTTCCAGTTGTATGATACCAGGCTGAACCTCCATCAAATAGATTTGTTAAAGATCCTCCATAGGCATCTCCTAAAGCATCTGTTGGTAATGAGACAATACTAATAGCACTAGTATCAAAAGGCAATATAGGGCTAGGGTCTACCGAAAAAGTACCAGCAATACCACTACCTCCCTGGTTAAATACTGATATTTTAACATCTTGCGCTCCGCTTTCAAGTCCTCTTACAAGGAAAATACCATCGGTATCTTCAGAACGATTAATAGTCTTACTTGTCAATTCGCCTCCAACGGTATATTCTACTTCAATGTTGATACTCAAATTAGTCGCATTTGTCCAGTTAACTTGGATGCCTTCAACTATGGGGGTAGTAGTAATCGTACCCAAAATAGTTTTTAACTCTTCTGGAATACTTAAAGACACCCAAGCACTAGGAAATTCATCTATAGATGTTTCAAACCCCTTTTCTTCATTATAAGCTGTAGGCACATAAAATGATCTTATAGAAACAGCTTCATTGACATCAAGATTAGGGAGTATGGTTGTCGCTTCTCCTTTGGGTGCTACGACGACGACTTCAGTTCCACCATTATCTGTGTATTTGATTTCTGAGCCTCTTTCTAAATCATCACTGGCTAACCAATTAATAGTACCATCTATTCCATCAAAATTATAAGACACAGCAGATCTAGCTACAAGGTTTGCTATAAAAGTATCGCCATAAGCCGTTGCAAATACATTCTTTTTAATGGATTCATTTCCAGCATCATCTCTAGAATAAAGGACAAATGCATAGGTTTTTTCATCTAGTCCCGATATAATTAATGCTGGATTATCTATATTTCCATTTCCTGATTTGGTAAAGGGAAAGGTTTGGCTGTCTGCTCCATCGTTCCAAGACACAACAAATTCATTTACACTAAAGGCATTGGTAACATAAGGCGATAACTGTATTCTGTTATGTCCAGCAAAAACATCAATAGAATCGGCTTTAGTTGTGTAACGCGTAGCACCTTCTTCCAGGTAGCCTTTATAATTTTCATCGATCTCTGTACACGAATTAAGGTTTGCAACCAAAATTAATACAAGGACTTGAAAACAAAATTTATATTTTTTCATATTGGTGTTTTTAATTGGTTAATTGGCCATAAAAGGTAAGCTCTCTAATATGGGTTGCATTGTTACCTCCCCATGCTGTATGAACTGCAATACGAACATACCTGATTTCAACTAGATTTTGATCATCGAATTCATGCTCGTCACCATCAAGTACACGCTGACGGTCTTCATTAGATAAAGTTCCTACTGGTAAACCAGAAGGTTTGATAGATTCAAAATCTCCTAAATTTATCCAATCATCTAAATTACCATCTTGGCCAGGTAAAGTTAAAGAGCCATAAGCCGTAAACGTTCTTGGGTTTGCATGTCTAAAGCCCCAAGTGCCTCCTCTTTGATGCATTATAAATCGGCTTAATTTTACGTTCACACCTAAATCTATTGTTAAAATAGATGGCCTAGGAATATCTCCTTGGGTATGTACCCAGTTTTCAGGACTTGGGTTTTCGTCCCATAAATTTTCAAATACAGCACCCCAATTCTCCCAATTATCATCATTATCTAAAGCAACTTGCTGAAACAAACTCTTGTCCAAACGTGTTTCTAAAAGCGGTGTCAACTTTTGATTGGGTGTGTCTGGATATACAGTTCCAGAGATATTTTCATAACGATCGCGTATCACTAATTTGAATGCTTGTTCTACAGGATCTCTACCACGAAGCGAATAAGTTTCTTCCAGACTTTCAGTATAAACAGTTTCAACAATTTCCAGTTCTCCAAATTCATTTTCTGCATAGATATCTATAGCTATGGGTACTTCGGTTTCGTTTACCCATGAAATTTTAATCCCACCAAATGCGACTCTCATCTCAACACTTTCTGCAACTACATCTACCACTGGTGTTAATGGAATACCGGAAAAGGAAACCCCTTCAGAGCTTATTTCAGATTCATTTACAGTGACAACTTTAACTTGTTTTTCATTAACATCACCATAGCCTAATATTTTAAGACTATTATTAAAAGCTGAAGCTCTTACTTCAGATTCTACACCTTTGTTATTAGTATATATGGCTTTTACATATAATACATTTTTACCTGCTGGCAAATCGTAAGATATATCGAACCCTCCATTTGTTGGTACAAATTCCAGATTTGTTATATCATTAGGAGGTGTATTATTTGTAACATTTGGTCCATGCTCTATCTCATCACAACTAAAAAAAGCAACTAGAGAAAAAAACATCAAAATTTTTGAAATATGTTTCATAATCTTTAATTTTTTATTAGACAATTACCATCCAGGGTTTTGATTCAAGGTCGGTGTATTTATAATTTCATTTGTAGCTAATGGCCACAAATAATCTTTTTCCTCAAAGTTTCCGAACTTATCATTATTTAAAACTTTTACTTGATAATACGTTTCTGCGCCTGCTACTTGAGTAGAAACGTTCCAACCTCTAATGGGTTTATTTAAAAACTCTTTGGCAAGTAACCAACGTCTTAAGTCCCAAAAGCGTGGCCCTTCTCCAGTTAGTTCAATTAAACGTTCTCGTTGTATAATTTCTCGCATGCCTTCTTTAGTAGTAGGTTTATCAGGTCTAATTGAATGATTTGTCCAACTATTAATGACACCATCTAAACCGGCACGAGATCGTATTTTGTCTACATATTCATATACTTGGCTCGTTGGAGTTGCATTACTTTCATTTAAGGCTTCAGCATATAATAAATACAAATCTGCTAAACGCATATATGGAAAAGGATATCTAATAGGAGCAAAGCTTGATCCGTCAGAATTTACTTTACTTTTAATATGTACAAACTTTTTAGGGAAATATCCGGTTCTAGACCATAAAGCTGCTTCAGATCTGCTACCATATTCATTAAATCTACCATTTACATACCATGCATCATCAGTTTCTTCACGCCCATTTCCATACCATGTACCTCTATCGAAAGAAATGTCTGCATAGAAACGCGGCTCTCTATCATAATGTAAATTAGCAGTTTCTTGTCCCGGTTGTACAAAATATTGATCTTCTGTAGTAGCCGTTCTTAATTTAAATCGATTGTTAAAATCCCAAGTTGGGTCTTCATCAATAGGGACGCCATTTTTAGTATAGAACTGTTCTGCAATACGCATGGTTAAACCACGATTGGACCTTACAGGGTTACGCAAATGCGGAAATAGTTTGGGCATAGACTCTGTTTGTACGGCGTTCGATTGCGCAGCTTCTGCAGAACCCCAAATAAGTTCTGAATTCCAAGGTTCTGTAACACGACCCCTTAAGCCTGCTTTTAATAGGGTAATATCCGATTGTGGTTTGGGAGACACATATTCGGATGGTAAATATAAGCTTAACCCTATTTCATCACAAGCTTCTATAGCTTCTTCACACGCCGTTACTGCATCTGCCCATTTAGATTCATCATACGTTAAAGGGAAAAAAGGCGCGCCCTCAGAATTAACAAAACCTGTATAGATTGGGTTTCCGTTAAATAATGGGCTTGCATAGGTTATAGCTACACGAGCCTTAACAGATGTCCCAATAGCTTTTGTTATTTTACCAAACTTAGTAGCTTCTAAACTAACTGGTAAATCGGGAATAGCCTCATCCATTAAGTTTAATACATAATTGAACACGTCCTCTACCGTACTTCTTTCAGGGGCAATAGCATCAGTAGCTGCAGATACAGGTATGTTTTCATCATTTATTATGATGGGACCATACATTCTTGACAGATAGAAGTGATAATAAGCTTTTAAGAATTTAGCTTCAGCAATCCAATTTTCTCTTTCAAACTCCTGAATATCCTGAACCTCTCCAATTCGGCTTATAAAAAGATTACAGTTTCGTATGCCTTCATACATTCTTGTACCACCATTATTACCATTCCAAAAATTAAAATATGGATTGTTGGTATTCTGAAAACCTTTAGCTATACGAACCCCCGGATTATTATCAAAAACTTGAGGACGTGCCAATTCGTCTCCAGATTCTGCCGTAACATCGCTTCCTGGAACAGGAAGGTAAGAGTAACATGTATATAATTGTTTTTCTGCAGCAGCTCTATTAGCGAATACATCATCTATAGTTGCCAAATTGTCTGGAATAACGTCTAAGTAATCTTGGCACGAATAGGTAATCGCAAACAACATTACTATTAAATATTTGATTTTTTTCATTTTCATAGCTTTAAATTGAAATGTTTAGACCTAAATTCACAACTCTTTGTAATGGATATTTGAATCCATTTCCAGCTAATTCCGGATCCCAAAGTTTAAACTTACTGAAGTACAATAAGTTTGTAGCGCTTGTATAGATTCTTAATTTTTGAAGACCTAGTTTGGTTGTAATATCTTTTGGAAGATTATATCCCATCTCTATACTTTTAAGTCTTAAAAAAGATCCGTCTTGTAAAAACCAGGTACTTGGTTGTAAATTGTTCTCTATAAAATTGTCATTTCCAGATAGTCGAGGCCATTTCGCATAAATATCTCTATTAGTTTCAGACCAGTGACTATCTGCCCAAACTTTTAATAATTGATTATTTACGGCTCCTGTTGTGCCGCCAGTTACATCATCAGGATCTCTGTATGAAACAAAAGGATTTGCTCTTCGAGTATCTATAAAGAATGATGAATTGGCAGATCCCTGGAAAAAGCAAGAAAAATCTACGCCTTTATAGCCTACAGAGAATCCAAATCCGTAAACGATTTCAGGATCAGTAGGGTTACCAATTGGAACTTGGTCTAAAGTGTTTATGACGCCATTGCCGTCAATGTCCTTATATTTAATATCTCCACCAGAATATTCTCCAAATTGTGTAGGTGAGTTATTTACTTCTTCTTGATCAATAAATAATCTTTCAGCAATATAACCAAAGGGCTGTGTTATTGACTGTCCTATTCTGGATCTCCATGGGGTAGTTGAATAATCAGGTTCTTCGGTTTTAGTAATTTTGTTTTTAGCATAGGTAAAGTTAACTCTACCCTCTAACCACAAATCTTGTGAAAAACTCTTATTGTACACCAAAGTGGCATCCACACCATTACTTTTGGCTTCACCAATATTAGCTCTTACAGGAGCTTGTAATCCTAAACTAGCAGGTATTAAACGGTCTGAAAGAATGTTAGTTCGTGTTTCGCTGAATACATCTAACTCTAAGGTTAAGGAGTTAAATAATCCCAGTTCCATACCTAGATTTAATTTATGACCGGTTTCCCAAGTAATTTCATCATTGCCATATCTTGTAATACTAACTCCGGGAATAAATTCCTGGTAATCAGAACCAGTACGAAACCCTTTTCCTTCATCATTAAGCAATACATTAGAAATATAAAAGAACCTGTCTTCGTTACGACCAATTTTATCATTTCCTACCAATCCATAACTGGCTTTAAATTTTAAATTGTCCAGAAAGTCTACATTATTTAAAAACTTTTCGTTGGATACTATCCAGCCAACAGCAGCAGATGGGAAGAATCCCCAACGTTCGCTTCTAGCAAAACGTTCAGACCCATTATACCCAAAGTTAAGTTCTGTAAAATATTTATCATTATAACCATAAGTAAAACGGCCGGATATACCTTGATTACGGAAAGGTAAGGATGCCTGTAGATCACCCGAAGTGGCCGATAACACTCTATTGTTTATAGTGTGTACCAATAAACCACTTACCGCATGTTTTTCATTGAATTCCCTGGCGTAGCTAAATCTTAATTCTGCATAAGTTGCTGCATCAACAGTTGATGGTGAAGCTTCAAAATCTAAAGTTGTTGTTCCAGAATCTGGATTTAAGGCAAATAGCGAAACTTCTTTTGTTTCTCTATTCTGAGACGGTGTATAATAAAAAGGACGATAGCCTCTTGAAATAGAGTAATTGGCTTTTCTTGTAGAACTTACAATGCCTTTAAGCGATAAACCTTCAGTAATGAATTTCAAATCTTGATTAAACTCCATTTGAGCAATCAAGGTTGAGTTTGTGTCTTCTTTATACCCCGTTACCAAATCTGCGTAGGGATTAAAATAAAATCCAGTACCACTTGGAGCTAAAGCATTACCAAACAAAATGTGATTAGCATATTGGGTGCCTTCATCTGGTTGATAGAACGGTTGAAATAATACTGGGCTGGTTGTTAATGACCTGGCATAAATTTGCGACCCTCCTTGTCTTGGTCCATTATAATCGTCAAAAGCTGCATTAAAAGCTAACTTTAGCTTACTTGTAGATGTTAAGTTAATGTTAGTATTTGAGCGTAGCTGGAACTTTTTAAGGTCAATATTACTATTAAAATTACTTACTTCGGGTACATTTAAAATTCCAGTATCTTGAGTATATGCTGCAGAAACAAAATAGCGAGCTGTTTTACCACCACCTTTTACACTAAAATTATAGCTTTTGTTTACGGCTATTTCTTTGAATAATTCTTCCTGCCAATCTACTGTTGGGTATAATAAAGGGTTTGTTCCTGCAATGGTATTTTCTATTTTCCCTTGAGAGAAAGGAATGGCCTCTAAAGGATCTCTTGTTCTAATGGCTTCATTAAATAGTTTCATATAGGTAATTGGGTCTGCAAGTTCAATGTCACTTGTGGAACTGGATATTTTTGTTTCAGCTCTAAAGTTAACCTGAACGGGACCTTCGACCCCTTCCTTAGTTGTAACGTATACAACACCATTAGCACCTCTAGCACCATATAAAGCAGCCGCCGAAGCATCTTTTAAGATAGAAAAGGAAGCAATATCGTCTGGGTTTAAACGAGCCAAATCTTCTACATCTAACTCAATACCATCAATTAAAATAAGCGGACTATTTCCACCAGCCCCGAAAGATGTAATACCACGAATAAAAAATTCTGCGTTATCAGCGCCTGGTTCACCACTACGTTGATAAGAAATTAAACCAGATACTCTACCAGCAAGCGCGGTTGTTAAGTTACTGGAAGGAATGTTTAATTCGGATGGTTTTATAGTTGTAATTGAGGCTACGACACTTGCCTTCTTTTGTTTTCCAAAACTGACTACAACGACTTCATCCAAGCCTGCTGCATCTTCTATTAATTTAACATTTATGTTTGTCTTATTTCCAACAACAATTTCTTGTTTTTTAAAACCTACATAAGAAATAACTAATACAGCATTACTGTTTGAAACATTAAGTGTATAGTTACCGTCAAAATCAGACAGTGTTCCATTGGATGTCCCTTTTTCAAGAATGTTGGCTCCTGGAAGAGGAGCACCTAACTCGTCTGTAATTATTCCTTTAACTGTTATTTTTTGTAAAGAGAACTTTTCAATTTTAACTGTTAATGGCTGGACGCCAATTTCTTTTAAACGATGTTTGAGAATAATATGTTTATTATTTACTGTAAATGCAATATTTGTATTAGTCAGTAAAGATTTTAGAATGTCTGAAATCTTTTCTTTTTTTGCGTTTACAGAAACAATTTTAGTTACATCTATTTTTTTATTATTATATAAAAACTTAAACTCTGATAACGACTCAATTTTTTTGAAAACGTCTTCTAAACTTACATTATCTAGTTTTAATGAGACTTTAGTATTTTGAGAATATGAGTTATTAGCTTGTATTTGAAATAAAGAAACGATGAGAAAAAGTGTAGTTAGCTTCATCTTTAAATCGAATTTAAATAACTTTTTACATAGTAAAAACTTACTCAAGTTGAATTTTTTCATACTTTTGTTTTGGTTTGTGATTTAACATGTTTTTAAGTCACTAAGAAGTTAATCGGGAAATGTTCGAGCATTTTCCGATTTTTTTTTCAAAGTGATTTTTTTGTCCTAAAATAATTGTGGTATGGTTTTTATGTTACATAGGCATTATTAGTTTTAATGGATTAATTTTAGTTAGTTATTTTTATTAATTTTTTGGTTTTCCTATAATTAAAATAGATGTCTTGTCTAAAAACATTTAAAACATTTTCAATAGTTTCATCTTTGTCAAAAGAGGTTGTGTAAATTTGCTCATCTAAAAGTGAATATTCGTTTTCAATTACAACATCAAAATGGCGCTCTAATTTTTTTAAAATGTTTGGATATGGTGTTTTATTAAATACTAAGGACCCATCTTTCCAAGCTGTATACATTTGCGTGTCAACTTTTTTGATGGTTATTTCTTTTGTAGACTTATCCCAAGATGCTAAGTGACCTGGAGTTAGTAACGTTTCTTCATCATTCTTTTTGCTATGTGTATATAATTTAACTGAGCCTTCTATTAAAACAGTATTAATATTGGCATCTTCAGGATAATAAGATAGATTAAATTCTGTTCCTAACACTTCTACGTTTATGTCATTAGCATTTACAATAAAAGGGTGCGATTTGTCTACCGCAACATCAAAATATGCTTCGCCTTTTAAAAACACTTTTCGGCTTTGACCTTTTAAAAATTTTACTGGGTACTTTAAAGAAGTTCCTGCATTTAATGTAACCTTGGTGCCATCAGATAAAACTAAATAGAAACGTTTTCCGTTAGGAATTGTTAGTTCGTTATAAACAAGTTTTTCTATTTTACTTTTTTGGGAACCCGTATAGTTTATTTTTGTTCCACTTTGCTCTCCTATAACTGTACCTGATTCATCAATGATGCTTTTTTCGTCTTCTTCAGAGACAATTTCTACTTTTCCATTATCTAAGGTAAGGGTCACTTCGTTAGAATTGTCAGGATGTTTTTGTATACTATTGTAATGATTATATAAATAAGCAATGCCAAGCATAAAAATTATTGATGCTGCAATTTTAGAAAACGTACTAAGGGAGGCATGCTTTGCAAAAAAAGACGGCTTTTTTTCTGTAATTGATAAACTTTCAGTTTTAATTTGGCTAGTTATTTGATTAAAAAGAATCCCGAATTCTTTATTCGCAGCTTCATCAAGAACTTCTTGACCTTCTAGTTCTATGCTTTTCCAATAATCACCAAATAAATCTTTTACATCATTTTGAGATTCCGGGTTTCTAATAAACTCCATGAGAGTTATAAACTCTTCTTGTGTCAAAGATTCCTCAATATATTTTTGGAAGAGTTTTTCTATATAAGAATATGTATTCATTTCATTCGGCACTGTTTAGGGTGCGCTATATATATTACGAACGAAAAGAGTAAAAGTCCCAAGTAAAAAGTGATTTTTTTTAAAATTTTTAAAAAAAACAAAAAAAAAGAAATTGAATAAAGGGACTATAAGTTTTTTATATGAGGCTCAAGTTGCTCTCTAATAAGCTGTAATGTTTTCCATAAATGGTTTTTAACAGTCTTATTGGATATTCCTAATAAATCAGCTATTTCTTGATTACTTTTACCTTCTTCTCTAGAAAGTATAAAAATAGCTCTTTTTTGTTTTGGTAGCCCAGCTAAAATATCATCTAAAACATCACGATATTCTTCATAAATAATTTCGTCTTCAATAGAACAAGTAGGGTGTGACATATGCTTCCATAATTCTTGTTTTAAAGAATCTTTAGTTGCGATGGCTCTTATATGACTATAAGCTAAATTTCTAGCAATTGTATAAATGAAAGAATCAAATGATTTTGAAACATTGATATTGCTTTTTGTATTCCATACAATTATAAATACATTTTGAAGAATTTCATCTGTACTATATTTTGATTTTGTAATAGAAAATATAAAAACATTTAATTTTTTTTTATAGATATTAAAAATTATTTCAAAAGCACTTATCTCTCCATTTTTAAGAGACAAAAGTGTTGATTCATCATATGATTTTAATATACTCAAAAGTTGTTTTTGTTATTTTTTTGTGATCTTTTAGTCTATCCAGTTTTTAATAATAAATTATATCTAGAATAAAAATGGATCTTATTTATTCCTGTTAGGAATGTTAATATTTCAAAAGTATTGATAAAAAATAAAGCATAATGATGATTAATTGCCTCTTTATAATATTTTTTTTGCTTAAAAGATAAAAAGGGAAGAAAGTTAGCTTTTTTGAGTATTAAAGTAGGGCTGAAATAGATGAAAGAAGTATGCTAAATACCCTTTTCAAATAGATTCTTATACATAAAATAAAGCTTTTATACTTATAAACTTTTAATGAATTTAATTTAGAAATATATAGTCAAAATATAGCTGCATAAATCTCTTAACCAATTGCCAGCTTTTTGTTGCAAATTCAGCCCAATACTAAAATTAATAAAATAAAAAAACTCAGGATTCAATTCAATCCTGAGTTTTTAAAACTTATACAATTTATGAGATATTACTAAATTAGAGTTTTAAATTGAACATTATTTCATGAGTTCCGTTGTCTACATATCTTACGTCATTTTCAGAAACTTCATAAGCATATCCTATTTGCATTGTTTTTGATGCTTTGAATATTACTAAACCGCTTATACTTTCATTAACTCTGTATGCTGCACCTAAATTAAAATTACTATTTAACTCTAATATAGCAGTTAAATCAACAGAAAGGGGAGAAGCATTAACATAACGGAATAAAACACTAGGTTTTAGGATTGTATTTTCACTTAAAATAAAATGATATCCACCTGCTAAATATAAATGCTTTCTGTCTGCACCAACAGTGGCAACTCCATTATCTTCCTCTAACCTGTCTGGGCTTAGAATTTTAGGAATGGAGAGCGATACAAAATAATCTTCATGTTTTAAATATACACCTGTACCAAAGTTTGGATTGAACCTACCATTTAGATTCATCAATTTTGGGTCTGGCATGACCCCATAAGTTACCAATCCATCGGTATTTGCATCATAAGAATTAAAACCTGCTTTAACTCCTAAATATAAATCATGAGTTTCATTCAATTTTAAATGATACGAAAAGTCAATTGCTATTGAAGTCTGCTTTTCTATAAAGGTTTTGTCGCTAATTACCGATAAACCTAAACCCACATTTTTCCCTACAGGCGTACCAAAAATAAAGCTTTGCGTTTGTGGAGCTCCCTTAACGTTAGACCATTGGCTACGAATGTTGATACCTAAGTCTGTGGTTTCATTTGCTCCAGCATATGCAGGGTTTATTAAATTCATATTATACATGTACATCGTATAATTAGGGTCTTGTTGAGCCTTTACTAGAGTTGTTGTAAATAACACGAACAGCAAAGTGATTTTATATAATAATTTCATTTTCTTTGACTTTGTTTTTATTAATAATTGATAAATATCCAACCTTTTAATAGCTCCGAACCATTCCCTAAGTCGATCACATATAAGTAAGAACCAGGAGGTAATTTTTCTGAATTAGACTTATAAGTTCCATTCCAATTGTTTTTATAACTTTTGGTAACAAAAACCTCATGCCCCCAACGATTATATACTTTTACAACTGAATTAGCATAATTATCGATTCCTGGAATTATCCAATTATCGTTTATACCATCTCCATTTGGCGTGAATGCTTCGGCAGGAATTAATGAAGGTTCATTACTGTTAGGAAAATGATCATTGGAGTCTAAAACACCATCATTGTCGTCATCGTCATCCATACTATCTGGTATACCATCTCCATCATTGTCGTCTGGCGCACTATTTTTATCCTTACTATCTGTTTCTTCATCATTTTCTATTTCATCTGAATATCCATCTCCGTCATCGTCAGTATCTGCATTATCTCCAATGCCATCACCATCAGTATCCGTATCTTCAGAAGCATCCAATGGGAAGGCATCGTCTGTATCTGGTGTTCCGTCATTATCATCATCCGTATCTGCGTTATCTCCAATATTATCACCATCCGTATCTATATCTTCTTCACCATCATTATCATCATCCGTATCTGCATTGTCTCCGGTACCATCACCGTCTGTGTCTGTATCTTCGGAATCATCCAATGGGAAGGCATCATCTGTATCAGGTGTTCCATCATTATCATCATCCGTATCCGCATTGTCTCCCGTTCCATCACCGTCAGTATCTGTATCTTCGGAATCATCCAATGGGAATTCATCGTCTGTATCAGGTGTTCCATCGTTATCATCATCCGTATCCGCATTGTCTCCGGTACCATCACCGTCTGTATCTGTATCTTCAGAATCATCCAATGGGAAGTCATCATCTGTATCAGGTGTTCCATCATTATCGTCATCCGTATCCGCATTGTCTCCTGTGCCATCACCGTCTGTATCGGTATCTTCTGAATCATCCAATGGGAAGTCATCATCTGTATCAGGCGTTCCATCATTATCGTCATCCGTATCCGCGTTATCTCCCGTTCCATCACCATCGGTATCGGTATCTTCTGAATCATCTAACGGGAAGTCATCATCTGTATCAGGCGTTCCATCATTATCGTCATCCGTATCGGCATTGTCTCCTGTGCCATCACCATCTGTATCGGTATCTTCTGAATCATCCAATGGAAAGGCATCATCTGTATCAGGCGTTCCATCATTATCGTCATCCGTATCCGCGTTATCTCCCGTTCCATCACCATCGGTATCGGTATCTTCGGAATCATCCAATGGGAAGTCATCATCTGTATCGGGCGTTCCATCATTATCGTCATCCGTATCCGCATTGTCTCCCGTTCCGTCTCCGTCTGTATCGGTATCTTCTGAATCATCCAATGGGAAGTCATCGTCTGTATCGGGCGTTCCATCATTATCATCATCCGTATCGGCATTGTCTCCCGTTCCGTCTCCGTCTGTATCGGTATCTTCTGAATCATCTAAAGGGAAGTCATCATCTGTATCAGGCGTTCCATCATTATCGTCATCCGTATCCGCGTTATCTCCCGTTCCATCACCATCGGTATCGGTATCTTCTGAATCATCCAATGGGAAGTCATCATCTGTATCAGGCGTTCCATCATTATCATCATCCGTATCCGCATTGTCTCCCGTTCCGTCTCCGTCTGTATCGGTATCTTCGGAATCATCCAATGGGAAGTCATCGTCTGTATCGGGCGTTCCATCATTATCGTCATCCGTATCGGCATTGTCTCCCGTTCCGTCTCCGTCTGTATCGGTATCTTCTGAATCATCCAATGGGAAGTCATCATCTGTATCAGGCGTTCCATCATTATCGTCATCCGTATCGGCATTGTCTCCTGTGCCATCACCATCTGTATCGGTATCTTCTGAATCATCTAAAGGGAAGTCATCATCTGTATCAGGCGTTCCATCATTATCGTCATCCGTATCCGCATTGTCTCCTGTGCCATCACCATCTGTATCGGTATCTTCTGAATCATCCAATGGGAAGTCATCATCTGTATCAGGCGTTCCATCATTATCATCATCCGTATCCGCATTGTCTCCCGTTCCGTCTCCGTCTGTATCGGTATCTTCTGAATCATCCAATGGGAAGTCATCGTCTGTATCGGGCGTTCCATCATTATCATCGTCCGTATCGGTATTGTCTCCCGTTCCGTCTCCGTCTGTATCGGTATCTTCTGAATCATCCAATGGGAAGTCATCGTCTGTATCGGGCGTTCCATCATTATCATCGTCCGTATCGGTATTGTCTCCCGTTCCGTCTCCGTCTGTATCGGTATCTTCTGAATCATCCAATGGGAAGTCATCATCTGTATCGGGCGTTCCATCATTATCGTCATCCGTATCTGTATCATTTGGCTCACCATCTCCATCTGTATCCTGTAAAGCATCCAAAGTCATCGTATAACCATTGACACTTAAAGCATCCGATTGATCTTTTACTTTAAAGCTAAAAGAGGTATAATTCGTTCCATATCCATCTTGTGCTGTTGTATATACTAATTTTGTAACATCATCTATAAAATCATTAATCTGAACTGGGTTTCCATTGTATGTTAATGTTCCAGGCGTTGGTATTCCTGTTATTTGAATTCCGTTAAATCCATCTCCAGAATCGACATCAGTAAATGTAAAATCTGTTGCTTTAAAGCTATAAGCAACATCTTCGATAACTTCTAATGAGATATCTCCACCTTCCGGCGAGTCATTCTGCAAAGCAATATTTAATGTTGCTGTTACTGTCGCTGAAAAATTATTAGCATCTTCATATCTATAGGTAAAAGTATCAGTATCAACTTCATCTCCATTATTTTCATAGGTAAATGTACCATCCGTATTAAATGTAAATGATGCTGCATGTGATGGGCTATCCACTAAATAATAAGTAAGTGTGTCTCCATCTACTTCTTCATCATTAGTAGATACATCGTCATTTATTGTTGCGTTTTCGTCAACATTAAAATTATCATCATTAGCCACTGGTAAATCATCTACAGCTCGAATAGAAATTGTTATAGTTCCAGTTGCTAGTGTCCCATCATTGTCCAATTGATAAACCACGGTATCTGTACCATTTTCATTTTCATTAGGGGCATAAACAATATTATTATCTCCATCTACTGTAGCTACTCCTTTTGTTCCTTGAGTATCTATTGTTATAGTTATCGTGCCTCCTGCATTATAACTATCATTATATAAAACATTTATTGGAGAGGAATCTGTGTCTTCATCTGTTAAAGCCAAATCATCTTCTGCACTTAAAATCAAAGTTAAATTATATGGTCCAAAAGTATCGGTTCCTACATTTCCTGCCTTATCTTTAGCCTCTGCATGAATATACCAAGTTCCTCCTGATGAAAAGGATACATCTTTAGATTGGCTATTACTCCAGGACTTCCAACTGGCATCATCTGTTGCCGGTGGTGTTGTACTCTGACTTAAAACATAGCGCTGTACATCAAACCCACTTCCATTACTTTCATCTTGAAAGGCTAATTGAATGGTATCATCAGTGGTAATATTACCATTGGCAGGTGAAGCTGTCATGGTTGGATTTGTAGCATCATGGATAATTGTTAAGGTCCTGTAAAATGGTAAGGACCATACACCTGTATCTGTTTGTGTTCTAAGACTTATTATATATTCTGCACTTTCTGTATTATAAGCAGAGAAATCCGTCAATGGTGTTCCAGCATTATATATTTCAGTATCTACTGGGTTGTCATCCACATCATAAACTCTCTTTACTACGATCCACTCTTCTGCTGTTAATGTTCTACCATAAGGATCTGCAGAATTATTTCCTATAGCTATAGTCATACCTCCAGAATAGGTAGTTAAAACATCGGGCATAATATTAAATTGGGCTATAGGCAAATCATCATTACCACCAGTGTCTGTTGTTTTTTCAACATAGATACTCGTTGGTTTACTCCAAACTCCTTGATGATCCTGAACTTTAAGCATAATTAAATACTGTCCATCAGGCTGTCCTGCCGGGTTAAACTGACCGATAGTCCAATCGTTGGTACTTGAGGCATCCACAGACTTCCACTTCCATTCAGATTGTGCTAAACCGTTGTTAGCTCCTCCGTCTAAATCATAAGAGGTATTATTCAAGGTCCCTGTACCGGGATTATATGTAAAACTTGCTATTGGTTTTCTATGAAAGTAAAGCGTCGAAGGAGCTGTTGGCAAATCTTCAAATGAAAATGTATATTTTCCTGTTTTCTCGTAAAACTCTGGCACATCTTCTAGATATAAGTTATTCCAAGATACTTTACCTGTATTATTAGGATAAAACGTTTCGTCATGTTCTATTTTCCAACGACCATTAGGATAGCCAGCATTAGCTGTATTCGTTTTTAATTCAGCTGGATCTACAACTATTTCGACAGTAGTACCAGCAATAAAAAAGTCTCCGGCAGTTACCGTACCAAATTGGTATTGTTCATAAATGTACTGTGCTATGTCATCAATCCATGCCGCATAATTACTTGAATCTCTATTAATAAAGGTTCCTTGAGTATTATTCTGAGCTATAAAGCGTTCAAATTGTACCTGGTTTGCGTTTGTTCCCCAACCGAGGTAGTGTATATCTTCATTAATGGTTCGCATTAAAATTTCAGACAGATCCGAATCTATATCAAAATCGGCAACTTCTATATCGTCTAAGTTTACATTAAAACGCATAGCGCTGTTTCTCCATTGTGGTTCTCTTAGAACATCCTTGAATTTTTTTAAACTAAGCGTTGTTGCTTCAATATTTTTAAACGTTGCATTTGGCTGACTGTTGGAAAAGAATCCATAACTTCCTCCTAAATCTTCTGGAGCTGTATAATCAATGATCAAATTATCGTCTAACCAAATTTTTATTTTTGCACCTTTCACTTCAAGTTTTAAGTGGTACCAGGTCGTATTGCTACTGGGGTTAAATATAGTTGACTCTGCCCCTTGTACCCCTTGAACGTAATGCCTAGGGTTCGCTGTTCCATCATTACGAGTAATCTTATATAAACCAGTCGGAAAACCATGACTAGGGATAAATTCGGTTGTATTAAAAGTTCTAACTGCACCTGAAAAATTAAAAAGATATGAGCCAACAGGACCATTCTCCATTCCAAATGTTATACCTATGTCGTCATTGTCTCCACCTGAAGTCGTGACATCTACTTCTAAGGTATAATTAGATGAATCAAAATTAGGATCATAGAAGCCAGCCATAAGATCATTGTTGATTCTTCTGATAACTTTATCTGCATCTACAAACTCCCATGTTTGAGGATTATATCCCCATCTTGTCCAGTTGTTAAAAATGGCAGCTGCTTCTTCTGAATTAGAAGATATTGTAGTACGTTCAAATCCTTGAACTTTTAGTTTTCCAGCAGGAATACCTTTGCTTTGTAAAGCAGCATCTAAATCGGGTTCAAATGTATCTATATTTTGATTTGTTAAACCTACTGTTAAAACAACGTCTATATTCGGACCTTGCTTTACTTCCATGTCTACAGTTTGTGCTTTTGCATTGTACATGGTAAATACCCCTAATAAAGTTAGGGAGATACGGAAAAATATGCTTTTCATAATTTAGAGTTTTTAATCAAGAATAAGGTCTGTATGCGTTATACGACCTTTGGAACTGTAGTTAAAATTAAAATTGCCATCAAAAATTGATGTACAACCTTTAGCACTTATAACATTGAATTTTGCTTTCATACCAAGGGTTTCCAATAGTTTAATGCCTTCTGTATTATTCGCTAATGAACAGCTATAAACATAAAGGTTCTTTTCTTGGCCTGATGATTTTATAGTTCCAAGTTTTCCTAAATCCAGATTATTTTTAAGTGCTTCAACACCAATTTCGGTATTGCCAATTAGATATTTGTTCTCAACAGTTTTTAGAAAGAGATGTATGTTATTTATTTTTGTATCCTTTATTAACGAAGCGTAAATATCACCCCATAAATTATCGGCTAAACTAATTTGTAAAATAACATCAGATTTTGGAACTGATGCTATTAGAGATTGCTTATTTGGATAGTTTTTGTCAATAACTATCAGATTTTTCTGTTGCGAAAACATGGCTGTTCCTGTTAGCATGAACAGAAGCATTATTGCAAACGTGATTTGGTTAGGTTTTGATTTCATGAAATTGATTTTAATGGTTGTCTTTATTTATTTGATGTTTACTTATTCTTTTAATATGAAAAAACTTATGTTTAATAATTGTTTTATCTTATAGTTGTAATACGTTTTGTATTACTTTATTTATGTGTTTTGTCGTACAAATATATTGTTTAATCGATGAAAAACAATAAAAATGATGAAAAAAGTGTATTTCATCGAAAAAAAATGCATTTCATGGAATTTCAATAAATTACTGAAAATGTTGTATTTATTGACAGGAAGATGGTTTTTAAGAATGATTTATGTAGGTGAATATTTATTTTTTAATAAAGTGTTTTTTGTATAATAAGCAGGTGAAAACATGTTTTTTATAGCTTTTTTGGCAATCCTGGGTGAGGTAAAATACAGGATTTCGATTTTTACCTTGAGATCAAAGCCTGTACTCAATTTGATTGGGTGTGAAATCAGCAAAATACCGCTGTGACTCTGTCCTGAGGATAGTTGGTTTCAAGAAATTCTTTATTTATTCTTTGAAGATTTACTAGCTTTTATAAAATTCATCAATATACCTACCCTTTTTTCAAAAAAATTCCTCATATATATAGGCAATAATTTCTTTTATTTGTTAGTATAAAATTTTTATTAGTAAGGAAATTATTAATATGGATGAAAATATTAAAAAAATAGAAGCTATGCTATGATGCTATAGTTATTGACACAGAAATATCAGGGGGCTGCGTTAAAGAGGTGTTTGAAAGTGGTTTAAAATTTTAGTACTTAAAATAGGTAGAGCAATAGAGCATATAAAAGACTGCTTACCACAAATATAAGTGTATGGGATTTTAAATACAGAAGAATGCCTAGCAATTATGGTAGAAATAGTATAATCGCCAACATAAAGGAAAACCTAAAAGCCTAGTCATGATAAAAACCGAAGTCAGTAAACTGCCCTACACCTTGATAAGACCACAATATGCCTTTATGGACACATTGAATCTTTTGCTTGATAGACCCAACTATCTATCAGATGATGTTAAAAAGCACTGTAAAAAAGCCCTGAAAATTATTGGAATTATTTATGCCGATTTAGGCTATGACACGGGAACGAATCTCTTATCAAAAAAAGAATATGATCCTTTCTTTAAATTATTTCCTAGCATATATTTTAACAATCGAGAATTGATTCCTGTTAATATGATTATTGATAATATACAATTGTGTATAAAGGCTAATAAAATAGTAAGTGATGGCTCAGAATGAGAGAAATAATTTCAAATGAATTGTTCTTTAAGAGTTTATTAGTTTATATAAGATTTATTAATATACCTACCTTTTTTTCAAAAAATTTCCTCATATATATGATCAATAATTTCTTTTATTTGCTAACAAAATACTCTCATTAGATAAGGAATTATTAATATGGATGAAAAGGTTAACAAAATAGAAGCATATGATGCTATAGTTATTGGAACAGGAGTATCTGGGGGATGGGCAGCTAAAGAATTGTGTGAAAGTGGTTTAAAGACCTTGGTGCTTGAAAGAGGAAGAGCCATAGAACATATAAAAGACTACCATACTGCCCATACAGATGTATGGGATTTTAAATACAGAGGAACGCCTGATAATAATGATGTAAAGCAGCAATATAAGCAAGATAGGACAGGGTTTGTAACTGCAGAAAGTACAAAACATTGGTTTGTTAATGATTTAAAACATCCATATAACGAAACAAAGCGTTTTGATTGGATAAGAGGTTATCATGTAGGAGGGCGTTCATTAACATGGGGGAGGCAAGCTTTAAGAATGTGTGACCTTGATTTTAAAGCCAATAAAAAGGAAGGAATAGCTGTAGATTGGCCAATAAGATATAAAGATATTGAACCTTGGTACACCAAAGTTGAAAAATTTATAGGCGTTTGTGGCGAAAACTTAGGCATACCGCAGTTGCCCGATGGCCATTTTTCTCCACCAATGGCGCTGAATTGCGTAGAAGAATTATTTAAAGATCAAATTTCAAAGCACTATAAAAATAGGTATTTAACTATAGGGAGGTTTGCTAATTTAACAGGAGAAGCACATCATCAAGGCAGGTCAAATTGTATTTACAGGAATCGGTGTATGCGAGGATGTCCCCTTGGAGGCTATTTTAGTAGTAATGCTTCAACATTACCTGCTGCTGAAAGAACTGGAAACATGACTTTAAGGCCTAATGCTATTGTCTATGAAATTGTTTACGATGAAGACTCACAAAAGGCCAAAGGCGTTAAAATTATTGATGCTATTACCAAAAAGAAGATCGAATTTTCTGCAAAAATTATTTTTTGTTGTGCTTCAACTGTAGCTACAACTAGTATTTTATTACAATCCAGGTCTAAACGATTCCCTAATGGTTTAGGAAATGACAGTGGTGAGTTGGGACATAATTTAATGGATCATCATTTTAGAGTTGGAGCCTCTGGAACGACAACTAATTTTTCAAATAAAAGTTATATAGGAAGCCGCCCTGCAAGTTTTCACATACCTAGGTTTAGAAATTTGAATGATAAAGACTCTAAACAAAATTTTCTTAGAGGCTATTCTTTTCAAGGAAGTGCAAGCAGAACAAATTGGAGAAGGGCTATAAAAGAATTGAGCTTTGGGAAAACCCTAAAAGAAGATTTATTAAAACCCGGTCCATGGCGTATAGGGATGTCCGGGTTTGGGGAATGTTTACCTTATCACGAAAATAAAATGACATTAGATTATGATAAATTAGATGAGTGGGGCTTGCCAACCATAACGTTTGATGCAGCGTTTAGGGAAAATGAAATAAAAATGAGAAAGGACATGCAGCAAGAAGCTATTAATATGTTAACTGCTGCTGGGTTTTCTAATGTTAAAGGTTTTGATGAACCTTGTTACCCCGGTCATGCCATTCATGAAATGGGCACCGCCCGAATGGGGAATGACTCTAGCACTTCAGTACTAAATAAATACAATCAAATACATGCGGTTTCTAATGTTTATGTTACAGATGGTGCTTGTATGACATCGTCTGGAAACCAAAACCCTTCCCTCACTTATATGGCATTAACTGCTAGAGCTGTAAACCACGCTGTTAAGCAATTAAAAGAAAACGCTTTATAGTTATGAATAGAAGAGATGCTATTAAAAACCTTTCACTGACTTTTGGAGTTACCATAGCGACACCAACTTTGTTAAGTATTCTTAATGCTTGTAGCAATAATGAACAGGAATGGGTTCCTGATTATTTGAATAGGACACAAGAATATATGATAAGACATTTAGTTGATATTATGCTGCCAAAATCAGAAACCCCTGGAGGGGTAGAGTTAAATATTGTTCAGTTTATAGATAAAATGATCGCACATACGATGACTAAAAAAGATCAGCAATTATTTAATCAAGGCTATTTGGAGTTCGATAATACGTTTCACAATATTTATAAAAAAGTATCCTTAAAGGGGACAAAGGAAGACTATAAGACCCTATTGGAGATGTATTTTAATATATCTGAAGAAAAACAACAGTTAATCTTTAAGCAATTGGAATCAAATGTTCTAGATTTAGAAAAAAAACCGAAGCTTTTTATATATAAATTCCTCACTACAATTAGGTATTATAGTTTGCTGGGGTTTTACACGTCCCAAGAAATAATGGAAGGTCAGTTAAATTATAACGCTAATATGGGGTATTATGAAAGTTGTGTAGATTTATAATTGTATTTTGTACTTTTTTATGACATCTTCTACATTTGTTTTTTTTGTTTCTCTTTTTATTGCAGCAGGAGGGATACCAAATTCTTCTTTAAAACACTTTGTAAAGTATTTTGAATCTTTATAACCAACCATGTATGCCGCTTCAGAAATGTTATAACCATGTTGAATAATTAATAAGGCCGCTTTCTTTAATTTGAGAGATCTTACAAACTCAATCAGCGTTTTTCCAGTAATATCCTGACATTTTCTATAAATAACAGAATAACTCATGTTAAGCGATTTGGATAGTTCTTCTAGTTTAAAATCGGGGTTTTCTATTTGCTCATTCAATTCTTCAACGAGACGTACCATAAAAGTATCATCCTTAGAAGGCGTAGAAATATCTTCGGGAGAACTTATTAAATCTGTTTTGTATTTTGATAATGCTTTTTCCTTAGATGATAGGATATTATGTATTTTTAATAATAGCTCATAAAAATTAAAAGGTTTTTTTATGTATTCAATAGCGCCATATTTCAACCCTTTTATTTTTGTTGTAGTCGTATTTTTAGCAGTTAGAAGTATGATTGGGATATGCGATGTTACTTTCTTTTTTTGCAAAATCTTACACATTTCAAGACCATCGATAAGAGGCATCATAATGTCACTTATTATTAAATCAGGAATGTTATTTTCAGCCATAGCTATACCTTCTTTGCCATTGTTAGCTATAAGTAAATTATAAGTGTTATCTAAAACATCCTTTAAAAATATTTGCATTTCAATATTATCTTCAACAATGAGCAGCGTATACTGTTTTTCAGGGTTTTCAACAGTTTTTAAGTTGAGGTTTTTTTCTAATAAATTAAAGTCTTTTTCTAAAGTGTTAGATATGTGGTTGGAGTTTTCAATATAAATTTTCTCATCTTCAGAAAAGATAGTCTCTTGAGTAGACAGTTTAACAGAAAAACAGGTGCCAGCCTCGGGAGAAGAATCCACATTAATTTCACCATGGTGCAGAGATATTAATTCTTTTGTAAGAGCAAGTCCAATACCAATACCTTTATTGTGTTTGCCTAAATCGGTTTGATAAAAGAGTTTAAAAATGTTTTCAAGTTCTTCTTTTGGAATACCTGGTCCAGAATCAACTACAGAAATTTTAACAAATTGATCCTCTCTATTTAAAGTAACTTTAAGACTTACTTTACCTTCTTTAGGAGTAAATTTAAATGCATTGGATAACAGATTGTAAATAACATGTTCAATTTTATCTTTGTCGTACCATATATTAATAGGGGCTTCAGGGTATTTTTGAATAAAATCTATATTTTTAAATCTTGCCTGTTCACTAAAGGATACGGCGATTCTTTTTAAATCATCAATTAAATTATTTTTAGAAGCGAACAAACGTAACTTACCCAGCTCCTTATTTCTTACGGTCATTAATTCCATCGCAATTCTAGACAAACGATTGGCATTATTGTTTATCATTATTAAGCGCTGTTTTAATAATTGATTCCCATTCGTTCCAGCACGCTCTAACATATCTCTTATGGGACCAAGGATTAATGTTAATGGAGTTTGAATTTCGTGAGACATTTTAGCAAAGAAATTCATTTTAAGCGCATACAGTTCCTTTTCTTTATTATTATGCCAGGTTTCTTTTACTAATTTATTTTTTAACCGTATCCATAATACAATGCCGTAAATTAATAACAGACTACCTATAAGATAAGCTATATATGCAGGTGTACTGTACCACCAAGGTGGCTTAATATAGAGATCTATAGCTATTGGGTCTATATTCCATGCACCTTTTCTTGAACCAGCTTTTACTTCAAAAGTATAATTCCCGTAAGGGATATTTGTATAACTTGCTATACGCTCTTTTTTTGGTACGATCCATTCGGTATCAAATCCGTGGAGTTTATATGCATAATGATAATTAGTATTTAGTATATTATCAACTGCAGAAAATTGAAATGAAAAAGAAGATTGATCTGAATCCAATTTCAAATCTCTCACATACTCTACATCTTTTTTCACCTGATCGGCAACTATCAAACTTGCAGGCTTATTTAATATTTCTATATTATTTATGTACAATTTTGCAGTGGTATCTTCTTTGTCTATCTCTGTAGGTAAAAAAGAGTTCACACCATTTTCGTTTCCAAAATATAGAGTCCCATCAGAATCTTTAAATGAACTTCTCCTCACAAAATTGTTACTTTGAAATCCATCCATTTGGTAATACGATTTAAACACATCAAATTTCAAATTATAATGGTGAATGCCATTAATACTACTAAACCATAAATTGTTCGGGTTTTCAATTAAAACACTACTAATCACAATACCGTCAAAATGATCTCTATCCGCAAAAGACTCAAAAGTATTATTGATCAAATTATATTTTATAAGCATCCCGGAAGCACAAGAAATCCATAAAAACCCTTTATAATCAGGTACTAATGAGTGAATGTTATAATTACGTGAATCTCCAGGCTGCTTCACGTAGTAGTTATGCTTTGTAAAATAAGACTTGCTAATAGCGTTCAAATCTTCATTGAATTTAAACAAACTCCCCGGGTTTATTCCAAGCCAAATCGCGCCATTTTCATCTTCACAAATACTCATGGACATATTTCCAAATAACCCATTTGCATCATAATCAAAAATCGCTAATAATTCTCGTTGATCTGAAAAAACATTAATTGCGGCTCCAGATGTGACCCATATCCTGTTTTTTGAATCTTTGAATAAAGACCTCACGTCTGATGAGTAATTCCCCGATGAGTTTACAGTATTTATTTTGGTAAATAAGCTTGAATCTGGGTTAAAAACCCATAATCCTTTTTGATAAGTCCCTATCCATATATTTCCTTTGGCATCCTCAAGAAGGCTTTGAATGTACCTGCCTTCAAAAAAGTACTTTCCTCGTTTGTTTAAATCATATTGTACTTTGGTGTTATTTGGAAATACCCTGTTTAATCCCTTTCCATCTGTTCCAAACCAGAGTGACCCGTCTGAAGATTTTAAAATTGAAAGAACAGATTCCGGAGCGTTACTTTCCAAACCACTATAGTAACTTATTTTGTTATTGCTCTTAGGAAGAATATTAATTTTTCCTTTTTTTGCCACGATCCATATATTTCCTTTTGCATCTTCACTAATATGAGTAACTGTATTATTGCTAATTGAAAATTTATTAGTTTCTTCTTGCTTAAAAACATTAATTTTATCTGTTCGAGGGTCAATACTATACAATCCATCACCGTCTGTTCCCGCCCAAATAATACCTGAACTATCACAAAAAATGGAAATAAACATATGGTGTTTTGAATCAACACTTGAGGAATCAAGGTTATCATACTGTTTAATAGCCCCTCCATTTTTTGTGTCATAACTATATAACCCCTGCAACTCTGTAGCTATCCATAGCTTCCCATGTTCGTCATTAGTTATTCTTACATTTTGTGTTACATTATTTAGATGCGTATCTAATCGTTGTAAAACCTTGGTCGACAAAGAATATTTGTAAATTTTCCCGATAAAAGTACTCACCCATATATCATCCGGATTTGTAATGGCAATACTTTTTACGGTTTGATTCAATCCATTTATCTTAGGCAGTGAAACAATACTATCTATTTTAGTCGTATTGGAACGGTGCTTAAAAAGGGTCCCGTTAACTGCTCCAAACCATACATTATCATTATCTGGCTTAATGGCTGTAATTTGCAATGGCTCTTTATTATGAGTTAATTTCTCTTTATAAGAAACCTTAACGCCATTTGCCCCCAACTTTGTTAATTCTCCATTAAATGTAGATATCCAAATATTATCATGATTGCCCCTAGTCATTAAGTAATCCCGGTCTCTTTTGAAATTGGTACCAAAAAGTGTTTTATAGGTAGTTAAAGAAAAATCATATCCATCATATTTATAAATTCCATCACTACTGGATATCCTGATAAATCCAAATTTATCTTCTACAACATTCGAGGTAGCAGTAAAACCTCGATTCAATTTTATAAAGTTCGACTTTTCTTGTCCAAAACTTAACATGCTAACAAAAAGCATGAATCTAAATGATATTATAATTTTTGAGTAATAATTCATCTTAATTGAGAGTATAAGCCATTAATTTTAATAAAGAATTTTTTGAAACGAGTTATCCTCGAGGCAGCGCCATTGGGGTATTTCACTCGTTTCATATCTAATCAAGTTCGATATAACATGTAAACCTACGATGTAACACAAAACGGATATTCATTATTATGAATGGTGTTATTCAAATTTACATGTTTAGATTTATTAAAGAAAGGTTTAATGATCAAAATATCGTATATTTTATAGTAATACAGTGGTTAAATGACTGTAAATGACATATTAATCAAAAATGGTAGGCAAATTAATCAAAAGTGTAATTTGAACAAAATACAAGAAGTTTTAGCTAAATAAGCCTACTCTAATTAGTCTAAAATATCGACATATTTGTAATGTGCTGACAAGTCTATTAAAAGCATATAAGATTAACGCAAAATAAAATATAATGAATAAAAGAAGAAACTTTATAAGGAACTCGGCCATAGTTGGAGCAGGAATGGCTTTGGCACCAAATATATCCTTTGCAATAAATAGTGGTATAAAGACTGATAAACTAAAAGTAGGGATGATAGGAGTAGGGCTACGAGGGACAAACCATCTTGCAAATATGCTACGTAGGGATGATGTTTTGGTGACTGCTATTTGCGATATAGATCCAAGACGAATAGAGATAGCCTTAGATAAAGTTTCAAAAGCAGATAAAGAAAAACCACAGGTTTTTGGCAAAAGTGATTATGATTACAAAAATCTGCTAGCATTAAAAGAGGTGGATGCTGTCATTATAGCTACCCCGTGGTTGTGGCATACAAAAATGGCTGTAGACTCTATGAAAGCAGGTAAGTACACTGGATTAGAGGTGTCGGCAGCAAACACATTAGAAGAATGTTGGGATTTGGTGAATACCCATGAAGAAACGGGAGCACATTTAATGATTCTTGAGAATGTAAATTACAGGCGAGATGTACTGGCAGTTTTAAATATGGTTAAGCAAAATGTATTTGGAGAGTTATTGCATTTTACATGCGGATACCAACATGATTTAAGGGGTGTAAAATTAAATGATGGTAAAACAGCTTATGGTAAAGGCGTAGAGTTTGGTAGCAAAGGTATTTCTGAATCCGCTTGGAGAACCCAACATTCACTATTAAGAAATGCGGATGTATATCCAACTCATGGCTTAGGACCAGTAGCTACTATGGCAGATATAAATAGAGGCAATCGCTTCTTGTCGTTAACCTCGCATGCAACCAAAGCAATAGGTCTAAATAAATATATTGTTGATAATGGAGGTAAGGATCATCCGAATGCAAAACTAAAATGGAAGCAGGGAGATATTATAACCTCAACTATAGAGACATCTAATGGTGAGACCATTATAGTAACTCATAATGTAAACACGCCACATCCATATTCTTTAGGATTTAAAGTACAAGGTGTGCAGGGGTTAACAGATTTTGATTACCATACCCAACGTATTCATGTTGAAGGTGTAACAAAAGGACATGGATGGGAAGCCATGGATGCGTGGTTTGAAAAATATGATCACCCTTTATGGAAGAAATATGGAAAAGGAGCAAAAAAAGCCGGTCATGGAGGCATCGATTTCTTTGTTATGAATGCCTTTGTAGAATCTGCTAAACAGAATATAGCACCACCAATGGATGCTTATGATGCCGCTGCATGGAGCGCAGTAACACCACTATCAGAGTTGTCAATTGAAAATAACGGTGAACCACAAGATTTCCCAGATTTTACTCGAGGTAGGTGGATAAATCGTAAGCCATATAATTGGATAAAAGACACGTATTAAAAATATTAAAGAAATAATTCTTAGTAAACGAGAATGATAAAGTAACATAATTAACTAAAAACCAATATGTATGATAAAATAATTACTAATAAAAAAATCAAAAAAAAACTAACAAAACAAATTAATGCTAATTTAAACTACACTTATGAAAAAATTAATAACTAATGGATTACTACTGCTTTTTCTGGTCACTACCAGTTCGATGCAAGCACAGCAGAAAACCGTTAAAGGAACTATAACAGATGGGGACGGTTTGCCCTTATCCGGAGCTTCGGTTATTGTAAAAGGAACGTCAAAAGGAACAGCTGCAGATTTTGATGGACGTTATACAATTACTGTTAGTGAGAATGACATCCTCGTAATGTCTTTTCTGGGTTATATTACCCAAGAACAGGTTGTTAGTGGTAAAACAACTATCGATGTAACACTAACCGAAGACGCTTCAAAACTAGATGAAATTGTCGTTGTAGGTTTTGGTACCCAAAAAAAATCGAACATTAGTGGGGCAGTAACTACGGTGAAAATGGATGAAGTATTGGGAGATAGACCTGTTACAACGGTAAGTACGGCGCTACAAGGTGTAGCAGCAGGTTTACTCGTTGTAAATTCTTCAGGACAACCAGGAAGAAATAATACTTCTATTGAATTAAGAGGGTTTGGATCAATTAATAATGCAACACCCCCATTAATTCTTGTAGATAATGTTGAAATGTCGTTACAGGATATAAACCCTAATGATATTGAAAATGTTTCCATATTAAAAGATGCCGCAGCGTCTTCTATTTATGGTGCTAGAGGTGCTTGGGGAGTTATTTTAATCACGACTAAAAAACCAGAGAGAGATCAAAAAATAAAATTTGATTATAGAAGTACAGTAAGTTTTTCTTCTCCGGTACAATTACCAGAAAAGCCATCAATTTACGAGTTTATTAACGTATTAAAGACAGCTGGAATTACTAACTATTGGTCAAATCAAAGTGTAGACACTTGGCTAGGTTACTTAGAAGATTATAAAGTAAACCCAGGTAACTACCCTACAGGAACCGTTTTAGATGCTGATGGTTTTAACTACCCATTAAAAGAAACGTATCCTATAGAGCAACTTTTAGATAGTCAAGGTACTGTAATTAAACATGATTTCTCTTTTAGTGGAGGAAGTGCAAAATCGTCTTATAGAGTTTCAACTAGTTACAGTGAAGAGGATGGTATTATCGTGACCGATAACGATAGTTTCGATAAATATAATATTAATGCTTTTTTAGATACGGATTTAGGAAAAAAGATAAAATCAACTACAAATATATTTTATAGAAAAAGTGAAAGATCTAATCCTATCGGGAGATATAATCAAGCTATCAATGAGCCTGTATGGTTGCCTACCGGAAATTATACTTTAGAAGATGGTTCTGTATTACCTTTCGATTCTCCAGATAATTTAGAGCGCCTTTTACCACATACTAAAGTTAAAACAGATGTCATACGTATGTTTCAAAAGGTAACTTATGAGCCTATAGATAGATTGAAATTTTCTGGAGAATTTACTTTCGAACGTGGTAACACAACCACTAAAGGATCAAATATTCAATTACGAACAGTGAATAGAGCACAGTATGTACCTAACAATTCTAATCCAGACTTAACCAGTGTAAGCAAAAATTTTAGCGAGTATGAGCAAAACGCTTTTAATTTTTATATCAACTATGGTTTAAGCTTTAATGAGATACATAATATTGATGCTATGGCTGGTTATAATAAGGAAACCAGTTTCTCGAATGGATTTAATATTAATAGGTTAAATTTACTATCAACAGATGTACCGGCTATTGACGCAGCTATTGGAACTATCGATGGTGGTGATTTTTTTACAGAAACAGCGGTTGTTGGCTATTTTGGAAGACTTCAATATAATTTTAAGGAAAAGTATTTTATAGAGGGAAACATAAGACATGATGGCTCCTCTAAATTTCCTAGAAGTGATCGTTACGGTACATTTATATCGTTTTCAGGAGCATGGAATGTTAAAAAAGAATCTTTCTTGGCAGATGCAGATTGGGTTTCTCTATTAAAGTTTAGAGGGTCTTACGGGGAGATTGGCAATCAAGATATTCCAGGAAATCCTTATCCTTACATTTCGCAGTGGAGTCCAAGAGACACTTGGTTGTTAAATGAATCTGGAGTACGTTACACGACTATACAGCCAGGACAATTAGTAAGTCCATCACTAACTTGGGAGACAGCACAAAAAACTAATTTAGCTTTAGATGCAGCATTTTTAAGTAATAGATTATCTACAACTTTTGAGGTTTATCAGAATAGAACCTTAGATATGCTTATTCCCGGTGCAGAACTCCCAGCAGTTTTAGGTACCGATGCTCCGGTAACCAATGCCGGCGATTTAGAAACGAAAGGTTGGGAAGCAGATATAGCCTGGAGAGCAGGTAAAGGTGATTTTAAATATGGACTAAATTTTAACATGTCTAATAACGAAACTAAAATCACAAAGTTCGATAACCCTGCAGGATTATTGACCAACTTTTATGAGGGGCAAACCATTGGAGAAATTTGGGGTTATGTTACAGATGGTTACTATACGATAGATGATTTTGTAGATGGGACTTTAGATGCCAATTTAAATGGTGATAACAGACAACTTAAAGATGGTGTGGTAGCTTTTGAATCTGGAGCTATTCCTTATCCTGGAGATGTTAAATATGTGGATTTAGATGGTGATGGTATTGTAACTGACGGCGAAAATACTTTAGAAAACCCAGGTGATAGAAAAATAATTGGTAATAGTAGAAGAGGTTACATATTTGGTTTAAATGGAAATGCTTCTTATAAAGGTTTCGATTTTTCATTCGCTTTAAGTGGTGTAGGTAAAAGAGACAGAAATCTAACAGGAGCAAAAGCTTGGCCTTATATAGGACAGTTTGATGATATGTTTAAGCATCAATTAGATATATGGACACCAGATAATCAAGATGCTTTTTATCCTAGAATATATGGTAATAATGCTAACTTCTCAGGAGATAGAGGAAATTATGGACATAGTAGAAGAACTCAAACTAAATATTTAAGAGACGCTTCGTATATAAGAATAAACAACATTACGTTGGGGTATTCTTTACCAAGAGATATTTTAGAAAAAATTAAATTTACTAAAATCAGATTGTTTGTAAGTGGTGAAAATTTGCATACGTTTCATCAACTACCAAAAGGTATAGATCCTGATGTAAATGCAGATGGAGCTTATCCCGTTATGAAAAATATAGCAATAGGAGCCCAATTATCATTTTAATTAAAAACTTATAACAATGAAAAATATAAAAACCTTAATAACATTTTCATTACTCCTACTTTTTATAACGGCGTGTAATGATGATTTTTTAGAAAAATTACCACAGGATTCACTTGCGGAAACGAATACGTTTAGTACAAACAGTGCCATACAAGCCTATGCATGGCAATTTTATGAAATGTTTGAAGCACACAATGAAAGAACAGAAATCAGAATCGATGGTGATCTAACTAGAAGGCCAGGTACAGGCTTTGGGTTAAATAGAGAAGCAGATGCTGATTTAATTCAAATAAACACCAATGGTACAGGTAGAGATTATATTTGGGGTAGAGTGACGCTATCCGGGGCATCAGATCAATGGAATGTACCTTACCGCCAAATAAGAGCAGCCAATCTGTTACTTAAAAATGTGCCAGATTCTAACTTAGAACAAATTGACAAAGATCATTGGTTAAGTGTTGGTCTATTTTTTAAGGCATTCAATTATTTCAATTTAATGAAAACGTATGGCGATGTGCCATGGTTGGAAGAATTAGCAACCAATGAATCTGAGGAATTATTCGGACCAAGAACACCCAGAGATGAGGTAGCGGCAAATATTTTGAGAGACTTGTTATGGGCAGAAGCGCATATTAAAGATAATGTGACCTTAGAGAAAAAGGAAGTAGATAAAAGTGTGGTTAACGCACTAATCTCTCAATTCGGATTATTTGAGGGCACTTGGAGAAAATACCATAATTTAAGCAATGCTACTACATATTTGGAAGCAAGTGTTACGGCCTCAGAAAAATTGATAAATGAATTTCCTAACCTTCATCCAAAATTTGATGAACTTCATAATAGTGAATCTTTAAATGGAGTAAATGGCATTATATTATATAAAGAATATAATGAAGAAGAAAACTGGTCTAATATGTCTACAACATTTAGGGCATCAAACTCAACCTGGGATATTACGAGAAAAGGTATCGATAAATTTTTAACTAAAGATGGTCTAAGTGTAACCAATCCTACTACGCCAGAATATCAGGCAGATAGGGATATGTTTGCTGAATTTAGAAACAGGGATAACCGATTACTTTATATGACACCAGCACCATATTTTGTAACCAGAGTTACTAATACCACATGGACATCAACAGGGAACCCAGCAGACGAAGAATATTTTTCGGTTTACGAAAGCATTAGTGATAATCTTCACAAGAGCCTTCCGGACTTAAACTGGAGAGGAAACTTAGTTTCAAGAGTACCTAACTTCAATCAAAATAGAGTTGCTGGTTTTAATAGAACGTTTTCTGGATATAGAGTTTGGAGGCATTATAACCAACACAATACAGGAACTTCTTCAGCTGATTTTGCCGATGCTCCTATATATAGAATGGGTGAAATATTGGTAAATTATGCGGAGGCTACATTTGAACTAGGTCAATTTAACCAATCTATAGCAGATCAAACGATAAACAAGTTGAGAGTTAGGGGAGAAGTAGCACCCATAGTGATAGGAAATATAGATGCAAGTTTTGATCCGACAGGAGACCCAGGTGTAGATCCTGTATTATTTGAAATAAGACGTGAACGTGCTATAGAGCTCATGGCAGAAGGATTCAGAAGAGAAGATTTAAGACGTTGGAAAAAAATGGACTATGCTTCAGAAGTTAAACTAGGCAGATGGATTACAGCAGCTAGTCAGAACAATAGAGTCCCTATCCAAAATGATGCATCCGAAGGGTATGTACAGACTGTACCTGGAACTCCTCCAGCTTTTTCAGATCATTACTATTTGTTTCCATTACCAACCGATCAATTAGTGATTAACCCGCAGTTAGAACAAAACCCAGGATGGTAATAGAATTAACAACAAAAATTATAAGAAGATGAATCATATAAAAAAATATATAAAAAGTGCCTCATTGAGTTTGGCAATGGTCATGCTCCTTTTTTCTTGTACGAACGATGATGGCTATTTTAAAGGAGACATTGTAAAATCAGATCTTGCTCCGGTAGTATCTTTTACCGCATCTGAGACTTCTGTATTTTTCGGAAGTTCAGTAACATTTACTGATACTTCAACGGGCACACCAAGTTTATGGACCTGGAACATGCCGGGAGCAACACCAAGTTACAGTAATGAAGCTAACCCCACTGTTCTTTATCAAAGTGCTGGAGTATATGATGTGACTCTAACCGTGCGTAACGAACATGGTGCCGATGAAACGGTATTAGTAGATTATATTGAAGTAACAGCACCACCAATTGTAGATATTGACACTAAGGCACAAGTGAGATACACATTTGATGATGATAATTTAGATAGTGATCTTGATAAAGGTATACAAGATATCACGGCAACCGCTGGTGGTGCAACTCAATATGCCATTAGACCTGGCGGTGGTGGTGCTTATGTATGTAGTGGATCTAATCCGTTAACCATTCCCGGCTATACCGGAGTAAATGGTGCTGGGTCAAGATCTGTAGCGTTATGGATAAAAACAACCCATGCAGGAACATCAGGTTTAGTACATTGGGGTAATGCTGGTACATTTAGTCGTTCTTCATTTAAGATGCAAAATACTGGTGTTTTACGTTATGAGTACCAAGGGGGCGGACACAATGCTTCAACGGTTGTTAATGATGGAACATGGCATCACGTAGCTTATACCTATGATGGCGATACTATAAAGATATATGTAGACGGTACTGAAGATTTTTCTGTTTCTGGTATAACAGTTATTAATACTGGTAATACAGGAGAGACCGATGTAAATATAGGTTCCCAATTGGGAGGTTCTGTATGGCAAGGAACTATGGATGATGTTAGGATATTTGACACCGTATTAACGCCTGCAGAAGTTTTAACTTTAAGCGAAATTGATTAATAGACATAATCGAATTTTTTGAGTTAGTTTGATTATAATTTTTGAGGGTATTTAAAACTTTAAATACCCTCTTTTATCTAAAATTTAAATGATTTAGTTCGTTTCGTCAGCTTATCATAACCTTTTAAAATACCGCATAATGGATTTAAAATACAAAATATGTCTTGTAATAATATGTGCTGCCTTTTGTTCATGCATTACTAAAGAAAAAGAGCCTGCTAAAAATGCAGAAAAGCCTAACATCATTTATATTTTGGCAGACGACTTAGGGTATGGTGAATTGGGAGCATACGGACAAACAAAAATTGAAACACCAAACATTGACGAATTAGCCTCAAGGGGTATGCTATTTACCCAACATTATTCTGGAGCTCCGGTTTGCGCACCGGCAAGATCTGTTTTAATGACAGGCAAACATATGGGGCATTCTTACATTAGAGGTAATGATGAATGGAATACACGTGGAGAAAAGGGAGATGTATGGAATTATAAAAAAGTAGTTAAAGATTCTACGCTTGAAGGCCAAAGACCATTCCCAAAAGAAACGATTACTATTGCAAGCCTATTAAAGAACTCAGGGTATAAGACAGGTATGTTTGGAAAATGGGGCTTAGGAGCTCCACATACTGAATCTATTCCAACAAAGATGGGTTTTGATTATTTTTTCGGATACAATTGTCAAAGACAAGCACATACGTACAATCCTGTACATCTATATGAAAATGACCTTAGATATCATTTAACAGCCAATGATACCATTGCACCTTCTACAAAACTAGGTAAAGATGAAGACCCTTATGCTCTTGAAAGTTATGAAAAATATAACCAGCCTGTTTATGCTCCGGAAATTTCATTTGAAAAATTAATTTCATTTGTAGACAGCACGAAAGAAGCCCCATTCTTTTTGTACTGGGCAAGCCCTATACCACATGCACCACTTCAAGCACCAAAAAAGTGGGTGGATCATTATGTAGAAAAGTTTGGAGGCGAAGAACCATACTCAGCAAAGTATAAAAAAGGATCAAGAAATGGAGGCTACTTTCCTAACAGATATCCACATGCCACCTATGCGGCCATGATATCTTATTTAGATGAGAATGTGGGAAAACTAGTAGCACATTTAAAAAAGATAGGTAAGTATGATAATACAATAATCATGTTTACATCAGATAACGGACCAACATACAACGGAGGTACAGATTCCCCTTGGTTTAATAGCGGAGGCCCGTTTAATAGTGAATATGGTAGAGGAAAAGGCTTTTTACATGAAGGAGGAATAAGAGTTCCAATGATAGCTTCATGGCCTGGGAAAATAAAAGCTGGTACAACTACCAGTCATATTTCAGCCTTTTGGGATGTTATGCCAACCTTATGTGACATTGCAAAAATAGAATCTCCTAAGGATACAGATGGAATCAGTTTTAAGAATACACTTATAACAGGAAATGAAGAGAACAGCCAAAGGGAACATGAGTATCTATACTGGGAATATCCTGAATATAGCGGTCAGGTTGCGGTGAGAATGGGTAAATGGAAGATCCTTTGGAAAAACATAAAGAAAGGTAATAAAGCCATTGAACTCTATGATTTAGACAATGATTTGGCAGAAACAAATAATATAGCAGATAAACATCCGGAAATAGTTGAAAATTTATTTGAAATTATAAAAAGAGAGCACAAAACCCCGGAAAACGAAACTTTTATAATAAAAGAATTAGAAGCAATCTATAATACAAAATAAAGAAAGCTATGAAACTAAAACAATATATATTCACCTTAAGTTTATTCTTAGTATTTACAAGCTTAACATTATCGGCATGTTCTAAAAAAGATGACGACCCTGTAGATCCTAAGGTAGAAGACCCTAAAGAAGATCCTAAAGATAATACGGACTTTGAAACATTAACGTTTACTCCAAATGAAAGTTTTTTCAGCCCTACAGGTAACTTGTTGGCACATTTAAGAGACAAAACAACAGGTAATGAGTATAATAAAAATGAATATTATGATTATATAACTGATTGGAAAGTACTTACAGATACGATCATTTTTGGTATAGATATAAAAACAGAAGGAGACTTAATTATTAAACCAGAAATGGGAATTCTGGCAAGTCAGGAAGGATCGAAGCTACTTATTTATTTAGATAATAACAGTAAAGAAATTACTTTATCAGCAACGGGTGCGTTAGATACTTATGTTATTCAAAATGAGGTAACTTTTGAAGACGTTTCTGTAGGTTTTCATACCGTTAAGTTGCAGTTAAAATCACTTGAAGATACTAGTATAGGTGTAGGAAACTTAAATAATTTGCATTTAACGGGGCCTGCCGCAAAAAATTCAGAAAATGTGATGCGCCGTTATCGGGCCAAAGCAGTACACTGCAAATGGGAAACAGAAAGTACAAAACCTATTGAAATTAGTGTACACGAACTTACTATTATTAGTAAATCGCAAGATTTTTATCAACCAATAACAACACCTTTCGGATATACAGGTTCAACATGGGATAAAGATACCCAAACATTTGGAGGTTATAATTTTTCACTTTGGTCTTATGGTCAAAATGATCCCGTTCCTCCATTTTATCAGGAAAGTCACTTAATAGCAGTGGGACCTGGCCTTGAATTTGGTTCTTACGGTCATGAAGGTACAGGAGTAAAACCACGGGGGGATCACCCTTATGTTGGAGTTGATACCAATGTTCAAACCATAGCAGTACGTAAAGTTCCTGGAGAAACCTACGACACCTATTGGAGCTATTATTTAGACCCCAATGATGGACATTGGAAATTATATGGTTGTGGTAAAAAATATAATGCCGATGGAGAAATAGAATATTTAACAACCGGAGCATTTGTAGAAGTACCTGGAGGCGCTCATAAAGTTAGAAACGGAAATGTAATAAGTGAAACTCAATATAGAGGCTGGCAAATGGATACTTCGGGAAATTGGCATCCAATTAATACCATGGTTGGTGGCACAGCCCAAAATAATTTGAGTTTTAGAGATTGGAATATTGTAAATAATAAATTCTCTATGCAAATGGGAGGCTGGGGTGAACCTGGAATTGAAAAGAAAACGCTCACATTAAGCAACCCAGATGCAACGCCTGATTACCTAAAAGGAGCATACATCGATGAGTTATACAAAATGCCTGCTACCTTTACGGATAATGCTCCTGTAGAAGTTTTAAACAGATCGGCAAAATTAAGCTTTAATGTATTAGATATGGGAACTGGTGCTTCTGCCGAAATATTTTGGGACACAGAAGAAGGTCTTACCAAAGAAGACAAATGGACTAACAAAATGCCTATAGCAGTTAATAACGGGGTAAATGAGTTTATATTAGATAATCTAGAGCGAAACACTGATTATTATTATAGAATCAAAATCAAAAATGATCAAGGCATAACATGGTCATACGATACACAAAAATTTAAAACAACTAATGTTGATGGTCCTGCAGTAATACCTGTAGCCAATTTTAGTGCAAGTAGCACAAATATAACAGCCAATCAGTCAGTTACTTTTTCAGATACGTCATCAAATTACCCAGACAGTCGCTTGTGGACTTTTGAAGGTGGGACACCAGGTACAAGTACAGATGAGAACCCCGTAATTACTTATAGTACAGCAGGAAATTATGCTGTTACACTAGAGGTTACTAATAGTGCAGGGTCGGATACTAAAACAGAAATGGGGTACATTACAGTTTCAGAAGGAGGTACAGGCACATTACAAGCTCATTATAATTTCGCAGGAAATTTAACAGATGAAACGTCTTATCATAGAGATTTATCTGAAGAAGGAGGCTATACAGCATCCTATACTGCTGATAAAGATTCGAATGCTAATAATGCTTATGAAGCGCCTGGAGAAGGCACCAAGTATTTAACAAATAACAACTATAAAGGTATTGGAACTAATGAA